>CACYQT010000049.1 GCA_902776645.1 uncultured bacterium | reverse complement strand
TAATCTATAGAAGATTGTCAGCCCGGCGGCGAGGCTTTTCAGTGTATTCAGTGTATTCTGTGGTTTGAAATTTCGTGCTCTTTCGTGCCTTTCGTGGTTCCAATCAATGATTTGGTTGCGGCTTGACCGCTCCAGGTTCATTTGTGTCCATTCGTGGTTCTAATATCCTGTGGCTGAGAGTATTCCATACATGGTTTCGCCGAAGCGGCGGGCCGCGTCGCATAGTTCGCGATACGGCCTGTCGCAGACATCGACGAAGCCGATCTGATACGCTTCGCCGTCGCCGCGCCCAAGCAACGGCTGGTCGCGATACTGGAACCAATGGCAGCCGACAATCAGCGGATGCCGCAGGCAGCCCTCCGCAAAGCGCAGGAAGCTGCGGCCGCGCTCCGTCTGGTCATGGACAGGCGCCAATCCGGCCTTGAACATGCCGCGGTCCAGACAGCCGAAATGGAACTCGCCGACGAGCAACGGCTTCTCCTTTCCCGCCTCGAACATCTTCTCGGAAAGATTATAGACGGAATTGGCGTATGCGTTGACCGTGATGACGTCGCAGTATTTCGCCGCCGTCCGCCACAACAATCCCGTCTGCCGGAAGCCGACGAAACGGCTGCCCAGATACAGCTTGTCCGGCGCCGCCTTCGCCAGTTCCTCCTTGCAGACGCGGAAATACAAATCCAGCCCCGCTTCCGCCTTCTCCTTTCCGCCGGCGGACGGAATCCACCGCTGAAATTGAAGTTCGTTGTCGATGAAAAATCCGATGCACATCGGATCCGCCGCCGCATGGCGCAACGCCGCGTCCATTTCAAAACGCTGGCGGATTGCCTTCCGCATATTTTCCTCAAAGCCAGCGTCTTCCAAATCATAGATATTGATTTTCGGATGGCGTTTCACGCCCCGTGCACGTTCGAGAACGGACATGACATACGGCTTGCGGCTCATCAACGCCAGTTCAGGCGCGCTCCAGTTGCCAATCGTGTTGAGCCCCCATGAATCAAACCGTTTGACGACAAAATCATAGTAGTCCGCCGCGAAATCCTTCTTGCCGAATTTCTTTTCAAGATTCCAAATTGTGAACGGCATCTTCCCGTCCGCAGGAATCTCCGACTGGAACCAATTGGGATGCCGTCTCGCATCCGTAATATCGGTCATGACGCGGGTTACGTCAATACCGACGGAAAAGAAAAGATGCCCTTCCGGCGTCACAAACCACCATTTTCCATCGACCTTCTCCGTGCGGAAATGGCCCGTCGCCTTCAACTGCGGCCCATTCACCCAACCGCCATACCCATCCCACGATTTCGGCGCGCCTTTGAGATGTTTCAATTCGTCGGCCAGATCCGCCGCCAGTTCGTCATCCGAATGGACTTTTTCAGGCCATTCGTCATGGACGAATTGTCCGTATTTGTCAACAAACGGCACATATTTGTCTGTATCGACGTGTCGTTTTGCGTCCGGTTCGCCTTCCATACGCAGGTTGGACAGACGGAAATCCGCCAATCCATCGAACTCGTCTTCAAACGGCCACTGCATTTTGAATTCGATCATCGTGACATGCGCCGTGTCGATAACCGTGATGCCACGTGCATCCTGCGGCGCACCATAGACTTCCGGATGCGTCAGCAGCAGTTTCATCGTGCCTTTTTCGCCTGGATTGAGGCCGATTCCCGTATTGACGGAACGATTCTTCTTGAAGATCGCCGTCGCATGGTCGCCAGAATCGCCGCTCACGCCGCCGGCGGAGACATGCATCGTCAGCCGTCCTTGCCGCGTTTTCGAAAGATTTTCCACATCGACCTCCAGCCATTTCGCCTTGGAAAAATCCGCCCCCTGCGGATTTTTCCATACCAGCCCCGCATTCCATTCCGCACTAGGCGAAATCAGTCGAACAACATTTGGCCCTTCATGCATCGCCTTCGCCTTGTAAACGGCGGCAAAATCGTCCAACGAAACGCCATAACAAACACAGGCCACGATGAAAAACAATATAATGATAAGATTTGATTTAGACATTAGCAACTACGTCTCCTACACTTCATCTTCATATTTGAAACGGTATATTCCCTTGCCTTGACCTTTTCCTCTTCCTTTGCCCATAACCGCTACAATAACATCCATCTCTTTGAGTTTTCCGATCAAACCTCTTGCGGTCCTTTCAGAACATTCCAATATCTTCACAAGATAAGCCGAACCAAAGACTTGATTCACTTCTATATCATTATAAATTGCCTTGAGATTTTGAATAGTCGGATGACTGTAACCTTTATCATGGTATGAACGAGTATATGACTCAATGGAAATCTTAATCGGCAACTTTTCAGACGATTTGGACGCTACTGGCTCTTTTATCGGCAACTTTTTTGATGATTCAGTCGCATCTGCTTCTTTAATCGGCAACTTTTCAAACGAACCAGACACCATCGACTCTTTAATCGGCAACTTTTCAGACGATTTGGACGCTACTGGCTCTTTAATCGGCAACTTTTCAAACGAACCAGACACCATCGACTCTTTAATCGGCAACTTTTCAGACGATTCAGACGTCACCGGCTCTTTAATCGGCAACTTTTTGTCTGATTCACTAACCTGTGTTTCTTTTAACGGACGATTTTCATCCAATTCGGATAATTTCTGCAATTTTGCTCCTGAATCGGCCACTTTTGGCTCTTTTATCGGCAACTTTTCCTCCGGTTCGAAAATATTTATTGCTTTATCAGAATACCTTTCATCCTTTTCAGCATTCTCTTGATTTTCAGACGAAAGCATTTTATAAGACGAGCTCTTGACTATCGTCTTCAGAATGAAGGTGCTGTTATTGAATACAGGAGCAGGAAGACCGATTGCCGCCAGTTCCCTGCACATACGGTCAACGCCTTCGCCGTATTCTTTCACATAGCCATAGTCTTTCAGAAATGCGGCGATCTTCGGATTCCGTGAGAAATGCGTATATCGGATATTCTCCTTTTTCACCATCCCTGCAAACGTGCCCGGGCTGTCCACTTCCAGACGATCGTCAAACATCTTGATCTGTATATCCGTCCCCTTGATTCCATAATCGCGATGCGTGGCCGCGTTCACCACTATCTCCGTGCGAATGAACTCATTATACTCTTCCTCTGTGACAAAGATGCCGTCATGGCCGAGATAGGTTTTCTCCTTCATCTGGATTTTGATGAACTCGACCGCTTGCTCCACTTGTTCAAGAATACGCCCCTCAAAGATCTTGTCTTTGATGACATTCATATCTTTTCCGACCAACGCCTCGGTGCCGTCATACCGAATAAAACGGATATAGGCACGCGGAAAGAATAGCTGTGGATTCTTTCCGAACAGAAGGATGGCGGCCACGGAAACCTGCTCCTTGCCATCTTTCATGGTGACGAACTTCTTGTTTTCGCGCACATACTCTTCAGGAGATTTTGTATAGCCAATCCTCTTGCAGTACTCGCTGACAAAGTCCAAATCCAAATCGTCAATGGTCGCATCCGCCACAGGCTCGTCTTCATAGTAGCGTACACCTTTGGCATACATGAGTGTCAGGCGATCATTGAAATCCAGTTTTTTATTCTTGTCTCCAACGCGAACAAACGCCTCATCCGCCTGATTGGCATGGAATTGCGGACTTGCTTCAATATGCATCAGCAGCACATGGTCAGGCTTCCCTTTTGAATTGACGCAATCCACCATTTCAGTGATCACAGGCACGGTAGGATTGCAGAAATCAATCGGAACCCGAAGAATATCATTCAACTGCCCCTGATAATTATCAACACCTTCAATCCGGCGGTTTTTATCCGATATTCCAATGGCGACAGTCCCGCCGTCAGCATTGGCGAAAGCGCAAAGGGCATCTGACAGATCGGCCGGCCTGATCAAAATGCTCTTCCTGTCAAATATCTGCTTTTCATTTATTGCCAAAACTTCTTCTATTGTCATAGTTCCCCCTTCGGCGTTTAGAAGATGCTTGCTGAGGATGAATCGATCATACTGCTCTATCGGCGCATCTGCTGGGTCTTTGTTCGCTCATTCCTTATGAAACATACATGTATAATAGTCTAATGCAAAACAAAATTATTTCAAGTACAGGAACCGACGATTCACATCAATGTTTTGAAACAATGGGTCGATGGATATTGCGGGAATCAATAAAAGCTCTCTATCATTCGTCAGGACGTCATTCTATCAGATAGAAGATATGCTTTGCAAAATCCCGCCCGTCGATTACATTAATCAAAATCATTACAGACCTTTTCATTAAAATCAGGAACAACCATCATGAAAGTCATCGCGATCAACGGAAGCCCACGCAAAAACTGGAACACGGACACACTGCTGAAGAAAACGCTCGAAGGCGCGGCGTCCGTCGGAGCGGAAACGGAAATCGTCCATCTGTACGACCTTACATTCCGCGGCTGCGTCAGTTGTCTCGCCTGCAAGCTCCAGAACGGCAAGAGCCTGGGCCGTTGCGTCCTGAAGGACGATTTGTCGCCTGTTTTGGCGCGCCTTCATGAGGCCGATGCCGTCGTCATGGGCAGTCCCATTTACTTCAGCGAAGTCACGGGTGAAATGCGCTGCTTCATCGAACGCTTCGTCTTCCAGTATCTCAACTACGACAATTTCAGCCAGCCGCTCAGTCCTGCCAAGAAGACCGCGATGATCTATACCATGAACTGCCCCGAAGAGATGCTCGACAAGATCGGCTATACAGCCATGTTCAAGCGTTATGAGGACATCATGATACGCTTCTTCGGAAACTGCACCCCCCTGCTCTCCACGAACACGATGCAGGTGAAGGACTACAGCCGCTACCATCTCGGCGCGTTCGACGCGGATGCCAAAAAGCTCCGCCATGAAACCGTCTTCCCGCAAGACTGCCAAAAGGCCTTCGACCTCGGCGTCCAACTTGCCGCAAGTAAGTGACATAAATATTATCCATCCGTGTTTTTCAACAACCGCAGCAGCAGCCGGAGCCGTTTGGTTCATTCGTAATCAACATTTTGTTGCATAATTGAATCATCATGATGTAGTTAGCCCGGCGGCGAGTTTTTTTTGAGTGTTTTGTGATAAAAAATCTGTACTACTATCATTCATTTTTTCCTGTTTTCTGAAAAAGATTTTTCTTTCCATAATAGGCTACGAGCTTCCGCATGACATCCTTTTCACCTCGCGAAGCGATGACAACCGCCGAGCCGTCGGAGCCGTTGGGCTCTTCAGCTTTCGGAATTCATTCTATACAAGCAAAATCTATAGGAGTTTGTCAGCCCGACGGCGAGGCATTCAGTGTAATCTGTGTCTTCTGTGGTGCCTTGAATCAAAAATAATTTTCGTGCATTTCGTGCTTTTCGTGGTTCCAATTCAATGGTCTGGTTGTAGATTTAGCCACTCAAAATCTATTTCAAACAACACGCATACCGTTCGCAGATGTCCTTTCTGGATAATATCTTATCCAAACGACCGATCATCGGATAGAACACAATGCCGTTCTCCGAAACAGGTTCGCCGACGATTTCAAAACCGACATGACGGTAAAAACGCACTTGCACGGAAATGCCGGAAATGACTAGACGTTCCATTCCA
Source organism: uncultured bacterium (assembly GCA_902776645.1). GTDB lineage: Bacteria > Verrucomicrobiota > Lentisphaeria > Oligosphaerales > Oligosphaeraceae > UBA1407. The sequence goes on along the minus strand of CACYQT010000049.1, from coordinate 31,818 downwards.
AGCGACTGCAATTCCGTCATCAATGACACAGCCAACTGCACCGCCAGCGATGTACCGCGAACGTCTTTCCGCAACGCCAGCAGGCGGATTTCCGCCGTCTTTCCATCAATAATATGACGTTCCACGGTATTCCCAAATTTCGCCACGGCGGAGAACGGCGGCCGCCAATGGGCGGAAATCATGCCCAGTACGTTCTTCCCATCCCATGCGATGCGGTAGATGTTCTTGTCGTGAAACTTGTCAATCAGGAAACCATCCGGTTCCGCAGGATGCTGCGGATATTCCTCCGCGAAAACCGCGTGGTTCAACCGCCACATACTGTGAATTTCCGCATCGCTTTCTGGAGTTTTGATGATATATGCATGATTCATGTTCCGCCTCTTCCAGCCTATATATTTCCAATCCTATCAACCAATACAAATACCGCCCCATAGACTATTGCCTGTATACCAGACAATAACAGCGTGATATATCCATGTTTTTTATAACCAAACTCAATCGCTACCATGGATGTTAACAGAATCAATAAACAAATAAGCCAATTTCCGTAAAAAATGCTTTGCAACATCACATCGGATGATCCGCATGTGGAAAAACCTTTCAAACTCGGCCTATAGAACACCAGTAAAATAGCCTTTAAAAGATACATGAAACTCATGAAGCCCAGCATCCTCAGTTCTTTGAGCAATTTGAGATTTCGCCACGGAACCGTCCAGATGAACATGCCCAACCACACTAAGGCACATAGTATATACAGTAAATCCAACATCCATATAGCCATGAGGCTTATTGGGAAAATGTACATTCCCAAACTTATGACAGCGGTCAGGATAAACAATGCATATAAAGCAATAACTATTTCCATAATTATCCATTGGATTGAAAGTGGAAGTTCAAACTGCCTCTAATAATGACCAAAATGAGCAAATGCAATCCCATACACAAACAATTGGCAAAAGAAAACCTCAAGACCAGCCCATCTGAGCGTCTTATATTCTCTCGGGATTACTGCAACCAATGTCACCATGTTTACCAACCACACTAACCAATTGACAAACATAAAATTGCGTACCAATATGAAATATTTATCAATATTGATTCCCAATAGATAGTACAAGAAAGAATATCCATACAACCAAAGAACGATGCACTGTAGCAAGTACATCACAATCAGAATGTTCAATATGGTCTTTTTATCCGTTTCCTTTAAATTCCTTCTCCTCTGTATAGCTTTCATGAAAAAGACAAACCAGACAACGCCTGAAGCAATAAGTAGAAAGCATGGCCAATACCACTTCACACACTTCCAAGAAAAAGCAATCGATTCCATTCAACCATCCACCTTTTATTTTTGAAAATCTCATCAAGAAAGGCTTCTTGCTACGCGGCAACGGTAATCTGCATTTCACAATAAAAACGCCTTGCTGCCACAAATTATTTGGAATGAGATAACAATCTCATCTGTTTTCCATGATGCCGTGTATCATGTTGCATTTTCCCGCCTCTTGTGTATATTTTATACCTAAATTACTCATTACTCATTTATCATTACACATTGGAAAAATGTTGTTCCTTCACACATCCGACTGGCATCTTGGCTCCGAGATGGAGGGGCGGCGGCGTATAGACGAAGCCGCCGCCTTACTGCAGTTTATCATCAAGACCATCCAGCGGGAAAACGTCAACACGCTGCTCGTATCAGGCGACGTTTTCGACAGCCATGCACCATCCAACCAGGCGACTCGTCAATATTACGATTTTCTCAAATCGCTGCGAGAAAACACAAATGTGGAGAACGTCGTCATCATCGCGGGAAACCATGATTCGCCATCGTATCTGGAAGCGCCGGCAGGCCTTCTGGAACTGCTGAACATCCATGTCATCGGATCAGCAAACGAAAACGCTCTCGAGCGGGAAGTCATTCCGTTGAAGGAAAATGGAAAAATCGAAACAGTTGCCTGCGCCGTCCCGTATCTCGTCAGCCCAGGCCTGCCGGGCAAGACGCAGGCGGAACAGGACGCCGCATACGAACAATATGTCGTCAACCACTACCGTCGCGTCGTGGATTTGGCGAAAACAAAATATCCGGATTTGCCGTTGATCGCGATGGGGCATTTCTTCGCGGTCGGCGGCAAAGGTTCGGATGACAGCGTCCTGCGCGGCAATCTGCATTCCATTCATGTCGAGATGCTTCCATTGGCCGATATTGATTATTTGGCGTTGGGGCATCTTCATCGTGCGCAGATTGTCAATGGCCTGGAAAATGTCCGCTATGCAGGTTCGCTCATGAAAATGAGTTTTGCGGAATGTGATAAAGACAAAGAATTCATCCTTTGGAATACGGATACACCCAACGATTTCCGCAGAATGCCAATCACCGCGCAGGATGTTCCAGAACTGTCCGAAATGGCTGTTCTGCAAGGGAATGTGGAAGAGTTGGAGCAAGGCTTAATGGCTTTGAAAGCGAAACGTCAACAAGAAAACAATGGCAATCCGCTATGGCTGGCCGTTGTCAACACGGGAATGTTCTACCCGGACTTGAAGAACCATCTGACACAGCTTCTGGGCGATGATTCGCCGTTGGACATCGTCGTCTGCAAGAATCAGGCCCTGAATCCACAGCTGGCCAAATTCGCCAAATCAGGCAAAAAACTGCAGGAGATGACGCCTGAAAAACTGTTCGACGATTTTCTGAACAGCCTGTCCGATCCGTCGGCGGAAGCCGACGGCAATCCGTTGATTTCCCCCGAAGACCGCCAATGGTATAGAATGAAACTGCTGGAAGCGTTACAAGCCTGCGGAGATGATGATCAAAATGCGCAATGACATAGGCGGAAGACAATGAGAATCAAGAAGTTGACCATCCAGAACATGAATTCCATCTATGGCGCGTGGGAAATTGATTTCCAAGACGCCGCCTATGTCAACAGCCCGCTTTTCGCCATCACGGGCAAGACCGGCAGCGGTAAATCGACCATTCTCGACGCTATTTCCTTCGCGCTCTACGACCAGACCGACCGTATGTCCAACAAACGTTCCGAATTCGCCAGCAAAGGGACGCTGGAGTGCATGGCGGAACTGATTTTCGAGGTCGATGGTATCGAATATTGCAGCCATTCCACGCTGAAAGCCGTCACGAAAGGCGTCAATGGGGGGAAATACGACGACAGCGTCGATAAGAACGGCTGCTGGCTCCAGTGGACGGAAAACGGCGTTCTCCACAAAGAAGAGGGAACAAGCGCCAAGACAGTCAAAATCAAGCAGTTGCTGGGTCTTGATTTCAAGCAGTTCTGCCAGGTGATTCTGCTTGCGCAGGGTAAATTCAACGCGTTCCTTTCGGAAGAAAGCGCCAAACGGGCGGACATTCTGGAAAAGATCACGGGAACGGCGATTTATTCACGAATCGGAGAGAAAATCGCCGAAAAACGGAAGGCGGCCGTCGATGAATGCACAAGACTTCAGGAGCAGTTGGGAGGGATTCAAATCCTTACGGACGAAGAGGTTCTGCAGAAAAACAACCGTCTGGTTGAAATCGACGCCGGGATGAAGAACCTTGAAACAAACATAAAACAACTGGAAGGCCAGCTGGATACGGACAACAAACGTCTCGAATGCCGGAAACAGTTGCTGGAAAAGGAACAGGCGGAACAACAACTTGCACAGGAGGAAGCGGGATTCGCGCAGGAAAAGCCGCGCCTTGAAGCGGCGCGGACAGCCGCCGATGTGACGCCGCTATATCTTGATTACAAAAAAGTTGCGGATGAACAGGAACGCGACCGGAAGGCGTTGGACACCGTCAACGTCAACCTTCCGCAATTGAAGCAAAAAGCCGCGGAAACGAAGGCCATCCACGAAAAAGACGAACAAAATCTGCATATAGCAGAGGAACGGAAGGCCGCACGGGAACCATTCTTGCATGAAATCGACCGGATGGATGCGGAGGCACATCAGTTGCAAACAACCTGCGATGCCCTGAATAATAAATGCAATAGCATAGAAGACAATTTGAAAAAACGGCAGACCGACATTGCTTCGTTGGAAAAGAAGCTTGTCAAATTGTCAACGGACAGACAGGCCGCGGAGGCTTATCTGAAAGATCATGAAAACGACAAATCATTGGAAACCAATCTCTCCGGCTGGCAGGCGTCCTGCGCCGCCATCCAGAAGAACGATGCGCAATTGAAACGGCATGAAGCCGATCTGAAGACGATTCAAGACAATCTTGCCAACGCGCAGGCTGACGCGGAAAACGCCCAAAAAACATTATTGGAAAAACAGGCCGCCGAAACGGCGGCCACCGCTGATCTGCATATAGCGGAGGAGGAGCTGCAAAGCATTCTCAACGGCAGGACGGCGGAGGAAATCCAGCAGGACGTTGATGAACAACAAAAGACCGTCATGTTGCTTAAGGCGTTGAATCCCAAGGAACATCTGAAGTCGTTCGCGGAAGGGACGCCCTGCCCTGTCTGCGGTTCGACGCACCATCCTTATCGCTCTTTGCCGCCGGAATCCCTGCCGGATTTGGACCACGCCCAGACGGTTTTGAAATCATACGAAAAACGTGTCAAGGATGCGGCGAAATGCTCGCAGGCAGTCGCCCAGGCGAAATTGACTCTCGCCAATGCGCAAGGCGCTGTCCAGACGGCGGTTGCAAAACGGGACAGTCAAATCCAAATCGCCACGAAACTGAAAGACGACGTCGATAAAGCGGCGGCAATTTGCCAACAGGAGGCTAACACTTTCAAAGAAGCCGTCTCCCTCCTCCATGACGATCTGGCCTATTACGGCTTCACATGGAACGGCGAAGAAAAACTTCCGGCTGAAATTTCGGCAAGAATCAAGCAATTCAACGCACAAAAGACGTTGGTTGAAGGCTTTGAAAAACAACAGGCCGAACTTTTGCAGAAAAAGGCCGCGATGGAAGGCGAACAAACGGCGGAGAACGCGACATTTGAACAGGAAAGAACGGAATTAGCGGCGGCGGAAAACGCTTTGCAGGCAAAACAGCAAGCAAGACAGGAAGCATATCAAGACCGCAAGACCGCAGATGAACGCCATGATCTGGATGCCGCCGTCACCGCCGCGCGCGCCGCGAAGGACGCATCCGCCAAAATGTTCACCACTGCTGAAAACGACGTCCATCACGCGGAAGCGGAAGCCGCCCGTCTGGCGGAGGCGTTGGCTTCCCGTCAGAATGATGTCAATCGGACGAAAACCGCCATGGACGCCGTCCTGTCATCCAATGCTCTGACGATTGAAACGTATCTCGCCAATCTTCTACCGCAGAATGAGTTCGACAGTCTAGTCGTCAAAGAAGCAAGCCTGAAGGAACGCCGTACGGCTCTTCTGGAGTCCGTCCAAACGCTTCAAGACAATTTGAAGATATTGATCGATTCATTGCCGCAAGATTTTGACCGGCAGTCAGTTGAAGAACAGAAAGACAGCCTGTTGAAGCAAATGAACGACCTTTCGGAGGAGCGTGGCGGCATCCGGCAGCTTCTGGAGACAAACGACGCCAACCGGAAGAAGACCGAAAATCTACGGGCGGAATATGAAGCCAAGCAAAAGGACGCCGTCCGTTGGGAACGTCTTCACAAATGGATCGGCGGCGACAATTTCAAGAAACTCGCCCAGGCCTACACGTTCGAGAATCTGCTCGTCAAGGCCAACGAACAATTGCATAACATGCTCGGCGGCAGATATCAGATGTGCTCCCATCAGGAGGCGGACGGACTCGAAATCGACGTCATCGACAACCAGTTGGGCGGCGACATCCGCACCAGCAAGAATCTCTCCGGTGGCGAGCAGTTCGTCATCTCCATGGCGCTCGCGTTGGGCCTGTCCAGCATGGTCGGCGAGAAGTTCAGAGTCGATAGTCTCTTCTTGGACGAAGGCTTCGGCACGCTGGACGGCCATGAACTAGAGGAGGCGATGAACACGCTGTCGCAGCTTCGCGGCGACGGCAAGCTGGTCGGTATCATCACCCATGCGGAACGTCTTCAGGAGCGCATTCCGACGCGACTCTGCCTTGAAAAGCACGGCAACGGCCGTAGCACGATCGAAGGGCCAGGCGTCCGCAAACTGGCGGACGCCGTCCTCTACATCAGCCCGGAGGAGAAAAGCCGCCGGAAACAACTGGAAAAAGAGATGAAAAAAAACAAGAAGCAAGAAGCCTGAAAGGCTTGGATGCTATTTGCATCATCCGTCATTCCAGCGGTTTGCGGACGGTCATGAGTTCATACGTATCGTTGAAGACCACCGTGCCGCCGAACTCGTCCACGGCCTCCCGCAAGCCGTTGAAGAATTTCGTCTTGTACGGTTCGGGAATGGTCAGATGGTCGCTGTGCGTCCCGCAGTAGTTCACATAGTCGTCCGTCGTCAGAACACGCCGCCCATGGAAGGCCTGCCGCTGGAAATCGACATATCCGTAATTCAAGGCGTTTTCATATCCGAATTTGATTTTGTATGGCGAATCCGGTTTGTACCACGTGTCATAGACCTGCTGGATGCGGCTGTACAGCGCCTCGTTGGGTGATTTGTAATCGCCGATCAGCCGCATCATGCCAAGCATTCCGCCTGGCTTCAGCAGCGCGAACGTCTTGCTGAACGCCACGTCTTCCGGAATCCACTGGATGGTGGCCGCCGAATAGATGGCGTCAAACCGCTTGTCGCCGAAATCATGGGTGATGAAATCGTCGTGAATCAACGTGAAGTTCTTGCGATTACCATACTTGCGTTGAAGAACGCCGCAGAAGTTGTCGCCGATTTCAATCGCGTTGTAGTCGCAGCCCGTATCGAGAATCGGATCCGTGGCCTGCCCTGTTCCAGGCCCCAATTCGAGCACGGACGACGACGGCGTGATATGCGCCATGTCAATGAATTTCGCAAACAGATCGGGGCTGTAATGGACGCGGTATTTGTCGAATTTCTCCGGAATGGTGTCAAATATTCGTCTGAATTCCATGGTACCTCCTGTTTTCAAGATTCATTTCATGGGACATCTGGGACTAGTGAGACATCTGGGACTTTGTTCGTTTTGCCCTTCAGTCCCAGTCGTCCCAGTGGTCACAGCAGTCCCATTAAGTTCCGCTTTCAATAATTCTCAACGACTTCCACCGCCCCATCTTGTACCGCACGATGAACATGGCGCTGCTCAGCACGCCCATGATGACGAAGCACAGCCAGACCTGCAACGGCTTCAGTTTCAGGATATACACGCAGAGCATGATGACAAGCGTCATCAAGACGTTGTTGAGGAAATGGATGAGCATGCACCACAACGTGTCGCCCGCGCCGCGCAACGCGCCCGAGGCGATGATCAGCAAGGCGTCCGTCAACAGATACAGCCCCGCCAGCCGCAGCATCGGAATGGCGTATTCCCGCACCTGCCCATAGTCCAGGCCGGAGGATTCCGGTGTGAAAACGCCCACCAGCGTCCCCGTGCAGCTCAGAAACAAGAGGAGCATGAATCCCGCATAGATCAACGCGACTTTGAAGCCGGAATGCGCGACGCGAACGGCCCGTTCAGGCACGCCCGCCCCCATGGCCTGCCCCACCAATGTGCTGACGGCCACCTGCACGCCAAGCAGCGGATGGAAGGAGAAACTGTCCCAGTTGAAGGCGATGGTCGTGGCGGCCGCCATGTCGTCGCCATAGCTATGGAAGCTCGAGACAAGAAACACGAAGCAGACCATGCTCAGCACGTTCTCGCCGCCCTGCGGCAGCCCGTAGCGGATGAGCTTGAACAACTTGTCGCTTTCGAACATCGGCGGTTTCCGCCCGCCTTCCCATTCCGGATGCAGCCGTGTCCGCCAATAGACGGCCATCAGCGTGATCGCCGCCGCCGCGCCGGACATGATCGTGCCGATGGCCGCGCCGTCGAATCCCAACTCCGGGCAGCCCAGATGGCCGAATATCAGCACCCAATTGGCCACGACATTCACGAATAGCGCCACCGTGTTCGCCAGCATCAGCACTTTCGTCTTGCCGATTCCCGTGAAGAATCCGCCGAAGACAAAGCGCATCAACGCATTGACGCTGCCGAACGCCATGTACCAGAAATAACGGCGCTCCAGCACCTGCTCCAGTTCCGAATGACCGCTGAACACGGGACTTGCGTTCACCAGGCAATCGACCAGCAGGATCAGCGGATAGCTGACGATGGCGCACCACAACGACTGCTTCACCATCCGCACGCAATTGTATTTCTGCCCCGCGCCGTAGTACTGCGCCGTCAGCGTGGAGTTGTATCCGACGATGCCGACGAAAAACGACACGACCATCCAGCTGGTGATGCCCCCCGTCATCGCCGCCGCCTGGTGAACGACGCCGACATGCGACAGAAACAGCCTGTCGATGAACATCATCAGCATGTCGAACATAGTGGAGAAAAACATCGGGATGGCGATCGGCAGTAGCTCCAGAATGCCGCCCGGCCCGTCGAAATGCTTTTTGCGTATGGATAGATACAACTGGTTCATAATAATCTTATACTATAGCGGCGGCACCACGTTTTCAAGATTTTTCAACAGCCATATCATCACGTTTTCAAGATTCTTTCATCAGAACGTGATGAACAGCCTGCGGAAACAGCCTGGCTTTTCGGGATCTTCAATGACAACGGAATGGGTGCTTCCTCTGGTCGCAAACAACGGATGGAAAGCATCCCGCGCCTTTTCCATTTTCTCAATGTAAGCCGCCACAGGAAATTGATGGACATGGTCGAGATTACGGATCATCATGGCCTGAATCGCATCATCCTGTTTCTTCAACGACTGAAACAATTCCATTTTCTCTTCAAGGCTTTTTTCGTCTTGATATGCTCCCGAAACCCACGCCTTCCATGCCTCCTTGTATGTCTGCAACGACTCCTGCTCGGTCAATGCCAGATGGGACAAATCCATGCGTTTCAAATACGCCTCCAGTTTCACAAATGTCTGGTCAAGCTCCTGTTGGCGCAGTTCAATCAACGATTTCAGCGTCCTTTTTTGAAACACTTCCAACGCTTCTTCACAGTCCTCCTTGCTCGCTCCGGTCAGCTCCATCAAACGTTGCACATCAATTATCTCCCCGCTCAAAATATACCGAAGGCACTGATATCCCCCGACCTCCTCGTGCCACGCCTCCAGAAGCGCCTCTTCCGCCATGGCGTGCTTCATCTCTCCTTCACGAGACTTGTTTTTTCTGATGGCCCGTTTCAATTTGGCGATTTGCCGACGCCCTTCGTCCGCATGATGATCATCTGCTATTTCTTCTGTTTCCGTATCTGGCATGAACTCATCGTTGTCGCCCTCAACTGCCATGATTCCATCCGTCGTCTTCAAACGCAGACGACTGCAAGCACCGTTCAACTTCCAGACCAGCAGACATCCGCAAAGCAAAAGCAGCAGAAGCACAAGTATTTCCGCCTTTTCTCTTTTATTTGCTGACGATTTTTCCATGAAAATTCACCTCCATTGTTTCCAGCCACGCCATCCGTCAACGGGACGTTTCCATGATCGTCGGTTCAGGCAGGATAAATTTATAATTCGGAGCTTTGAACACGGTCCGTATTTCATCAGCATTTTCTTCCAAATGCATGTCATTTCTTTCATCGCCGCCGACCATCCGGCGACAGCATTTTTTCACAATATCCTGTATCCGCCAATATGACGGAGCCTGTTCTTTCAGTCTCTTCCGCTCCTCCATCACCATTCCCCTGTCGTTTAGATCATCGTCCTCAAACGTATCAAGCAGTTGAAGATATGACCGCAATTGCTGATGTTCCTCCGCTGTAAGCCATTCCTCTTGTATTGATTCGACAAACGTCTGGCGTTCCAATTTACGCTGTCCGATTCTCTCATTCCTTTCATTAGCCAACTTCAAAATCTTGTTATAATGTTCTGGAGCCAATTCCTTCAATTCTTCCAATGTAACATCTTGGGTTGGTATATTCTCCATCCAATGGACATGTACATTTGCCGCATGGCCCCTCAACCAGTCATCCGTCGCCTGCCGCGCCGCGTTTTCACTGTTCCGCAGTTTTTCCTTCAATTCGCGGATTTTTTCAGTGGAACCACCCTGCCCGCCTGACTGTTTTCCTTCTTGCGTTTGTGCAGTATATTTCAACTCTCCACTCACGCTATCATCATTTTTCAAAATTGATTTCAGACGATGGCATTCATATCCAAGCCATCCTGCCCAAAGATAGACAAATACGACAACACAATATAATAATATTTTTATGACTTTGATTTGACTATTCATTGTTTAAATATTCACCTTCTTCAATATAAATCTCACTTGTGAGAAATAAACTTATTCTCATATTAATATAATTATTTCTACATTTTTTCAAAAAACTATACTCTTTTTTTCTCTTATGTTACAAACAGGGCATAAATCTCAAATTGAATCATGGATTTACGCCCATTTTCGGCAAGGCTTTTCCCCTGAAAACATGGCCTTGTTCACATCGGCCCATGCATTCAAGATATCATCTATTCCCTTTCGCGGAAAGGATTTCCGTCAGCGTCGTCTTCATCTTCTCCAGGCTGATCGGCTTCGCAAGATGGCCGTCCATGCCCGCTTCCTTCGCCGTCTGGACATCCTCCGCGAACGCGTTCGCCGTCATCGCGATGATCGGAATGGACGCCAGCTTCGGCTCCGGCAGTGTGCGGATGGCCTGCGTGGCCTCATAGCCGTTCATGACAGGCATCTGCACATCCATCAAAACCAATTGGTAGTAGCCGGGCTGCGAAGCGGATACTTTGTCCAACGCAATCTTCCCGTTTTCAGCCACTTCCAGCATGAAACCGGCATCTTCCAGCATGAGCGACGCGATTTCGCGGTTGATTTCGTTGTCCTCCACCAGCAGCACGCGGATTTTCGAGAAGTCAAGAGCCTGCTTAACCGCGCCGTCCTGCGCTTCCTCCGCCGCTTCCGGCTCGTCGGAAAGGGCGAAATCCACATGGATGATGAATTCCGTCCCCTTGCCAAGCTCTGTCTTGACATCGATCGTGCCGCCCATCAAATCGACGATGCCCTTCGTGATCGCCATGCCCAGGCCGGTCCCCTGGATCTTGCTGACCGTGTGTTCGCGTTCATACGCTTCGAACACCTTCGCGGCGAACTCGGGGCTCATGCCCATGCCGCTGTCCGTCACGGAAATTTCGTACGAGCCTTTTCCGTCGGCCGCTCCGATTTGCTTCAGCCTCACGCTGACTTCGCCGCCTTCCGGCGTGAATTTGTAGGCGTTGCTGATGAGATTCAGCAGGACGCGGTTCAGGCGGTTTGCGTCGCAAAGCACCATCTTGTTCTCAAGTTTCTCGGCTTCAACGACATATTTGATCTGCTTCATATCCATCTGCATCGCGAAAAGGTCACGCGCTTCGTCCAGCAGCTTCCGTAGATTCGTCGGCACGGCTTCCAGTTCCATCTTGCCGCTCTCGATGCGGCTCATGTCCAGAACGTCGTTGATAAGCGTCAGGAGATGATGGCTGGACATCTCGATTTTCTTCAGATATTCCGTCGCTTTCGATGAAAGCCCGGGCTCCTTCTTCATCAGTCCGACATAGCCCACGATGGCGTTCATCGGCGTGCGGATGTCATGGCTCATGTTGGAAAGGAACGTGCTCTTCGCCTTGCTGCTCTGCTCCGCCTGGACTTTCTGCTTCTCCATCTGCTTCTCACGGCCCATCGAAGACTTGTAGATCTTGAACATGATGAGAAGCGTCAGCATCAGCAGCGCCATCTGCTTCAGGCTGTTCTGCGTCAACGTGCCGCTCAACCAGCCCATCTGGTTCCGCATGAATCTATCCGCCTCCTTCTTATCCGCCTCCGTCAACGTCACGCCATGATCGGCAAGTTCTTTGGTATTGTATTGTTCCAGCCTGGTCAGCACCCGTTCCGTCGCCTCATGGGTGGCCAGACGAAGCCATAGCATCGACGTGAAGAAGATCAAAAACAGCATCGTCATCCACAAGACCGTTGATTTGCCGACGCGACGGCTCTTGTCCTGCTGGAAAATGTACCGGAAAAAAACGAATCCAAGAATGCTCCATGCGATCAATATCAAATAGGATTCGGCGGACATGCCGCCAATCGTCCAGAAGTTCGGAACCATGAAATACAGGAAAAACAACAGGGAAATGATCGCGCCGACGACGCCGGTGACGATCATCATGATTTTCTTCTCGCCAATGGCCACCTTGAGCGCCACGGCGGATGTATAGAAGTAGGCGATGGTCGCGCCGATCGTGTTGACATCGACAATCCAGCTGATGGCCGTCCGTCCGAAAAACGGAATCGGCAACGACAGCAGCATGATGAACAGGATGGCGTTCCGCGGCACGCCCCCATGGCCGAGCTGGCTGAACCATGACGGCAGCAGTTCGTCCTTCGCCATGGAATAGATCAATCGGCTGGCGGCGATGATGTTGCCGACAAGCCCCGTGACGATGCCGGCCAGAATGGTCACCACGAGAATCGTCACGCCGGGCTTGCCCATGTACACGATGGCGGCATGGAATACCGGCAGTCCTTCGATTCCCGAAAGATTCTTCAAATCATGGATATACGCATACCAGTCATGGTATCCTTCCGGAACGGAGGACGCCGCCAGCAACGCCAGCGCGATATAGGCGAATCCGCCTGTGATGACGGCTATGAGCATGATCATGAACGCCTTGCGCGGGGAGAACCGAAATTCCTCCGTCGACTGCGAAATGGATTCAAATCCGGCGAACGCCCATGGCGCCAGAACGACGATGTTCACCGTCGCGCCGAACGCCGCCTTCCCCGGCGGGAACGCCGGCGCGAGACGGAAAATATCCAATCCTTGCCGCGACAACGCGAAGACGAATGCCGTCGCCACTCCCAATACGAGAATCAACGCCGCGGCGATCTGGATGCCGATCGCCAGACGCCCTCCATGCCTGCACGCCGCTCCCGCCAGAAGGAACGCAACGATGACCAACACCACTTCCGCCAAATAAACATCGTATTTGGCTATTTGATAGAGATGGCCTTTTTCAAATATTCCGTTCAGAAGATTTCTGGCGACCAGCGGGATGGCCGTGGCGTTCGCCCAGATGATCGCGAAATAGACAAGAATCAAAAACCACGCGCTGAGCACGCCGTGGTCAAAACCCACCTCATGCTTGGCGTATGAATACGTGCCGCCCGCGTCTGGATGGCGGTTCATCATGTAGTGGTAGTTTATGCCGATGACCAGCATGATGACAGCCCCCACCGCCATGCCGATGGCCGTGCCCAACGGCCCCGCGATTGGCAGGAAAGTCGTCCCCGGCATGATAAACGCCCCCCAGCCGACGGCGCATCCAAACGCCAGCGACCAGACCCCAAGCGGGGACAGATAACGCTTCAGATTCTTGTCGTCCATTATGTCAATATATGTAAAATTACGGGATCGGATATTCAGCATACCGTCGACTGATATTTCATGATAAAACGCTTTTATCGCAAAACGCCAACGGCAAACCTAACCATTAGTTTTTATTTTACCTAATATCTCTGCAAAAATCACGTAAAAAAGTATATCTTAACATATGATTAAAAAATTTCAATTAATGAACTCGGAAAAAACATTAAATCAGATAGTGTTACACAAATAAATGATTTTTTTGAAATCCATTTACCAAAGTGAACTCCTTCAAATAATGCATACAAAATGCCATGATAATATTCCCTCCATGAATTCGTTCATGCATCAAGTTTCAGTATTGGCAGGCAGTATTTTTTCACAGGCATAGTATTCATGACCGTACATGCTGCAGCGCCCCATGATTTCATAACCGGCGTTGAGATATGTCTTGATGGCGGGAAGATGCCGCCGCTCCACCAGCAGATGGACTGTCTTGAAGCCTTTCGCCGCCAGCCACGCCTCCGCCCTTTTGAGCAAAAGGCCCGCCAGGCCATTCCCCTGCCATGCCGGCAAGACGCAGACGCGGGCGATTTCGGCAACGGCATCCCTTCTATTCCATATATTTAATGTATCCAGTTCGTTTTCATCGGAGACGGACAGCGCCCCGACGATTTCCGCCCCGTTCGTCAGCACGAGCAGATTGCCGTTCGCCAAATCCATGTCGATGTCGTCATCCCCCGGATACTCGTCATTCCATACGCAGAATGCCGTTCCTTTGACAGACGCATACAACGCCTGTATGGCGCCGCGGTCTTCCGCAACGGCCGGCCGAAAGCCTGACGGCGACGGACGATCGCCACGCTTCATCTCCTTCTCGAAGCGTAGGAACAGTTCACCTCCGGGCGTATCCGCCTCATGCGGATCCGGATGCTTCGGATTGAAGAACTCCACAATGTGGAAGCCGCATTTGTTGACGTAGAAATGGATGTTGCGCGTCTCGAAATACGGCGTATGTGTCTCCCAGACAACGGTCTGAGGATACTTCGCCTCAATCATTTTCCATACGGCTCTGCCGATGCCCGCACTGTGGCATTCCGGATCGACGAACAGCAGATCCAGTGAATTATGCTGCGTCTCGTGGTCGATTTGCACGACCACACCGCCGACCACCTTTCCGTCCGCCACGATGTTGAAGGCCTCCGCGTTCGGAGCATCCAACGATTGCAGGATATCCTCCCGCGAGATGATTTCTTCATCCTGCGGGACATTTTCTCCATCCTGCGGCCAGGACTCTCCAACGGCCCCGATCCGAAATGCGAGCTGGTTCATTTTGATGAACGCCTCCCGCTCATCACCCTGCAATCTGCGTAATTCGATATTTTTAAATGCCATTTTTTAAAAATCTGATCTTATCTTGTTACAAAAGAACATCTTAATCATTACATCAACCCTTCCTTTACCTTATAATTCTGGGCGTAATTTTCAAATTGAATCTTTGATTTACGCCCTATTTTCATCCAAAAGCCACTGTTTTTCCAGATTTCCATGATTCCAAGACCAACGCCATCCATATTTGTCAAACACCAAAACACACCGCCGCCATGAGTTGCCAAGACGATTATCCGTGGTAAATTCATTCACATCGATTGTAGTTTTTTCACCCTCATCCCCAAAGGCGCATCATGAACAAAACCATTCGGCCCGGACAAGTCTGGTTGGATACGGAAGGCAAACGCATTCAGGCACATGGCGGTTCCGTCATGTTTCTGGACGGAACCTATTATTGGATTGGCGAGAACAAGGAGCGCACCGTCGGCAAGTCCGGTCTGGAAGGCGATCCGAAAATCTGGCATTGGGGCGTCCGTTGCTACAGTTCCCATGATCTCTGCAACTGGAAGGACGAAGGCATCATCATCCAGCCGGAACCAGACAATCCCGCATCTCCCTTGCATCCATATAGTTGCATGGATCGTCCGCATATCATCTTCAACCGCCACACGAAGAAGTTCGTCGCATGGCTGAAAATCATGGAAAAGGACGGAACGCAGACGGAAACGATTCTGACGGCGGACTCTCTGCTCGGACCTTACACCATGGTGCGAAGCGGGTTGCGTCCACTCGACATGAGCGGCGGCGATTTTGATCTGGTCGTCGCTCCGGACGGCAAGGCCTACTATTATTTCGAACGCGTCCACAGCGAACTGATCTGCGCGGATCTGACGAGCGACTACACGGACGTCACAGGCTACTATTCCACGCATTTTCCACGTCCGTATCCGCCGTTTGTGCGGGAGGCGCCCGCCCATTTCATGCGCAACGGAAAGCACTATCTCATCACGTCCGGTACGACTGGATACTGGCCGAATCCATCGGAAATCGCCGTCGCCGACAGCTGGCATGGCCCCTATCGTCTTCTTGGCAATCCGCATCCGGGCGATGCCTCGAACACATCGTTCCATTCGCAGATTTCATCCGTCTTCAAAGTGCCTGGCAAGCGTGACTTATACATTGCATGCGCGGACCGTTGGGTGCCCGACTGCATGGAATGCCCCTACGAAGTCGTCCGCGACGCGTTCATCAGCTACTTTTCCGGCGTGAAGAATCCGGAAGCGGAACAACGAATGGGCGCCTACCATCACAGCGGACAGACGCAGATCGCGGACTATGTCTGGTTGCCGTTCCGTTTCGACGGCGACATGCCGATTCTGGATTGGCGCGACGAATGGTCGCCTGACGATTTCGAATAGCGTTCCGTCGTCATAACTCATACAGCAGCAGGAACATCTCCGCCGCATGCCATGTGTGCGGATAGCAGATTTTCGCATCCGCCCAGCGGTTGTCCACAGGACGGATCGCCTCGTAATCCGCCTCCGAGGCATGTGCCTCCCACGTCATCGGCGAAACGGCGGGAATGTCATTAGGAGAAAAAATCCTTCCGCCCTTATGCCATTGGGCCCACGTGAGATAGGGATAGTTTTCATTCAACGTCACAGAAGCTAGCGACGGATCACGGGAGCCGTCCATCCAGAAGATACCGTCATAATCGTCCGCTTCGTCCGGAATCACCCCCCATGACGCATCCAACCCGCATTTCTCCAGCCCGAGCTTCAGCCATTTCTGGGCATAAACGCGATGCCGTCCGTAATCCACAAGGCCAGTGAGAATGCCATCGCTGTCCATGTGTTCATGGGCAACATCGATAAACGCCTTCACGCTGGGATGGTTCGCATCCGCCACGCATCCAAGAAGATAGAGCGACTGACCGATATTGTCAGGCTCTTCATTTCCTTTGTTGTTGCGGTCGAACGGATCATCCAAAGAAAGAATCCAGTCGCGGATCAGCCCGATGCGACCTGTTTTTTCCAAAACCATCGCCATCATGGCGCCGTCCCGCCGCCACGGTTTCCGATAGACATATTTGTTCGGAAGCGGCTTCCCATCAACTATTTGCGAGACGATCTCCTCATGAAGGATATTCAGCTGTTTTTCAAACGGATGCCCATCGAACACGGGCGGCCTGCGTAAATCTTCTGTACTAATACAATTCATTTTCCTGTTTTTCCGCAAAGATTTTCTCTTCCTGTCTCGTCGTCTGACATCTCCCGTCTACGTTCGTCTCTCGTCATCCATCCTTCATGGGGCGTGATGGCTTTGCCATTACGCGGTTTGACATGAGACGCGAGCAAAAGATGTAAGACTACTAGACTAAGAGACCCATTTAATTATTTGGTTGCGGCCTTGCCTGCTTCAAGGCTGCTTCAACCATATTGTATGCTCCATAATCCAATAATACTTTCTTGTCAACCATAATTTATTCCATTATGCAAATGCTGTCAATTGGCACGCACCTTTCATGGAGGTATATTGAAACCATGACAAACAATCAACCCATCCAACACAGGAAGCCCCACCATGGAAGCCTATAAAGACAAGTCCCTTCCGATTTCCAAACGCATCGACGACCTGCTCTCCCGCCTCACATTGGAGGAGAAGGCGGGCTTCATCAGCTACATGAACGACGGCGTGCCGCGCCTCGGCATTCCACCGTATTCATGGTGGAACGAAGCCCTTCACGGCGTCGCCCGCAGCGGTTGCGCAACGGTCTTCCCCCAGGCCATCGCCATGGCGGCAACCTTCTCGCCGGAGCTTGTCGAAAAGATGGGGGAAGTCATTGCGATTGAAGGCCGTGCACGGAATCGTCAGGCGGCCGAACATAACGACCACGGCACATACAAAGGGTTGACCTATTGGTCGCCAAACGTCAACATCTTCCGCGATCCACGATGGGGCCGCGGACAGGAGACCTACGGCGAATGCCCCTATCTGACGGGCCTGCTCGGCGCGGCCTTCGTACATGGCGTGCAAGGCTATGATCCCGAACGTCTTAAAGCATCCGCCTGCGCGAAGCATTTCGCCGCCCATTCCGGCCCGGAGGACGGCCGCATGGGCTTCGACTCGAAAGTCTCTGAAAAGGACTTGCGCGAGACGTATCTCCGTGCGTTCAAGGCATGTGTGGATGCAGGCGTTTCGTCTATCATGACGGCGTACAACGCCCTGAACGGCACGCCCTGCTGCATCAACCGCCATCTGCTGGAGGACATCCTGCGGGCGGAATGGGGCTTCCGCGGAGCCGTCGTGACAGACGTCGGCTGCAGCCGCGGCCTTGTGGATAATCATAAGGTTTATGACAATTTCGCGGAAGGCCTTGAAAAGGAATTGCAGTCCGGCGTCGATGTGATTTCGGACTTCCATGGGCAGGACCGCTGCAAAGCCGCCTATGCGGAGCGCCAAATCGCGGAAGAAACGCTGGACACGATGCTTCGGCATCAATTGGATGTGAAATTCCGTCTGGGCATGTTTGATGACGGTTGCGATGCTCCGTCGCCAGAAGTCATTGAATGCAAGGAACATCGCCAACTGGCTCTCGAATGTGCGCGGCGTAGCGTCGTCCTGCTCAAAAATGACCAGCATGTCCTGCCATTGGATAAAAACGCCTTGAAAACCATCGCCGTCATCGGGCCGACCGCCGACAACTACGAGACGCTCATCGCCAACTATGCGGGCACACCGACGCGGACGATTCTGCAAGGCGTTCTCAATGAAGCGGATGACGATTGCCGCATCATTTACGCCCTCGGCTCCGAACTCATCCACAAAATTTCGGAAAGCTGCGCGGAGGACTACGACACGATTTCCGAAGCCGTCAGTTGCGCCGAACAGGCGGACGCCGTCATCCTCTGTGTAGGCCTGACGCATCGCATCGAAGGCGAAGGCGGCAACGCCTCCAATCCGCAGGCCGCAGGCGACAAGGCGGATTTGGAACTTCCTGCCGTCCAACGTCATCTGTTCGATGCCGTGCGGAAGGTCGCCAAACGGCTGATTCTCGTCAACGTCTCCGGAAGCGCCCTCCATCTGCCGGACGCGGACGCCATTCTGCAGGTCTTCTATCCGGGCGCGGAAGGCGGAACCGCCGTGGCGGACATCCTGTTCGGCAACGTCAATCCGTCTGGCAAGCTTCCCGTCACGTTCTACAACAGCGCGGATGATCTGCCGCCGTTCACGGACTACGCCATGGATGGCCGCACTTATCGTTTCTACGGCGGCGCCGTGCAGTTCCCCTTCGGCTTCGGTCTCAGCTATACAACGTTCGCCGCCAGCAACATGCATGTCGCGCCACAGTTAAAGACAGGCGAGCCGCTGACCGTCGAAGTCGATTGGACGAACACGGGAAAACGCGCGGGTGAGGATGTCGTGCAGATTTATGTCCACGCCGTGTCCCCTTCCACCCGCGCCCCGCTGAAACAGCTCGCCGCCGTGAAGCGTGTTTCGCTCCAACCATCTGAAACCAAGCATCTTGTCATAACATTGGCTGCTGAAACGTTCCAGCTGTACGGCGACGACGGCAAGACGTTCTATGAAACAGGAAAATGGCGGATCATGGTCAATGATTTGTCATGCGACGTCATGCTAAATTCTTGATAATAATAGGAGTAAGCTCAATGAAAAGTTTGATTTTACTGGTCATTTTGCTGCTGGCGTTTTTCGCTTCGTCACGGGCGGCGGAACGCCCGCCCATGCGCATCGGCCTCTTCAGCGACACGCATTGGACGGAAAATCCCAAAAGTTTCCAAAAGACGGAGGCCGCGCTGAAAGTCTTCAAACAGGAAAAAGTCGATGCAATATGGCATATGGGAGACATTTCCGACTTGCTTTACGTGAAGGCCTACCGCCATTATCGGCAGACGGTGTTTCCGTCGTTCTTTCCCGAAAATCCGCCGGATGAACTGTTTGTGTATGCCAATCATGATCTGCTCCGCCGTGACGCCCTCGGAGGAGTGGAGCAAATGCCTGCGGCGGAGGCTTTTGAAACAGTTCGCAAAGAACTCGGTGTTCCAAACGCGCCAGACGACGAACGAATCGTCAACGGCTATCCCGTGCTGATCTTCAGCCAATTCACCGCAAACGCCGTCAAAGAAAAGAAACTGGAGGAAACCGCCAACAAATATCCCGACAAGACCATTTTCGTTCTCGACCACTGCCCCGCCGACCACACGAGAAGCCCCTATTCAAAGTATCCGCAAGTCATTCACATCTATGGACATAACCATGCGCCTCTACGCGATGAGAATTCCATTTGGCAGGGGACGCACACGGAAGTCAGCGCAGGCTGCCTGCACAATTGGAGAGGATATCTTGTCGGAAAATCGCCAGAATCAAAGGAGAACACGGATTTCGCCGTCATGGACGTCTATCCGGAGAAAATCATCTACCGCCGTTTTTCAGTCGTGACCGGCAAGGAATGCAAGGAACCGTGGATCATTCCGCTGCCATTCGACGCGAAGACAGCGCCATACCGCCGCGACTTCCGGAAGGCAAACACACCCGCCCCGACGTTCGCAGCGGACGCCGCCTTGAAATTGACCGTTGACCAGCCGTTCTCCGCCGTCAAACTGACATGGCCGGAAGCCATGCAGGGCGGCGAAGTCTACAAATATTATATCGCCGTTGAGCAACAGGATGCGGACGGCGTTTTCCATCCCATCACGCGGCTTGACGCCTACAGCGAATTCCATCTGGATCCGCATCTGCGGACGGGAACGTTTTCACAAGCCTTCTCCTGCGGCTATTTCGATTCCGGCAGAAAATACCGTTTCTCCGTGACGCCGGCCGGATTTTTCGGCCAGACGGGAACGCCCATGACCGTTGATTTCACGCCGCCTGCGAACATGAAGGAAAGCGTGCTCATTTTCGAAAGCCGCAATCCCATGGAGGAACTGGAAGTGAAGCAGATCATTGGTCAAAAACGTCCAACCGCACAAAAGCCATTGACGCTAAAAGACGGTTTCTACCAGCATCCCAGCGGATACGTGCGGATCTTCCTGCCGGAAAAGGCCTGGAAGGACATGGAAGGCGGCAAGTTCCGCTTTACCATAGATTTGGACACACGCCAGGAAGCGCCGACATGGACAATGGTCTTGAACAATCCCGTCCCGTTCGCCAACGCGAACAATCGCATCAAAATGCCTGAAGGCGAAAACATCGGCTGGCGTTACGTCATCGAATGCAGGAAGATGCGCGCACCGACCGACGTCTATTCAGTCCTGTTGCGCGAAGGCGGCCCGGGCGAATTCCGCATCAACTATGTCAAATTGGAAAAACTGCCATAGACACAATTACGGAAATAATTCGTTACCTTGTCTTTTCTTAACAAGACAAATCGCGGTGTACGTTCGTGTCATTAAAACAACCGTCGCAGCCGCCGGAGCCGTTGGATTTCCTTTATGGCCAGATTTCATAGACTGCAAATCAAGCCTTTCAGCGATTGGCGGCCCGGCGGCGAGACATTGTTGTATGTTTTGTGGTTAAATTTCGTGTTTATTCGTGTTAATTAGTGGTTTTCAATAAATCACTTGCTATGGGAAAAGGGCTTTTAGCTCAGCCAAATCGTCCGCCGTGCCTTCCATCACGTCCTCCGGCTTCTCGTATTCGAGACAGAGGCAGCCGGAATAGAACGTCTTGAGCTCCGCCAGAATCGGACGGTAGTCGATGACACCGTCCTTGACACGGCAGAACACGCCTTTCTGGAAGCCGTTCTCGCTCACATTCTTAAGGTGTGTGAAACCGATGACGCCACGCGTGGCTTTCAACGCCGCCAATGCGTCTTCGCCGCCGTAATGGACGAAATTGGCGGCGTCGTAGTTCAGCGTAACGTTGTCCAGACCGACCTTCTCAAACAGCCGCTGGCAGTCGGCGGACGTCGCCATGAGACCGCCATGGTTTTCGACGATGACCGTCAATCCATGATCAGCCGCCTGTTTTCCCAATTCACACAGACGGTTCGTCACCCGCGCGAATTCCTCTTCCGTATGGGCCCATACTTCGCAGATGCGCAGATACGTCGCGCCGACGTCCGCAATCGTCTTCACATCGTCCGCCGTGCCGTCCAGCGACATGGCGACTTCCAACGCCGAAACGCCTTCCTTTGCAAAGATCTCGCGATATTTACCGGCCTGTGAGGAACCGCCTTTGAGGGCCTGTGGGAAGCCGCCCTCCGCCCCGAGCATGAAGCACAAACGGTCTATTCCTAATGACTTCAACGCACGGCAATAGTCCGCCGTCTCCATGAAGCGAAAGCCCCACGGCGATGAACTGAAATAATAGTCCGCCATGTTCAATCCTCCCACTTGAAGATGAATTTCAGATACTTGTAGCGGTCGGCCTCGATCTTCGCGTAGATTTCGGGAGCGCGATGGTAATCGACCACTTCGTCCCACAATTTCGCGTCGAACTTCCCTTCGGAGATATAGCGGAGCACTTCAGCCTTGCAGCCTTTGTTCGTGGCGATGGAGCAGGAAATCCGCAGGTCGCTGCAGTTCCAACGCTGGTATTCCGTGATGGTTATGGGAGCGCGATACTGCCCTTGCAGATGGACGCGGCCGCCATAGCGGACATAGTCCGCCAACGGATTGACGGCGTCTGGATTGCCGCTGCATTCGATCACGACGTCCGCAAGACCGCCGCCGCAAGCCTGTTTGACCGCTTCCGCCGCGTTGTCCGTCTTCGACAAATCGATCAACGCATCCGCGTATTTTTCCGCATGGGCCAGGCGGTTCGCATGGATGTCCGCCGCGATGATGCGTTTCGCACCGTAAATCCGCGCCAACTGCATGGCAGACAAGCCGACGCAGCCGCAACCAGTAACCATCACTGTTTCGCCCGCGTTCACGCCGACCATCTGCACGCCCTTCAATGCCACCGTGCCCAAGTAGGCGACAACCGCCTCCTCGTAGCTGACGTTGTCCGGAATCGCCACGACTTCGTCCATCGGCGCGGGAGCCGTGTAAAGATTCTTCACGGCGTACGCCGCGCTGCCGCCCCATGCCGCGCACAGGCCCGGATAATGGCGGACTTCATTCGCCATGACGCGGTCGCCGACCTTGAACGGCTTGTCGCCGTTCTTCCACGGAGCCTTCTCGCCGACGTAGATGACTTCTCCAACTTCCTCATAGCTCGGCACTAACGGGTAGCTCAAGTTCGAAGCAGGAAACGCCTGCTCTTCGTACAGCGACATGTCCGTCCCGAACGACACGCCGCTGCGTTTCGTCTTCACAACAATCGTCTCATCATTGACTTCCGGAAAATCAATGCTTTGGATGACCGCATGCTTGCGTGCATCCATGATAATCGCGTCACCTTTCAGTTTCATAGTCATAATCACATCCTTTTTCTATTGGTTAAACATCTGTGTTTTTATATCACCGCCGAGCAGACGGAGGCCATCTAGATTCTTTCTTCCTCTAAATTCACATATTGCCAATAATCTCTTTAGAAACATGGCCGACGTCTGCGAGGCAATCTGTGAAAAAATCTGTATAATCTGTGTAATCTGTGGTTCCTTTTTATTTATTTTATTCTATTTCAATGACTTTTCTTTACAATCTCAAACAGAAAATGCGCCTTGCCGTCCGGCCCTTTGACGGATGCCGTGAACGACAGTTTGCCATCCGCAACTGTTGACGGAATTCTTGCGGAGCGGCGGCCATCCGTCTCCAGCACCCACACATCGTAGTCAGCGGCGTTTTGCAACGCCAGCGTGACATCGGCCACGCCACGACGGACGACGATGCGTTCCGTGCCCCATTTCTGCAACACAAGCCCTTTTTCATCAAGGAATTGCGTGCCGTCTTTCTGTAAATCCGTCAAAAACGTCAGAAGGATTCGGCTGGATTCCACAAGCGGTTTCAAATCGACGGAGCTCGCCCAAATGGCGGCCTCCGTGCCATGGACATGCGCCGTCAACGGCGCGGCTTTCAGCGTATCGCCGTCCAACCCGAATCCACCTGCCGTGCAAGGAGTTGCGATGGTGAACCGTCCACTGCCCTCTTCAATGGACAGGGGGAATCGCCCCATGATTTTCGCGATTCCGCCAGGCTTCACGGCCTGCCGGTTCATGAACAGCAACAGTCCCGCGCGGTCGGAGGCGATTTGGAACGGATCGGACGTGATATGGAAATATCCGTTCGGATTGAGATACGGGAGCCATGGCGTTCCGTCATCCAGTTCCGCCTCGAAACCAAGATAATAGAACCGCCACAAGGCGTCCCAGTCCAACCGCGCCGCACAATATCCCGTCAGCAGTCCGCCGACGCTGCGGCATGGATTCGGACGGCAGAAGTTCCATTCGGATATCGTAAACGGCTTGCCGGCCTCCCGCGCGAGTTTCGCTACGCCCAGCGGAATGCCGCGGACCGCACGGTCCGGCCGAGACCGCGAGACATTCGCAAGTGCCCATGATTCACTGATGAACGATGGATGGTCGATATAAAAATGCGTATCGACATAGTCCAGCGACCGCGTGACGGCGTCCGCCCGCGGCATCGGCCCGCAGTTCCAGTCGCTCAGCATCGCCTTGACGCCCAATTGCCGCAGGAAATCAGTCGCTTTTGCGGTAAACCGCGCCTCCATGTCGCTCATGAATTCAAAAAGCGCGGGATGGGACTGAATCGTCTGACCGCCGCAATCCGCCGGCGCGTCCGCGGCATAATCCGCCTGATTGGCGCGTTTTTCCGCAAGCCATTGTTTCCAAGCCTGTTGCGTGACAGGCAAATCAAAAATCTCCCCCCTGCTCCACGCAAACGCGCCTTCGTTGATCAACGCGATGAACGGCATGGCGGGATCGTCCGCATAGCGCAACGTCGTGTACGGATTGACGTGTTCAAGCAGCTTTTTCGCAAACGCCTGCCAATTTTTGTATGCAGGTTCATAGACTAGAAACAACGCCTTTAGCGTGTTGTCCGGAATCTGTCCATCGCCTTCCAGCCCAATGTCTTGCCAACGGACTTTCCGTGAAACATACAAATCGGTCGTCACATAGATTCCGTTCGCTTTCGCCTGCGCGAAAAGATAGTCGAAGCGTTCCATCATCTCCGCATTGAGCGACATCCCGTCCGCCGAACCTTTCACGAATCCGGCCTCGCAGTTGTGGATTCGGATGCTGTTGCATCCCGCTCGGCATAAACGCGTTATGAGCTTGTCGCTTCCTTCGTGGGATAAAAACGGCGCGTCAATGCACAGATTGACGCCCCAAAAACGTTGCGGCTTGCCAGGCAGCTTTTCGAAGACAAAATGGCCGTGGTCGTTTTTCAGCCAGCCATGCTTGCCAGCAGGCGCGTCGCGGAACGGCAGCTGCGAGAAATCAATGGCGGAATTCGGCTGGATATCCTTATAATAATCCAACGGAATCCAGTCATCGTTCTGGCGGATGACAAACGGCTGCATCGCGACGGCGCGATGTGCTTCGCCGACAATTTTGAATGTCGCTTCGTATGTCTTGCCGGCCTTCAGCAAGTCCGGTCCTGTCAAATAGATGCGCATGGTGAACGTCGGTCCCCACTGGCGGTCGTCCTGCAGATTGAAACGCGTTCCTTCAGGCAATTCGAAGCCCAATTTTCGTTTCGCCCCAGGCAGCGTGAACATGAAGCGACGCGGCGTATCCAAATATAATGAAAGGATGGAATAATCCTTCGGCACGTCGCCTTGTTTTCCTTTCTCATCTTCGAATTTTCCGCCTGCGATAAGCCTCGCGGGAATTGTAATGGAAACGACAAGGCCTTCCGTCGGAAGATCTTCCGTCATCGTCACGCCCATGCGGACTTCCGTCCGTTTATCGTCTATTTGTCGAAGCGTCGAATAACCATCGCCATACGACTTTTTTTCATGCTGGAGTTCCCAATGTGCCGTAAGTGACTGGGAATCAGGCGGAACATGACCGACGGACATGGCGGACCGTCCTTTCCACTCTTTTGGGTATGACCGCAAATCCAGCTGGATGCCGTCGCCAATCGTCACAACTCCCGACGAATCAAGACGATACTCCTTCACCGACGGCTGGGCGGCGGAACAGACGGCAAGCATCGCCAGCCCGATGGCGGCATTCCGCATGAACATGGTTTTGACAATCATTGTTGACATTGCATTGCGCTCCAGTCAAAACGTATCACAAAAACGGGATGAACGTCTTCTCCACCAGACCGTCCCGTCCCTTCATCAATTGCCGCAGGCGTGCCACAAGATCCTGCGCAATTCGCTTGTAGTCAGGAACTAACCGCGATCCGCTCGGCAGGATGTTCCAGTCATGGACTTCCGCGGATGGGCAGAACGCCTGTATCTGGCGATGATGCGCCGCATCGGTCACAATGATGTCATACGACTTTTGGGGAATTTCCTGCCCCGGCTGGACATAGGCCACCTCATCTTCATACAACCATTGCAGCATCTGCTTGCCGTGCCATTCCGGCAAATAGTAAAGCGTTCGTTTGGAAGGATTTTTGCGTACATAATCCGACCACGCGATGCCGGGCATGCTAAAATCGCTGCAAACCGCGTCGATATGGTCGAAAAACGGCGACGTCGCCACGACCGGCAGGCCTTCCCGTGACAGACGGCGGGCCGGTTCTTCGGGCACCATGACCGTTCCAGAATTCCAGATCAGCCCGCGAATCGGCTGCTGGCTCAATTCACGCACCATGTCGTCTGGATCCGCGCTCTCCAGCATGATGTTGCGGAAGTTGAACTTATGCGAAAGGATTTCGCGGCCGATCGCAGTGAACGAATCAAACACGTCGCGGTTGAAATAATACAGGCATCCGTCGCCGTTCAGCACGCCGATGAGCCCGGCCTCCGCGTCGTCCGCGATTTTCTCCGGATTCGTGAAAATGCCCAGCCCGCGCCGCGAACGCAGCCAGCCGTCGCGGATCAGTTCAGCCGTCACCGCAGACACCGTGCATTGCGCGACCGAAAACTTCCGCGCCAATTCGCGAACGGACGGCAATTTGACGGACGATGTTCCCGCCCGATAGATTTCACCGATAAGATAATGCCTGATTTGCAATGTCTTGCGCATAACTCCTCCTGTCACTGCAACCGCCATGGGCAATGGTCACAGATGCTCAAACAACCACTCTTCACGGCTTCCCGGAACAAATCTGCCCGTTTCCCTAAGAATATTTCCTTCAATGTTTTATCACGCAGATTGCCTGCGCTGAAACTGAAGAAGTCCGTACAGAAACCGACCTCGCCATCGTGCCGCACATGGATGCGTTTCCACGGCTGGCGGCAGCACGCTTTCCGCCGCGTGTGCGGCGTGAACGACGCGGGAGTACCATAGGCGCGACCATTGAACGCCGCCACGCTGCGCTGAAGCCGCGTCAGATAGTCGCTGTCGTCGTCCCGCCGCCAGCCTTCCAGCTCCGCGGCGTCGTGCCCGAAATGTTCGCGGCTGTATCGGCGATACGCATCTATCTCCTTGCCGTTCAAATAGATCAACTGTCCCATCGTGACGGCGTCCGGTTTCAATTCGGACAATTGATTGGGGATATCCGCCAATTCATCCACATTCTGATCCGAAATCGTCACAAGGCAGTACAAATGGCCACGGAACGGCCGCAACAGCTCAAGATTCCGTCTGATTTTCGCAAACGTTCCCGCGCCGCGGACGGCGTCGTTCAACTCCTCCCGCCCGTCGATGGAAATATGGATGTCATCCATAAGCGACACGGCCTCCAGATGACGGTCGATCAATGTGCCGTTGGTGATCAGCCCGAGACGGAAGCCATTCTCTTTCAGAGACTTCGCCAGTTCGTCAAAATACGGGTACATCAACGGTTCGCCGCCCCACAGCGTCACCGTCGGCGACGGCAGCGGACTCATCGCCTTCAACTGCGCGGCGACATCCAGCCAAAAGTCCAACGGCAAATCGCCACTGCCGTTTCCGCCTGCGACGCCTTTCGCCTGCCCGCAGAAACGGCAATGCAGATTGCAATGTCCAGTCAATTGAAAATGCGCTGATTCCAGCATCGCTTCCATGATGGCACCTCTAGCCAAACGCTAAAATCATAACAGTAGTATAACAGTCAATATAACGCGGAAAAAGAAGAGGTCAAGCGGATTTTTTCATAGTTTTAGACCTCAGCACATTTTCAGACATCGTCAGACAAATTGTCGGCTATCTTCAAAATCATGAAAACATTCGGCCCTGATCGTTTTTCCCCAAAATTGAACATATCATAATATAGTCATCCTTAAGCATGCCCAATGGGCAAGGCGTCTGAAAGTTTTTGGGAACAATTTTTTCAGATATTGTCTAAAACAAAAACACATGCGAGGCGGCTCTGCCAAGCAGATGATTCATCCAGATCGTCAAGATCGTTTGTATAAAAGGAATCCCCCCTATGACGGAAATCAACGCAAACTCGCCACTGCACAATATCAATCCACCGATTACAGGCATCAATCCGCCGCTGGAGAACGGAAATCCTGTCAATCCAGTAGACAACGGCGTTTCCGCTCCCGAACAGAATGTCGTGCAAAAGGGAACGGAGGCGAAATCGCTGTCGCTGAAGCTTGACTCGATGATGATCCGCGCCGCGCAGCTGGCAACGCGTTCGGTCGATGTCAATGCGCTCGCCGAAACCGTCAAGGACGTGCCTCTGGACGAAACCGTGCGCACGGCGCTGGACGATGCCGCCGAACGGGCCAAAAGCGCGCTTTCGGAGCTCTCCCAGCTATCCGGCCGTGAGATCGCCGAGGCGATAGAGGACAAAGACGGCAAGCTCAACTTTAAGGCGGACAACGAAGCGGCGGATGCGATACGCGAGGCGATCGATGCGCAGGCGGAGCTTTCGGAGAAGCTCCACAAGCTCGTGAACAGTCCGCACACCGACGCGGCTGTCGCCGACCAGCTGTTGGAAATGGCCCTGCAATGCGACCGCCGACAAAGCGAAATCATGACGCTCACGATGGAGCTCACGGATGCTGTTCATGCAACTGGCGACAATAAGGAACTCAACCAGCGGCTAGACAAAACTCTCACCGAACTTCTGCCCCGCCAAGCCCTTTCCATGCATGACAACGAAGGGGCGTTGGAGAAGATGAAAGCGCAATTGCAACCACTTGCAGACAGGATGGAGGCTTTTGCCGCAAAACCGAACGCCTCGATCACCAGCGAGGAATATGCCGCTCTCAAGGCGGAAGTCGCCGAAGCGGCGGCCGCCATCGCGCACGCCGCGAAGGAAGGATTTCCGACGGAAGACGGTGGACGGATCATACCGGACAGGACGCTTCTCCAATCGGCTGAACAGCTCATTCGCTTCGCCGAAACGAAACTCAATGACACACGAAAATCAATCGGAATGGCCTCCGTGAAGGCTTTTGTGGACTCGACGTTCGGCATCTCGAGCAAATACAATGAACTTCTCGACAGGGAGTATCTGTTCACACTTGAGAATGATGCACCGAAACTTATGAATGCGGCTTCAATACGCTATAAGATTCACGAACTTGCCCTTCAGTACATGGAAAACAACTCGCCGGACATTTATTCGCAAATGATTGATTTGGCCTGCGAAATGGCGAAAATCAAGCCAGAGGAGATCAAGAAGGAAATCAAGCATTGCCGAGAGCTCTTTGGCAATGGTCGCAGCATGATAAAATCGAAAGACTGGCAAGCGCTCACAGAAAATTTTTCACGTACATTCGGAATGTTTTCGCAGATTGCGCACCTCCAGCAGATGCTAAAGCAAGTCAACACGAAGCTCACGCCCGAACAGTTCCTTTCCACCACCTCGGCACGGGCGCTCATGGAAGGGCAATTGGCTTTCAACACGCTTGTCGAGGCGCGTATCCATGGCAAGAGCGACGCGGACGTCGATCCCGCGCTTGACGACAGCCGCATGGAATCCTCCGAAACACTCGGCTCAGGTACAGCGAACACCGTCTCGCTCGTCACCTACAAGGACGGTTCCGAATGGGTGTTCAAGCCCGAAGCCTCCGGACGCCAAGGCATGGAGCATATCGTACTTTCGTATGGCTACAAGCCCAGCCAGCAGTTGACGGAACTCAATATGGTTACGTACAATGTAGCCAAGTCATTGGGCATGAACGACATCATTCCAAAATGCTCCGTTGGCTGCCATAAGTCGAAGTACGGGACTTTCATGAAGAAAGTTCCGGGGCTCATCGGCGCGGATTTTGCGGATGGCAAGAAGGTCAAAGGATCTCTCACGCCGGAAGACATCAAAAAATTGCCGCCGGACAAGTACGGGCTTGTCATGGGACGTATCCTCAGGCAGCTCAACCGACTTGAATGGCTGGACAAGTTGATGGGACAAGGCGACCGCCATATCCAAAACTATCTGATAGACGTAAAGGAAGATTTAACCGTCACGGTGACAGGAATCGACAATGATATGTGCTATCCTCCCTATCAGACGGGACTTGCCACCTACACACTGACCGCCGAGCAGACCTCCTATTTCAATACGAAGAAGAAGGAGATTATAAATGCCTATCCGCCCGAACTACAGGACGAAGCCAAAAAACGGCTTGATTCCGATCCGGGTGTCAAGGAACTGCCGGAGGGCAAACTGCAAGTCGATGCAACAAAAATCGAAGCCGGAGAGCTTCAAACCGTATTGCGAAGGGCGGTCGGCGTGCGTCAGCCCGCCATTCCGGACTTCATAGACAAAGAAACATATACAAGTATCATGGAGCTTAAGGAAGGTAAAAAACGCACGGAGTACATCGCCATTCTCAAGAGCCAGGGCGTGCCGTCCGGTGCCGTGAAAGCCGCCATTTCACGGCTTGACGAAACGATTGTCCATGCGGAAAAACTGGCAAACGAAGGCAAAGTCATAGAGATAGAGGACTTTGCGCAAAAGGATGTGCAGAACAAGCTTCTCGCCAAGGAACTGCATATGCCTCATCCCATCAAGCCGCTCGGCCCCAACAACTTCAAGCTCGAAGGGGATGCGGCGCGCGAAGCACAGGAGCAAGTGCACTCGATTTTCTGCCGTGACCTGTTCAAGGCCCTCGAACGCCCCGGCTGGTTCGCATGATGAAACAACGTGTAAAACTTTTGCAAGCTAAAGGATATCAGCTATGAACGACGACATAAACGATAAACGCCTCGCGGTAATCGCCGAGCTTGCCGCCGCGCTTGATGAACTTGAACACGGCGACGGCCTGCAACGGCTGACCGATGGCCACGGCTTGCAAAGCCGTGTATTCGCCTTCCAATGGGAAGAGCCATCGCTCCAGATCGATTTCAGGCTTCCATACGAACGCGTATTGATGGATAAAGAAACGCAAGCGTCTGACAATGCGTATATTGGAGCGGCGATAAGGCTTGCGATCGTGCTTTTGGAGATTGAATGCTCAACGCAAAAAGACGGACAGGATAAAGAGAAGGAGGCAGGACGTATCATTGTCTCATGCGACGAATACGGAACGCGCTACGCCATCTACGGCGCCGACGGCGCCACGGAAGACGAAGGCGACGACTGGAATGTTCTCATCGCCCACCTTGAATCCGTCTATTATGACTCAGGCCCGTTTTCCAATGGCCAGCTCAACATCATCTGGCCATGACGTTTACCATTTGATGGCAAACCAGTTGCAAAACTTCGGGGTAGCAAGGCCGTCTCGGCCTTGGCAAGACAAAAACTTCGGGGTAGCAAGGCCGTCTCGGCCTTGGCAAGACAAAAACTTCAGGGTAGCAAGGCCGTCTCGGCCTTGGCAAGGACCTCCTGTTTTCACTTGACCTAAAATCCATGCATATCGCTATAATGGTCTTCCTCCATTCTTTCCAGTACTTCAAGCTTGTTTTTTATCACATGTTCTTCTTTCACTTTCTGTTTCAAGTACTCCGAATAGTTGCGCATGTCTTCTGCCTCCCGTGTCTTGCTTAAACCATATTTTTCATGAAGCGATCCCGCAGGAACGGGATCTCCCGTTTTTTCGCAAATCGTCAATCGGCCATGACGGCGGCATGCTTCTCCTGAAGCATTTCACGTAAAGATTTCAAGTGTTCTGCATCAATTCGCAAAAGCTGCATAATCCGTTTGTCACTATAATGAAATGCCTCCAGACTTTCAAGAAATTTGAGCATGTCTTTTATC
>CACYQT010000048.1 GCA_902776645.1 uncultured bacterium | reverse complement strand
ACAGATGCTCAACAATGAAGAATGAAAAATGGCGGAGGAAACACTTTCCGGATGGAAACGCTGCCCCCATGGTGAGTGTGGCGCGGTGTAATGGACGCTGAGGAGGAACGGCTCCGTCTTGCCATCGCGTTCTTTGAGAAAATCAATGGCTTTCTTCGTGACATAGTCTGTGACATAATCTGTGCGGCGATAAGGCTTGCCATGGTCAAGCCATACATAATTGTTGTAATCTCCTCCGCCGAAGGCGTATGCCTCCCAATAGGAGTAGCCTTTCTGCGGACGTGCGCTGTCCCCCATGTGCCATTTCCCGGAGAAGCCGCAGACATAGCCTGCTTGAGCTAGGTAATCCGTAAATCCATCCAAACCATCGAGATAGCCGATGGCGCGGTCTCTTCCGCTGAAGTTGCCTCCCGGATCGTCGATATTCCCTTTGCGGAGCCAGTCCTGAATGCCATGGTCGGAAGGGATGCGGCCTGTGAGAAGGG
The DNA here is from genome assembly GCA_902776645.1 of uncultured bacterium. GTDB lineage: Bacteria > Verrucomicrobiota > Lentisphaeria > Oligosphaerales > Oligosphaeraceae > UBA1407. The sequence goes on along the minus strand of CACYQT010000048.1, from coordinate 25,016 downwards.
AGGCGCGGGCGGGGGAGCAGACGGGGGAGACGCAGAAGAAATTTTCGAAACGGACGCCGTTGGCGGCGATTTTGTCGATGTTCGGCGTTTTGAGTTCGTTGTTTCCTGCGCATCCAAGGGCCCAGGCGCCTTGGTCGTCAGAGACGAATATGACAATGTTTGGATGATTTTGCATGACTTTCTATTATTATATATATAGTATAGAAAAAAGCATTAAGTCATAAATATACGCCACTCTTTCGGAAAAACAATACAAAGATTGATTGATTGTGCGGAAGTGACGTGATAAATTGAAAAAATCAATGCGATGTGTCTGTCTGCGTCATGCTTAAGACGTGATTTTTCGGAAAAAATCGGGAAAAAGATTTGATTTCTTCGAAACACGAGGCATATTAAGGATGTTCTCGACAATTTAGAATGATTTCGCGCAAGCGGAGAGGTGGCTGAGTGGCCGAAGGCAGCGGTTTGCTAAACCGTCGTAGGTACAACAACCTACCGGGGGTTCGAATCCCCCCCTCTCCGCCATTTTTATGTTCAAAAGTCCCAACCGGCATCGTCGGTTGGGACTTTTTTTGCAGGAGCGGCGGATGGTTTGCTTCAAGGCTTGGCGGGCTGTTCTTCCAGACGCGTGGTCAGAAGCTTTTGGATTTTGTCAAGAGCTTCGTCTGAAACTTCGTCGCCATAAAGCAGGTAGAATTCCCCTTTCCCTTTGAATTCAAAACGCTTCCAATTCCAGTAGGCGCTCCCGTCCTTTCCATTGGCGTGTTCTTCCTGTCTGTTTTCAAAGTGTTTGTAATGGGTGTTCGGGAGGAGAATCGCCATGATTTCGTCGGGATAAGGTACAAGAGTATTCAATTTCTGACGGTCGGAAACATCGATTTCATGATGAGTGCTGAAGACAATACGTGGAAAAATGTAGTTTTTCTCAGTCAACGTCCACCAGTTTCCGGCAATGCCGATTTGGCTGGCATGTAATTTGGCATTAGCCAGCCATTTTTTGTCTTGAGACGACGGCACCCCCTTCTCGGTGCGTTGGTCAAGTATATCCAAAAGATATGTTTCGACAAGTTTTGGATGATGAACGCCATTTTTCTGGAGCTCTGTGAATTGTTGTTTTGATATATCCGACTGCAGAATTTCGTCAAGCCGTCCGAATAAAGGGATTGTCCCATCGTATGTGTGCATGGCAGGCATTTCGATGTAGGCTTCGTAGTTTGGAAGGGAATACCATTCCTCCCAGAGGATACAGTCGGTCGGCATGCCGGGCAGGAGTCGCGACTGGACCTTTTTGCCGGGCGGCGTCAGGACAAGCCGCCAGCATGCAGGCATGTCGAATGGTTCACCTTCCTGTTTCCAGGCCGTGGGCGATTCCCTCCTATGGATCAACCTTGATGTTCTGGTGTTGCTTGAAGGGCTTGGTTTATAATCGACAACCAGCACAGGGGCGTCGATGCCTGGATATTGGGTAGTGACGGCATAGAAATCCTGTGCAGGCAATTGCTTCAAAAAATTGACAACTGTTTTGAAAAGCGGATCAATGGCCCCTCCTTTCATTTCCAATTGCGGCAAGTCTGGATTGCTTTCCGCCAATTCATTGTATTTTTTTGCCCCGTGGTTCTTGAGAAGCGCCAGTAGTTTGGTTTTGTCACACGTTTTGAAATTGGCTTCATCCTCCACGATGTCAAGAGCTGCTTGCTGTGGGTAATTGTATTCTGGAACTTCATTAGGGGAGAAACCGCAGTCCAAAAGGAGCTGTATGATTTCCGTCAAGTTTTCTATTCCTGTTCCTTGGTGTGTATTATTTGATAGCCATTGATGGATAAGCGCCTTGTTCTTTTGATCTATGGTTATGCCTTGCGGAAGACCGTTGCTGAGAACAAGGCGAAGGGAATCGACATCTGACGGTTTGAATGTATACAAGAACGCAATAGGAATCTGTGCTCCGTGCTCCTGAAGAAGTCTAAGTGCTTCGAGATTATGATGATATTGCGCAGTAAGAATGGGCAGTGGTTTGGCATTGGGGTTGGCTCCTGAGGCCAGTCTTTTGGCGAGGCGGTCCATGTCATTGATTTTAATCAAGACATTCAGAGGCGGATTGATTTTGTAGTTCGCGTACAAAATGGCATCCAATGGAAGAAGCACGACATCTGCCGCCAGTTCAAATGGAAGGTCTGGAAAGAGCAGGGGAGTTTTGGTAAAAGAGGTAAGTCTGAGACAGCAGGCGGTTCCGCCGAAGAATCTGTCCGGCGTTTTTAACATGCCTTCGCATTCCAGACCGATTCTGCAACAGCCAGTGCCCATGAATACGAAAAGAAGGCATAACGATAGCAGATGACAATGCCTGCGGGGCTGCAGGAGGACGATAATGGGAGGCATGAATAAGGATGATGGTTTCATGGCATGAACCTCCTTGAAAGGCTGTTTGCCGATGGTGGGCTATTAGCATCATGGTAATGGATTCAACGTAATTTAACTGATTGCAATACATTTGCAAATGCTGATGGAAGAAGTAAAAATATAAAAATGGGAAGGTGTCAAAGGAGACGGGGGGGAAGAGGGAAACGTGAGAAAAATCGCCATGTGCATTTCAAAAATGACAATGAAAAAGTAAAGTAATGCATGGGATGATTGCAGAGGTGCGTCAGAAATGGTTGTGTGATTGAATCGTCACTATGAAATTGGGATTTTCAAGTTGCTGCTATCCGCATAGGAACTTATTGGAAAATCTGCTGTTCGCAAAGGAGCAGGGCTTCGACTTTGTGGAGTGCATGAATATCCATATAGACGAAATCCTGCAATCTGCTGATCTGACGGAAACATTAAACAATCGTCTTCGTGAATTGCCGATGGGGCTGACTATTCATCATGCGTTGCCGCAGCCTGACAACGACGGAAAAGTCGCGGCTTTTAAGCAATCAATACAAATGATTTACACATGGTTGACGGCGAATCCGGGACTTGCGCAGGTTTTGTCATTTGACACATGGGTTGACCGGCAGGCAAGTCTGCCGTTGTTGCTGTGGGTCTTGGAAATGTTCAAAGACATGGACATTCCAATTGCGACGGAGGATTATCCGCTGAATGCGCGCGATGCGGAGTCGTGGAAAGAAGCGATGGCGTATCCGCACTTTTGCATTTTGTCGGATCTGGCCCATACGAATGTGCGTCTTTGCGACACGGGCGACCAGAAGATATGGTGCCTTTGGAACGAAGGGGAGAATCTGCCGTTGCCCGCCGGCGACAATTCGGCGGAGGCATTCGAGAATGCGTTAAGGAAGAAGCCGCGGCCCATTGTGGAAATCCATATCCATAACAATAATGGCCTGCAGGATCAGCACTTAAGCATTGCGGACGGGACGGCGGACTACTCGAAAATCGTTCCTGTTTTGAAGAAAATTGGTTTTGACGGTCTGGTGAACATTGAGACGACGCCGACCATCCATGGGATTTTCGGAGAAGAAGCGGACAAAATCCTGCTGGCTGACCGTGATTTGTGGCGAGAACTCTGGAAAAGTCATTGAAAAGCGTGGAAAATCATGAGAACGGAAGCGAAGGAAGCCTTGACAAGGCTGAAAGATAAAATATTGGATTCGGATAATTTAGCCTGTTTTATCGAGCGGGAGGAGCTGTTGCGTGCTCATGCGGAAGAGGTTTTGGCGCAACCGCCTGAAGAGCGCTACCGCTTCGAGTTCGAACTGCTGATGGACAACCTTTCGACGCCGATTGACGCCGATGACGTTTTCGCAGGGCGCATGGTGGAAGGGCGTTGGCCGTATAAGGATGGCTTCAGCCGCAACGGTTTATCGTCGCCTGGCCATATCACATTGGCCGTTGAACGCGTGCTGAAGATTGGGCTGCAAGGGATTGCAGAGGAAACTGCACGGAATGCAGAATGGATTGGAACGGAGGAGGCACTGTATTTTTCACGGCAGACGACGGCCTGCTTGGAGGCGATTCGTCGTTACTGTCTTCGCTATGCGGATGCAGCGGATGCGGCGGGCAAGACGGAGATGGCGCGCGCCTTGCGGCAAGTCCCGTATGGTCCTGCGTATGACATGTATTCCGCGTTGCAGTCCGTCTGGATGCTTCAGTTCGTCTGCAGCACGATCTGTGCGGCGCGCGATTTCGCGCCAGGGCGGTTGGATCGTTGTCTTGCACCATATTACAATGGCGACCGCCAGAAAATGACGGAGTTGGTTGCATTCTTCCTGATGAAATTTAATGAAATCACTGGAACTTGCACGGATAATTACTTGCGGAAACCTGTGCCATGTGTCGCAAGTAAGCAATATATCACGCTCGGGCCGGAATTCAACGCGATTGACGAACTGCTGATTGATGCTGCGACGGAAGTTCAACTGCCGCAACCAATTCTGAATTTCCGTATAGGAAAGGACTATGGGCTGGCGGCGAAAGCGGCGCATCTGCTTGGACCGCAATGCAACTTCTTCAACGACAAGTTGATAACCAATAAATTACTAAATAGCGGGATCCGTCCTGATGATGCCGTAAATTATTCGTTCACGGCGTGCAACCGCGTGGATCTGCCTGGCAGGCTGTACAATATCATGCCGCGGATTGATTCCTTTACGGATAGTTGCGGATGGTTCCACAAGGCGATGATGGATGCGGATGATGTCACGGATGTGCTTCCAAAGCTTCGAATAGTGGCGTATGATGAGATCGTCAATATGATGAATGCCCGCAAGTCGCCTTATTCGAAGGGCTTGTGCTACCATTTTGAATCGTTGTTTATCAACAGCTGTGTCCAAAGTTGTAAAGACATCTGGCGGAAAGGCGCGGAGAACTACCGCTGGCTCCATTTGATGTTCATGGGAATTGGCACGATGGCAGATAGTATGGTGGCTCTGGAAAAACTGCGCGAACGCTACGATTATGCTGAAATCAAGGAGATCCTGCGTTCTGACTATGACGGTCATGAAGCTTTGCGGCAGGAAATAATCCGTGATTTCCCCAAATATGGGAATGGTGACAAAACGGTCGATTCCAAGGCCGCGGAAATCGGCAACTTGCTCATCGACGTGTTTGAGGAAGCGGCTCGGGAAGAAGGATTTCTGGCCATGCCGTCGTTCTATTCGCTGACGTTGCATCGCGACTATGGCCTGCGCATTGGCGCGACGCCGAACGGGCGGAAGGCCGGTACGCCAGTCAGCGAAAATCAATCACCAACGTATGGCGCGGATCATCATAGCCCGACGGCGCTGTTGGAAAGCGTTGCGTCACTGCCGCTTAAACGTTGTATCTGCGGCGGGCTGAATCTGAAATTCGGCTTCAAACCGTCGGAAGAGACATTGGAGGCGATGATAAAAAGCTACTTTGCGATGGGCGGACAGCATCTCGGTTTCACGATGGTCAGCCGCGAGACATTGGAAAAAGCGCGGCAGCATCCGGAGGAATATCGAACGCTTCTCGTGCGCAAGACGGGATTTTCGGAATATTTCATCGCATTGTCCCCAGCGGAACAGCAAGATATGATTGACCGGACAGAATATTGATTCCGTTTTCGGAGAAGATTTTTATTTGGGCAAGGCGTCTTTCAGACGGTTAAGCGCGTCCATGAGAATGGAACGCGGCGTGCCGACGTTGAGACGCATGAAGCCTTCGCCGCCAGGGCCGAACATCTCGCCGTCGTTCAAGGCGAGATGCGCTTTGTTAATGAAGAAATCGTTCAGTTGCTCATGGTTCATGCCGAGGCCGCGGCAATCAAGCCAGACCAGGAAGGAGGCTTGTGGCCGCATGGGCTTGATGCCCGGAAGGTCCTTTTCACAGAAGCGGATGACAAAATCGATGTTGTCCTGCAGATAGGCGATCATCTCCCGCCGCCATTGTTCACCATGCTGGAAGGCTGCAAGAGCGACGATCGGGGAGAACATCGGTGGTTCGTTGAATTCGTTCATCTCCAACCAATCGAAGAACTTATGGCGTATCTTCTCATCAGGGACAATGGCATACGCGCTGACGACGCCCGCGATGTTGAACGTCTTCGTGGGGGCGGCCAATGTGATGCTGTTGCGGGCGGCGGCTTCCGAGACGGATGCGAACGGGATGTGCTTGTTGTCCCACAACGCCATGTCGCAGTGGATTTCGTCGGACACGACAAGGATGTGGTGCTCCATGCAGAAGTCCGCCAGTCTGGCAAGCGTTTCGCGATCCCACACGACGCCGCCCGGATTGTGCGGATTGCAGAAGATCATCATCCTGCATTTGTCATCGACGATAGACGCAAGATGTTCAAAATCCATATGATAGATTCCGTCATCGCCGAGCTTCAGCGGATTTACGACGACCTGTCGTCCGTTGCCTTCCGGCGTGATACGGAAGTGGTGGTAGACGGGAGTCTGGATGATGACTTTCTCATCAGGCTTCGTGAAGACATTGACGGCGAAGCCGATGCCTTTGACGACGCCTGGAATGAAGGTCAGCCATTCTTCGGAGATGTCCCATCCATGGTGGTCCTTCGTCCATTTCGCGACGGCCGGCCACAATTCCGGCGGTGTTACCGTATATCCTAAGATGGGATGCTGGAGGCGTTTGCGGATGGCGTCGATAATGAAGTCAGGCGAGGCGAAATCCATGTCCGCAACCCATAACGGGAGGAGGTCGTCCCGTCCATAGCGTTCTTTCAGGACTTCCAGTTTCAATGAACCGGTATTGCTTCTGTCTATGACTGTGTCAAATATGCTCATAATAATAGTTTATTATATTTATAGAATAATATATGATAAAATAATTTTGATAATGATATTGTCAAATGAAAGCGAATGATTGTTGAAGAAAAAAACACCTCATGTATCTAGAAGGAATGATGTTCTGTGGGGATGTTTTTAAAAAATTTGAAAAATCAATTTATAATATTATAGTACCTGAATTATAAAATATTGTTTCAGGAAGCCTAAAAAGTTAAAAAAATCATGAGAAATATCCTCAATATAATCAAGCGGTATGAGACAATCTGTTGTTCTATCTGCCAATTCGTGTTGTGCATATTGATTCTTCTTCGCTTGGCAATGGCATATAGAACAGCTCTTTTTACAGATACACGCTTTTTTGTAGAGACTGCAAATTGGGTCAGGCAGGGTATTTGCCCGTACAAACCAGAAGTTTTCTTGACAAAATTCGGAGCCGCGCCGCTTCAAGCACCCAGTATGTCATTATTGTCCATGCCGTTATGTTTTTGTTCAATAACATTTCAAAATATTGTGTTTTTCATTCTTGGCACATTGGCATATTTTGCATTTGCAATCTTGGTTTTCAACTATTTTGGGTTTAATTTAAAAGAATATAAAAAACCATGTTGGCATAGTCTTCCTGTACTTTTTGTACTAACTTTGGTTTGCATAGCGTCTCCATTCTTGGGGATGCTTCGTGCGGGACAAAATTCCTCTCTTGCGGCAGTTTGTCTTTTTATTGCTATATTGTATCCAGCCAATGACAAAATAAGTAATATCGTTTGGCTCGGTTTATCTGCTGCTTTCAAATATTCTGTCATGACCTTTCAGATTCCAATACTTGTTTTGCAAAGACGCTTGAAAATGAGCATATTGTCATTCATTTTATTCGTTGTCCTGTGTTTGTCTATTGGAATTTGGCTTGATGATCTCGTGACAATATTTCATGAATATGTAGAATGTGTTATTAAATCTACTTCTCAAGGTGGAAATTCTTATGGCGAAGGTTCGTTTTTCTTCCTGAGTATTGGTTTCTTGAAAAGTAACATAATTAACCGTATTTTGAAAATTTTTATATGCTTGGCTTATATAGGGGTGTTGTTAAAAATATGGAAAAACAACATGACAAAAGGAGAAAAGGGTTTTCCAATGCATTTGACAGCCGTCGATTGGGGGCTTTTTACATTCATGACAATTTTTTTCAGTTATCATAGAATACAAGATGGTGTATTGTTCATGCCATTTCTTGGAGTAATTGTGTTAGAACTATATCAATACTGTATTAAAATGAAAGATGCCAATCATAAACAGAGCATATTTCAATTGCTACTGGCTTTCCTGTTTTTGATATTTTGGACGACTCCTTCAAGTATAATATTTTCCATTGGAAGCAAAATTGGAAATATGATTCCTGTTGCAGAAAAGATAGTGTATTATTCAACAGATAAAGTAGGCGGATTTTCAAACATTTTCCCGATTATGCCATTTGTCATGTTTTCAATAATAGTGTATTTACTTTGGCTGGAATTTTCTTTTGAAAAGAGTTAAAACGTATTTGAATTAAGAGAAATTATTTGTTTATAGAAACGAGAAGATAATTGAATGATGCTTATTAATCTATGGATTTAAAGCATAAAAACATTTATATATGATTAAGAGGAAATTTTAATGAATGTATTAAAAAAGGTATTTGTTCAATATGAACGCATTTTAGTTCGAGTGATTCAGATTTTTTTGTTGTTTGTTACATTTGCTCGATGGATTAGAATTGCCGTCAACGCAAATTTTATGGATTACAATATATATATAAAAACAGCAAAACTAATACGTCTGGGGATATCTCCTTATGAAAAAGACGTATATGAGTTTTATATGAAGCTCCCGCCTCTTCAACCTCCAAGTATGTCTCTTATTGCGATGTTACCTAGTTTATGTCCTACAAGTGTAATTATTCGTTATCTTTATTTTATTGCTTCAATTATTGCCTTTACAGCATTGGCTATAATAATTTTTAATTATTTTGGTTATCGTATAAATGAATATATAAAACCAAAGTGGAAGAATTTGCCAATATTGATTATATTGATGTTGATATGTGTATCAAATCCTTTTTCGCATACGTTGTTTGTTGGCCAAAATAATTGTTTCGCGGCCTTTTTATTGTGTTTTGCATTGCTTTTTCATAGCTATGATAGAACATTTAATTTCGTTTTTTTAGGGATGGCAGCTGCTGTTAAATATTCAATAATGACATTTTTAGCCCCTGTGCTTATTTTCCAAAAACGTTTAAAAATTTGTTTTTTGGGGTTTATCCTTTTCATGGCAATGGTGTTATCTGTTGGTTTTTGGCTTAAGGGACCAATTCCTTCATTTGTTGATTATCTAAAACTAGTATCTATTGATGTATTACATGGAGCTAATTCATATGAGAATCATTCTTATGATTATATTTGCTTAGGTTTCTTTAAAATACAAATAATTAATACGATTTTAAAAATCCTGATTGTAATTTCGTATTTCTGGATATTGTACAAGAAATTCATCAATAACAAAGATAAAAATTCGAAATTACATTTTACAGCACTTGAATGTTGTTTGTTTTCATCAATGACATTATGTATTTCATATCACCGATTGCATGATGGAATTTTATTCCTTCCATTTTTGGCAGTCATTGTTTTAGATTCTTATTATCGTATGTCAAAAAAGAATCTTTATTCCATATTAACAATGATTGTCAGTTTTTCCTTTTTTATGTTTTGGTGTGTTCCCTATAATGTCACCAAGTCGATAGCCCAAAAAATTGGTGCATTATATCCGTCAGGAGCGAATTTTTTGTATTATGCAAAAGATGATATCGGAATCTTTCCATTGTTACCAATTGCCATGTTCTTTATGATTTGCTTTTTGCTGCTGCTTGAAAAAACACAGAAATCTAATGCCAAAAAAGACAATGAGGCTTAATCATAGAATTGTTTTATTTGGCAAATATTTGTTGTATGTTAAATTAGTAAGCAATAAGTCATTATCAGAAAAAATGGAGTGCAAGTAAGAAAACATGAAAGACAGCATCAATATTGGCGTCGTTGGGCTTGGCGGACGCGGCGTCGGCAATCTGCGTTTGATTTTGAGAATGGATGACGTGCATGTCGTCAGTCTGTGCGACTTGCGTGAAGCGCGACTGAAAACGGCTTTGGAGGCGGTGAAGGCGGCCGGGCGGCCGATGCCGCAGGCGACGACTGTCTACCAAGAGATGCTGGACCGAAAAGACATCGACGCAATCTGCGTGTTTTCAGGCTGGAACGAACATCTGCCATTGTGCATCGAGGCGATGAAGGCAGGAAAATACGTGGCGACGGAAGTCGGCGGCGCGAATTCCATCGAGCAATGTTGGGAGACGGTTCGTGTCAGTGAACGGACCGGCATGCCGTGCATGCTGTTGGAGAACTGCTGTTATGATCGCAATGAGATGACCATTCTGAACATGGTGAAGCAGGGGCTGTTCGGCGAACTCGTCCATGCGGAAGGCGGCTATTGCCATGATCTTCGTGAACACATCGCTTTGGGCTATGAACGCGACCATTTCCGCCATGTGCAGAACCGCAACCGTTGTGGCGAATTGTATCCGACGCATGAACTCGGCCCCATCGCCAAGTGGTTGAATATCAACAAGGGAAACCGCATGCTGACCGTGAGCTCCATCGCGTCGAAGGCGCGCGGGATGAATGCGTGGGTGGCGGCGAACCGCGGGGCAGACCATCCGATGGCGAGCTGCCCGTTCACGGAAGGCGATGTGACGATCACGACCATCAAATGCGCCCATGGCGAAACAATCATGCTATGCCATAATACTTCGCTGCCAAGACCTTACAGCCGGCGGAACGTTTTACAGGGGACGAAGGGCATCTGGTCTGAGGACAAGAACTGCATCTATCTGGAAGGCATCAGCGAGAAGGAGGATTGCTGGGAGCCTATTGACAAATATTATGAAAAGTACGAGCATCCGTTGTGGAAGGCGTATCGCGAAGGCGGCAAGCTGATGCAGAACAAAGAAGGCCATGGCGGCATGGACTATCTCGTGCAGCGCGCTTTCTTCGAAGCCGTCATGGCGGGAACTCAGACACCGATCGACGTGTATGACACGGTCAGTTGGATGGCGGTGACCTGCTTGAGTGAAGATTCCATCGCGAAAGGCGGCATGCCTGTCGCGATGCCTGATTTCACGAACGGCCGTTGGTTTACACGCAACGACATCGTCCCCGGCCCGTACTGCTTGGACGAAGTTTGCTGGAAGTATTTTGAATAATTAGTGGTTAGTGGCTAGTGATTAGTGGTTAGTAATTTTATTAGAGTGTTATAACATGGAAGATATGAATAATAGAGGATATTTGGTTGTCACGGATACGGTTGCGGCAGACGGTAAAACGGATGTCGCGGATCAGATCCAGAAACTGATCGATGAGAATCCAAATCGTACAATTTATTTTCCCGACGGCGTTTATGTGTTGTCCCATCCGATTTTGACGCCCGCCGATCCGAAGAAGAGCGTTGATTTGAAGCTGTCAAACTACGCTGTCTTGAAAGCGGCGGACGGCTGGAGCTCCGAAGAGGCGATGGTTCGTCTTGGCGGCGAATGCCCCGCAAACGACATCCGCACGATTGGCAGCAATTACAGTTTCACAGGTGGAATCGTTGATGGAAATGGCGTCGCCAACGGCATTTCCATCGATGGGGGACGCGAAACGGCAATTCGCGAAGTGTCCATTAAGCATACGCGCATCGGCATCCATATCAAACGCGGCGCGAACAGCGGTTCGTCGGATGCGGATATCATGAGCGTGAACATCGTGGGCAACCGCGCGCGGAATTCCATCGGCGTACTGCTGGAAGGATATGACAACACGATGAGCAACATGCGCATTGCGGATGTGTATGTCGGTGTGGAAGTACGCAGCAGCGGCAATTCATTCCGCAACCTCCATCCTCTATATACTTGTGGTTGGGATGATTACGGCGACAGCACAGGCTTCTGGGATCGCAATGGCAACAACTGGTACAGCTTCTGCTATAGCGACCAGTTCGCCATCGGCTTCCATCTTGGCGCGAATATCTGCAGTATTTTCGACAGTTGCTATTGCTTCTGGTATGCGGGCAAAGCCCCGTGGGAGAAGGGCGTGAAGGCGGACGGCATGTTCAATTCCGTCATGAACACATTCCGCGCGGACTTCCATCGCGATTCCGTGAAGAACGTGTTTCTTGAAGTCGCCGAGCCGGGCGGACATGGTGTCCTGAATCATCCTGTCGTCAACCGCCAGCGTGTGTCCGATTTCGCGTTCGAAGACTACGTGAAATAATAAGTTCACCATTATTTTTGGGGAGGAATATGATTGTCAGCAATATACTTATGCTGGTATGAGGATTGTTGTTGCATTAGAGAAAGCGCTGTAGAAATGGTATTTTCTTGCAACAGATGGTGCTCATGAAACATATAAGCCATGTAGCTATAAAAATAACGAAAAATGAAAGACAATTAAGTGATTTGAATTTTATGGACTTAATTAGTAATATAATAATCAAAGGATGAATAAAATATACTCCGTAAACTAACTGACTAATTTTATACAATATTACTTTGATGTTATAAGGGATAAAAGTTCCAATCCATAAAAAAACTAACGTTATAGATGTACCTCCCAAATATCCGCAGAATCCAAGATAATGGTGGAATGGATATTGTGTTATTTTATTTGAATAGAGTGGAAGAATTATCCCCATAAACAAAAGATAACAAAAAGCTGTGAGGCATGAAATAAATATTATTTTGGGGGAAATATGAGAATGCGACATGATGGATCCAGTCATAAATAAAAATATATATGGAATGCTAATTAATAATGGATAATACCAAGGAGGAGAATCCCAAATAACAGGTTTGCACATGACTAGGAATAAAAAAGGAAGCAAATATCTAAAAGGTATTTTTTTGATAATAATTGAACAAAGTGGGGCGAGTAAGTAGAGCCCGCAAAGCATAAACATAAACCAAAGATGAAAGAAAGGTCTACTCTTAATACAGTTATCGATAATGGCTCTTATTGAATGTTCTGATTTGAAAAAAGTAATTACAGAGAATAAAATGCTCCAAAATACCGTTGGAAGAAAAATTTTATTAAATGATTTTTTGTAGAATAGTTTATATGGTATTTGAATAGGAATTAACTTGCCACTAAGGCAGATAAATGCAGGTACAGCCCAAAAACAACAACTGCAACAACAATTTATTGGAAAAAGATCAAATATGTATTGATGTAAATATGTTTTAAGATGGATAAGTAGAACGCATGATATAGCTACAATCCTAATGATTGAATTACCTCCATCAAGTTGATTGGGCTTAAGATGGCAAGGGGGAAGTAGCAAGTTTATGTAGTATGTTAATTTCTTGGTAAAAGCATCCAAATTAAATTTTTCATCGCTGTCCATATTTTTTTATGTAAAAAAGAATGCATAAGCTTCTCCAAAATATTCTGAAGAAGCTTATGCGTTCATTTTATAACTGAACGTGCATGCAATTATTTAAAGTAATAAAATGATTGATAGACTATTGAATGTCCACGAGCCACTGCTGGAGTTCGCGGATGGCGTTGTCGGTATCCATGACCCAATCCGCGTCGCAGGTTTCCAATGTGCTTTTGATGGCCCCCGCGGCGGGGCAGCCGGGATAGGCGTCCATGATCTTCTTGGCTTCGCGGCAGTTGGCGGCGAGATCGGGAAGAGCCTTGATAAGATTTTTCACATCCGTGATGACGGCGAAACGGTCGGCGTCGCCGGCGAGTTCGTGATAGAGTTTCATGCCGTCGCGGGCGTTGCGGAGAAGGACCATGCCCATGTTGCCGGAGAAATTCGAGAACTTGCTCATGACGGTGGCGAAATTGCCAGTGATGGCGGGATCGTGGCCGTCCGGGAAGATGTGCTTCGGATCGAAATGGTCAGGCTTGTCGAAATCGTTGCGGAAGCGGTCGCGGTCCTCCTTCTTGCGGAAGTCCGGAATGGCGATCGGCTGGCCTCCTGCGATAGAGCTGCGGGCGGCCAAGAGGCCTACGATCGTGACATCGCTGGCGGAATAGACGTCCCATGGGGCTTTTTCGCCCGTAAGGATTTCGCGTGCAAAGTAATAGAGTTCCCAGAAGTCACCGCCGCCGTGTCCCATGGTGTCCGCCAGGTCGCCGAGTGCTGGCCATTCGGGCTTCACGTTCAGGATGCGGCCGTGGCCGGAACTGCCGATACGGACATAGCAATTGCTTGTGAAATCAAGAAAACCGCGCGTGCCCCAGATGCGCTTGGAATGTGTGTCGCAAGAACTTGCGCCGATGAGATTGCGAACGACACCGCCGTTGCTCATGTGGATGAGCGACGCGCCGATACGTGCGCCGCCTCTCGTCGGAATGAAGCCCGGCAGGGGCTCTTTAATTTCGTAGGCGACGACGCTTTCGGGCCGAAGGCCTGTGATTTGCATGACAGGACCGAGCGAATGCGTGTTGTAGTGTTGCGAATGATACCATGAACGCCAGTTGTGCGCCTCATAGCCGGGGATGACGGGAACGCCGTCGATGTATGTGTAGCTGAGGGAACGGCAGTCATGGTTGTAGTCGTACTCCGCGTAGGTGAAATCACCGAAAATGCCTTGCTGCCAAAGCTTTTTGGCGTATTGATTCACCTTCATGAAGGGATAGTTTTCAAGAAGATTGTAGACTTTGCCGGACTTTTCGACGGCTTCGACAAGCTGGACGCCTTCACCGGGCGTGAAGAACGACGTGACTTCGCACATGACATGTTTGCCTGCGTTCAATGCCTTGATGCAGTCTTTTGCGTGGGCGGGGAACCACGTGGCGACGAGCACGGCGTCGATGTCAGACGCGAGAAATTCATCTTCATTGTCCGTCACGAAAGCGTTCGGAAGGTTTTTCTGGAAACGCTCGCGCATGTGCAGATTGTAGTCGCAACCAGCGACGACATCGATATTTAGCGCGTTAGCACAGGATATGAACGAGCTACCGCGACCGAGGCCCCATATACCGAGTTTGATGCGTTTGTCCGTGTTGAAGATACTCATGTTTACTCCTTTAATTTAATGTAACAGTCTCACTGCATTCATTATTCTGTGCGTCAAGCCATGTGAGCTTGTAGTTGCCGCGGAAACCGCGGAAGGCGACATTGCCGTCCGCGTCTGCTTTCACGCACGTATTGGTGCGCCATTCATGGTTGATCAGATCGTTCATGGCGAAATAGGCGGGTTTCGGCTCCATGTTGCGTGAGAAGAGGCCGGAGACGGACGGTTCGCCTGGTGCGCCGCAGTCGTCGACGACGTTCCACCATGTGATGCCCATCATCGGCTTCAGGCTGAACCACAGGCGGTAGAGGTTGCGGGTGATGACGGCTTGGATGGCCTGGCCGCGTTCGTCGTTGTTTGGGGCGGTGATGGTGATTTCGCTCAGATGGATGGGCAGGCCGGCCTTCTCAAGACGGCTGAATTTTTCATAGACAACGGACGGCGATTCGGTTTCCGTCTTGCCGTCCGCGATGTCCAGACATGTCTGCGGATTGAAGAGATGCATCTGGGCGCCCATGATGTCGATTTTGCATTTGCGTTGCAGAAGATCTTGCACCTGATTGAGATAGGCGTCCGTCATATTGTAGTCGTTGATGTTGAGTTTCGCCTTGGCGGGGAAGACGCTTTCGGCGATCTTGAAGGCACGGTAGGTGTAGTCGCCGGGCATGGGGCCGTATGTGCTCTTGCAGATGCGGGAACCTGGAACCATGAGACCTTTGCCGTAGTCCGTGGCGCTTTCGTTGACGACGTCCCAACTGTCGATTTTGTCACCGTAGCGGAGGGCGATTTCGATGATGCGGCGGGCGATGACGGTGTTGAGGCGTGTCGTGAATTCTGGGAAGCGGTCCGCGAATTCATCAGCGGTCATGTCTTCGAAACATGGCGCCAAGGCGTTGCCGGCGAGGCGATTGTTCTGTGGATTACGGTCAAGCTTTGCGTGTTTTAAAACATCGAATGGAACGCTGTTCATGAGCCAATCCGGATACTGCCATGTATTGTTGCCCCAGACAATCGTATGTCCATGCAGGCGAATGCCTTTTGAAAGGCAGAAATCGACGACTGGATCAACGGCAGGGCGGCGCCAGTGGGGCTGCTGTTTTGGATTCGGGCAGTTGTTCCAGAAGGCCGCCGTGTCACGGAAGGCCGGTTCGAAGCGCGGCTGGCCTTCAATGAATTCGAGCGTTTTCCAGTAGAACGCGATGGTGGCGGAATTGAAGAGAGTGCCGTAGAGATTGCGGTATTTGGCGTTGCGTTCGTCTGTTCCAAGCTGGTCGAAATTAAAGATATGGGCGCCGAATATGAACGATGACGACGTCTGCTCGATTTTGACGTCCGCGCCTTTTGGGGCTTGCGTCTTGAAGACGCCGTCCGCCTTGCGGTTCGCTTCGATATCACGGCCGATTTTAGCTTGGACGTCGTCGTTCCAACGGTCCCAGTAGCCTTGTGACATCGCCTGTTTCCAATCTGCCATGGTTGACATGTCGTGCTCCTTGATGGTCATTGAGGTGTTTTGGAATATTAAATATAAATAATGTATAATGGACATGGCGGGAATCAAGGCGGCCGCTCTTGACAATCGGCGTTTTGGCGATTAGACTAAAGAACGGCGGGAATGAAAGGGCGTTGTTGCATGAAAAGTTTGCATGACATATTGAACAAGGAGTTCGCATGAGAAGAAAAGTCAGTATTTGTTTTATCGGTTGCGGGCAGTTTTGCCGTTGTTTCGTGCCATTGTTCAAGAAGCATCCCGATGTGGAATATGTCGCCGTGTGCGATTTGATTCCGGAGAAGGCGAAAGAATACCAGAAATTGTTCGATGTGCCGATTGTTCCAACGTTTGAAGACGCGATTTCGGATCCGAAATTCAACGCCGTCGCCATCTTCGTGCAGCGCCATCTTCATGGGCCGCTGGTCATCCAGGCCTTGAAGGCTGGGAAGAACGTCTACAGCGCCGTGCCAGTCGCCAGTAAGATAGAGGAAATTTTTGAAATCGAACGACTTGTGCGTGAAACGGGCTTGACCTATTCCATGGGAGAGACAGGCTACTATCGCGCCTGCGCCGTTTTCTGCCGTGAAAAAATGGCGTCCGGCGAGATGGGCGATTTCGTCTATGGCGAGGCTCAGTACAACCATGACCAGCGTCATTTTCACTACGAACATGAAGGGCCGCATTGGCGGCAGGTCGCGGGTATTCCGCCGATGCTGTATCCGACGCATTCCACGTCCATGATTCTCGGCTGCCTGCCGCATGTCTATGCGACAAAAGTCTGCGGTTTCGGTTACAGGGAGAAGTATCTGACGGATATTTTCGGGGAGAACGGCGTGAATCTGTGGAACAATCCGTTCTCCAACACGGCGATGCTCTGCCAGTTGTCCAACGGCGGCGTGGCGCGAATAAGCGAAAACCGCCGTCTGGCGTTCGCGGGGCCGAACTCCTATATTTCACAGTTCTATGGTTCGGAAGGATGCTACGAATTCGCCGTATCGCACCACTATTTCTCGCATTGGAGCAAGGAGGACCGCAAGAAGCTGATCATGGAGGAAGTGACGAAAGAACTTCTGCCTGAAAGCGTGACGGCGGTGCTGAACGAACCTGACACGCCGCAGCGGATCAGCGACGGCATGGGCTTCTGGGAGAGTTCGCCGCGGCAGCATACGGAGCGCATTCCGATTGAAATCCGCCATGAACGGAATGGCCACAACGGCTGCCACCATTTCATGGTCGATGACTTCTGCCAGGCGATGGCGACGGGATTGCTGTCGCCGACGAACATCTGGCAGGCGGCGCGTTTCAATCTGCCCGGCCTGGTGGCGCATCAATCCGCTTTGCAAGGCGGTATCCTGATGGACGTTCCGGATTTAGGTGAACCGCCGGCGGATTGGCCCGTGCTGAAATTGGATTGAGGCGTTCAGGCTTGCCCGACTTCTTGCATCAGCGATTTTTCACGCTGATGCAAGAATGGAAGAAAAGAGGCCGATAGACGGTTATTTATCTTCAAATCCAGTCTTTTTTTGGATAAGAAAACGCGGGCGGCGTTTGACTTCCAAGTAGATTTTGGCGATATATTCGCCAATGATACCGACGGAAAGGAGCTGGAAGCTGCCGAGAAGAAGTGTCACAGCGGCAAGGGAAGTCCAACCCGCGACTGTAAATCCGACGAACTTGCTATACAATATATATAAAAAAAGCAGGAAGCATATTGCCATCATGATGACGCCGAGGAATGTGATGGCGCGAATTGGGCGAATGCTGAAGGACGTTATCCCTTCCCATGCAAGGAGCAGCATTTTGCTTAACGGATAATGGGTTGGTCTATCCGCTGGTTTACGCTTGTAGAAGACAATCGCTTGCCTGAAGCCGAGTATGGGAACAAGCCCGCGAATATAGAGATTGACTTCCGAATACTCGAGTAACGCCTTGACGGCACGTTTGCTCATCAGTCTGA
The DNA here is from genome assembly GCA_902776645.1 of uncultured bacterium. Taxonomy (GTDB): domain Bacteria; phylum Verrucomicrobiota; class Lentisphaeria; order Oligosphaerales; family Oligosphaeraceae; genus UBA1407. The sequence continues at coordinate 6,771 of CACYQT010000048.1, read as the reverse complement.
AGTCGGCGTGGTTGTAAATTGTCTTGACGCCCAGCCATTGCATCAATTTGTAGAATGATTCGGCTGTGATCCGTTTGAAGAAGGAATCGGAGCTGCGGTCATTGCGTACACCATAGACGATATCGTTGCCGTTGTGGTATTCACGGAGAAAGTCTTGGATGACATTGATATCGTCTTGCAAATCTGCATCCAGCGAAACGGTTACATCCGAGATATCAGAGGCTTCCGTCAATCCCGCCAACAAGGCGGCTTGATGGCCACGATTGGCGGCGAGCGAAGCCCCGAGGACTTTGCCGGGATATTCTTTGCTGGCGTTTTCTATGATTTCCCATGTTTTGTCAGATGAACCGTCATTGACGAGCAACATGCAACTGTCCTTAGAGATAAGATCTTCCTCTTCAAGGTTATGCAGAAGGGCAAGCAATTGCTGGACCGTGTCTTGAAGAATGCTTTCCTCGTTATAGCAGGGGATGACAAGGCAGAGTTTGTTGGGTTGGAGGGACATGATGCTAAAGGAGGTTGGTATGTTTATTGGATACGTTTCGTGACCATTTGGAAAACTTCTGCGCAGCGGCCACAGTGGGTGCAATTTCGGGCGCAGGCGGCGCCGATGCCGCTTGTCGCCCAGTCGGTTGGAAAAGACTTGTTGTCGATGACAAGCGGGGCGAAGAGGGCGGAATGGACGGGATCCAGAAGGTCGAGTAAGTTGCCGTCGTAGTTTCGTGAAGCGTAGGCGGCGACGATTTTCGTCGGATTGGCGATGCGTCGCGTGGCAAGTTTGCAGAAGGAGACGTATGGCTCCAAAAGATACGCGTCTTCCGGGCGGAACCATGTGGCGCGAAGGATGTCCTCAAAAGCGTGGTCGCGTCCGAAATGCTTCTGGCAGAGCATGAAGGAGAAGTCGAAATCCTTTGCGGCCGCGGCTTGTTTCGCGCGGTTATGGCCGTGGATGTTGTCATGGAACGTCTGGAACGGGCATTCGCGGATGCAACCGCTGTTCAGTTGGACGCCGATGCGTTTGCCGTTTTGCGCCGCCCATCGGGCGGCTTGTTTGACGTATTCCAGATCGCGGTGGTGTTCGCGCGAGAGATAGAATTCGTCGAAGATGTCCGCCACGGATTCGAAGCCGATCGTGCCATGAGCACGCATATTGACAGAGGCGCGCACTTTTATGGATGGAAAAATCCGCTTGAGAATCGTCGCGATGAAAGGGGACGTGGTCGTGACAATGTCCGGAAACAGGCCGTTTTTGTCCATTTCCATGATGACATGTCGGACCAGATCCGCCAGTTCCTGACTGACGGCTTGTTCGCCGTAGCAGTTGCAGTTGAAGAGCGTGTCGAGCAGGAGGCCGTTTTGGTGGGCCCATGACAAGTCCGCGACGAGACGTTCACGAAGTTCCGGCGTGAAGTCCGGGGCGGGGCGGCATGAAAGGACGCCCGGCCAAGCGAAAAAAACTTCACCGATGCGTTCTCTCCAAGGAGAGCACGCATGGATGAAGTCTTCATTGTAAAAATGCCCGACGGCGAGTTTCCCGCCAGACGGGCATTGACTGGAGTCTTGATTATTCACGAATTTCGTGCAAGACAGCCTTTCGTTGAGGCGTGTCAGTGGTTTTTCTGTTCTTCAACAAACGTCTCGATTTCCTTCAGGGAGACGTTGCCGACGCTGGAGACGAAGTAGCTTCTGGTCCACAGTGTAGGCAGACGGGACTTCAGTTCGGGGAACTTCTCGCGGAGAACGTGGGAGGTGTAGGCTTTGATTTTGCCGATGATCGAGCAGACGCTCTGGTCTGGGGGGATCTCGATGCGGAGGTGGACGTGATCGCTCATGACTTCCGTGGAGTAGAGCTTGTAGCCGAATTCGTCCTGCTTTTCATGGAGGAGCTGGAGCAGGCATTCGTCCACGCCGTTGACTAGGACCTTCCGGCGATATTTCGGGCAGAAGATGACGTGGTACTGGCAACTGTAGCGGATGTTGTTGACGTACTGGTACTCTTTTGGCAGGTTGATGATGTCCATTTGCAAACTCTTTTGTTTTTTTTCTACATACCCAAGACAAAAATAATGAAAAATCCGACTAAGGGATTAAAGTAAACGCTATTGAAAAAAAATCCACTAAAAAAAGTAAATAAATCATAAGATTGTGACAAAAAAGATAGCTTCAGGCTATGTTTTTTCCGATTTTCATCATTGAGGAAATGATTTTATGGGCGAAATGGAAGAAAAGGCTGGTGACAAGAAGATTTGGCGCGTCGGGACGTTGACCTACACGATGGGCGGTCTGGTGGCGTTGTTCTGCTGGCTGCTGTGGGGCGATTTCGCGTGGGCGATGAAAGACCGGGCGATCGGACCGGCCGCGACGCTGCTGATCCGCACGTTCGATGTCAACGACTTCCTGTTTTCATTGATCATCATTTCGTTCCCGAGCTTCACGAACATCTTTCTGATGCCGATCATCAGCTATATCTCCGACCGCCATCGCGGACGGTGGGGGCGGCGTATCCCGTTCCTGTTCTTCACGACGCCGTTCATCGTCGTCGGCGCGTGCGGCCTGGGCTTTTCGCCGATGTTGGGCAAGCTGCTTTTCAATCTGACTGGCGAGGCGATCAAGCTGAACACGGCCTGTCTCATCTGCTTCGGCGTCTTCTGGGCGTTGCTGGACTTCGGCACAACGCTGTCGAGTGCCTTGTCCGGAGCGCTGGTGAACGATGTTGTTCCAAAGGAGATGCTTGGGCGTTTCTATGGACTGTTCCGTGCGATCAGCCTTCTGGCCGGCATGCTGTTCAATTTCTATCTGCTGAAATTGGTGGAGGCGCATTACTTCTACATTTTCATCGGCGTCGGTTTGTTCTACGGCATCGGCCTGTACTCCCTCTGCTGGAAAGTGCGCGAAGGCGAATATCCGCCGGTGGACACGCCGCCCGTGAAAAAGATCGGCGACATCTACAAGCCGTTTCTCACCTATTTCCGCCAGTGCTTCTCCATGCCGTATTACCGCTGGGTCATCACGGCGATGGTCTTGAGCGGCATGGCGGCGTCCCCCTATAACATGTACGCGATTCTTTACGCGAAAAGCCCCGTCATCAACATGGACATGGCTCTTTATGGAAAAGTGCTGACGATCTGCTATGGCATCTCCTTCTGCCTGAGCTTCTTCCTGGGGACGTTGGCGGACCGCTTCCATCCTTTGCGCATGTCTATCGCGGCGTTGCTGACGTATCTGGCGACAATGATCGCGGGGTGGTTCTGGGTGAAGGACGAGTTCAGCTTCGAAGTGATCATGTATCTGCACACGGTGCTGTCGGGCTGCTATTTCACGCTGTCCGCGTCGTTGGGACAGCGGCTGTTCCCGCATCTGCTGTTCGCGCAGTTCAATTCGGCATATTCGATGATCCATGCGATCACGACGGTTCTTGTCAGCATGCTGTTCGGCTGGCTGCTGCTCAAACTGAACAGCGACTACCGCTATTGCTTCCTGTTCGGCACGGTCATGACGGGACTGGGCATCGCCTGCCTGGTCAAAATCTATTTTGATTTTCTGAAGCTTGGCGGCGACAAGGCCTATCAGGCTCCCGATCCGGGCGAATGATCAACTCTATTATAATAAGGTATATATATGGAAACGATGACACCAAGGGAAAAATTCTTCGCGGCATTGGATCGGCGGCCGATCACAGGGCGTGTGCCGCATTTTGAACTGGTCTTCTTTCTGACGATGGAGGCGTTCGGGAAAGTCCATCCGACGCATCGCCATTTCTCCCAATGGGACCAGATGAGCGCGGAGGAACAAGCGCTTCAGATAGAGGATATTGCGGATCTTTATGTGAAAATCGCCGAAAAGTACGAGCATTCGGCGATTTTCTACCACGGGCCGGGCGGATGGGACGATACGGCGACGCGGCGTTGCTTTGAGCGGATCGAAGAACTGTCCAACCGCCGTTATGCGTTGATGATGCATGGCGACTGCACGTTTTCGCTGCCCGACGGGAAGCATATGATGGACTTTTCCGTCCGCATGATGGATGACGCGCAAGGCCTTAAGGATGAAGCGGAACGGTCGCTGGAATGGCATTTGAAGCATGCGGAGAAGATGAAATCGTGGGGGACGCTGGACACGTTCGCGCTATGTTCTGACTACTGCTTCAATACGAATCCGTTCTTCTCGCCTGACCAGTTCGCGGAGTTCGTGGCGCCGTATCTGAAACGGCTGATCGCGGGATATCGCGAGATGGGCTATTACGTCATCAAGCATACCGACGGCAACATCATGCCGATATTGGACCAGCTGGTGGACTGCCATCCGCATGCGTTGCACAGCATCGACCCGCAGGGCCATGTGGATATCGCGGAAGTGAAGCGTCTGGTCGGCGACAAAGTCGCGCTGATCGGCAACGTGAACTGCGCGGCGTTGCAGACGGGAACGGACGAGGAGGTCAGGGAATCCGTGCTGTACGCGCTGCAAAGCGGCATGCCCGGTTACGGATATGTCTTCAGCACAAGCAATTGCGTCTATACGGGCATGCCGCTGAAACGGTATGACTTCATGCTGGATCTATGGAGAAAATACGGCAACTATTCGTAAAATGGCCGATTGAAGCTATCTTATTCCAGATTTTTGTTCTGTTGTAAAAAAGGGAAAAAACATGAAAATGAAAACACTGACATTGAGTTTGATGACATGCCTTGCGGCGACGGTCGGCGTGGCCGCCGAACTGCCGGAACTGGCGAAGAACCTCCCCGTGACATTCTTGTATGACGGAAAGCCGTTCAAGCCGGAGGAATGGAAGCCTGCGGAGAAGAAATTGGACGCGGAGAATTCGCAGATGATCTACACGTCGCCGGACGGCAAGCTGCGGGTGACCGTGACCTACCGCCAGTTTGCGGACTTCCCCGTGGTCGAAACGCATCCTGTTCTGGAATGCGTTGGCGACGAGCCGACGGCCATCGTCGATGACTTCAAGTCGTTGCATTTCAGACGCGCATGCAATTCAAACGGCGTGAAGGTCCGCCGCGTGACTGGCACGAAATGCAATTTCACGGATTTCACACGCCATGACGTCCTCCTGCAGCGCCGCCATGAATGCGACTGGCTGCATCTGACGACGGACGAAGGCATGTCCACATCGACGTGGCTGCCGTATTTCGGCATCGATTTCGATCCGATGAACGGCGTCGAAATGGCGATCGGCTGGACGGGCGCGTGGCGCGCGGACATGCAGTACGGCGGCGAATTCTGGCTGACGACCGGAACGCAGGATTCGACGCATTTCAAGATGCTGCCCGGCGAGAAGTTCATCATGCCGTATGTCGTGATCTATGAACGCCGCAACAAATCCGTCGAAGACGGTTTGGTGGAATTCCACCGTTTCATCATCGAGCACAAGACGCCGCGTGACGCGAACGGAAAGATTTTCGAACCGCTGATGCCCGTCTCCGCCAGCGGCGGCAACAAGACGGATGCCAACATGTTGAAAATCATCGACTTCGTGAAGAATCGCTTCAAGATTCCGTTCGATGTCTTCTGGGTTGACGCCAACTGGTACGGCAAGCATCGTGAAGTCGTGCAGGACACGAACTGCGGTGCGGACTGGTTCCAATGGGCAGGCGACTGGCGTCCGAACACATGGAGCCATCCGGACGGCAATCTGAAGAAGGTTTCCGACGCCGCCCATGACGCGGGCATGCGCTTCCTGGTGTGGTTCGAGCCCGAACGCGCGACGGAGTTGACGCAGATCGTGAAAGACCATCCCGAATATTTCCATCGCACGAAGAACAATCCGGGCGGCGGCCACTATCTGCTCGATCTGGGCAATCCCGACGCCCTGAAATGGATCGTCGAAGAAGTCTCCCGCAACATCCGCGAAAGCGGCATCGACATCTACCGTCAGGATTTCAACTGGGGCGGCCTGTCCCGCGTCATCTGGCATGACATGGACGCCGAAGACCGCAAATGCGTGGCGGAAATCAAGCATATCAACGGCTTGTGGGCCTTCTGGGATGAACTGCATCACCGCTTCCCGAATCTGATGTTCGAAAACTGCGCGTCCGGCGGCCGCCGCATGGACATCGAGATGATGTCGCGTTCCCACAGCTACTGCCGCGACGACGCCCACATGGCGCCGGGCTGCGACGAATTGACGCAGAACATCACGATGAACACGACGCCGTACATCCCGTTCACCGGCGGCGAGACGTTCACCGTTCCCGTCTATGACACCTACGCCTTCCTGAGCCGCCTTGGCGCGGGCACTGTCTTCACGCCGACGGACTTCCAAGGCATGATTCTCAAACGCGAACCGCCGGAAGCGGAAATCGAATGGTTCCGCAAGGTGTTCGCCGTGGCGTTCCGCATGCGTCCGTACTATTTCGGCGACTTCTATGCGCTGACCGATGCGTCGTATGACGGTTCCGATATCTATGCGGGCTACCAGCTGAACGACGCGAAGAAGGGCGAAGGCTTCTTCAGCCTCTTCCGCCGCGCGGCCTGCCCGGAGGACACGTTCCATCTGAAACTGCGCGGAATCGATCCCGACGCGACGTATGTCGTGGAGGAATTCGAAGGCCAGACGGTTGAAATGAAAGGCTCCGATTTCGCGCGTCAGACGCTGACGTTCCCGAAGCCGCGCACCTATAAAGTGGTGTTCTATAAGAAGAAGTAACGACGGCGTCCCCGCCGTCGACGGCTTGTGCGATGTAGCGATGGCGCGGACGTTCCCCACGGAAGCATGGGAAAACAATAGAACCGCGCAGCGGTGGCAAGAAAAAATAA
>CACYQT010000047.1 GCA_902776645.1 uncultured bacterium | reverse complement strand
ATGACGTTCTGCGCTACATGATGGACTGGGAGCGGAAGGACAAGAACAAACGCATTGCATTCGTCAATGACGAGCCGCGCATCGCGGGGCTCATGAAGCTGTTCGGGCTGCCGTGGGAGAAAGCGTATGACTACATCATGGTCGGCTGCAACGAACCCGCCTTCCAAGGCGGCATCTCGCTTGGTGGCAACACGGTGAACATCGTCCGCTCATTGACGAACACGTTGACGAAACGCCGTTCGGAGATTCTGAAATGCAAGGACTTCGACAGTTTCTACGCGATCTACGAACAGGAGCTCCACAACGATCTCTACACGATTCTGGACTACGGCAACATGTTCAACGACCTGCGTTCGCGGGACTGCAACGTGCTGTCGTCGTTGTTCTTGGATGGCTGTATCGAACGCGCCGAAAGCGCGACGCGCGGCGGCGCGACGCTGGCCCGTGGCGGCGGCGCGAATTTCATGGGAACGACGAATCTCGTCGATTCGCTGGCGGTCATCCGCCAGTTCGTCTTCGATGAGAAGAAGATCGCCTTCGCGGATCTGCTGAAGGCGTTGGACGACGACTGGAAGGGCGCGGAGGACATGCGGCAGATGATTCTCGGCCGCGGCCGTTTTTTCGGCAACCACGACGAATTGTCCGACAGCATCGCACGGCGCGTCTATGAAAGCGTCTATGCGTTCGCCGCTGGGCGGACGGACATCTTCGGAACGACGCTGACATACGGCAATCTGACAGGCTACAACCCGCATTTCGCATGGTTCGGCGCGTTGACGGGCGCCACACCGGACGGCCGTGTCGCAGGTTCGGCGTTGACGTTCGGCAGTGGACAGTCCTACGGAAAGGACAACGACGGCGTGACCAGCCATCTGCTTTCCGTGGCCCAGATGGACACGACCGGCATCATGACGGGCAACACGATCATGAACCTGACGGTCGATGAGCAGACGGTTCGCGACGATGCGTCGTTCGAGAAGCTTGTGCTACTCGTCGAGACGTTTTTCAAGCAGGGCGGCCTGCACATCCAGCTGAACCATGTGTCGCGCGAAGAACTGATCGCCGCGAAGGCGGAGCCGCAGAAGTACAAGAGCCTGCGCGTCCGCGTGTCAGGCTTTTCGGCGACGTTCATTTCGCTGAACGAGGCGCTGCAGGACAACGTCATCAACCGCACGACGGAAAGCCTGTGACATGAAAAAATCAGACGTTTTCCGCCGTCTTTGCGTGACATGAGATTGCACGACGGCTTTCATTGTCGCACAAGACAAAATTTTTTGTGTCTTGATGTAACAAATTCTGTTTTCTTGGAGAATATTTATGGAGGGGACAGAAGGCCGCATGGCGTTTTGCAGGCTGTTTTCTAGAATTAATGACAAAAAAACATTACATTATAGAAAAGCATCTAAATGCCTTTGAGAATGCGATGGTGGCCGAAGGGCAAAACAACAAAATGCTTGCGGGAACAAAACATGAAGACAAAAGAGGATTACATAGCTTTTCTGGAAGATGTGCGCAAGGAGACTGGAATTGATGCGTTGGTCCCTGATGAAACGGGACTTGTGACGGTCAATGTTGATGAAGCATTCAATGTGAATCTCCAGTTTGTGGAGGCGTCGGCAAGCATCCTCTGCTTCGTGGAAGTGACGCAGCTTCCGAGTGACGCGCCGAAAGAGGTTTATCGTGATTTGCTGGCCGGCGGGCTCTTCGGCCATGAGACGGGAGGCGGTTTCTTTACGTTGGAGCCTGATACGGAGACGGTTGTTTACAACTATTTCTTCGATCTTGAAACCATCGAGGACGACGTGGAGGAATTTGTCTCCGCTTTGGAAAAAATCATGCAGTTATGCGACATTTGGACTAAGCGGATCAAGGGGATTTTGGAAGACGGTGAAACGTCCGGAAGTACGGAAAACCATATCTTCTTCCATCCGTAAATGATAAAATACAGGGTTAGTTTGACATGCCATTGTCCATAAACGATTTCAAAACTGTTGCGCAGTCGTCGTTTTTCGGCTCGCGGGATATTACCGTTGACAAACACGAACATGCGAAGCTCGGTCATCTTGTCTTTTCATCTGGAAAGAAAGTAAACGAAGCGACCATGAATGCGTTCAAGGCGGCGTTGGAGCACGAATACGGCGTCTTCGGGACGCATGCGTTCGACACGGTTCTCGGCGCGCGTCAGCAGATGAAGAGATCGTTGCGGGCGTGCGATGTGAAGAACACGCTCTCGCAGATAGAGACGTTCAAGAAGCCACGCTTTTTGAATGAACTGAACCGGCAGCTGGACACCAATCCGAAGTTTCGTGAACTGAACAAGGATTTGCGCGCCAAAATTCGTGCGAGCGTCAAGGACGCGCCTTTCGACGGCTGCGATATCGCGAAATGCAAGAATCCTTCGGACATGGCGCACATGGCGGCGCAGCGCATCGACCGCGCCATCAAGGAGAACCGTAACTGGGATAACACCGATACTGCGCCGCTGCCTGGACGGAAGATGATCGAGAACACCGCGAAAAGCAATGAGCCGACGGGACTTCGGAATCTCAAGACCATTTTCAACAAAGGCACGACATCCGTCGAGGACCGTATCAAGAATGGGGCGCTTGGGACGGGGATGCGCGTCAATCGCAGCAACACGAATCCAGTCTTGCTCGATAAGGTCAAGACAAACGGCGTTGAGCCAGGCTTCATCTTCAGCAATGATTGGTCGAAGGACGACACGCATGGCCTCATGACGGATTTCAATACGGATGAAAGCCGTCAAATCATGAAAAAGCTGATGGAGCGGAATCCGGAATTGGAGGCGAAATGCCAAGGCAAGACATTGCGTGAACAGATCATGCTGGCGGGTCGCGCCCATCCCGCCGCGATGGCGGCCGCGTCGGAATACATGCTCGAAAAGGCGGTGGCGGTGGCGCTCGGCACGAACGACAAGAATGAACGCGTTTCCGGCAGTGTCGCCAATCTCGCAAAAGCCCTTGGCAACTATTTCAACAAGGCGGATTTGGAAAAATTGGACAAGAATGTTTCGGATCCGAAGAACAAGGAGATTCTCAAAGAGGCGAAGACCGAACTGTTTACGGATATCCGCGACGCCGTGATGGGTGTGAAGGCGGACGATGCGGAATACAACAAGTCTTCTGTCTTCAAGCATTTCGCGGATCGCGCCATCATGAAGCTCGACTACAATGAAAGCGAAACTTTCTGGAAGGGGGATTCCACCAAGGCCAGCACGTTCCGCCGCCCGGAACGGATTCTCACGAATCGCAAGCCGATTCTGGGCTCGATCTACCGTTTCCAGACGCGTCAGTCCGCGGACAAGATTTCCTCCGGAGCTGTCACCGAAGCACTTGCAAACGATTTGACACGGCTGGCCGGCATCCCCGCACAGGAGCTCGAAATCATGCGTGGAGAATATTCCGACGGCCATCCCAAAATCATGCTTGCGGCCAAGTTCGCCAACGGCTACAAGGATATGGAGGACGGGATGCTTCAGGACGGCAGAGCGGTCGCGCGGAAGAATCCGGACGGCACGAAAGGCCCTGAGCCAGAACCGCTTGGCAAATACAAGGCGTTCTTCCTGCTGACGGCGGACCGCGACGGCATCGGCAAGCGCGGCCAGAACAAAGGCTTCATCGACGGCAAGTTCTTCGCCATCGATCCAGGCCATTCTCTCGAAGGGAACGGCAAGTATCTGGAAGTGTCGGATGACTTCTCCTTCAAAGACACATACGGATCCAGCACGAAGCCGCGTTTCAACAACTTCTCCGTCTTCGACGACGATACGCGTTTCAACAAGCTCCAGGGCCTGGTGAATTTAAGGAAAATCGCGAATTCGGGAGCGTTTGACAAGCTGTTCGATGATTATAGCAAAGCCTTCGATCCGAATGAAAAAGGCATTTCCGACACGGAGAAGGCCCTCCGTACGAAAATCACCGACGACATCAACAAGAAGCAGAAGGAATTCAAGGAATCGTTGAACAAGCTCCTCAAAGTCGGCGGCATGCAGCTGGAGATGTACGACGAGCTTGCGGATGACGGCGCCGCGATGCAGGAAGGCGCCATCGAAACCATCGCCAATCTTGAAAAGCTCACGTCGCCAACGACTTGGGTGAGCAAGAAAGGGCAGGTTCCGCTGAAGCATCTTGAAGTCAAGCCCGAAACGCGCATCCCGTGGCGGGCGGGCGTGGACGGCGACAATCTCGTCTATCATTGCGACAAGATGCTTCCAGAGCAAGCCCGCGAAATCTTGACAAACATCGCAGCCGAGCAGCATGTCACGTTTGAGATGGACGGCTTCGGGACGACGCGTCTCATCATTCCGAAATCTGCGGCAAAAGACTTTTTCGCGGCGTTCAATGAAGACAAGGTCGCCCAGCTGACGCATCCGAAAGAACATGAAGCCCGGCGGTTCGGAGGCGACGGATTGCTGGAATCGGTGCTGTATGAACCGTTCGAGCCGGCAGTGGACGAAATAGATCCGCGTCCGCCGCTCACGGCGGAACAACTGCCTGAAATCCTTGATCTTGAAGATGACAGGGGGAATGTTATCAGATTGCCTAAAGTCCACTATGAAACGATGGTGACGACAAGTTGCCCAGGCGTCCACCGCCCGCGTTCCATCGAAGAGCTTCGCGCCGTGATGGAGGCGCGGATCCGTCGCGGCAATGAGATTCTGCGTTCGCTTCTTCATACCGACAATGTCTCGCGCTTCGAGGCGAGCGAACAGAACATCGCGGCCCTGACCATCGCGCTGCATGCCGCCGCCTTGAAGAAAGACGAATTCATGTACCGCGGCTCGTTCTCCATCGAGGATCCGAATGGCAACATCGCGCGCTGGCTTGATACGAATCCGAACATCTACCTGCGCTCATCGACGCATGCGACCCCCTACCAGCATTTGAGGGTCGACGGTCATCTCAACATGCCGCGCGGCCTGGACGTGAAGGAAGGCATGGGCGGCCTGCTCAACGGCATGCGCACGTTCCACTATTTTTCCATCCCCGATCCCGACCATATCAATGACTTGGACGGCAGTGGCTCGAAACGGCGGCTGTTCTTGAAGTGCGAGACTTACGGCATCTACTGGAGCACGGCGCATGTCCATCCAAACGACAAGAAAGCCGCCCGCTCGGAAGGCATGCATACGCGCTGGGCGCAGTTCGGCGATGTCTGCGAGTCGCTTCAGCACATGGCGTCGCTCTTCCGTTCATTCACGACGTCGAAGACGGCCGCCGGCATCCGCAAGGAGAACATGCCTGATAATATAAAAAACACGCTGAGACTCGCCGAGTTGGAGTTGCGCAAGAGCGGTTTCATCCCGCAGGCCGAAAGCCTCAAACTGAATGACGTCCTCAAGGGCGGTGGTCTCAAGATGTTCCTTGACAACCTTAATAGCGTCTTGAGAGACTTGCCCGAGGACAGAGCCCTTGAGGCATGGGATGTGATGAAACCGTTCCTTACTCAACTTGATAATCAGATGAATAGTTTAGTTGGCCCCCTGACTGACAGCCGCATGGGCAATGAAATCTTGATTAACGCGAGAGACTTCTGAAAATAATGCGCTTCAATACAAGGCATTCCATGTAAAGGCGTTGCATTGGCTGGGACTATAGGCAGCCATGCGTCTGCCAGATTACTTTGATTTTGGCGGACAGAAGCTCGCAGGCTCTTGGCGGCTGGTAATAGGCCGCCAGGAGTCTGCGGTAGAGGACAAATCTTGTTCAATTCCGGGAGCGGGAACTCTCGCATCATGGCCCATGTTGAATTGTCTGCGGCAGGCGAGGCGGAAGGCAATAGGAGAGCATCATCCGCAGATAAAGCCGCTGTTCATGCATGTGCGGTTTCATTGAAAAAAATGGATTTTCCGTTAATTTATTAATCAAACCATGTAACATTTTATCAGATTATGGAGAGTTATTGTTGAGAGGGGGAACGAAAACGGAATCCAACCTGCGGCAAATAATCTATCAGGAGATAATGAATGACAGGAAATTTGGAAAAACTGGCCGAAATGGCGTCTGGCATGTGGACGGACAAAGCCGTCTCCGCAGACGACATTGGTTTTGTGCTTGAATTAGGCGACGTCAAGATGAGTTTCTTCTCCCATGACGGGCTGCCCAAGACGGCGTTCTGCCGGGCCGTCGTCGCCTCTCTTGGCGAGATGAAATGCCCGGACGGATTCGCCGAGGCTGCCTTGGCCGGCAACTTCTTCTGGAGCGGCACGAACGGCGCGACGCTTTCCTACAATGAAGCTGAAAACGCCTTCTATCTGACGGATCGTTTCGATGACGATGCGTTCAGCGACGACGACGCGTTCGAATCGTATGTCGCCGGCTTCATGAGATCGGTCATGGACTGGCGGGAGCGTCTTGCCATTTATCTTCCTGAACCGCAAGATAATGCAGAGGAGGTGCGCTGATGGGTATCCGCGAATCATTTGAATTATGTCTTGCCGATTTCGGCAAAGCGCTCGGCACGAAGCTTGTATTCGAAGAGGATCATTGCAATTTCACGGTTGACGGCGCGGTGGAAATCGAGCTGGACTACTATGACGACTCCGATGTCGTCGTCGCCTGGGCGACGGTAGGCGAAATGCCTGAGGATGATCTTGCAGGCGATCGTGCCTTGGTGCTTCTCGCACTCAACGAGCTGGGCGGCCCCGCTGGCGGATACACGCTTTCGATGGACGCGGACACACGCCGTGTCATTGCCCATGACAATCGTCCGGCCGAGGCTTTTGATTCGGCTGATCGTCTTGCCGCATGGCTGGAAACGCTTGTGGATCTGGTGAATGCCATCCGCGAGGATTTCGCGGAGCGCTTCCCGTGCATGGATATCGACGATGAAGCTGAGGAGGAAGAACCATGACACAAGGAATCAACGATAAAGTGCTGGGCAGCCGTTTCTGGGTGGCCAATGATTTTCAGCCGCTCCAGCAGAATGACAATGCTTCCAATGTGGCCAATGCCCAGCTCATACAGCATCGGCCGGCCATCAAGGTCAAGCATGATTCGACGGCCTTTTCATTCGCAACGAACGGCGAGGACGCAATGGTGAAATCCGCCATCAACAAGGCGGAGATTTTCGCCGCGTCCCATACGCTGTCGGAGGAAGAACGTAATCAGGAAACGGCCAAGGCGAATAACAACAAGCAGTATCTTCTGGGGGATGATGATGCCGTCCAACAGTTTTTGGATGATGTCAACGCGCTTTACGCCGACAAATTCGGAGAGAACGGCGCGAATTTCTGCGCGACTGCGCTGAATAAACTGATGGTGACACACGAATTTGACGAACGTGCGAAAATCGCCCGGAATAATAATCGACTTTTGGGTGGGGACGGGCTGGAATCCTTGAAGAATGCCGTTCTGGGCCTTGCACGCATGCTCCAAGAAGGGAAGATTTCTGAAAATGCCGTCGTCGTTTTGGCGGATTCCAACATCTACGATGCCTCCAACAAGGCTGATCTGCTGCGGCTTGTCGCGGATTCGGCCCAGAAGACCCGTGAGCTTTTTATCGGCGAAAAGCGTTTCAATGCGTTGATTCAGCTGTGCGAGAATAATCTGCATAACAATGGGCATAATCTTACCCCAGAGGAGATTAACACCATAAGAGCCTTGATCGAGCAACTCAAAGAGTTTGCGAAGGAAGCCATAGCCTGTCGCCGTCAGGCGTCGTCCGGCATCAAGACGAACTATAAATTCACAGATGATACAGGCAAGGTGAAGTCTGATTCGGATTTCCAGGAGAAGCAGATTAAACAGATCCGCGAGTCCTTGCGGGCGTTTCGTTATGATTTGGACCAGAGGCGCGGCGTCAGCATGGGTATAATGGAACGTATGCGCCGCTCCTCCGACAATACCTTCTCACTTTTTTCCGGCACGCGCATTGACAGACAGATGTATACGCAGATGCAGGTTGCGGATAATCGCTTCAACGACCTGCTGAAGCTCATTCAACTCCGCACTATGGGAAACAACGCCCCAGAACCGCAGTTGGATGCCAACAATCCGTACGCAGGCACTTCGGACGAAGTCGTTTTAGGCGACACGATCAGTCTCGACGCCTCTGCAAAAGCCGCGACGCATCTCTCGCATCTGACGAATGACCGTATCCGCTACCATTGGTCGGGCGCGGAGAAGCGGGTTGAAGCGAATGCGAAAGCCATCAAGAAGGAGCTGGGCGACATCGCGGAATCCAGCGGTGAACGGACGGTCACCTTCCGGGCCGGTGCGGATTTCCTGTTTGATTTGAACCTCGGTTTCGCGGAAGCGGAAGCCAAGGCGGGCGGCGCCATTAAGGTATCGGCGCAGATAAAGGTCAACAACAACGATGGAACGGTGTCGGTCACTTATTCCAAAGGTTTGGATCTGCATGCGAAAGCCGGCGTGACGCTCGGTGTGGACCGTGATAAGAAAGGGGATAAACTCAAAGACGGCATGGGCGTGAATATTGGAGCGGGGGTTAATGTGGAAGGTCAGCACAGTGTCACGAAGACATACGCGAATCTGGATGAATTCATCCGTACGGCAAGCAAGTACAACTTGGTCATGACGCCGCGGCCTCGCGAAGTGTTCTATGCCTGGGCTCCCAGATTGATCAAAGGCCTCGGCCATCTCTTCATGCTTGGGGCGACAGCGGTAGGCTTGCGCATCAGCAGAAGCAAGATGGACCAGGTCTCGTACAGCGCGGAACTGCGCAACCGCAATGTTTTCGGGCCGATGTCCGGGCTATTCCTGAAAAAACGCAACGTGGAGGTGCTTGGCGAAAGGAAAGGGTGGACTTTCCAAGGCAGTCTCAATGCATCGGCGCAGGCCGGTGTGTTCTATGCGAACAACGGAGGATATGACAGCAACTATGAGTTTGGCGGTTCTCTTGGCATCAGCCATTCGCGGGAGTACTTCGTCAAAAACAAAGTATATGTATCATTCGCCAAATCGCTCAAGACGTGTTCGGATGACTTTCTGAAACGGCGTTTCAATAGCGAATTGGATAATCAGAACGCAATTTTGCCGCAAGACGACCCATGGCGGACGCACATCACGGAACTCGTGGCGAACACGGATGTCCCGCCGGGAGAACATTACGACGCGGACAGTATCGCCCCTTCCTTTGCGCAACTGACCACGATGCTTCACGAATTGGAAGAAAGCGCGGCGAAAGCCCCCCGGAAGGACAATGCCTTCTGGAACCAGTTCGCTGCCAAGGCGAGAATCCTGGCCGTAGCCGTCGCTCTTCTCGCGAAACGCGCGGAAGCCTTGGAAGGAGTTGCCCCCCAGACGGTTGCCGCGAAAAAGGCGGCGGAGGCCGCGAGCCGGTACATCATCCCGCGGCTCGCCAATCCGATCGTGAAGCTTCCGCATAAGATATATCAGGAGAAGTTCTTCAACGTCTTTAATTTCGGCAAGCCGCCAATGACGAAGACGGTGGGCAAGTTCAATGTCATGTATGATTTATGGGACGGTAAAATCGGTGATTTTCTTGAAAAAAAAGGCATCGGGGAAAGCACGTCCGACACGTTGCTTGGCGCAACTGGTAAAACGGATGCGACGGCAGTCGCGGATTTAGCCAAAGAGACGGCGTTCCAGGCCCATAAGGTCGAATTGAAAGTCACACGTACGAGTCCGAGATCGAAGACTCCGGACGTGCGTCCATGGGTGAACAGCAAGAAGACATTCATTGATGTACGGCTCACGGCGGCCATGCCGTTGCGTGCTTTGCTAGAGTGGGTTGTGCGGGGTTATGCGAAAAGCGTCGGCGGCGCGGATGCCGAGCATGTCGACGAGTCGAAGCTGATGGATGAAATCAAAGAAGCCCTGAAGGATTCTCTGAAGACAACGGGAGAGGACACCCTTATCCAAGGCATCGAGCCGTTTATGAAATTGACGCTAGGGCAATTGCTGAAGGAGAGCAAAGGCGTCCAGAAATTCTTGGGCGGGCTCGGCTTCCTGAAAAAGGCCTATAATAAAGCCTACGCGTTCGAGGACGACACCTACAAGACGTTGCGTTTCACGTTCTCCAATGGACGCTTCGTCAGCTTCTCGATGTCGGAGGACTATGATACCGATAGCAAGCTGTCAATCAAGCCGCTACCGTTCCTTAACATCGAATTGGGCCTGTCCTCCCAGACGTCTGTGAACGACTACACGATTTTCAGGAAGCCCACGGCCAACATGTTCATGGACGCGGCCTCCGACTACGGGACGGCCGGCAATATGGAAGGCTACAAGAACTTCCTGGCGCGGCACAAGAACCATGTCGTGCGGATCATCCAGGCGGGCAAGGAGAATGCCGCGGAGAGGCCGAACGACAAATTCTGGACGCAAGATTGTGAAAACATGCAAGCTATCATGCGAGATTGCAATACGTTGCTGACGAACTTGGCAGCGCGGCAGGATGAAATAGGCGAAGAGGCGAGAAATATGCGTGCGAGATTTGATGCCGTTGTCCAGGATGTGAAGCGTCAGGAGGACGACATTTCGCGAAATGACGCTGTGAACTTGGCGTATAGGTTCTTCAGGACGACCGCCAGCATCTATACGCTCGCCGCCATGGCGGGGCTGCCGCAGCCGCAACCGCCTGCCAATCCTCCTGCCAATCCTCCTGAAAATGCCGCATAACGTGTGAATCGATGTGTGTCGATTGAGACGATATTGGAACAATTTAAAAAAAGGAAAGTAAATGAAAAAACTGCTGAGTCTTGTTGTTGTGATGATTTCATGCACGGTTTTCGCGGAAACGACGCCTGTCATGCTGTCCCTTCTGACACCTGTTCAATGGCCCGACAAGGACGTCGATGTGACGGGCCTTCGTTTGTCGCTGCTCTATGGCGAATGCGACAATTTCAAGGGGCTTGACATCGGTCTGATCAACCGCACGAATGGCGATTTCTCCGGTCTTGCGATCGGTGGCGGAAACATCGTCGACGGGACGATCCATGGCGTGCAGCTGGGGCTTGTGAACTGGAACCAGAACGGCAGCGTGGTGTGGGGCAAGCGTTCCATTGGCGCGCAGCTCGGTATTGTGAACTACTCGGATACTTTCTGCGGATTGCAGAGCGGCTATGTGAACGTCTCCGGCAGCAAGTTCACGGGCGTGCAGCATAGCTTCTTCAACAACGCGAATGATGTGGAAGGCCTCCAGTGCGGCGCATGGCTGATTCTCGGCGTGAACATGGCGTATGGGAATGTGACCGGCTGCCAGATCGGGATTGTGAACTATGCGAACACGATGGTGAAAGGCCTCCAGATCGGCCTCGTGAACATCATCGCGAACAACGGATGGGCCCCCGTCCTGCCCATCATCAACGGCAACTTCTAATGATAGGGCGTTGACACAAAATTTCCCCTAAGCTGCAAATGCAGCTTAGGGGAAATTTTTAACCAAAAGGGACGAAAGGGACAAAAGCGACACAAGGGCTTGAAAATGCCTGACATGCCGCTTTTGTCGTTTTTGTCGCTTTTGTCCTTTTACATATTCTTAATCACGGCGTTGATGATTTCCGTGGCGGCGTTGGGCGCGCATGTGTTGACGCCCGCCTGCACTTCATAGCCGCCGCGCGGGAAGCATTCGGGCATCGGAACATAATTCGAAACCGACTGCGACAATTCGATGACGAACGTGTATTTGTACTTGCTGGCCGCCTTGATGGCCTGCGAGATGCCGTTGAAAGGTTCGCCCGGAATCGTCACGAAGGCCAGCTGGTCGCCGAGCTCGATGGCCGTGATGCGGCCGGAATGGGACGGCGTGCTCTTTTCACGGCAGTCGATGACACGCTGCGCGAAATGGCGGAGGGCGGCGGGAACTTTGTTGGCGAGATCCTGGCTTTCGAAATCGCCTTCCTTCGGGATGTCGGGCACGGTGGCGAGCGTGTGTTTGGCTTCGGCCAGTTCTTCGTCTGAAATCTGCCGATGCGGGATGACGACGGTGCCGTTCTTGACTGTGACGGATTCCGCCGTCACAGGTTCCAGCGAATCAAGGGCTTCCAGCACGATGGCGGCGTAGCCGCGGCCGATCCGGACCGCCTCTTCATAACGCGTCTGGTTGATCTTCTGGCGGAAATCGAAATGGTTGATGTTGCCGGAGGCGTCATCGACGACGAGCACGGGGATGCTCGCCTTGAGGGCATGCTGGATTTCCTGCGCGAAACGGCCGGGCCAGTCCGCGGAGACGATGTTTCCGCCAATCGTGTCGCCATGGTTGGCGATGTTGCAGAGCAGGGCGGCGATGCGGCCGTTCTGGATGACTTTCAGGATGCCGATGGTACGGTCGAAATCGCATTCCGGCTTGTCGATGTTCGGATTGCCCCAGCCCGGATTGGTCAGCAGCGTGCCGTCTTTCATCCAGTAGCGGCGGACGAAGCCGTAGGGGTTATTATAGACGGTGCCGACTTCCAGCGAGCCGGGCAGGCGGTTCATCATGGCGCGGGTGAGGGCGCGCATGGCGGCGTCGATCGTCTCGTCGAAGGCGTATTTCGTCCGTTCGTCCCAGTCATCGGGATTGCTGACGAACTGCGAGCCCGTGTGGGTGTGCGTGGCGGAGAGGATGAGGCTGTCGTGGAGCTCTTGACCGAACTTCTCCGTGATGCGCTTCTGGAGTTCCTCGAACATGAGCTTATGGATGCTGCAGAGATCGAAGGCCATGAATCCGAAGGTCTTGCCGTTGCATTCGATGACGAGGACTTTGACGTAGAGATCGTCGTACATGCCTTCGTTGGGGCGTTTGTTGAAATAACCTGCGAGACTGACGCCGGTGGGCGGCGTGATGATTTCCTGTGCGTAGCCGATGTTGAACATGATGGTTGCCTGTGTGTTAAAAGGGACTAAAGGGACATAAGCGACTAAAGGGACAGATGGTTACAATTTGCCAAGCCGTGCGTTGATGGCGAGGGCGGGATCGATGGGAACATGGACGCGTTTCGTGTCTTTCGTGACGACGATGCGCGGCGTGGGGCGCGGGAGGCGGCCGTTGAACTGCGGGAGCCATTCCTGCTGGGCCTGCATCATCTCCGTCGCCATGGCGCGGATTTCGTCCGGCGTCAGGCGGGCGGCGGTGAGCGGATCGAGAGCGCATGCCCAGACGACGGCTTCCGGATCGCCGCTAAGGGCGGCTTCGACGGAAAGCCGCTGGACGGACACGTTGCTGTTGTTCAACGCGGCAAGCTGCGACGGCAGGTTGCCGACGTAGGTCGGATGGAGGCCCGCTCCGTCCGCGAAAATCGGCACTTCGGAGATGCAGTCTGCGGGCAGGTTGGCGATGAGGCCGTTGTTGCGGATGTTGCCGTTGAAACGGAACATGCGGTTGCATTCCAACGCTTCGATGATGTAGGAGCAGTATTCGACGCTGCGCGGCGGCAGTTCGACGGGGTCCTTCTCAAAATAGTCCGCGTTCGCGTATTTTGTTTCGAGAATGCGCGTCCATTTGAGGCAGGCGGCGGTTTCGCCGCCGAAATCCGGTTCGTCGCAATACCAGTCCATGCCATGCTGGTTCTTGCGGAAATAGGGGAGGTATTCGGAGAGATGGCCGGTCGATTCGGTCATGAAATAGCCGAACTGGCGGAAGACTTCGCCGCGGACCTTTTCGTTGGCGTAGTATTCAGGTTTCTCAATGCGTTCGCGCAGAATCGGATAGAGGTCTTTTCCATGATGCTCGAGCTTGATGAACCACGCCATGTGGTTGATGCCCGCGCATGTGTAGTCGATTTCTTCTTTGGGAACGCCCGCGTAGCCCGCCAGCAGGTCAAGCGTCGTCTGGACGCCGTGGCAGAGGCCGACGACTTTTATGTCGCTGTCCGCGACGGCCCAGCACATGGTCGCCATGGGATTGACGTAGTTGAGCATCAACGCGTTGGGGCAGAGTTCGCGCATGTCCTGCGCCACATCCCGCATGACGGGCAGCGTGCGCAGCGTGCGGAAGATGCCGCCCGGCGAGAGCGTGTCGCCGATGCATTGGTCCACGCCGTATTTGAGGGGGATGTCGACGTCGGCTTCGTATGCGCGGAGGCCGCCGATTTTGAACGTGCAGATGACGTAGTCCGCGTCTTTCAAGGCTTCGCGGCGGTCCGTCGTGACGGATACCGTGACAGGCAGCGGATTGGCCGCCAAGACTTTGTCGATGTAGTTCTTGACGCAGGACGTGTGGCGCGTTGTCGGCGCCATGAGGGAGAAATCCACCTGCCCGATGCCGGGGATCTGGATGATGTCTAGAATGAGCGTCTTGCAGAAGACGAGGCTTCCTGCGCCGATGATGGCTACTTTCATGGGGATACCTTATGGATTGATGTTGATGTCGAGATCGACGGGATGGTCCAGCCGGAAGGAGCGGAGCGTATAGGGCGGTAGGTTGATGTTGTTGCGGGAGGACGGAAGTTGCTTGCCTGTAACAAGATCGATCGGCGGGATTTTCGAGGCGACGGTGGCCGTGGCCGTTTCATCCGACGTGTTGACGATGTAGAAGTACAACTTGCCGTTCAGCGGAAGATAACGCGCCTTGACAGTTTCCGTGCTGCGCGGCAGATCGCGGAAACGCAACGCGGGCAGGGCGCGGAATGCTTTCGCGAAGGGGATCAGATAGTCCTCCATGCCGTAGGTGCCGATGAGGAAACCGCCTTTCGTGATGCCAAGCAAATCGTTGTAGCGCAACGGCAGAACGTAATGCCGCATGGCATGATGGCCGGACGGATTGATCGTGCTGACGCGCCATGATGTTTCGCCTAGCCACGGCACATCGCGGATGGGACGGCAGGATGAATTGAAATGGCTGCCTGATTTGGCGGCGATGGCGGACTCCCAATAGCGGTCGTGCATGTGGAGCCATGGCTGGACGGCGTTGTCGAGCAGACGGAAGAAGTCCGGACGCGCGTCGTATTGCGGCAGGAAGTTGTAGTTGTCGCGATTTTTCGGGAGGTGGTGGTTGTCCCGCCAGCGGAAATCGGCGGGATAGTCGGCCTGCACGAGAACGATGTTCGGGCAGTCCGTGAAATATTTCGGATCAAGGCCGCCTGCGCGGGCGGAATTGATCGTGTGTTCGGGGGAGCGGTAGTCGGCGTCGTCCATGAACGTCATGCCGTTGAAAGACGTGAGGACGAGGCGGAGGTCCGGCCGCGCATTCGCGATCATGGCGGCGATTTTCTTGTAGAATTTGGCGAGTTCGCGGCAGCGGAAATCAATCCACTGGTCTTTCGCGTTGGCCATGATCCAGTCGGCATAGAGCTTGCCGCGCATGGGATCTTTCCGATCGACGGGAACGGCGATGCCTGTGGCGGCGGTGAATGCGTCGATGGCGTAGTCGTTGTAGCCGCAGGTGAGATCGCCGAACCACGCAAGGCAGTGGAGCGTCAGATGGAGGTTGATTCCTTTGAAGGACGGATGCCTCACGCCTTCCATGAGAAAATAATCGACTTCATTCATAATCCGTTCCTGCACAACGGGATGGAGGATGTTGTAGTTAGGCGGCGTGCCATGCCAGCCGCCTGGATTCGGCTTGCCCGTGTTCCAGATGGCGATGGGCGTGTTGTGGAAGGAGCCGTTGTCGACGGCTTCCTGCGTCACCTTCAGATCGTCGAAATAAAGGTTGTGCCAATTGAATGACGGGATAAAGCTAAGCCCTTCCGAATCAAATTTTTGCAGGAAGGCCTCCATGAAGCCTTTGACGTGGCCGCGCGGGTTGTATTCATCGCCGATGCGGCCATGATACCAGACCATCGGATAGGTCAGGAGGTTCTGGCCGGAGTATTTCATGTAGGCGACCATGCGGTCAAGCATGATCTGGAAGCCGGCGGGGCTGCCGCCTTCGCGTCCGAAATCGTAGTTGATGGCGGGATCTTCGAAATAGACGCCGATTGTCCGGCCAGGCCCATCTCCTTTGACAGGAGGAATATACGACATGGCGGGAAGGCCGGACAGGACTTTGGAGACGCGCAGTTCCGCGACGGCGGCGGGCTTGTTTTGGCGGGCCGTCATGAAAATGACGGCGATATCCGTGGAGCGCGGGAAATAGAGGCATTTCTGCGTGATGAACGTGTTCGTGTTGGCGTATTCGCCGCCCGTGAGGAAACCGTTCTGCAGTTCGTATTCGGAGCCTTTGAGGCGTGCGGATTGGGCGACGACATCGACGGAGCGGACTTTGTCGTCAGGATAGTCCCATTCAAGGAGATAGATGGAATCGGCGTCCGGCAGTTTCGCGCGGAGGACGAAACGCGAGCCTTCGTCGTTGTCCGTTTCAAGATATTGACGGCCATTGAGCGACGCGAGATGGACGGCTCCCATTTTGGCGAAGCTTTCCGACGGCATGTCTGGTTTCGGGACGATGGTGGCGATGGGCTGCAGTTCCAGTTCGGCATCCGGCGGCGCGCTCCATGGATTGGCGCGTTTCATGATATGGATCGGCAAATCCATGGACTGGATGGTGCCGTTGGGCATCACGCCGGTGGTTCTGACCGTGTAGTCCCCTGGTTCGCACGCTATGGTGGGGAAGGTAATATAAACGCCCAACTGGTCTTCGGCCTTGATGGCGGGCGTTTCGGATTTGATGACCGTTTTGCCGTCGCTGTCCATCAATTTCCAAAGGAATGACATGCGTTCGGAAGCCGTGCAGTCGACGCGCATCTGGACGGTGTCCGGAGCGTCATTGCCTTCCAGGATGAACGGATGGAGGATGGTCGCCTGGAACGTGGGAACGGCCGCTGCAAGTTGCTGGATTTCAGCGTCGGAGAGCGGTGCGGAATAGATGCGGAGATCGTCGATGAAGGCGTCCGCCTGCGAATTGTCTCCAAAGACGCCTTGCAGGCAGCCGACGAAGAGTTTTTCAAGCTCAGGCTCTTTCAAGACGAGATGGAGCTTGCGGCCGCCTTTGGAAATCTTCAGCGGCGAATTGCCGTCACCGCGGAGTCCGGACATGGCTGGCTTTCCGTTGATGTAGGCGATGGAGCCGTCTTCGTCCCAGTTCATGACGAGATGATACCAGCGGTTGGGAATGAATGCCTCCGGGGCGACGCTATATGAATCGAAAACATCGCTGGTATCCCAACGGAGGCGGTCGCCGTATGACCAGAACCAGATGGCGCCTGAACCATGGCGCTTTTTTGGCGGATGATTGTGGGAGATGAAACAATGGTAGTTCTTGGGATCGAACGGATTGTCAATGTTCGGATTCCATTGCGGATTGACCCACATTGAGATGGCTCCCGCGTTGCGGCGGATGTTTCCGGCGGATTCGTACGAGAGAACGGTATTTGCGGCGCGGGAGGAATGGAGCGCCTTGCCGAGAACGCCGTCCACGAATGACAGATGTTCGTTTTGGATTGGATTGGGATTGCCTTTGGCGAAATCAGCCTTGGCCGTGTCATCGAACGTCGCATGGAAAAGCAGTTCGGCCTTTCGTGCTTCCTGCGGTTTTTCAAAGACTTCCAGAGGGATGAAACGGACGTCGTAGATGCGGAAGACGGTCGGCTCCGTGAAATCGAAACGGCAATGGAAATTGTCCATCTTTTTCGGCAGATCATAGACGGCCTCGATGGTCCGCTTGTCTTTGAAGGCGTTCTGGTTGAACAACTTGTAATAGTGCTTCCCCTCCAGCGTGCGGCCTTCGAAATAGATGCCCGTCCATGATTTGTCCTTTTCGGCGGAGATGTCCATTTCGATTTTGTAGGCGTAGGCGGGAAATTCCACTTGCTTGACGTTGTTCCAGCCGATGACGACTTTTTTGATTTTCGGCTCGTCCTTGATGCCCGTCAAATCCATCACGATGGCGTCCTTTTCAAGACGAAGCTGCACATGGTCTTGGAAGCCAAACGGTTCCGTGTGGAGTTCGACGACCATCTGCTTGTTTTGAAAAAGATACAGATGCTGTGCGTCTTTTTGGATGGTCAGCTCCGACGGATCGACGAACAACGAACGGGCCTGCAAGACGGCGGCAAGGAGGCAGATGCAGATGGCGATGTGTTTCAGCATGTTGAGTCAACCTTTCACGGCTCCGGCGGTGAGTCCTTTGATGATGTGTTTCTGGGCGAAAATATAGATGACGAGCAGTGGGACGACGACGACGGCCAATGCGGCGCATGTCTCCGCGAGATACATGCCGCGTTCGCCTTTGAAGTTGTTGAGCGCGATGGGCAGCGTGGCGTTGTCGGGCCCGAGCAGCGTCAACGCGAAGGCGAATTCGTTCCACATGGTCAGGAAGTTGAAGATGATGACGGTCGCGAAGGCGGGGCGGGCCAGCGGGATGGCGACGAAACGGAAGACATCCCATGCGTTGCAGCCGTCGATTCGCGCTGCGTCCAGCAGTTCGTTGGGAATGGTTGAAAACGCGCCGCGCAGGATGAGAATGGAAACGGGCAGGGCGAAACCGATGTACGGCCCCGCCAGCGCCCACAGCGATTCCTTTATATTAAGGTATTGCGGCCCAAGCAGAAGATTCAGCGGGATGAGCGTGACATGGACGGGAATCATCATGCCGAGCAGGAAGGCGATGAAGAGGACATTGCGGCCTTTGAAATCGAAGAGGGCAAACGCGAAAGCCGCGCAGGCTGCGAAGACGACGGCCACGACGACGGATGTGACGCAGATGAGCAGGCTGTTCAGATAGGCGTGTCCGAAGTCGCCGCTGTTGAAGACTTTGGCGAAATTCTTCAACACCCAGCGGTGCGGCAGCGCGAAGGGCGCGGCCTGTGCTTCCGCTTCAAGCTTGAACGCTGTCAACGCCATCCAGAAGAGCGGATAGGCGCAGACGAGCAGCACGATGAGCAGAAAAACATGCCGTAAGATGGTGCTGGTTTTATGATGATGAAGGGACATAAGCGACATAAGGGACTAAAACGACAGGCTTTAGGCTTTGCGCAGCCTAGTGAGCTGTATGGGCAAAACCACGACCAGCGCGATGGCGATGAGCAGAATGGCCGCGGCGGAGCCGTAGCCGAAACGGCCTTGGCCTTGGTCGAAGGCGAGGCGGTAGATATAGGTGGCCATTACTTCACGGTCGTTCTGCGGAAGTCCGGCGGCCATCAAGTAGATGAGATCGAAGTATTTAAGCGATCCGATGACGGACAGCGTCGCGGAGACGGCGATGGTCGGCTTGAGCGCGGGGAGGACGATGTGGCGGCAGATCTGCAGTTCATTCGCGCCGTCGATTCGGGCGGCTTCATAGAGTTCGTCCGGAATGGCGGCGATTCCCGCCATGTAGAGGACCATGTGGAAGCCCGTGTACTGCCAGCAGATCGTGACGAAGATGCAGAGGAGCGAAACGCTTGGCAGAAAAGGACTTGAGCTTGGCATCGCAAGCCATGGGAACGTGAAATCGTCATTGCCGACAAGCTGGATGAGCTTTGTGACCAGGCCGTCTTCCGGAGCGTAGATGTACTGCCACAAAATGGCGATGGCGACGGTCGGCATGACCATCGGCGCGAAGAACGCCGTGCGGAACAGCGTGCGGCAGCAGGTCTTGTAGCTGAGGAACAGCGCGAACAGGGCGGAGAACGGCAGCTGGATGACAAGCGAGCCGACGAGCACGAGCGCGTTGTTCATGAGAGCACGCCAGAAGATCGTGTCTTTCAACAGCAGCGCGTAGTTTTTGAAGGCGACGAAGCGCGGCAGGGGGGAGCCCCCCCATTCGAAGAGGCTCATGCGGGCCGAGCCGACGATTGGCGTCAGGACGAAAAGCGCGTAGATGGCCAGCGCCGGCAGGATGAACAAATATGGTGTGCTGAAACGGGTCTTCAAAATAACTTTTTGCGCCCCAGCCGGTTATGCCGACTGAGGCGCGTTTTTTGTGAAGGTTCAGAGCTGTTCGATCTTGACGGGCTGTCCGCCGAGCTTGGCGGATTCAGCGGCGGCGAGAGCGGCGGCGACGGTGCGCGCGCCTTCGTAGATGCTGGTCTCGACTGGCGTGTCGTTGATGATGCACTTCATGAAGTCTGCGATTTCGGCGGAGACGTTGTGGTTGGCGATGTTGACGGGCATGGACGCGAAGTCGAGCTTGCCGGCCATGAACTTCCGCGAGCAGATCTTGATGTCGGGGCTCGTGTTGTCGCAGATGATGGTGCCTTCCGTGCCGTAGAAGCAGGAGCGCATCGTGTAGGGGCGGACGCAGCCGATGGAGACGAGCACTTTGCCGATGACGTTGTTGGCGAACTTGTAGATGGCGATCGTGCAGTCGTTCACGGGCCAGTCTGCGAGGCACTTGTGGTTGGCGAAGGCGGAGACTTCATAGGCTTCGCCGGCGACCCAGCGGAGCAGGTCGACGGCATGGCAGCCGCCGCCGACGAACGGTTCGCGCCGCGCGTCGACACGCCAGTTGTTGACGCCTTTCGCGCTGTTGTAGTTGTGCGCGTATTCGCTTTCCACGAAATAGAGTTCGCCGATGGCGCCTTGGTCCACGAGGCGTTTCGCGAGGGCGAAGCCCGGAGCGTAGCGGCAGACCTGCCCGATCATGAATTTCACTTTCGATTTTTCGACTTCGGCGATGATGTTCTTCGCGTCCTGCAGCGTGAGCGTCAACGGCTTTTCGCAGAGGACATGCTTGCCTGCGCGGATGGCGGCGATGCAATGCTCGGCGTGGAAGAAGTCGGGGGAGGCGATGGAGACAACGTCGATGTCCGGATTGTTGATGATATCACGATAGTCCGTGGAGGCCTGCGCGACGCCGAATTCATTCTTATTGGCGTTCAGACGTGCTTCATCGACATCACAGATGGCGGCCAGTTCGCAGTTCGGATGGTTGCGGTAGCCGATGCAATGGCCATGCCCCATGCTCAATCCGATAACGCCTGCCTGGTATTTGTTGTTCTTCATCGTTTGCTCCTTGTCTATTTTGTTTCTGGGGAATTACTTACGGGTGATTTTGAAGGTCTGCGTCTTCTCCGGCTGGTTGCCGAGGAGGTTCCATTCCGCGAACGCCACGTGGCTGACCTCCGTCCGTTTGTCGTCCGGAACGACGGCTTCGCGGGTGAAGGAGGCCTTCTTGCCAGGGGCTATGTTTCCGAAATAGAACATCTTGCCGTTTAGCCACGGTTCGCGGGAGAACGCGCGGATCAGCACGGTGCCGATGGGCAGCGTGCCATGGTTGGCGATGTCGATCGTGATTTTCACGGTCTCGCCCGCCTTGACGCTTTCCGGAACTTTGTAGGAAATGACGAGACCGTCTTTTCCGTTCTGCCGAAGCTGCGTGAAATCAAGGCCTAAGGATTCAAGGACATCATAGGCGGGCAGAACGTCCTCCGCGACCGCCTTCTGGATGGACGTGGGTTTCTTCAGCAGGTCGCGCGTGATGACGATTTTCTTTTCGCCCATGGCGGCATGGATGACCGTGATCTCCGACGAATTATGCGCGAGCTGGTCGAACGGCGCCAGCAGACGTTGGTGTGCGTCCACCACGCGGCCGTCTTTGTCCGTTGTGCAGTCAATGCCGTCAATACGGAATGTCTCATTTGCAAATGGGCCTTGGTCAATGACTTCTGATTTTGTAGAGCGTTCGCCTGCCATCAGTTCGCCTGGAACCACCTGCGGTTCGACGCGTTCGCGGTAGACGGGGCCTTTCGTGTCGTCCAGCGTGGCGATTTCCACGATGGTTTCATACATCTTGACCATGTGCAACGTCTGGATCGTCTGTTTGCGGAAGGCGATCACGGGCAGGCTGCCCGTCGTCTGCTCAAGACCGACGGCGTAGCTTGGCGTTTCCTCCTTTTTCTCAAGCTGTTCCTCCACGAAACGGCCGCGCCGTTTGAATTTCGTCTGGGCGGAGGCCTGCGTGGCGGCGAATGCCAGGAGACCGGCGAGAAGAATGTGCAGATATGTTTTCATCGTGTTGTCTCCCAATGGGTTATTTCTTTTCAGGCTCTTCTTTTTCAGGCTTCTCTTCATTGACGGCTTTCACAAGCGCCTCCAGCCGTTGGCGGATGCCTGTCTTGACGTGGGTGATGACGAGGAAGCTGAGATTCTTGTAGGAGGCGTCCGGCAGTTCGCCCGTGTATTCGAGATCGGAAAGCAGATGCTGCGGATCCCATACGGTCTGAAGCTTGATGCCGAAGCGTTCCGTCGCGCGGCTGTAGTTGACGTCGTCCGGCGACCAGACGGTGGCGCTCCAGACGGCTTTCTCCGGCAGGGCGTTGAAGTCCGGAAGGATTTGGAGCTGCTTGAGATCCGGAAGGACATAGTTGTTGAACTCATACGCGGAGAGCCACTTGCAGAACGCGAGGGCTTGCGTGTAGCTTGCGACGGCGCTGGTGTTCGGATAGTCGGCGGAGATGAACGGCTCGCGCTGAAGGGCCTTCGCGGAGCGCACTTCGTCGAACAGCGCGTCCGGAACGCAGTTCTCCGAAATGTAGAGGGCGTTCGGAAGCGTTCCGACAAGGCGCATCTTCAGGCCGCTGCGCGTCGTGTAGGTGGGCGGCGGCGGCATCTTGAGAATCAGGCCTTGGATGTTGTCGCTGAGCTTCTTGAGCTGAAGGGCCATCAGACGTTGCGCACGGGCGAATTCGTCCATGTACTGGCGGCATTCGACGAGCCGCTGTGACTCCTGGAGGGAGAGTTTCGTGTCGAGCAGCCCCGCGCGGATTTCCTCCGCCAGATCCGCCTGGCGGCTGTTCGCGTTCTGGATTTCCTTCTGCAGTTTGGCGATGCGTTTCTGCAGGCGGAGATATTCCGTGATGCGCAGATCGACGTTCTGGATGGTGGAGATGCTTTTGAATTTGGCGGCGATTTCTCCCGCCTCCCGTGCGCGATGGTTCTTCTGGTCGAGTTCGACGAGCGTGAGTTCGCGCAGCCGTTTCTGCGACGTGACGGCTGGTTGCTCCTGCTGTTCGGCCTGTGGCGCCGCGTTTTCCTGCGCATGCAGAAGAAGCAGGGAGGTAATGGCTAGTATGGCGAGAATGGTTTTCTTCATGGATGTCCTCCGGTTGGCTGGGGGATGGATAATGACTATACCTTAAACTATAGAGTGACAATGGGTATTTTCAATCTGTGACACCGTAAACTCCGCAAAGTTTTCCGCCATAAGTTGAAAAAACATCAAAATGGGCCATATTATAGAATAAAGTAGCGGTCCGGTAGCTCATCAGGATAGAGCAACTGCCTTCTAAGCAGTAGGTAGCGAGTTCGAGTCTCGCCCGGACTACCAAGTTTAACAGCCTTGCAGACAATAGTTTGCAAGGCTGTTTTGTTCTCTGGGGTGTATCTGCCTTGAGAAGAATGATGCTATATATCAGTTGTCATATGCCTTGAGAGCGGAGAAGATTCTCGCGTGCAGGTCTGTCGGTAGATGCTTCAACGCCCAGTAGGCGCCGTCGATTTTGGACACCATGACGCCATCTTGACGATAGGCTTCGTAACGGCAACGGTTTAGGATGCCGTTCGGCGTGTCGTCGTCGATGATGTTTTCGCGGAAACTGTCCATGACGAAATCTTGTGGAACGGGGCCGAAAACGTCTTCAATAGTTTTGCCGTAAAGGACGATGCCGCAATGACGGACGACGGCGAAATAGGCCGCCAGATCGCCGTCGCGGCCTTTCATGTGTTGGATATATTCTTCCGGTGACGTGAGATAGCGTTGCGTATGCGCATTGGAATAATGGAGGCAGAACGGAACTGGATGGGACACATGAAGACAGTCCGACTGTGTGACGACGCTCCATTCAAGACCTTTGGGCGGAGCAACTTCGGACAGGCGAAGCGTCGCGTCCAGCAACTGCCGCTTGACATCGTCGGAAGGCTCCGACTGGACGACGAGCAGGAAATCGACGTCGGAGACGTTCCATTGGAAGGCGTTTTGCGCGATGGAGCCGTGGAGGTAGATGCCGACGAGATTTTCATGAAGGATTTCCTGCATGGCGCACGACAAATCGTCGAGCAGGCGGGAAAGTTTCCGCTGGTCGTCTTGCGATGTTGAGCGGCAATAGTCCATGGGCTTGAAAATGAAAAAGGCATCCCTCTTGCGAGCGATGCCTTTTCTGTGTCTTGGAGGCTGGTCAAACGGCCTCAAAACGCGTGCTGATAATTACTTGTCGGCTTCGAGTTCGACGAGCTTGGCTTCGGGGGCGTTGTTCTTGACGGAGGCGACGCCTTTCTTGAGGACGGCTTCGGTCGGATAGGTTTCGCTCTTGCCGATGACCTGGCTGTTCTTCGCCTTCAGGACGAAATAGACTTCGCCGTTGGCGGCGGTCTTCGTCTCGAACTGCGCGTCAATAGCGGCGTTCTTGCGGACGGATTCGATGCCCTTCAGGGCGTTGCGTTTCGACTTGTACTGCTGGCTGGACAGAATGATTTCGCCGTTGCCAGCCTTCAGGTTAAACATGATCTTCCCGTTTGC
This sequence comes from uncultured bacterium, assembly GCA_902776645.1. GTDB lineage: Bacteria > Verrucomicrobiota > Lentisphaeria > Oligosphaerales > Oligosphaeraceae > UBA1407. Next base: position 1,858 of record CACYQT010000047.1, on the reverse strand, counting down.
GATTGTCTTCAGCTCAAATTTGCCAGCCATGATAAACTCCTTGTTGTGGTAGAGGTTATGGCACTTTTCATAAAGCACCTAATTAAATATACAAGCGAGAACATACGAATGCAACCCGAAAAAACTCATATTTTTAGGAAAAAAAACAAGTTTTTTTCATAAAAAGACAAAAAAATAGTATTTCGACTGAAAAAATGCGCTTTTTCGCAGAGGATTGCCGTCTATTTAGCGGTTTCGACGTGTTTCATGCGGAAGCTTTCCAGATCGTCAACTGATTGGTATTCGCTTTTGGCTTTCAGCTTTCGGCTCCGCGAAGCGGAAGATAGCGGTCGGCGATGTCCCAGTAATGCGACCAGTCCTGCGGCGTCTGGTCATGCTTGCCGGTGCGGTAGTGGAAACTGATGTCGCCTGTGACCGGCGTGTCCGGCGGCGGCATCTCCGTGGCGGGCAGGCCTTGGGATCCGAACAGACGGTAGACGTCCGAGGCGGCGACGGAGGAGAGGAATTCGCCGCGTGGATCGGCCACCTGGTCGTCCGTGGCGGTGGCGATGGCGAGCGGCCGCGGCGCGATGAGGGCCAGCAGCTCATGCTGGTCGAACGGCAGGTCCTCTTCCCGCCAGATGAACTGGTCGAGGCGGTTGACGAACCAGATGGGCACTTTCCAGTTGAGGTGGTTCTGGAAATGCTGCGAAAGGTTTTCGCCGTATTTGCGACGGTGTAATGCACCGCCGCAACAGCCTGAATCGTTGGAGATTACGACGGCGAATCGCGGGTCGATGGCACCCGCCCAGAGGGCGGTCTTGCCGAGGCGCGAATGGCCATGGACGGCGACGGCGCCATGGCGGATTTCCGGCTGGGCCTCCAGGCAGTCGAGCCCGCGGGAGAGGCCCCACGCCCATGCGCCGATGGGCGTGTAGACGTCGTTGACTTCCGCCATGTCCACATGATCGTAGAACAGGCGGAATACGCTTTCGTCCGCATGGCCGGTGACATCGCGAAAAATATCGTGGTAGCAGATGGTTGCGGACGCATAGCCGCGTTGGACGGTCTCCTTGAAGCACCAGCGGTTGATTTGGCAGCCGCGTGGCTCGTCCGTTCCCGTTGGAATCACATCGTCATCTGGCGTGGTCGTGTGGTTTCCTTTGAAATTCAGTCCGAGAAATGCCGGAACAGGCTTGTTTGCAGCGTCTTTCGGCAGATAGAGGAGCATGTTGAAAGCGATGGAACGGCCGTTGTCCATGGTGGCATGGATGCGGATTTCACGGCGGACGGCGATGCCGTCCAAAGCGTCATCTTTCTGCGAAAGGAGTTCGAAACGAAGGAGTTGCGGCCGCGGGATGATTTCGCCGTACTCCCACTTCTTGAAAACATCCAGAATCTTCGGACGTTGGAAGGCCATCCATTCCTGCGCGGTGGCGACGCGTGAACCATCGTCGCGAAGGAGCGGATCGGGCAGTTCGTATGGCGGCACGTTCTTTTCGTCACACGGATAGGCGGCGAATGGACGCTCCGCGTCTGATGTGTAGATCATATTAACACCTTTATATTGAACCACGAATGAACGCGAATTGACACGAATTTTTACCAGTCCACAGAACACACGGAAGAAACAGAATGCCTCGCAGACGTCGGCCATGATGCTGAAGATTTTTGAGCTGGCATAACATTATGGATTGCTGAAAATCTAGATGGCCTCCGTCTGCTCGGCGGTTGTCATCGCTGTGTCGCGACGAGAACAACATCATGTGGAAGCTTTGAGTCTTGAACTGCTTGTATTTGCTTTAAGCTTTCAGCTTTCAGCTTTTAGCTGGGATCGCCTGCGGAGGATGTCGGAGATGATCCGCGTGAGTTCGTTGGC
>CACYQT010000046.1 GCA_902776645.1 uncultured bacterium | reverse complement strand
AACGGCGGGACTATCGGCCTTGTCAATCAATCACTTGGAGCATATCGTCTTCATAATTCGGGACGTCGTCAATGCACGACTTACCGCGACAAGCTGCCCGATGATTTCATCGTCAAGTTCTACGACCATCTTCTGGCGCTCGCCGCCCAATATGGCTACGATTCGCAAACCAACCGAGAAGCCTTCGCCTGGCGAATTCGGCAAGACGCGTGTGACCAGATCGCCCGCGGCCGTTACAACTGCGCACGGCTTTGCTTCCAAGCCGCCGATACCATCGCCAACCATCCGGATGACGCCAAACGATGGGACGATTTCTCCATCCCGTTCTCATGGCGTCTCTTGTCATACAAACGAAAGTTGAAAAACACAATTAAATCTCTCCTGAAAAAAGCATAGGCAACATGTTCAAAACCGTCATCACCACAATCGCAGAGCCGACCGAGGCCATGCAGACGCTCTCCCGCCGCCTGCAGGACTTCAACGCCAATCTGATTGCCGTCGGCGACACGAAAGGCCCCAAGAGCTTCAACCTCCCGAACGCGGAATTCCTGCCGATCGAAAAGCAGCTGGAACTCCCGTTCAAACTCGCCAAGGCGTTGCCGACGAAACATTACGCGCGAAAGAATATCGGTTATCTTCAAGCAATCGCCGAAAAGGCGGATGTCATTTACGAAACCGACGACGACAACGCGCCGCTCGCGAACTGGACGCTTCGCAACGGGACGGCGGACGACGTGCGCGTCGTCCGCGAAAACGGCTGGACAAATGTCTATAAGTATTTCACCTCCCAGAACATCTGGCCACGGGGCCTCCTTCTGGATGAAATCCATACCGTCCGCCCTGTCGCGGAAACACGCCAGAATCTGGAAGCACCTGTCCAGCAAGGGCTTGTCAATCTCTCACCGGATGTCGACGCCATCTGGCGGCTGGCGGAGGACCGTCCGTTCGATTTCGACAATGCGCCGTCCGTCTGCCTCGGGCCGCATGTGTGGTGCCCCTTCAACACGCAGTCGACGTGGTGGTTCCCCAAGGCGTATCCGCTCATGTACGTCCCGAGCAACTGCTCCTTCAGAATGTGCGACATCTGGAAGAGCTTCATCGCGCAGCGCTGCCTGTGGGAAATCGGATGCGGCGTCGTCTTCCACGCTCCGGAAGTCGTGCAGGAACGGAACGCGCATAACCTCATGAAAGACTTCACGGATGAAATCCCCGGCTACACAGGCAACCGAAAACTAACGGAAGTTCTTGAAAACACGCCGCTTCTTCCCGGTGAAAACAATATGTCGGCCAATCTGCTTCATTGTTATGAAGCCCTCATCGCCGCAGGATTCTTCCCGCCAGAGGAGCTGCAGCTCGTCAAACTGTGGCTCGCGGACATCGCCGTTATTTTGTAAATTCCCATAAGTCAATCAAACACTCGATCATGAAAGTACTCATCACTGGCATCACAGGCATGATCGGCAGCCATCTCGCCGATTATCTGAAAACACAAAATTGCGAAATCGCCGGCATCAGCCGCGCGACGACAGCCTATCGCATGCAATCCCATAGTCAAAAGGACTACAAGCATTACGCAGGCGACATACTGGATGTCAACTTCCTTGAGAAATCCGTGAAGGACTTCCAGCCTGATCTAGTCTATCATCTTGCGGCCCAGGCCTATAACGGTCAATCCTATGATGCGGAGCAGACCACATACGCACTCAATATCACGGGATCGTGGAACGTTTACAACGCCGTGCTCCACAAGGCGCCAAAAGCGCGCGTCATTCCCGCCTGTTCCAGTGCGGCCTATGGCGCCGCGCTGACGGACGATCCCGTCAACGAAGAATCGCCGCTCAAGCCGGTGACCCCCTACGGCGTCACGAAAGCCGCCATGGAGATGATGGGCCGCCAGTTCCACTTGAACTATGGCCTGGACGTCGTCCTGCCACGTCTCTTCATCCATGTCGGTCCCAACCATCCGCCACTGACCGCCATCCAGAATTTCGCACGGCAGCTGGCCGCCATCAAGCTCGGGCAGCAGGAGCCGGTCATCCATGTCGGCAACCTCAATACCTCCCGCGACTTCATCGATGTCCGTGACGGCGCCACCGCCCTCTGGACGCTCGCCAACAAAGGCATCTCCGGTGAAGTCTACAACATCTGCCGCGGCTATGCATGGAAAATCTCCGACATGCTCGATCTCCTCATCAAGATATCCGGCGTGAAGGTCACGGTCGAACGCGACCCCGCTCTCGTCCGCCCGACGGACGAGAAGACGCTTCTGGGCGACAATTCCAAACTGCGCGCTCTCGGCTGGGAGCCTGTCATCCCCTTCGAACAGACGTTGAAGGACATCTTCGCAAACTGGATGGAGAGGCTTGACGCATGATTCCCTGCTCGCTTGTCACAACCTGCTTCAATGAAATGCGCTCTTTTCCGCGCTGGAAGGCGAACATGCAGGCACAGACACGATTCCCAGATGAAATCGTCATCGTGGATGCCTTTTCGACTGATGGAACATGGGAGGCCATAACCAACTGGGCCAAGGAAGATTCCCGCATCACGGCCATCCAGGAGAAAGGCAACGCCGCCCATGGACGCAATTTCGCCATCCAAAACGCCAAATACGACCATGTCATCTCGACGGACATGGGGGTCGGCGTCGTGGACTGCTTCTGCGAGGAGCTGATGCGTCCGTTTGAAGAGAATCCAGAATTGAAACTCATCATCGGAAGCAGCTACATTGACACCAAGACCATATGCACGTTGGCGTCCAAGACGGAGTGGTACATCAACAATGCAGTCGTCTCGAAACGAAAGCCAGGGAAGTCAAGCGGCTCCCTTGGCGGCAACCGCGCATCCGCCTACGTAAAAAGCATATGGGAGGAATGCGGAAGGCTGCCGGAGGATCTGACCTTCTACGCCGACGACTCCACGTTGTTCAGGCAATTCAGGCAGGCCGGTTATCCATACGCCTATGCGCCAAAAGCCAAGGCCTTCTGGGGACGCCCCCCCGAATTGAAGCAATACTGGAAGGAAGCCTTCAAATATGGCCGCGGCGACGGCGAGGCCGCCATTAAAATGAGCCGCACATTCAAATGGTTCCTCCTGAAAAGAATTCCGGGCTGGGTGGAAATCTGGCTCAATGCCCTTCGCTATACCTATAAGCTCTCCCATTTCCGTGCCATCGTCAACAGCGTGAAGAAAGGCGATTTCGGCGTCATGTTCCTGATGCCTGTATTCGCCTTCGGCATCGGTTGGAACCAAAGCAAAGGCTACCATCTGGGCTATTCCGAAGGCTGTGTCAAATGCAAGTCCTGCCGAACACGGCTGAAGGAATCCCAAGAGAACATCGCCTTCGACAAGCGTTTTTCCAAATAATCGACGACTCCCCCCAATGTCTTCCGTAAGCGTCATCATCCCAACCTTCAATGCCGCGCCTCTCATCGAAAGGACGCTCCGTTCCGTCATCTCCCAGAATGGCGGACACGACATTGAAATCATCATCGTCGATGACGCCTCGACGGACAACACGCTCGATGTCATCGCAAGTCTCGCCATCCCGTCCATAAAAATCCTGAAACAGGACGGCAACCATGGCCCCGCCGCCGCCCGAAACAGAGGCCTTTCCGAAGCCACTGGCGAATTCATGGCCTTCCTTGACGGCGACGATTTCTGGGAGCCGGAATTCCTCAATCAAACGACGGAATTTCTGGAAAACCATCCGCAGGCTGTCGCCGTCAGCGTCATGCAACGCCACAAGACCTTCAACGGCAAGGAGTCGGTCCTGCCCGATCCTCCGCCGGCCCGCCAAGCTGTCCAGTTGGACGACTTCTATGATACATGGGCGAAATACAACCATGTATGCACGGGTTCAGCGCTCATCCGGACCGCCGTCGCCAAGGCGACAGGCGGCCAACGGGAGGATTTCAGAGTCTGTGAAGACCTTGAATTCTGGGCGCTTGTCGCGACTTATGGCCCGTGGGGCTTCATTCCGGAAATCCTCTTCACCAGCGACGGCGGCCTGATCACGAAAAAGCATGGATGGCTCGCGAAAGCGCGGAAGCGCTGGGCGTCCGCCGTGCCAATCGACATCTGGTCGCAACGAATCGTCCAACGCCTGCCACAGGGCATGAAAGACAGTTTCGCGCGCGCCCAGGCGCGTATCGCGCGCGGCATGGCCTACTCCATGCTTCTGGATGGACGTTACGAAGCCGCACGACAGGACGTTCTCAAATGCTCCGCCCTTTTCCCGAAAAACAGACTCAATTCCGTTTTCGCCATTTGCAGCCGTTCGCGCTGCCTTTGGTTCCTTTTCGCCACAATCCTCCGTATCAGAGAACATCTCCGATGAAACGGATTTACATATAGACAACATTTCCAACCGTGAGACTGCAAAGCCTACTAAATCCATATGACGGCCCGAGTATCAAGATGCTCATCCCCATCTTGATACCGATTCTGCGCAACACCATCTTCCTGCGACGCTACCGAGCGGATGTCAGTAATTACACCGCCATCGACGGCCTTGCGATTTTCGACATCGCCGTCATTGGCTTCTGTGCGTGCTGGCTCTATGAAAACAGGTGGCATGTCCCCTGGAAACGATTATGGCATGGAACCATCAAATGCTGGTTCTCCTACTATATGTTCGCCTTCGTCACCATCCTGTGGCGCATCCGCGGAAGCAGCGCACTTTATATCTGCTACCGAGCAGGCACCATGTTGATCCTCTCCGCTTATATCTATATGATCTTCATGAAGTTCCGAACAGCATTAAGCGCATTCAGAGGCCTTCTAAACTTCAGCGCGGCCTTGACGTTGCTCCTGTTGATAGGCAACATTCGATCAGGCACTTTGCATACGAACACCTATTCCGTCTGCGCCGCCGTCACAGCCTGCCTCTCCCTTTGCGCCTATCGCACCAACCTCCTTCCGCTCAGCGAGATGAAATACTATATTTTCGGAGGCTTGTTCTGCCTGTTGCTCGGCACCAGTTCCGCCAGCAACGTCTCCTTCGCATGCGCGCTCATTTTCATCTTCAGTTTCGATCGCAACAACCGTTTCCACATTTCCTTCTTCCTCCTCACCATCATCAGTCTGGCCGCCGCCTACTATTTCGGGAAACGCATCATATTCAAAATCCTTTTCCCGCATAAATCCGTCCGAAATGTCACCTCCATTTCGGGACGATTGTATCTTTGGAGCGGATATATCGACATCTGGCTTCAAAGGCCGTTGCAAGGCTGGGGCTTTGCCGTCGGTGAACGCGCAGGAAAATCCTTCGGCTTCATGTACGCCCTTTCCGCTCACAACGGCTACATATCCATCCTTATCAATACAGGTTTGATCGGACTCTCCTTCTGGCTCGTCCTGTTCAAACGCCTCATCAAATCACTGCTTGTCCAGATCTTTTTCGAGTCACCATACGCCAGCGCCATCGCCAGCGCCTTCATCGTCATCGCCATCAACAACAACAGCGTGCCCATCATCGGCAGCAACTGGGGGCCGCTCTCCACATTGGCTTTCTGCGTTCTCGCATTCTGGAACATCTGGTGCGAAAATGCCCCCAAAGGCTTCTATCATCAGCCAAGCAATGACCAATCGACCTGCTAAAAGAAGACTTTTCCTCGTCGATGTCTGGATCGCCATCTCGCTGTTGTTCGTCATTCTAGGCCATTGCAGCGTAGCATTCGCCCCGGCCTGGTATGAAAAATTGAAGGCATGGATTTATTCCTTCCACATGGGGGCGTTTTTCTTCATATCCGGCTTTCTCATGCATTATACGAGAAAGCCCATGAAGAATTTTTCCGATTACCTTCTTCTCATCGGCGACAAATTCCGAAAATTCGCCCTGCCGTTCGTCATATTGGGCATCCTGCTTTCGCTCATCCCGCTTGCGCAGCACCACTTCTCCGCGAAAGCGATGCGCACCGCCCTGAATCTCCTCTACCGTCCGACGGCCTCCTATGTGATTTTCCTGTGGTTCATCTATGTCCTCTTCGAATTCTATTTGATTGCGCCGCTCATTTCGCGAGCGTACAATCCAATCATCATCCTCTTCCTGACAGTGGCCATCGGACTTTCATTGATGCGTGTCAGCAACAATCTGTTCGCGATCCATCTCTTCTCCCGCCACTTCATTTTCCTCCTGCTGGGTATCATCGCGGCGGAGAACATCGACAGCCTGCGTCGCATCCCGCGCCTTCCCGTCTATGCCACGGCCATTTTCTTCCTGTATCTCTCCGTCTTCCATCCAGGCCTTTTCTATCCCGCAAGCGGTTGTCTCGCACTGCCTTTCATGCTCGCCCTTTCATGGATCTGCGCCCCTCTCCTCCGTCCTTGCCGCGCCGTCGTCGAGCATATCTCCAAAAACTGCTTCGGCATCTATCTCTACCAGATGATCGCCATCCAGATTCTTGCCAGATTCTTTGCTTTCCTCCCCAATCCATCCAGTCTTTTCCCGCTGTTCCTGATTTTGGCCATACCAGCCGCCATTGTTTTCCCGCTCACGGTTATCAAGGCACTTAATCTACTGGCCACGCGCCTTTTCCACCGTGCTGTTCACTGATATAAACTACTTCTTTTTTCTGATCGCATGCGCACTGGCATATGCATGCCTGCCGCAGAAATTCAGAGGATGGCTTCTGCTGGCGGCAAGCTATGTCTTCTACGCGGCCTTCGACTGGCGGTTCACCTTCCTCCTGCTCGCCCAGACGCTCATCTGCTTCTTCTGCGCAAAATACAGAAAAACCGCACTGGCCGTCACGCTGTCCCTCCTTGAACTAGCCGTTTTCAAATATTTCAACTTCTTCAACGACTCATTCCGTCAACTGTTCGAAAGCCTGCGACTGCCCTATCTCATCCCGCATCTGGACATCCTCCTGCCCGTCGGCATCTCCTTCTTCACCTTCCAGTCGTTAGGCTACGTCATTGACGTTTCGCGCGGCAAAATCCAGCAGGAAAACAACTTGCCGCGTTTCGCCCTTTTCACGGCCTTCTTCCCGCAGATTGCAGCGGGCCCCATTGGGCGAGCGGATGAACTCCTTCCGCAATTCAAAGAATCCAAACTCCCTTCCGTACAGCAGATTTCAGACGGCATCCAACTCGTCATCTGGGGGCTTTTCCAGAAAATGGTTGTCGCCGACAGGCTAGCATCCTATATCAACCGCGCCTACGCATCCCCTAAAACCGCCACCGGCGGTACGCTGCTCGTCGCTTCCATTTTCTTCTCCATCCAAATCTACGCCGACTTCTCCGGCTATTCCGACATCGCACGCGGCTCCGCCAAATTCTTCGGCATCGACCTTCGCAACAACTTCAATTTCCCCTACTTCGCGACGTCGATACCGGACTTCTGGAAACGTTGGCACATCTCCCTCACCTCCTGGTTCCGTGATTATCTCTACATCCCGCTGGGCGGCAATCGCGTCAGCAAGCCGAAATGGATCCGCAACCAACTGGTTGTCTTCCTTCTGAGCGGCCTCTGGCACGGCGCCAACTGGACGTTCATCTTCTGGGGCGCCATCCACGGCGTTTTCAATCTTATGCATGTCCTGCTCTTCGGAAAGAAAAACGAATCCAAATCACGGATTGTCAATCTCCTGCGCTGCATCGTGACATTCGCCATCGTCAATACGGCGTGGATTTTCTTCAGGGCTCCGACCTTCAAACGCGCCATCCAGATCATCACCCGCATCGTGACTCATCCAGGCCGTCCGACCTTCGGCGTCGCACAAGTCACTTTCGCCCTGAACGTTATCGCCATATTGGTTCTGTTCGGCGTCGATTTCGCGGCCTACAACAGCTTTACAAAAGAACGCTGCCCGGACGCCGTGCGTATCACGGGCTATGCCTTGATCGCCTGCCTCATCGCCCTGCTGGCTGTCTCCTCCAGATCTTTCATCTACCTGCAGTTCTGAAACTTCCGTGTCCTCCACCCCGAAAACATCCCTCATCAAAAAATGCCTGGCCGGACTGTTGGTCTTCGCCATCGTCAATATCCTCTGCCTCAAGCTCTTCAACCATGGCCTGAAACAGTATTACTGCCTATGGCCGGCGGACATTCTCGTCATCGGCCATTCCATGTCCGAAATGGCCATCGACCGCGACCTGCTGGAGGAACTATCCGGCCATTCCGTCGCAAAATACTGCATGAACGGGACATCCATTCCTGATCGCCTCGTCATGATTCGACACTACATTGAATCGACCGGACACAAGCCGAAGGCCATCCTCTACGACATCGGGCCGCGTTCCTTCTCAGGCGGCCTCGCCGTCAATTCCCACGCGCTTTTCTATCCATTCATCAATGAATCGCCGACAGTCGCCAAATATGTCCGCGACAGCGCTTCCTTCAAAGAGTATTGGTTGAAAAATCTCATTCCCCTCTCCCGCTACGACGATTCACGGATCGGCGCCGTCATCCGCGGCTACCGCCATGACTGGAAAAACCGCTCCGTCAAGCAGTTGAACATAGAACTCTTCAAACGGCAGCTCGCCAAAGGAAGTTTTTGGAAAGTGCAACTCAATCCAGGCACCCAAGCCGTTTTTGAAGAGACGCTAGAGTTTCTGGAAAAAGAGGACATCCGCCTCTTCCTTGTGCATCTCCCGAACGTCGATCTGCTGAACAACGCGGAACCGGAAAAATCCGCCGCCGCCCTGAATTATATAAAGGATGCAATTTCACGCCATCCAAACGTCACATTCATCGACGCCAATTCCGCCTTTGAATCACGATACGAACTGTTCATCGATCCGCTCCATCTCAATCCCAAAGGCCAGCTGGAAGTCACTAAATATCTGGGCGGCAAAATCATCTTGCCGCAGCAACCATAATTTTTGCATTATATGAACATCACTTGGACTACCCGCTCGTTTCTGGACTACCGCATTCCCGTCTATGCGGAGCTGGACAACTTGTGCGGCCACCATTTCAGTCTGGTCTACAACGCGGAAGTCGTTCCCGAACGCTGCCAAAACAGGATTCACGAGATACTTGGAGACCGCGCCATCGGCCTTTCCGGCGAAATCCGCCTTTCCGGCAAGAAAAGCGCCCCGATCTCCAGCGTCAGCCGGAAAGGCATCCGCATCCCATTCCAGCCCAATCTCTTGAAAACAGTCCGAGAGACAAGGCCGGATGTCACTGTCTCCGACGGCTTCTTCCAATGGACATACGCCCCCCTGCTTCTCCGCTTCCGGAATCACATCCCCCATGTCATGTGCTACGAACCAACCAAACACACGGAGAAGCATGCGCAGTTCTTCCGCACATGGTATCGCAAGTTCGCCTCCCGTTGGATAGACCATATCTGCTGCAACGGAAGTCTTTGCAAAGAATATACAATGGCTCTTGGATATCCGGAATCGAAGATTTCCACTGGTCAGATGGCCGCGGATTCCGAACAGCTAGCCAAGGCCTGCGTCGCCATCGGCGATGACGCCGCCCGCTCATTCCGCAAGGAACACGGCCTCGACGGCAAACTCGTGTTTCTTTTTGTCGGACGTCTCGTCGAACTGAAGGGATTGCGGCAACTTCTTGAAGCATGGAATCTTGCGAAACCGGAAGCGGCTCTTCTCCTGGCGGGCGACGGCCCGGAGCGCGCATATCTTGAAGATTTCTGCAAGCAGCATGGCATCCATGCCGTCTTCGCGGGAAATGTCGACTACTCCAACATCCCGATGTTCTACCGGGCGGCGGATTGCTTCGTCATTCCGACGTTGCAGGACAACTGGAGCCTCGTCGTTCCGGAGGCCATGGCCTGCGGCCTGCCCGTCGCCTCCTCCATCTACAACGGCTGCCATCCGGAACTCGTCCATCCCGAAAATGGCTGGACCTTCGATCCTTACGACACACAAGGCACGGCAGATGTCCTGAAAAGCATCGTCGCCCGAAAGGCGGAACTGCCCGCCATGGGCGCCGCCTCCCGCGCCATCGTCGCCTCCCACACGCCCAGACAGGCCGCGAACGCCATCTACAACGCCTGCCAGCAAGCCATCTCCAATATGGCCTCAAAACGTTGATATCCCGTATGTCATTCATTTCCAATTTCAAGGAAAAACTTTTCTTCTTCAAATACGAGCTGGTCAAGCCCGGTTCGCGGCGTTATTTCGATCAACTGAAGAAAGACCAGTTCCTGTCGCCAGACGAAATCGAGGCGCTCAACTGGAAGCGGACTCAAGCCATCCTCAAGCATGCCTTTGAGCACGTCCCCTACTACCGCCGCCGTTTCGCCGAGATCGGCTGCACGCCGCAGGACATCCGGACTCCGGATGATTTCATCAAGTTTCCCGTCCTGACGCGCCAGAATCTCATGGAAAACTTTGACGATCTTCTTGCGGACAATGTGTCGTTAAAAGACGTAAAACTTTCCACGACAGGCGGTTCTTCAGGAACTCCGGCCAAAGTCTATCATCCCAAGAAGGAAATCCGCGCGGCGAACGGCTGGCGGATGCTCGGCTGGTGGAACATCTCTCCGGCCGCCGACTGCGCGGACGTCTATCGGGACGTCCGCACGTCCATGAAAGCACGCATCATGCATTTCCTTCAATGGTTCCCCACCAAGCAGATCCTCCTCGACGCCACGAGCTTCACGGAGAAGGACATGCGCGTTTTCCTGGACGAATTCATCCGCGTCCGTCCGGAAGTCCTCCACGGCTATGTCGGCGCCATGGACAATCTTGCGGAATACGTCCTTCAGCACGACATTCAGCTACCGCCGCCAAAAGTCATCTGGGTGACCTCCGCCCCCATCACGCCCGTCCAGCAGAAGAAAATCGAAACTGCTTTCCATGCACCGGTTTATGACCAATACGGCTGTTGTGAAATCTACTGGCTCGCCGCGGAATGCCCTGCCAGAAACGGACTGCACATGTTCTACGATACAAGGCGTTTCGAGTTTCTGGACGATGACAACCGCCCCGTCCCAAACGGCGAATACGGCAACATCGCCATCACCGATCTGCAGAATTTCGCCTTCCCGCTCATCCGCTACTTGAACGGCGACCGCGGCAGACGGCTGGACAAACGCTGCACATGCGGCTGCAACCTCCCACTAATGGACAAAGTGAAAGGCCGCGTTTCCGAAACGTTCACGCTTCCGTCGAAGACACGCCTCAACGGCGAGTTCCTCACGACGCTTTTCGACAACACGCCGGAAGCCGTCAAACAGTTCCAAGTCCATCAGCTGGCGGACGCCTCCATTGTCGTCCGCGTCATTCCGAATGACGCCTATCCCAATCTGGACGAGACACTTGAGCATGTCCGCACCGCCTTGGGAAACGCCGTCCACCATGAAGTCACCGTCAAAATGGAACGCGTCACGGAAATCCCCCTGCAAAAGGGCAAGATGAAATTCGTCATTTCCGACTACAAGGCCTGACAGCTGTATCGCGCCATGAGAGTCCTCTTCATCCATAATGAATACGCCAAAATGAGCGGCGAGGAGCAATCCGTCATCAATCTGACGCGACTGCTGACCGACCATGGCCACACGGTAGAATTGCTAAAACGTTCTTCCGCGGAGATTTCGGACTCGCTTTCAGGAAAAGTCAAAAGCTTTTTCACCGGCATCCACAATCCATGCGCCGTCAAGGCGGTCCGCCGGAAAATCGAAGAATTCAAGCCGGACATCGTGCAGATACAAAATCTATATCCGTTGTTCTCCCCCTCCATCATTCCGGCCGTCAAACGCATGGGCGTTCCCGTCGTCATGCGCTGTCCGAACTACCGTCTCTTCTGCCCCAACGGTCTTTGCTACGACGCCAACGGCGAAATCTGCGAACAGTGCTTCGGCGGCCATGAATGGACCTGCTTCCAAAAGAACTGCCTCGAATCCCGCGTGAAAAGCCTCGGCTACACGGTCCGCAATATCGCGGCGCGCACGACGGGGCGGATTCTCAACCATGTCGACACGTTCATCGTCCAGACTGACTTCCAACGGCGGAAATTCATCCAGCAGGGCATCCCGGAAAGCAAGCTCGCCATCCTTCCAGGCATCGCCCCTAAAATGGATCCGCCGCCCGAAAATTGGTCCGTCGGAAACAATGTGACCTACATTGGACGCGTCTCCGCGGAAAAAGGCATTTTCGATTTCATCAAATCTGCGGAAGCGCTTCCGCAGATTCCGTTCGTCGTCGCAGGCTCCTATGACGACTTCCCTAATCTGCCGCAAAACGCTCCGAAAAACATCCAATGGCTTGGATTTTTGCGAGGCGACGCGCTCCGACAGGCCTATCTGGACGCACGGATCGTCGTCGTTCCGTCGCGTTGCTATGAAGGCTTTCCGAACGTCATCGTCACCGCCATGATGCAGGAACGGCCCGTCGTCGCCACCGATCTCGGCGCGGCCTCGACCATCATCACCCACGATGTCGACGGACGTCTCTTCCCCTTCAACGACATCGACGCTCTGACTTCCTCCATATCAGAGCTTTACAACGACGAAGCCGCCTGCCGGCGGCTAGCCCTCAAGGGCCGTGAATCCGCCGCCGCCCGCTTCTCCGCCGAATCCGTCTACGAGACGCTGCTCGGCATCTACGAGAAGCTGTTGTAATCTCTTGCCCATCACGCAAACAGCCCGCAGGATTGTTTTCCTGCGGGCTGTTTGCGTTTTACGGGAAAAGCATTGTTTACCAATAGTAATTCAATTCAACGCGCCCCCAGAAACCGCCGTCGTTGCGGTTGGAGCCGTAGTAGTCGCCGTAGAACATGTGGGAGAGGATGGTCTTGATGCTTAAACGTTTGGTAATCTGGTAGTTGGTGACGCCATAGATCACCACGCCGACGTTGCGGCCATCCGCGAATTCATTCGCGCGAAAATATGTGCTGCCCCCCGTGACCGTCAGTTTTGATAACGGTTTGAATTTCAAATCCGTATGGAAGGCCTGCAGGTTGGTCCACATGGAGCCGCAGGGGACGCCGCCGCGATTGGAAAGTTCGTCACCGAAAAGACCATTGAAATAGGACTGGAGGGAGTACCATCCTTCATATCGGTCCGTCCCGTTCTTGTCGCCCGTCCAGTTCGTGTAGCTGAAACTCCAGACAGGATTCGTACTTTTGGCCCAATCGGATTCAAACGCCCTGCCGATTTTCCATGCAAGTCGCAAATCGCACATACGGCCCTGCATAGGGCTTTCGTTATCGTTTTTCTCCCATTGCCCCAACTGCTGCGCGAATTCGGCGCTATAGCCCCAGACAGGCGTGATGTCGCCGAAGAGGCGTGTGCCGACCGTGTGCATGCAAAGATCGTCCCAGTCGTTGGGAAGCTTCTTGTCGCGACGTCCATTGCGGTCGGCCACCACATGGTTGTAGACGTAATAGACATCGAAATTGAACGGCTTGGCGAGTTCATACGTATCATAAAGCGCTAATGTCGTGATATTTCCGGGATTGACGGCACGGCCGCGGCCGTTGGGGTAGTCTTCGCGGTCCCAACGGAGGTTCACGGCGAACGGATCCCGCCAATAGTCGTACAAGGCAATGGCCTTCAAGGTGTTGGAGCCTTCGACGTATGTCATGACGGCGCCGTTGAAATACGTTGGCCAGAGGCTTGACACGCCGTCGCGGATGATGAGACCGTTGCCGAGCGTAATCGTCTGCCGCCCAAGCTTTATGGAAAGACCTTCGATTCCGAGCTTCGTGAAATTGGCGTACAATTCGTAGAAATACAAAGAGTCTGGAGCGCTGAAATGCGTCGTGCCGTAGTTGTTCTTTTCTTCCCAATCCGTTAGATAGTACATGGAACGGTTGGCGAGCATGATGCGGAAATCCATGCCGAGCGACTTGGACGCGCCATTGATCCACGCTTTCGTCCGCGAATCAAAATACTGGCTGGGATGCGGGCCGTATTTGTGTTTGCCGCCGCTCATCTTATGGCCCGTCGGATCTTTGGCTTCATCGCTTTGCACATCATAGCGGAGACGCCAATGCAAATGGGGCACGATCGTCCAGTCGTCGTCTTTTGGAAGCAAATCCTGCGCAGTCGCCATCATGCCAAGCAAAAGCAGGAAAGAAAAGAATAAATTCTTGAAGTTCATTGTCTTGCTCCCTTTTTACTAGATGGTCAGGCCATAGATGGCAGGCACCATGGCGATGATGACAAGATATGCGAGGATGTCATAAAATATGGAATACTTGAAATAGTCGTTGAATTTATATCCGACGGACATGGACATGCCCAGCGTGGAACTGGCCAGCGGGCAGCTGAGGGCCACACCGGAGGCCAGCGTGATGCCCAACGCAAAGCTATACGGATTCAGATGCAGTTGCGGCGCAATGGACAGCACAATCGGCAGGACGATCAGAATAGCGGTGGAATTGGACATGAATTCGCTGACGACCTGCACAAGTAGCACGAGAATCGCGAACAGCAGGAAGGGGCTGAGCGAATCGCCCACGACATTGGAGAACGCCTGCGCGATGAGCTTCGTTCCACCTGCGGATTCCAACGCCTTGGCCAGGCCAAGGCAGCCAGCCAGACGGCCGACGATGTTCCAGTTGACGGCGGTGAAAGCCTTCTTCTGCGGGATGCAGCCCGTGATGATGCACAGGATCGCAGCCGTGCTACTTGTAATAGCCAAAGGAATCCATTCCGTGATATAGAAGACAACCGTCAGAAGGAAGATGACCGCCATGATAATCATCTTCGATTTCTTGTAGTTCGCCGCGACGGGATGGATGTCGTAGTCGGCGTCGTCGTCCGGGCGTTTGCCCCAGATCTTGTCGCCAAGGAACCGCCCCGCCGTCAGGCAGTAGACAAGTCCGAGAATGACGAGCACGCCGCCGACCAACGTGAAATCAAATGTCTTGAACAACCGCGCTCCGGACTCCTCCAGCAGCCCCTGCGCCGTCATCTGCTGCGTGGATCCGACAAGCGTGGAGGCGCCGCCGATGACGCAGCCATAGGCGATCGGCATGATGAGATCCTTCGCCTTGATTTTGTCGTTGGCGGCGGAAAGCCCCATGATGATCGGAATGAAAATCGCCAGAACGGCGGAATTCGTCAGGAAGGCGGACATCGCCGCCGAGACAAGATACGTGCCAATGATGAGCTTCGTCTCGGAGCCTTTCGACACACGGACGATCCATGCGCCAATGGTGGCCGCCAGCCCCGTCTCGCTGATGGCCGCCCCGATCATCATGACGCCGATGGTCAAAATGACCGTGCTGGACGCGCATTGCGCGAACGCCGTCTTGAAGTTGCAGATTTTGAAAATCACCATGAGGACACAGCCCAATATGGCGGTGGTCGCCATCGGAAGCCTGTCCCAGATGAACAAAATGATGCAGAATGTAAAGATGATAAGGGAAAGTACAGCGGGATCCATGATTGTTTACCTATTAATATTATAGTTGAATGACTATAAGACGAAGCAAAAAAACAAATGGCCTCGGCGGAAATGAAATTCCGACAAAAACCATTGGTTCACTTGAATGGCTCGATTTTATCAAACACCTATTAATATCATAGGCGATTGACTATTGTCAAATCGACGTCATGATTTTTTTCAATTCTTCGGCCGCTTTGCTGAGATACTGCCCCTTGCGATGGATGACGACCATTTCACGGCAAGGCAGTTGCTGCGCCAACGAGAAGCATGCGACGGACTCCGCCTTGCTGTATTTCGTGAGGCTGGAGGGGACGAGCGCGAGGCCGATTCCCTCCTTGACCATCGTGAACTGCGTCTCGATGCTCATGCATTTGACGGCTGTCTTCACAGAAAAACCATATTTGCCCATGAGTTCGGCCAGCTGCCGCTGGGTGGGCTGCGTGTCCAAAAGAGCCACATAGGGCGCGCCGTCGATACGGACGATGTCGATGACCGGATGGATGCGCGACGGGTCGTTTTTCGCGCCAGAAGCGAGTTCGTCGCAAATCGGCAACGACTTCGGGACGGCGAGAATGACCTCCTCCCGCATCATCGGCGTGATGTCGAATTGCTGTTCATCGACTGGCATCGTGGCGACGCAAAGATCGAAGACGCCGCGCTCCGCGTCCTCCATGAGTTCTTTCATGAAGCGTTCCTCCACGACAATGTGCATGCCCGGAAAGACGGCTTTGAACCGTCTGACGATCTCCGGCATGAGATACTGGCAGCGTGTCGGCGCGATGCCGACGACGAGATGGCCGATATGGTTGTCGGCCAAATCGGCCAACTGGCTGCGCATCTGCTTCTCCTGGTTGAGGATGGCTTGCGCGGCCTGCAGGAAGATCCGCCCAGCCTCCGTCAGTTCGACTTCATTGTTGGAGCGGTTGAAAAGTTCGAAACCCACTTGTGTCTCGATTTTCTTGATATACTGGCTAAGCGACGGCTGGGCGATGTGCAGCTTGTCGGCCGCCTTGGAGAAGGATCCTTCCTCGGCCAGAACGATGACATATTTGTATTGCTTGAGATTCATATTCTCAGACGATGATCGATTATCCTATCGTCTCCACTAACCACTAACCACTAACCATCGGTCACGCAGGAGCGCAACCCTCCCGACACTAACCACTAACCATTGGCCGCGCAGGAGCGCAGCCCTCCCGACACTAACCACTAACCATCGGCCGCGCAGGAGCGCAGCCCTCCCGACACTAACCACTAACCACTAACCACTAACCATTGGCCGCGCAGGAGCGCAGCCCTCCCGACACTAACCAATAATCTGGAACTTCTGCACATCCACCAGCCCGCGATCCGTCAATTTCAAGAACGGAATGACGGGCAACGGCAGGAAGGCCAGCATCATAAATGGTTCATGCAACGACGTTCCGGTCAGTTTCGCCGCCGCTCGCACGGCGCGTATCTGCTTTTCGACGACGCCGTGCGGCAAATTGGACATCAGCCCCGCCACGGGCAACGGCAATAGTCCGGCAACGTTCCCGTCGATCGCCACGCATAACCCGCCCTGCGACTGCCGCAAGGCGTTCACGGCGACAGCCATGTCCGTCGTGTTCGTTCCAACGACGCACAAATTGTGCGAGTCATGGCCCACGCTGGACGCCAAAGCCCCGCGTTTCATGCCGAAACCATGGACGAACGCATGTCCGATGTTGCCGTTCTTCCCGTGTCGTTCCAATACGGCCATCGGCAGCACGTCCTCCTCCTTGTCCGGATCCATCCGCAGGTAGTCTGTGATGATGCTGCCGTCGCGAACGCCGATGACCGGCGTGTCCGCGCCGCGCTTTGGAACGATGAAATCGTTTGCCGAAACTTCCCTGCAATGCACCGTATGCAGAAATGGATCCGGAGCGTCCAATATCGGTATTTCATTGGGCGAGAACAACTTTCCCTTTGTGAACGTGGCGGCCACCTTGCATGTTTTCAAATCATCCAGAAGGACGATGTCCGCACGTTTTCCGGGGGCGATGAGCCCACGGTCGTGCAATCCAAGCACGTCGGAGGCGGACATGGACGCCACGCGGTACGCCACCAGCGGATCCACTCCGGCCGCGATGACATGGGCGATGATGGAATCGAGATGCCCTTTCTCCGCAATGTCCAGCGGATTGCGGTCATCCGTGCAAAACGCGATATACGGCGCATTCTGAAGCGTGATGATCGGCATCAGCTCATCAAGATTCCTTGCCGCGGTACCTTCACGGATGAAGATGTGCATGCCGCGCGAAATCTTCTCCTCCGCTTCCTGCACAGTGCTTGTTTCGTGGCAGTTGCGGATGCCGGTGAACACGTATGCGTTCAGTCCGTCGCCGGAAAGCAACGGGCAATGGCCGTCGATATAGTCGAACAGGCGGAGCTTCGCCATGACCTCCGGATCTTCAAACAGCACGCCGGGCACGTTCATGAATTCCGCCAGCCATGCGGACGGATAGCGTTGATGCCAATTTTTCAGGACATCCGCCGTAATCGCCGCGCCAGCCGTCTCCAAAGGCGTGGCGGGAACGCATGACGACAACCGGACCTGCATGTCCAAATCCATGCCTTCCGCAGCACTGAAGAAATATTCAAAGGCCGCTTCGCCCACGACGTTCGCCAGTTCATGCGGATCGCACGCCACGGTCGTCACGCCATGCGGCAGCACGCATTGCTCGAACTGCCGCGGCGTCACCATCGACGATTCGATATGCGCATGCGCGTCGATGAAACCGGGCACGGCCGTCCTCCCCTGCGCATCAAATTCGGCATCGGCCGGATAGCCATGGCCGATGCCTGCAATCAGGCCGTCGACGATGGCGATGTCCGCCAATTCGAACTTGCCGGTCGTCAAATGGAAGATATTCGCGTTTTTGATGACCAGATCGGCCTTGACGCGTTTCAGTGCTACGGAAATACCTGTTTTCATGCTATTTAGTATTACAGGAAGGCGTATTTCAAAAGGAAGAGGATGGTCAGGACAATCATCAGCGGGCTGACCTTCCGCCAGTTCTTGGAGCAGAGGTTCAGAATCGTCCAGGAGATGATTCCGAAGCAGATGCCTTCGCTGATACTGTAGGCGAACGGCATGGCGATGATCGTGATGTAGGCGGGAATCGCGTCGTACAGATTGTCGAAATCAATACGCGCAATCGTCGTCATCATGTAGAAACCGACGACGATCAGGGCAGGCGCCGTCGCGAAGGCGGGAATCGCCAGGAACAGCGGCGAAAGCAGGATCGCCAGAAGGAACAGGATGGCCGCCGTCCAGGCGGTCAGTCCGGTGCGGCCGCCTTCCGCGACGCCGGTCGCGGATTCGACGAACGTCGTGGTCGTAGACGTGCCGAAAATGGCGCCGACGGCCGTCGCGATGGAGTCGGCCAGCAGAGCGCCTTTGATTTTCGGCAGGCGGCCGTTCTTGTCCAGCATGTCGGCCTTCGTCGCAACGCCGATCAGCGTGCCGAGCGTGTCAAACAAATCGACGAACAGGAAGGCGAACATGATGATGAAGAAGTTCATGGAGCCCAGCAGCGCGTATCCCGTGAGGGCGGAGTCCTTCTGAGTCCACGCCGATGATTTGAACAATGCGCCGCAGATTTTTCCGAATCCTTTGAACGTTTCGGAAAACGCCGATATCGAGAAATTCGGATAAAGGGAGAAGCAGCCCAGTTCAGGATTCACCTGATACAAATTCGTGGCCTGCGCGATCATGCCGAGGAACCATGTGGCGAGAATGCCGATCAGGATGCTGCCGCGGAACTTGCGCTGCATCAGCGCCGCCGTGATGATGACGCCGATCATGGCCAGAATCGCGCACATGCCGTGCGTGTGGATGTTGTTGACATTGAAGCCTTGGATCGTGATCAGCGTCGCGGGGCTGTCGACGATGATGTGCGCGTTCTGAAGCGCAATGAAGGCGATGAAAAGGCCAATGCCCACGCCCACCGCGCTTTTCAGCGCCAGCGGAATTGCGTTGAAAATCGCCTCGCGGACGTTAAGCAACGAAAGCAGCAGGAAGAGAGCGCCTTCCACATAGACCGCCGCCAGAGCGAACTGCCAGGAGAAGCCCATCGTCAGACAGACCGTGTAGGTAAAATAGGCGTTCAACCCCATGCCGGGGGCCAGAACAAACGGATAGTTCGCCAGTATCGCCATCAGGGCGGTTCCCACGAATGACGCCAACGCCGTCGCGATCAGCACGCCGCCACGGTCCATCCCGCAAGCCGACAGGATGTTAGGGTTGACCGCCAGAATGTACGCCATCGCCAGAAACGTCGTCACGCCGGCGAGAATTTCCGTTTTGACATCCGTGTGGTGCTCTTTCAAATGAAACCATTTCTCAAACATGATCTGCTCCGTTTTTTATTATAATAATGTAAAGAAAGATCAATCAAGCAACTAGTCGTTTTTCGTACTACTATCGTCAGTTTCTTGTTTTTTGCAAACATTTTCTCCATGGCTGCGAGCTTCCGCACGATGTCGTTCCCGCCTCGCGAAGCGATGACAACCGCCGAACCGCCGGAGCCGTTGCCTCTTCAGCTTTTAGCTTTCTGCTTTCAGCTTTTTGCTCTGCGAAGCAGCAGGCCCGGCGGCGAGGCAATGTTCGTGTCCATCAGTGTCCATTCGTGGTTCTACATCAATCATTTGATTGTGCTTTAACCATCTGAGGAAAAGTCATAAGGATTCCTGTCAGTCCGCCTTGACGATCGGCATTTCCGTCATCCGCAGCATCGTCGAACCGAAAGGAATCAACGTCTTTTGCTCTGCCGGTCCCTCCGGCGTCAACGACGACGGTTGCGGCGCCGCGATCGCGAGGCTCTTCTCATGGATCGCCCATGGGATCCGCGCCATCGGGATGGTGATCGTGATGGGCGGACAGTCTTCCGCAAACGGCATATCCGGCAATGGATGTTCCTCAACGCCAACGGGTTGTCCCGCGAATCCATAGTTCCACGGCGCCGTCGCGAAGTATTCGTAGTCGCAGTACGGGAACTTCCGTTCGACGCCGTCCCGCACATATTCATGTTTTTCCGAACGTGACGGAATCGGCAGGGAGAACAGCAACGGGCCGCGCCACAGGACGGACATGCCGCGCGGACGCTCCACGAACTGCGGCTCGAACGTCAGCTTCACCTTCAATTCGGTCTTGCCTTCCCACGTCTTGGAAATCACATGGAACTCGCCTGTCTTCACAGACTTGCCGTCGATCTCAGCGGCCTTCGCAAAGCCCGGAATACGGATCTTCAAGTCAAATGCGACCGGCTGTGAGACGGTGATCATATAGGTCGCCGTGTCGCGGAACGGGTAGTCCGTCTCGACGTCGCAGACAATCTGCGCGCCGTCGATTTCTGTCTCCAGACGGCATGGCAGCATCAACGCGGAGATAATGGAACGGTCACCGAGCAGGAAGGCGGAGGCGGCCAGTTTCGGCCATCCCTGCCCATGGTTCGCCGTGCAGCAACCGTAATTTGGCTCCAAACCGAAGAGATGGGCCTCCGGCCCGTTGGTGCTCCAAATGGGGGTCGGCTCCTTCTGGCAGCCGATCTGGTTGGTGGCGTGGTCGTACTGATGCGTCCACATGTCCGCCGAACAGGCGGCCGGCAACGCGTTGAAGGCCAGTTTCTCCAGACGGTCGCCCCACACGGGATGGCCCGTGGCCGCCAGCAGAAGTTCCTCTGAATACATGGCTTCCACAACGGCGCACAGTTCCGTGCCCTGCGACGGGCTGTCTCCCGAGACGCATTCATCGCCCGTGAACATGCCGGTCGCCATGCTGTGGTATTTCATGAGATTCGCCAGCATCGTCTCCGCGAACGCCTCGCCGTCCGTATTCGATTCCGGATGCAGCCTTTGGTAGAACAGCTCCGAATGAATCACCATGCCGAGATTGACGACATGCTCCTCAAACGTCCATTTCTTGGCCTTTGACGTATAGGGCCAGTTCGCCGCAAGCGACGGATAATCATAGCTTTGCTGCCGAATCCGCTCCGCCAGCACCAGCAGCCAGGGCTCCTTCGTCTCCTCAAACAGCCATGCCAGAGCCCCAAGCCCTTCGTACCAGCGGTACTTCCCCCAGTTCTTCAGCGGATTCGCCGCCAAATGGCTTCTGAGCTGGCGGAACGCCTCCATCAGCGCAGGGGCGACCCGCGGGTCGCCCGTCCGACGATGCCACACATGAAGCACTTTCGCCAGCAGGAACAACGACCACATGTCGTAGTCCGCCCGCTTCTCGACAGGGCATGGGCAAATCCATCCATCGGCGCACTGGTTCGCGAAAATGGCGTCGATGTAACGCTTTGCGCGGGCTTTCATATCGTCGTCGTCCAGCAGCCAGGCCAGATCAATGAAACCGTCCAGCCAATATGGCACGCGCTCCCAACCTTCCGCCTTGCCGCCGATCCAAGCGGAATCCTTCACATCCGGCCAGAATTTATCAAGGTTACCGGCCTGTCCATCCGCCTGCAACTGCAGCTGACGACGCAACCATCCCTTCGGCGTCAATGCGCCGCCATCGACAAACCGGCCAAATGTTTTTCGCAATTCCATGTCCATTCCTTTTTCCAATGAGTGGTCCACTTGAATATTTTTAGCTATAATATAAGTCAACGTGAATTGAAAAATAAGACAAACAGACTATTTTTTCAAAAAAGTTGGATTGATTTCCCGAAATACAAAAGGAGCCGAACATGAAAAAATTCTGGATGATGTTGATTACCGCTACGTTATGTGTCCAATTCACGGCCATGGGGCAACCGAAGCCGCCACAGCCGCCAAAAGTCACTGTGAAAAACCTCGGCAAACCGGAGACCCTGCCCCCGAAACAAGGCAAATGGAAAGCCGCGCCCATACCAGGCTGGTATATTCATTATGACGAAGCCGTCAAAGCCGCCAAGAAGGCCAACAAGAAAATCTTCGTCCTGAACGCCGGTTCGGACTGGGATGGCGCGTCCGTCAGCCTCCGCAAGAGCGTCCTCGACACGCGCGATTTCCAGCAGATCGCCAAACGCGCCCTCGTCCTCCTCTATCTTGACTCGCCGCAGAAATTCCCCCAGCCGGACGAACAGGTCCGTCATCATGACATCATCCGCGAACGCCTTAAAATGAAAGGGAAGAACATCCCCTACGCCGTCATCATCGACGTCAACGGAAAGGTCATCACCGAAATCAACGGCGTCCTTCCGAAGAAGGACTATCTGGAAATCATCCAGAAAGCGGTCGCCGGCGATCTCGGCCACAAATAGTCAACAACCAACCTAAAACATTATAAATAAAGAAACAACATGAAACAAGAAAAATTCTTCGTGTCCACCAAAGGCGAAGCCGTCAGCCTTTATACATTGACCAACAAGAACGGTGTCCAAGTCAAAATCACGGATATGGGCGGCGCCGTCGTCAACATCCTTGTTCCGGACAAGAACGGTAAAATGACCGACATCGTGCTCGGCCACCACGACCCGAAGGAATACGAGCCCAACGGCCCGTTCTTCGGCGCGCTCATCGGCCGCGTCGCCAACCGCATCACCGGCGGCTCCTTCACGTTGGATGGAAAAAAATACCAGCTCATCCTGAACGAGCCCGACAAGGGCAACACCCTCCATGGCGGCGACAGCTACGGCAGACGCATGTGGAAAGCCACGCCCATCGGCGACTCCGCATTGAAGCTCGCCATCGTCTCACCGGACGGCGACGCAGGCTTCCCCGGAAAGCTCGAAGCCGAAGCAATCTATACACTTACGGATGACAACGCGCTCAAGATCGACTACCGCGCCACGACGGACAAGACGACCGTCGTCAACCTGACGAACCACGCCTATTTCAACCTCAACGGCGAAGCCGCCAACGAATGCGGCGACCATGAAATCTGGTCCACCGCCTACGGCCATACGGAAGTCGACGGCAATCTCGCCGCCACCGGCCGCACACTGCCCGTCGCCAACTCCCCCTTCGACCTCACGAAAGGCCGCACCTTCAAATCCATCTACGAAGACAAGGCCCTTCCCATCGCGTTCGACGACAATTTCGTCATCGCCGAAAAGCCCGGCAAGATGCAGTTCGGCGTCTTCAAGGCCGTCTCACATCGCACGGGCATCACGCTGACCGTCGATACGGACCAGCCTGGCGTCCAGTTCTACATGGGCTACTGGCTCAACGGCGAAATCGGCAAGAACGGCGCGCCCTACAAGCGCTTCGGCGCCTTCTGCCTGGAGACGCAGCTGTGGCCGGACTCCCCCAACCAGCCGTCGTTCCCCTCCCCCCGCCTGGAGCCCGGGCAGGTCTATGAACATCATACCGTCTATCACTTTGGAGTGGAAAAATAATGGGTATCCGTCTCAACGAAGACAAGGAAATCGTGGCGACGATCCGCGAAGGCCTCAAGGCGAAAGGCGGCTACTGCCCGTGCCGCCTGCAGCGCATTGAAGACAACAAATGCATCTGCAAGGAGTTCCGTGAGCAGATGGCCGACCCGAACTTCGAAGGCTATTGCCATTGCCGTCTATACTATAAATTCAAAGACTGAGTCACCGCATTTCGTCCACCGCCCATGTTCACCACTGTCCAAGTGCTTGATTTGAAGATAAATGTCTCGTCATTGGGACAGGCGGTGGATGAAGTGCAGTCGCTCATCGACAGCGGCGGAAGGCACTACGTCTGTTTCATCGAAGGCAATCTCCTCCACCATTACTTCAACCATCCGAAGGAGATAGCGACTATTCTCAACCAATCCAGCCTCAGCTATCCCGACGGCGCATCGACCGCGAAATTCGCGGCCATCGCCGCCGGACATGCCGTCGAACGCGTCACAGGCCCGTCGTTTTTCATAAAAGCCTGCGAAGAAGGCGTCAAGCGGAACTGGAAGCACTATTTCTACGGCGGCGCGGAAGGCGTCGCCGAACGACTGGCGGACACCATGCGGAACCGTTTTCCGGGCATCCAGATTGTCGGCGTGAAATGCCCTCCCTTCCGTCCGCCAACCGATGAGGAGATCGATTCGCTGTCGAATGAACTGCGCGAAAAAAAGGTCGATCTCCTATGGGTGGCGTTGGGCGGTCCGCGTCAGGAAAAATGGATGCATCAATATCTTGGGCGTATTCCCGTTCCTGTCATGTTCGGCGTCGGGGCGGCCTTTGACTTCCATACGGCGAAGCAGTCATGGGCGCCGCCGCTTATTCGCAAAATCAAGATGGAATGGCTGTGGCGCGCCGTCACAGGCGGACGGCGCGTCTTCCTGCGGAACATCGTCTGCGTCTCGCATGTCGCGTGGCGTCTGTTTCTCTATCGTCTTTTCCACTAATGTTTTAGCAGTCGCGGCAAGTAATCCGCCAGGCTTTTGACGTCGCCGACGGCGACGGAGCAGGACATGCTGTTCAATACCGCCTCCTCCGTCGCCTCCGCCATCGCGCGGAAGGGGCCGTTCATCAAATCCTCCCGGAAAGATTCCGTCGCGCGAATCGCCTTGTCGTCGTCGTCCATCGCGTTCGCCGTGCTGAAACCGACGAACACTTCGCCACTTCCATGCCCAGTGAACGAACCGACGCGGGCCAGACCGACGCCCGCCCGCCGCAGCACCCGCTTGATCTGCCTGTCCGACAACGGCAGATCCGTCCCCATGACGACGATGATGGAGCCTTTGTCCTCCTCCAACGCCCCGCTCGCGATCTCCCTGCCGACAGGGCGGCCGTCTATCCGCAAATCGGACAACCGCCCGTAATTGCTCTGCACCAGCACCCCAAGCGTGTACGTTTTTCCATCATATTCCATTAGACGGGAAGCAGTTCCGATTCCGCCCTTCAATCCATGGCAGACCGTCCCACGCCCTGCTCCAACCGCGCCTTCTTCAAAATCCGCCGTAGCAGAGGCGATCGCGTCGAAGACATTCTGCTGGCCGACTGCCCGCTTCCGGATGTCCGAAAGCCGCGCGTCATTGCATTCGCAGACGACGGGATTGATGGACGGGGGGACAGACAGACCATCCGCCGCGCAACGCTGCAGAACGTATTCCACCATGGCGTCCCACACCAAGCCGACGTTCAGCGTGTTCGTCAACGCGATCGGCGTCTCCAGCTGCCCAAGTTCATCCACCTGCACAAGCCCCTGGCTCTTTCCGAAGCCGTTCAATACGACACTTGCCGCCGGCAGCTTGTGGTGGAACGGATTCTTGTCGGACGTCATGATGACCGTCACGCCCGTGTTATGCTTTCCTTCCGCTATGGTCGAATGGCCGACCGTCACGCCGGGCACGTCGGTAATCTTGTTCAGACGCCCTGCGGGCATCTCGCCGATGACAACGCCGTAATCTCTGATTCTCATATCGACATTCCTAAATCTTCTTTAAGTAATAGTAAAAAAAAATACAATAATTGTAAAAAAGCCTTGTTTTATTTTGATTATTTAGTTTAACGGCATATGTTAATTGTGGATTAATTTTTTGGGCTCATGCAGGGAAGTCATGATGACTTCCGACGATAATATAACGTCTAAAACAACCTTTCGCCTTGAAAATCATGAATATTCCTCGCAAGTCACTTCAAAGATGGCAAATCATGGCGCTTTGCCTCATCCTGTATGATTTCATATCCATGTACGCGGCGTATTTCATCGCCCTGTGGACGCGCTTTGACTGCCACTACACGCAGATTCCCGTCAAACTCCTTCATTCCTACTCGACATTCGTCAGCTTCTTCGTGTGGGTCGCCCTCGCCATCTACGGACTCTGCAAGCTGTACCATTCCCTATGGCGATACGCCAGCTACCGCGAACTCGGGCTCTGCTGCTTCGCCACCGCCATCACCCTGCTCCTCCATATCGTCGGCATCACCGTGTTCTTCCAACGAATGCCCGTCTCGTATTTTCTCATCGGCGGCATCTTCCAGTTCGGATTCCTGCTCTTCTCACGCTTCCTCTATCGTTTCATGCGTCTTGAACTGGCGAAATTCCGCAAGATCATGTCCAAGCCCGCGCCGGAAAACCGCGTCATGCTCATCGGCGCGGGAGCGGCCGCCCAAATGCTCATCCGCGATCTGAACACATCCCCCTCCTCCGAACTGAAAATCTGCTGCGCCATAGACGACGACCCCAACAAATGGAACCGCAACATGGAAGGCGTGCCCATCATCGGCGGTCGTGACATCATTCTGGACGCCGTCAAGAAACACAACATCCACAAGATCCTCTTCGCCATTCCGTCCGCCTCCTTTGAGAACAAGCAGAAGTTGCTCAACATCTGCAAAGACTCTGGATGCGAACTACTTAGCGTTCCAGGACTCATTCAGCTCGCCAGTGGCGAAGTGACCATCCGCACCCTCCAGGAGGTCAAAATCGAAGACCTGCTCGGACGGGAGCCCATCAAAGTCAACATGGACGAAATCTTCAACCAGCTCGCCGGCGGAGCTCTGCCGGCAGATCGCGGCCCATAACCCGAAGCATCTCATCATCTTCGACATCTATGAAAACAATGCCTATGACATCCAGCAGGAACTTCTCGCCAAATACCACGAAAGCCTGAACCTCACCGTCATCATCGGCTCCGTCCGCGATTCACGCAGGGTCTTCCAGTTATTCCACGACTACCGTCCGGATATCATCTTCCACGCCGCCGCACACAAGCATGTGCCGCTCATGGAGGACTCCCCCTGCGAAAGCATCAAGAACAACGTCCTCGGCACATACAAGACCGGCTACGCCGCCATGCTCTACGGCGCGGAGCGTTTCCTTCTCATCTCGACGGACAAAGCCGTCAATCCGACCAACATCATGGGCGCCTCCAAACGCCTCTGCGAAATGGTTGTCCAGACACTGAACAAATACTCGCAGGAAGGCCGCATTTCGGAGCTTCCGCTCCTCCACGACCACAATGTCGCCGTGCCGAACATCCAGCCGTCCCGCAGGACGGAATTCGTCGCGGTCCGTTTCGGCAACGTCCTCGGCTCCAACGGCTCCGTCATCCCGCTCTTCAAGAAGCAGATCGAAGCGGGCGGCCCAGTCTGCGTGACGGATCCGAACATCATCCGCTACTTCATGACGATTCCGGAGGCCGTCTCGCTCGTCCTTCAGGCGGAAACCTACGCCAAAGGCGGCGAAATCTTCGTGCTGGATATGGGGGAACCCATCAAAATCGACGATCTGGCCAGAAATCTCATCAAGCTCTCCGGACTCAGGCCGGACGTGGACATCAAAATCAAATACACGGGACTGCGCCCCGGCGAAAAGCTGTTCGAAGAGAAGCTCATGTCCGAGGAAGGCCTCCAGACTACGGCGAACCATCTCATCCATATCGCCAAGCCCATCGAAATGGACTCGAAGTCCTTCCTCGAAAAGCTGAACCAGCTCGCCGAAGCCAGCCAGAACAATTTCGACGACATCCGCAATCTCGTCGCCTCAATCGTCCCGACATACCATCCCATCGCCCTCAAGACGACGCCCATCCTGCCATTGGACAAGGATGAATTCGAACGGCTTGCAGCCGTCGTCAGACAGTTCAACATCCATGGCGACGTCGTGTCCATCACCCGCCTGAACAAAGGCTACATCAACCAGACATACCACGTGGAGACCAAGCTGCACCACGCCCACTCCTACACGCTCCAGAGAATCAACACCCATGTCTTCCCGGACATCGTGGCGCTCATGGAGAATTTCGTCCTCGTGACGGAGCATCTCCATGACAATTTCAAGCTCCCCGGCAACTCGCCGAAAGGCGCCGTCCAGATGGCCCGCACCACGCAGGACGGCAAGCCCTACATCTTCACGGATGGCGGGGCATGGCGTCTCATGACGCATTTCGACGAAGTCTATTCCCTTGACCTGCCGAACTCGCCGGAAACGTTCTACCAGGCAGGACTCGCCTTCGGCTCGTTCATCCGCCAGATGTCGGACATCCCGCCATCGAAAATCCACGAAGTCATCCCGAATTTCCACAACACCTTCAGCCGCTACAACGATCTTGAAGAGGCCATCAAGGCCAATCCGAAAGACCGCGTGAAGGACGTCCAGCCCGAAATCCAATTCATCCGCTCCCACGTCCCGCTCTTCTCGAAGATCTCCGAACCGCTCTCAAAGGGCGAAATCCCCACGCGTATCTGCCACAACGACTGCAATCTCAACAACATCCTCTTCGACAACAAGACCCATTCCCCCGTCGCCATCATCGATCTGGACACCGTCATGCCCTCCTCCCCGCTCTATGACTTCGGCGACAGCATGCGAATCGGCACGAACACCGCGAAGGACGACGAAAAGGACTTGTCCAAAGTCAGTTGCGACCTTTCGCTCTACGAACAGTATGCGCGCGGCTGGCTCGAAGCCTGCGGCGACATGCTCACCGTCAAGGAGCTCGAACTCCTCCCGTTCGCATCGCTCGTCATCACTTCCGAAGACGGCATCCGCTTCCTCGCGGACCATATCAACGGCGACATCTACTACACGCAGATCGACTACCCGGGCCAGAATCTCGACCGCGCCCGCACCCAGCTCGAACTCGTGCGGGACATGGAGGCCAAGCTCCCGCAAATCAAACAGATTCTCCTCAAAATCTATACAGAACTCAACCTGCCCGTCACGTCGCTCTGACAGGCGAACATCCAGCAAAACAACATGAACAGACGCATTATCATTCCAGCCGCAGGAAAAGGCTCCAGACTGACCAGATCGGAAGACGCCCCCCCAAAAGTGATGCATTGCGTCGGCGGCAGGCCGCTTCTGCAAGTCGTTCTGGAACAGACGGATTTCATTCCGGAAGACGATACGTACATCGTCGTCGGCTACAAGAAGGACGCCATCATCCGCCATTTCGGAAACAGATACCACTACGTCGAGCAGACGGAGCAGAAAGGCACCGGCCACGCCGTGCTGGTCTGCGAAGACCGCTTCCGCGATTTCGACGGCACGGTTCTTGTGACATTCGGTGACATGCCGCTCTTCCGCCGCGAGAACATGCTCGCGCTCTGCGACTTCCATGAATCACGCCATGCGTCGTGCACGCTGCTGACAGCCCAGAATCCCGCGCTGAAAATGTGGGCCCGCATCGTGCGGGACGGCAACGGCTCCTTCGCGGCGATCGTCGAAGGAAAAGACTGCACGCCGGAACAAGCGCAAATCCAGGAGCTCTTCGCGGGGGTGCTAGCCTTCGACAGCAAGGCGCTTTTCCAGTTCCTCCCGCAAGTCGGTTCGCAGAACGTCCAGCATGAATACTATCTCACGGAAGTCCCGCAGTTAATGGCGCAGGCGGGCCTGCGTGTCGAAACCTTCCCGACGGACGACGGCGACGACCTCCGCGGCGTCAACACGCAGGAAGACCTCCGCATCTGCGAGGAGATCCTCAAACGGCGCATGGGTCTCCTCTAACACGTCTCGCAAAGGCAAAATATCTCTTGAAAATCCACGGCGTTTCAAAACATGCCGTGGATTTTTTGTCACGTTCGTTTGTTTTAGGCGGCTTTTAATATATGGTATGGTGAGTGATTTTTAATTTCACAACAATCAATGCCACAGAAGGAGTCATTATGCGTCTGATCATTCTGGGAGCCGGCGGCTTCGGCCGGACGGTCGCCGATCTGGCCGCGCAAAGCGGCCGCTATGAAACCATTTCCTTTCTTGACGACGGCAGCAACGCTCCGGACGTCATCGGAAAATGCGTGGACTTCGCCAATTTCAAAGATGACGCGACGGAAATGCTCCCCGCGTTGGGCAACAACGAACTGCGGCTGATGCTCGGCCAGCGCATCGAAGCGGCCGGAATCAAGCTCGCGACTATCGTCCATGGCACCGCCTACGTCAGTCCGACGGCCGTCGTCATGCCCGGTTCGATCATTCTCCCGAAAGCCGTCGTCAACACCTCCTGCGTCATCAAACGCAGCTGCCTCATCAACATCGGCGCCATGATCGACCATGGCACCGTCATCGAAGAAGGCTGCCACATCTGCGTCGGCGCCATCGTGAAAGCCGAAAACCGCATCCCGCGGCTGACGAAAATCGAGGCTGGCCAAGTCATTGAAAACAGGCAGTATCCGCTCTGAAACGAGCCATCGCCACCGCCAGTCCACATCATAATCCATCCGTTTTTGAAATGACAAAGAAAATTCTCATTCTGGGAGGGGCCAACCTCCATTGCAAGCTTGTCAAAGCCGCCAGGGAAATGGGGCTTTACACCATCGTCACTGACTACCTGACCGATTCACCTGCCAAGAAAATCGCCGACCAGTCCCTCATGTTCAACATCTATGATGAAGACGACATCGTCGCTTTCTGCAAGCGTGAAAAAGTGGACGCCGTTATCAGCACGCATATCGATCCATGCCAGCGGCCGTACTACAACATCTGCAACAAGCTCGGCCTGCCCTGCTACATCGGCAATTGGGAACAGGTCTTCACATTGACGGACAAGGATGCATTCAAGGCCGCCTGCCTGCGAAACAACGTCGATATCATTCCCACGTATGACGCGAATAAACCGGAAGACATTGTCTTTCCCGTACTTGTGAAGCCAGCCCACAGCCGGGGTTCACGCGGGCAGACCGTCTGCAATTCCATAGCCGAACTGCCGAAGGCCCTCGAAACGGCCCGCGCGGAATCCAGCAACCACAACGCCATTATCGAAAAATACATGGGCAACAAGGGCGACTTCACCATGACCTACATTTTCGTCAACGGAGTCCCGCATCTTACCAAGACATCGGACCGGTATCTCGGCGATCTCGAGCTCGGGCTTGAAAAAGTCGGCATCGGCACCATCTCGCCCTCCTTCTACGCAGACATGTACAAGCGGAATGTGCAGGAACGCATTCTCAACATGCTGCGTGACTTGAACATACAGAACGGTCCCGTCTTCATGCAAGGCTTCGTCGACGACGACACCGTCCGATTCTACGACCCGGGCTACCGCTTCCCCGGCAGCGAATACGACACGATGTTCAGCCGGATATGGGACATGGACATCATGAAAATGATGGTCGAATTCGCCCTTACCGGCAAGATGGACAACCAATACTGCAAATTGCTGCCGGACATGTCGGAGCTCAAAGGGCACGCCGTCATCACCCTCTTCCCGGCCATGAAAGAAGGCCACATCGCCGCCATCGAAGGACTGGACGCCATCGCCGCGATGCCTGAAGTCATCGGCTACACCCTCCGTCACAACGTCGGCGAAAACGTCCCCTTCACACGGAATGTCAATCAACGTTTTGGCGAATTCGATGTCATCGCCGAAGACTACGCCGCATTGAAGAAACTCATCGCCAAGATCCTTTCCACGCTCCATGTCAAAGATCCGTCGGGAAACGAACTCCTCTACGGCAACATCGACGTGGACAAATTGCCATAACCACGCTTTTTCGCCATGCTCAAACGCCTGAAACAATTCATCAAGAACACGTTCATCATCCCCCGCCGGAAGGCACGGGAGCTTGAGAACGTTCTTGACTCCTTCGGCCTCAAAGGCGCGGAGCGAGCCGCCATCAAGGCGGACATCAAGAAGACGCAAGCGGAACTCGGCTTCTCGCCAATTGAATTCATGAAGCATCATTTCATGGACGTCCCGCCGGAAATCCGCCGCACATTCGTCTCGGACAACGAACGAATCGCCATCACAGACCGGCTGAACCGTTCCGAGAACAAGGAGATTTTTGACAACAAGGCGTTGACATACAAGACCTTCAGGCAATTCTACAAGCGTGACCAGTTCTACGGCAATCCAAACACGTCATTGCAATCGCTGGACGAATTCAAGGCATTCGTCGCAAAGCATCCAAGATTCATCGCAAAACCGCTGAACAGCGCTTTCGGCAAAGGCGTCCGCATTCTCGAATTAGACGGGACGCCGGACGCTTTTCTCACTCAGCTCCAACAGGACTATCCATACGGATATGTTCTTGAGGAATTGATCCGCCAGTGCAAGGAAATGGCGTCGCTCCATCCGGAATCCGTCAACACGCTCCGCGTCCTGACGCTCCGCTTCGACGACCATGTCCAGATCGTCCATCCTTTCCTCCGCGTCGGCCGCGGGAAATCCGTCGTGGACAACGGGATGTCCGGCGGCATCCTCTGCACGGTCGATCCGGCGACGGGCGTCGTGAAGAACACGGCTGATGAACGCGGCATCCACTATGTGGAGATTCCGGAAACCGGCGTCAAACTCGTCGGATTCCAAATCCCGCGCTGGCAGGAAGCGTTGGAATTGGCCAAGCAGCTTGCGCAGGTCATCCCCTCCAACCGATGGACCGGATGGGATCTCGCCCTCACGGACGACGGATGGATCATGGTCGAAGGCAACGCACGCGCGCAATTCGGTTTCCAAATAGCGGACCGTACAGGTTTCCGAGCGGAAATCGAAAGCTACATGAAAGAACTCAATCTATAACCAAAATAAAAGCATTCAGGAAAATCGAATCATGAAAACTCTCGCAATCTTCGGCGGCGAAAAGACTGTTCCGGACGGCTTCATCAAGACGTGGCCTCCCCTCACCCAGGCGGACCGCGACGCCGTCCTGTCCGTCTTCGACTCCAACGTCCTCCACGGCATCTTCGCCCCCCAATGCAAGGCCCTCCAGCAGGAATTCGCAGATTTTATCGGCGTAAAGCATTGTCTTGTCGTCAACGGCGGAACGGCCGCCCTGCACATGGCCATCGCCTCCCTGGGCATCGGCCCGGGCGACGAAGTCATCCTGCCCGCCTTCACCTACTGGTCGTCCGCCGCCATCGTCCTCCATCAGAACGCCATTCCCGTGTTCGTCGACATCGATAAAGACACGTTCAGCCTCGATCCGGACCTGCTGGAAGCCGCCATCACCCCCCGCACGAAGGCCATCCTGCCCGTCCACATCCACGGCATGCCCGCCGATTTGGAACGCATCATCCCAATCGCGAAAAAGCATGGCATTCCCGTCGTCGGCGACTGCTGTCAAGCCCACGGCGCCTCCATCAACGGCAAATATGTCGGCTCCATGGAGACGACCGCCGGATTCAGCTGCAACCGCTCCAAGAACCTCTCCGGCGGCGAAGGCGGCCTCTTCGTCACGAACAGCGAAGACGCCTACCAGTTCGCCAGCTGGATGCGCGACTTCCGCGAAGTTCCCATTAACGCGGAAAGCACGCCGCACACGTTGGCCGCCCTCGGCTGGAACTACCGTCCGCAGGAATTCGTGACAGCGCTCATCCGCTCGCAGTTCAAACGCCTCCCCGAATACAACGCGCGGCGCTACGAAATGGCCCATTATATGACGGACAAGCTGGCCAACATCCCCGGCCTCAAAGGCCCCTACGAACCCGCCGACCGCAAGCCCGTCTATTTCTCCTACATTGTCGATTTCCGTCCGCAGGAACTCGGACTCGACATTCCCGCGCCGAAATTCAAAGCGGCCATGATCAAGATTCTCCGTGCGGAAGGCATCGGCTTCAGCCAATGGCAGACGAGACCTGTCCCGTCCATGGAGATCTTCCAGCATCACGACGCTTACGGCAAAGGCTGCCCGTGGAACTGCGCCCACTACAAAGGCTTCGCCAACTACAATCCGTCTCAGTATCCCGTCACGCAGGAATTCATCGCGAACCATTCCTATCTGTCCAGCCTCTATCCGCCGAACGATCTCGGCCTCGTGGATCTCTACGTGCAGGGCTTCCAGAAGGTCGTCTCCCAGCCGGAGAAGATTCTGGAAGTGGCGAATTCGTTGTAATCTAGGCTTCTAGGATTCTAGAATTCTAGATTTCTAGAATCCATACCGTTTGCTTCCCGCGGCGGTGACGACTTCCACCCATGTGGAGAGGCCGTCGCCGCCGCGTTTCACGTCCAGAACGGCGTTTCGGCCGGAGATGTCGATGACCGTGCAGAACACGGTGCTCTTCGCGCGGCGGCGCGCGAATATCGTCAACGGGCCGTCTTCGCCCTTGACGCCATGCCCCGTCACATATTCCGTCGGCTCAGCGACTTCCGGCACGATGAAACGCGTCACATGGCCGGGCGTCCCGCATTGGAACGGCGTCATTTTGTTGTGTTCCAATCGCGTGAACGTCTGTCCTTTCGCCGTGAAATCCGCCGTCCATGAAGCCTTCGTCTCACAAGACGAAAGCCCTGTCAGCATCCGGTAGCCACCGTTTTCGAATTTTCTGTCCAATGGCTTGAAAACATCAGGCAGCGACGGCTTGCCGCGCAGATGCCATACCAAATCATACGTGTGCTCCAGCCGCGAAAA
The DNA here is from genome assembly GCA_902776645.1 of uncultured bacterium. GTDB lineage: Bacteria > Verrucomicrobiota > Lentisphaeria > Oligosphaerales > Oligosphaeraceae > UBA1407. The sequence continues at coordinate 29,975 of CACYQT010000046.1, read as the reverse complement.
CGCGCCGAAGATATCGACGATGTATTCATCCGTCATATAGACGGAACGGTCCTGCATGACGCCGCTGACGGCTTCGTCGCAGACGGCGCGGGCATGCTGCTCCTTTTCATCGCCGCAGAAAGCCACCAGCGTTCCCCTAGCAGGCGACTGGTCCTGTTCATCGACAATCAACAAATTGTGCGCGAACGACTTGGAATACCATTCCTTGTATTCGGCCGTCTCATACCATGCGCTGCCCGGATCGGCGGCAAGCTGTTCGCCATGGGAGAAGATGTCGAGATTCAACTTGTCCAGATGGCTATGGGAACCGTGCGGGCCGTAGTCCAACAGCAGGAAGGGATCGCCGCCATTCAGCCGAAGCACGGCGTATCCGACGGAATCGAAGTTGATGGAACCAAGCGGTTTGGACGTTTCCATCGCGCCGTCGGGAACCGTGTATTTAGTCGTGCTGACGAAAATCTGGAAACGCGTCGGAAACCACCGCGTGATGCCTTTCAGAATCGGCAGATAGGCGGGATCGCGATAATTGTCGTAGGCGTATTCCCACACCGTGTCGTTCCAATTGAAAATGCTGACCGCGCCGCTGTCATGGATGGCGGGAGAGACATAGTTCGGATAGCTGAAAATCAATTCCGAATCAAACAGCTTCTTCAGCGCGCCGTCGTTGGCGGCATACATGTCGATGCCATGGTGGCGGAGCGTTTCCGCCATGGTGACGAGCCCCTGCAGCGCCATTCCCTGATAGCCCATCGCGCCTTCCTTCCAGAGCATGTCATCCCCTATCCCGTTCTTGAACTGGAACTTGTAACCGCCTTGACGGCCGCCTTTGTTGTTGGTCCAACCATTTTCCGCGATATCGACGAGATCCGCGTCATGGGTGGCGTAGCCTGTCAGCAGGATGGCGGCCGTCGAAATGACGGCCCAGTTCGTGGCGGATATCAGATGGGAGCGGTTGCCCGCAATATGCTTCGCATTCGCCTTTAGCACAACATCTTCCACTTCTTTCCGTTCCTCCGCCGTGAATTCATCGTAAATCAAATCGTACGCGCGTACCATCATGATGAGCCATGTGGAATCGGACAGCCGCTGGTCGAAAATCACGCTCGGATCATGGCTGAAGCCAGGCCGTGCGCCGACACGGTAGTTCGGATACTCCTTCACATAGCCCATGAGAATGGCCTTCGCCAAATCGCGGCATGGCGCATCATCCGTCAACCGCCACAGCATCGCGGCGGTCAACGCGTTGACCGCCAGCTGGTTGTGGATGCGCCCCCATGTTTCGCCGCTCAGCATCAGCTTGCGATCAGACACATGGATGTACTCCCCCTCTTCGTTCTTTTCGCCCTTCGGGACGACTGGCGGCTTTTTCAATAATCCCGCCAGTTGCGACTTGCCCTGAGCCACCTGTTCCTGCATGAACGTATTGGACGCCAGTTCCTTGCGCATCGCCGCAAGCTCCTCCGCATCCCATTGCAGGCATGGATTGCCTTCCACGTTCTTTACGACCGTATACGTTTTCGGCGCCGTCCAGTCATGCGATGTCTTGACGGAAACAGGCTTGAACATGTATTCTTCAGGCGGACTCATCAATTCGCTAAGATCCGTCTTGCTATAGACATGGACGCGGTCGAAGCCGCCCCACGCGGCCTCCTTGCCCTCCTGCGGATAGAGCTCGCGGATGCGGATGGACACCGTCTTCGCCGTCCGCCCGTCCAAATCGAAACGCGTCTCCTTCTGCGTCTGGTCACGCGGGATCTCGCAATTCTCCTTCACCAGCTGGCCGTCCAGCAGCACGTCAAAGGATTTGATCTGCCGCATCGCGCCCGGCCGTTTATGCTGCCACAGCGCGACCGCCTGCACATCCACCGCCACGGGCATCGTGATGTGGTATGTTCCCGTCATCGGCGGATTGATGACTGGCCCCCAGCCCGGACGTTCCAAAATCAGATTGTTCAACGGGATGCTGCGATTGTAGCCGCCATCGGTGAACGTCACCTGGCCGCCCAGCCGTGACAGGGCGGCCTCGAACTCGCCTTCACGCGGATTACCGTGCAGAACAAGACAACACACAAGCAAAGCGGAGGCGAAGGCGAGTTTCATGGCGATTCCTTATGTTAATGGTTATTTTTCAATCGCGTCGCGCATCTTGGCGGCGCAGTTGGACGTCACGGAATCAATGCCGATATCAAGGAAATGCTGGCAGATTTCAACGGTGTCCAACGTCCATGCCGCATAGAACATGCCCGCGTCATGAATCATCTTCACAAATTCCGCATCGACGAATTCCGCGTTGCAATGCGCATCGACGCCGTCGCACTTCAGATCCTGCAATTTCTTCAGGTAGAACTCCTTGTCATGGATGAAGGTGCCGTCTTCGTTCTTCTTGAACGACGTCAGCCACAACGCCTGCTGTTTCGGATACTTCTCCTTGAACAGCTTCACGATGTCCGCATGGAAGCTGATCATGATGATCTGGTCGCGCGTGCAGTGCGATTTGTCGATTTCCGCCATCATGGCGTCGATGACGCGCGGGTCGTTCTCCTTGATTTCCACATAGAAAAGCTTGCCGGGCTTCAAGATTTCGAGCGCTTCCGCGAAGGTCGGAATCTTCTCGCCCTGGAAGGCGATCTTGCCGTTGCAGGCGTCCAGTTTCTCAACGTCCTCAAACGTCGACTGCTCAATGACCATCGACACGCCGCCGCAGCAGCGCTGCGTGTTCGCGTCATGGCTGCAGACGAGAACGTTGTCGCTTGTCAGATGAATATCGGTCTCCATGCCGTCCACGTCGCGCTCCATAGCCAGCCGGAAGGCGGAAGCGGTGTTTTCGGGGGCGTCATGCGATTCGCCACGATGTGAAATCCAAATTGCCATTGTTTACTCCTTTTCTGTTAATGTTTTGCGAAAAAAGCGTCCATACGCTCATTGTTCTTGAACGGATAATCTTTCGGGCAGCGCGAAATCTCGTATTCCAAGCCTTTGCGCAACGGAATGAAATCGCTTTGCTTAAGTCCCGTCGCCGCAAGCATCTTGCTGTTGTCATAGACACGATTGAAAAGCCGTGCGACTTCCAGTTGCCAACGTCTGCCAAGACTGCACGGATCCGTCTCCAGTATCGAGAGATAGTCCTCCTTGTCGATCCAGACGGCCTTCAATCCGCAGATTTCCTTGTAATAATCCGCGATCTCCTCCCATGTGCGGGCCTCAGAGGTCGTCACATTGAAATCTTCCCCAAGTGCTTTCTCGTTGAAAATCAATCCTTTGAACATCTTCGCGACATCACCGCCCCAGCAGAGCGACGCAGGAATGAGCCGCGCCTGTTCGGGCAGCGCCACTGGCTTGCCCGCGAATGCACGACCAACCGTGTCCGCCGCTTCCAACGTCACCAGCTGGTAGCGCAGATACGAATACGTCGTCGAAGGGCGCACAATCGTCCAGTTCTTCCGCGGCAGGCTGCGCAGGATGTTCTCCCCACGTGCCTTGTAGATGCAATAATCATCGGAGTTCACGAGAATCGCGTCTTTTGACGCATCAATCAAGCGCGGCGACGACTCCACGATCGGATTCTCTTCATTCGCAAAAACGCGGCAGCTGGACAGATAGATGTACTGATCCGTAAACGACGTCATCAACGGCATCATCGTCGCCAGCGTGTTCGTCGGATAAGTCATGAAATCGACGATGCAGTCATAATGATTCTTAAGGAATCCCATCAGCGTCGCGCGTTCACGGGCGTTCGCCTTGTAATAACGCACGTTGGGCTGCGTCGATTCCTTTTCGTCCAACGAAATGGCGTCGATTTCAACATCCATCTCCGCCAATGCGGGAACAAGATACTGCCCCATCGCGCCAGTCGCGCCTATCACTAGAATTTTCTTGCCCATAATCTGTTCCGATATCCGCCTGCGCCCACAGCCTCCGATTGAATCATTATAATAACTGTAAACGCGAAGATTCATTTTACAAACCCACGTCTCCTATTACATTAATATATTCCCCTAAACACAAGAAAAAACACGCTTATGACAGAAGAAACCAAAACATCACGCGAATTTCTGGGCTCCCGCCTTGGATTCATCCTCTTGTCGGCTGGCTGCGCAATCGGGCTCGGCAACATCTGGCGGTTTCCCTACATAACGGGACAATACGGCGGAGCGCTCTTTGTCTGCTTCTATCTGATTTTTTTATTTCTGCTTGGCTTCCCGGCCATGGTCATGGAACTGTCCATCGGGCGAGGCAGCCGCCAATGCCTGGTGGGCTGCTTCCGCACGTTGAAGCCTGTGGATTCGCGCATCCCATGGGTCGGTTTTGGCAAGCTCTTCTTCGCCGGCAATCTTGTCCTGCTGATGTTCTACAGCGTCATCACGGGATGGCTGCTGTCATACACCTACGACTATTTGGTCGGTATCTTCAACCATCTGCAGCCCGACGACATCGGCACCGTCTTCGGTCTGTTCCTCGGCAATTACATGCGCCAGATCTTGTTCACGTTCATTGCGTTAGGCATCACGACGGCCATCTGCATCTCCGGTCTCAAGTCCGGTGTGGAGCGCTGCACGAAATTCATGATGGCGGGTTTGCTCATCCTCATCATCGCCCTCGCGATCTACGCCATGACGCTCAAAGGCGGCATGAAAGGCGTCGTGTTCTTCCTCAAGCCGGATCTTAAGTCATTGACGGAACACGGCGTTCTGGACGCCCTCCACGCCGCCATGGCGCAGGCCTTCTTTACATTAAGCCTCGGCGTCGGATCCATCGCCATTTTCGGCAGCTACGCGGACAAATCGAAGGCGCTCGCGCAGGAGGCGACCATCATCATCGGACTGGACACGTTCGTCGCGCTTTGCGCGGGTCTGATCATTTTCCCGTGCTGCTTCGCCTTCGGCGTCGAAGCGAATGCAGGCCCGGGCTTGATTTTCGTCACGCTGCCGCGCATCTTCCTGTCCATGCCGAATGGCGGATTCTTCGGATTCGTCTTCTTCCTCTTCATGAGCATCGCCGCGCTCACCACGCTCGTCGCCGTCACGGAAAATCTGATCGCCTTCGGCATAGACGAACTCCATCTCAAACGCCGTGTGTCAACCATTGTCACGACGGTCCTCCTCTTCATCCTCTCGCTCCCGTGTGTCTTCGGATTCAACCTCTGGTCCGGCTTCCAGCCGTTGGGGAAAGGCACGAATGTCCTTGATCTGGAAGACTTTATCGTAAGCGACAATCTGCTTCCGCTTGGTGCCCTCTGCGTCGCCCTCTTCTGCACTCACAAGTGGGGCTGGGGACTGGAAAAATTCTACGAAGAGGCCAACACGGGCAACGGATTAAAAATGCCGAAAGCCATCGCATGGTATCTCACTTACGTGCTGCCCGCCATCATCCTGCTCATCTACATCATCGGCATTTGCAAGCGTTTCCTGTAAAACGGGAAGCGATCTTTTCTTGTTTTTCTGAAAAGATTATCTCCAAGGCATAGAGCTTCCACATGATGCTGTTCCCGCCTCGCGAAGCGATGACAACCGCCGAGCCGCCGGAGCCCTACCGCTTCGCGGAGCTAAAAGCTTAAAGCTGAAAGCTTAAAGCAAATACCAACACATCAGTGACAAGGCCGGCGGCGAGGCTTTTCTGTTTATTCTGTTTATTCTGTGGACTCTTTATTAGTGTTCATTAGTGTTCATTCGTGGTTATCCCATTAGAATACAACGGTAAATGCCGTTCCTTTGCCGACTTCCGAATCCACGGTGATCGACCCGTTGTGGTAATCAACGATGGTTTTCACCAACGCCAGCCCAAGACCGTAGCCAGTGGTGGTGGCGGAATGCTCGACGCGGTAGAAGCGGTTGAAGATCTTGTCCTGCATCTCCTTCGGAATGCCGATGCCGTTGTCGATGACACGGAAGACGATGCTGCCGTCCGCCCGTTTCAGCACGACTTTCACCTTCGCCTTCTCCGGCGAATATTTCATCGCGTTCACAAGCAAGTTGCGGCATAGACGCTCCAGCAGATTCGGCAGCGCGTCGAACCAGATGCCATCCTCCACCTCCGCTTCGATGGTCTGCTCCTTCCCTTCCGCGATCTTGCTGGACCATTCCACCGACGACCGCACGATCTCGGAGAAATTCTCCGACTGACGGACGCCGACGCCGCGTTCGATTCGCGTCATGATCAGCAGCGTCTCAACCATTTGCGACAGCGACGCCACTTCGTTCAACACCTCCGATATCACCTCCTGGTACTCCTCCATCGTCCGCTGTTTCGACAAACTGACTTCCAACGTGTTCAATTGCTGAACCAGAACATCCAGTTCGTCTTTCGTCTCCAACGATTTGATGCGAGCGTCCAAATGCCCCGCGCGGACCCGCAGCAGCGTCTCCTGCACCATCTCCAGCGGCATGAAAAACTTCTTGCGCAGGAAGTAATTGCAACTGAAAACCAGAATAATCGACGCCACGACGGCCAGCACGATGCCCTCCAGAAAATGCGTCACGATCTCGAACTGGCAGTCCGTCTCCACGAAAATCGCGCCGCCAGGCACGATGAACCGCTCCGTCACCTGCCACATTTTCAGGATGTCCTGCATCGTGCCTGAACCACTGAAAATCGTCGCCCCCGTGATGAAAAACGCATGTTTGGAATCCTCCGACGACATCGGAATCGGCCCGTAGGGGATGCGCTCCGTAATGGCCGCCGCCATCCTCCCTATCTGATAGACGCCACGTTGGAAGACCTTCACGCCGTTGTTGTTGACAATGGCGCACCGTAGCTTCGGGCGACCGCTGGCGAAGTTCAGCTTCTTCCGCAAATCATCGGCGACACGCTCGTCCAGCAACGTCTCCAGCGTGACGCCTTCACGGGAAAGCTCCTCCTGGATGTTCTGGCAGATCGTCTCCATGTAGATCCGCTGGCTCTTCATTGTGCCATAGATCAGATAGCCCATGTGCAGGGCCAGAATGATCGTCGTCAGCGCGAGAGCCAGAAACACCAAAATCAGATTCGCCTTTGTCCTGTATCGAAGCATGCCATCCCCCTATTTGATCAAATGCATGAACGCCAGCAAGATGCCGAGAAACGACGCATTGTACGCCGTGAAAAGAAGCAGATACCGCCGGACTTTGCCTGGATAGAGCCGTTGGTATTCCCTAAATGTAATCAGTGAAGCCAAAGATGCAATCAAAGTGCCCGTTCCACCGATGTTAACACCAACTAGCAGGTCGCGGTAGTTCTCCGTGAACTGTGACAGCAAAATCGCCGACGGCACGTTGCTGATGAACTGGCATGACAGCGTGCTCACCGTCAGCGTGTCCTTCGACAGCAGATGCTTGAACACGTCATGGACCCATTCGATGCGCGGCATATTGCCGGAAAAGATGAAAAACGCCGTGAACGTCAGCAGCAGCGGATAATCCACTTTTTTCAACGCCTTCCGGTCCATGACCAGCAGCACGCCCGTGATGACCGCCAGCCCGTAGTAATACGGCACGAGACGGAAGACGATGACGACCGACAACGCAAACAGCGCCAGATAGATGCACATCCGCACCGTATGCTTCTGCACAGGCGTCTTCTCCACCCGCAACGGCGTGCTTTCAACACACAGGCAGCAGATCGTGATGAGCAATACGGCCACCGCGAACGGCGGCGCCATGATCTTCATGAATTCCACCGTGTCGATCGTGAATTTCGTGTAAAGATACAGGTTCTGCGGATTGCCGAACGGCGTCAGCATGCCGCCGAGATTCGCCGCGATGTTCTGCATGATGAACGTGAACGCCAGATGCTTCTCGTTGCCCGTCGACGACAGCACGAAATAGCCCAGCGGTAGAAACGTCAGCAACGCCATGTCGTTGGCGATGAACATGGAGCCGATGAACGTAATGTACGCCAACGCCAGTATGCTCGTCCGCGTCGTCCTGAACAGCCGCACGATATTATGCGCCAACATTGTGAAAAACAGGATGTTGCGCAACGCGCCGACCACCGCCAATGTGCAGAACAGGCAGGTCAGCGTCTTCCAGTCGAAGTAGCCGAGCCACTGCCTGTCCGGCGGCACGAAACACGTCGTGACGGCCGCCGCCAATATCGCGATGGCCAGCACGACGTTGCTTCTGATGAACTGCACGATTTTCATGGATATGAAAAAAATCCCTCCGCTTGCCGGAGGGATTTTTCAAAGCTTAAAGCCTAAAGCCTAAAGCTAAAAGCTTGATACATATGACAAAATAACCTTTTCATGTCTCATGCATCACGTCTTTATGCTTGATCTTTTAGCTTCGGCTCGTTTTTAGCTTCATGTTTTTTCTTTATGCCTTCTGCTTTCAGCTTTTAGCTTTTAGCTTTCAGCTTTTAAAGAAGTTCCGCGACTTGGACGGCGTTCAGCGCGGCGCCCTTCAGCAGTTGGTCGCCGCAGACGAAGATCGCCAGGCCGTTCGGGCTGGACAAATCGTCGCGGACGCGGCCGACGAGCACGTCGTACTGCTCGTTGCTGTCCACCGGCATCGGGAAGTAGTTGTGTTCGGCGTCGTTCACGATCTTCACGCCGGGTGCCTTCGCGAATGCCGCCAACGCCTCTTCGACGCTGACCTTCCGCTCCTGCTCCACCGTGATGGCCTCCGCATGGGAGCGCAGGCAGGGGACGCGGATGCACGTCGGGCAGACGAGAATCTTGTCGTCATGCATGATCTTGCGCGTCTCGTTGACCATCTTCATCTCCTCTTCACAATAGCCGTTGGGGCCGATTGTCGTGTTGTGGCTGAAGAGGTTGAACGCATACGGATGCGGCAGGACCTGCGGGACGACGGGGCGGCCCGCCAGATAGTCGGCCGTCTCGTTGCGAAGCTCTTCCATGGCCTTCGCGCCGGCGCCGCTCGCACACTGGTATGTGCTCACGATGATCCGCTTGATGGGGGAGATATCATACAACGGCTTCAACGCGACCAGCATGATGATGGTCGTGCAGTTCGGGTTGGCGATGATGCCCTTATGCCATTTCACGTCTTCCGGATTGACTTCCGGAACGATCAGCGGCACGTCCTTGTCCATGCGGAACGCGCTCGAATTGTCGATGACGACCGCGCCGGCCTTGACGGCGTGCGCCGCGAAATCGCGCGAACGGCTCGCGCCTGCGCTGAACAAAGCAATATCGACGCCGCCGAAGGAATCTTCGGTCAGCTTCTCGACTTTCACGTCTTCGCCTTTGAATTTCAAAGTCTTGCCAACGGAACGCTCGGAAGCGAGAAGCTTCAGGTTCTTAACAGGGAAATTGCGCTTCTCGAGCGTCTTCAGCATTTCCACGCCGACCGCGCCCGTGGCGCCGACTACAGCAACATTGAATGATTTCGCCATGATGGCATTTCCTTCTTTTTAATGATTTCGTTGGCGACTCCAAATGAGTCCAATTACATAATATAAGGAATAAATGCCATTTTACAACAAATACGAGAGGATTTGCAACGGGAGGGTCCCGCTCCCGCGCAGAAGGTAGCGACGGCGTCTCGCCGTCGGATGGGTGTGCTCCCGTGCGACCGCAACGGGAGGATCCCGCTCCTGCGGGAACGATACGGGAGGGTCACTCTCCAGAGCAACCGATTGCGCAACGCGCAATCAGTCATTGATTCAATCATCGCACGTCCCAAAATAAGTTTTTGACATGCGGCATCTGCGATGCCGCGGTCGCAAGGGAGAGCGCCCCTCCCTCCCGTGATTAAACGCAACGTGCAATCAGTCATTTACGCATTCGCACTGGTTCAACTGTCTTTTTTGATTCTATTTTTTTATTTAATTCATTTATTCATATGATATTACATTTTTATGGATATTTGTAAATATATTTATGTATTGTAGTTTTTTTTGAAATATGTCAATATTTATTAAATGTTATCGTGTATTTCAATCCATATTGATTCATGTCTATATGATATAAATTTACTTATGATTGATAAGCAGACGCGATTCATGTCTATGATGGATTACCATTCCGTCTTTTAGTTCATGAGAATTATTCAAAAATCATGACATCATCGGAAATTTTCGTAAATTCATAACTTATTCAATATAAATAGGTTAGAATTTTTGATGAATTTTTAGAAAATTCATAAAATTTATCATAAAATCACTTGAATTCTCATATTGACATAATAAAATTTTACTATGCGTTGAAAATAAAACGTCATCGCATATATTATATTATTATGGTATAGGGGCGGTTGGCCGGAAGACCCGCCGCTCCAGGAGGTCATGATGACCGGCCTCAATCCATTTCCCATGAAGCAAGCCGAGGAAAAGAAGCGGAGACACCGCCGTCTTCTGGAGGAGTTTTCAATCCGTGCCAAACATCGTTCGCCATTGCACAGCCGTTCTGGCATGCCTGCTGGCGCTTCGCGCCGCCGCCGGCGTCGCGCCATGGTACTTTCTGCCCAATTTCGGAGAAGACATCCTAGGAAGGTGTTTGACCAGAGGAGGTTGTAGCATGAGCATTCGACATAAGGTTTTCGTTCTGTTTCTTCTGGCGGGGGCCATGTTCTGCGCAGGCAGGCCGTCTGCCGACGAGCTGTCCGCGATGATGGCGGAAGACGTCAAAATCGCGCAGGAATTGATCAACGAAATGTCTGCGAAAGAGCGGATGGCGATGGTGGAAAAGCTGTCCGCCAATTACAGCCGCCTCTGCGGGGAGGTCGCGGAGGAATTGGAAAAAGCGTATGCAGAGGATCGCATGGGGAGGAGCTATGTTCCTGCGATACCGATGGTTCTGGAGAATGCATGGCGGTGGCGGGATGCGGACGAGAAGGTCAACGGCGTCATTCTGAAGAACATCGGTTACATGCTGGATCCCATTTGGCAGTACCAGGAGACGAGGGGAGCCTGTGACAGAACGGCTCCTGGCTGGTATCTTGGATGTATCGCGCTTGACACAGGCAAGGTCTCTTGGAAAAAAATTATCAATTCCATTACGTCAATTTCCCCTGCCGATAATAAGCGGGATGAAAAAATCCGTCTTATGAGTTTTGTCCTGGTTGTCCGAAACCATGGGGGGTATAATCGAATCACGAATCTTCTGCAGGATACGCAAAAGCTTCTTCTCATTGAACGGAGACCAGACGCCGCAAACAACATTGAATTGGCTATAAAGCGCCTGAAAAACGCCAAGGGCAGCCGAATGGCGGTATTGGGAAAAGAATATACGGCTCCCGAAAGCATAGAAGCTCATTTAGCAGAACGCGGACGGGACGCCAAGCGACAAGAAAGCACAAAAGGAAAGGCAATTGAAGCTTTAATTTGCCGATACAATACCCACCACGTGCAAATCAGCAATATCCTGGAAGACAATCTTAAGAGGGCAGTAGAGGGCAATGGCAACGACCAAGCATATGGTTCGCCATTGCATGCGACGATGATGGCGGTCGATTGCTGGAATGTCAACAACATTGGAGACATCCTGCTTAAGCAGGTGGCGTACCGCGTCGATATGACTGGACAGGAGGGATTGTCTCCGCTGTCCAAGTATCCTGCGTTGCGTCCACTTGAACGTCTTGAACTTCCCGTTCATAAGATAGAGGAGGAAATACGCAGATCACGGAATGACGAGAAGACGCGGCTGCTCCTTTTTCTATTGTCCAGACAAACTTCCGGTGGAAGTAAAGGATTGCTCGCCAAACTGAAGCATAAACATGCTTATGAACAGTCCGTTGGCAAAACGAATGAACTAGATAATGCCATCAAAATTCTAGAAAATGTTCTCGAAACAGAAGGGTATGTACAGTAATAGAGGAACAACAATGAGGAAATCTGTATTTATTCTGTCGATTCACGCACTGTGCGCGATTGTTCTATTGGTTGCAGGGATGTCATGTCTGCATGCAAAGCCGATGGACAGTCTGATGGGGCAGCAAGTCCCCTCCCTACAACGGATAGTGTTAAACATTCGGAATAACGGCAGACTTTCAGAGGAGGACATTGCCACGGTTGCCAAATGCATTGACAGCGGGGATCCCGTTCTGCTTTCCGCCGCCGCCTGGATTGTTGGCGAGTACAAGGGAAAGGCCGGCAATCTGCTGGATAAATTGAAGGCATTGCAACAAGATAAGTTGGACAGGATGGCCGAGGCGTTTGTAAGGATCGCTCTGGAAAAAAACATGGCGAAAAAAGAGGGACGGCCGTGGAAACCTCGCCCGGGCCTGCAAAACGACGCCAATCCCTACATGCGCATGGAATATGTGCGCGAACTGTTGCTTGTCAATAAGGACGAAGGGATGGCGGCGGCCAGGAAACTGCTGGAAGACAAAGATCCAATGGTGAAATTCGCCGCAAGGGGATTTTCCAATCATTCAATGCGTGGTACGCTGTCGGACGAACTCTATGAAATGATGTTCGTAATCATTGCTGGAGGAATTTAAACGGGTGTGAACAAGGCGGAGGAGCTGCTGCCAGTCCATTTTGGCTTCTGGATGGAATAGGGAATAACAACAATAGGCGGGCAACCATGTTTCGAAAGATCATCCGACAATTCGTAATTCTCTTGTTTCTGTCGTGTTGCGTCATGTCCACGGCGCAACCGTCGGCCGACGAGCTGTCCGCGATGATGGCGGAAGACGTCAGAATCGCACAAGAATTGAGCAATGAAATGCCTGCAAATGAACGGCTGGCGATGGTGGAAAAGCTGTCCGCCAATTACAGCCGCCTCTGCGGGCTGGTCGCGGAGGACTTGGAAAAGGCCTATCAGGAGGATGGCACGGGAAAGACCTACGTCCCCGCGATACCGATGGTCCTGGAGGATGCATGGCGGTGGCGGGACGCGGACGGGAAGGTCAACGGCGTCATCTTGAAGAACATCGACTACTTTCTGGATCCAATCTGGGAAGATCAGATCAGGGCAAGGGGATTAGAAAGACGTACATCACCGCAGGGGTGGTTTCTGGGCTGCATCGCGCTCTGCCACAGCCTGGTGTCGCCGGAAAAAGTCGTGGACGCCATCGCCGCGGTTCCGGAGGACGACGCCCGGCGCGACAACAAGCTGCGTTGCCTGACATTCGTCCTGGAGGATCGTTTAAGACGGAAATATGATTGGTATAAAAATAGCAGGCCGTTGCCCTCCGGCGTGCTCAAGGCGGCGGAGCGCTACAAGATTATTCCGGAGAGCAAGGCGAATATCGACATGGTCTTCTCGCTGTTGCGCAGCCCGTCGAGCAGGATGACATATTTTGACAAGAAATATCGGTTGATCGATGCGGATTTGGATGGCTATGGAGAATACAAACGGGAGCGGGACAGGCGGCAAAGCGAACAAGGGGCGGAGATAAGGAAGCGCCTTATCAACTACATGTGGCATCAGGACAAGGTCGGCGAAATTCTGCGCGACAACGTTGCGAAGGCGGGGGGGAAGCATGGCGGCGACCATTCATATGGCTCGCCGTTGCATGCGGCGATCATGGCGATTGACTGCTGGAACGCACGAAAGACAGAACCATTGCTGTTCAAGTATCTTGCATATCATGTTGATATTCCTGGAACGGAACGGCTTCCGCGCGGCGCCAGATACCCGGTCCTGGAACCGCTGCGGCGATTGGAAATCCGGGAGGAGAGCATTGTGGAGGAAATCGGCAGGACACCGGAAGAAAATGAAACCAAGATCCGCCTGCTGCTTTATCTGATGGCTGAACGGACAAACGGCGGGGCACAGCCCCTCCATGGAATATTGAAAATCCATTATGGCATAAAGGAGGATAGCGACAAACCGGCCAGCCTGAAAAAGGCCGTCCGCATTCTGGAGGGCGTGAACAAGGCGGAAGAACTGCTGCCGTAAATCATGGTCATTTTGTATTTTTCATTGGATGCTGTTGCGATTTTCCGTTCAGCGTGTATATTAATGGAAATATTGCCAGCATAGCTCAGTTGGTAGAGCACTTGACTTGTAATCATGAGGTCACGGGTTCGACTCCCGTCGCTGGCTCCATTTAAAGCCCTGCAAATCAACAACTTGCAGGGCTTTTTCTTTCCCTGCCCGTTTTCCCAATTTTTCCCTCTATTTAGGTATAAATCACAACAGTCAAAAAGGCGAAAGGGTTAGTAAAGGGTTAGTGCCTAATTGTACCTAAAAACAGACAGGCAGGACAGGCAGGATCACCCCCAAAGGGTTAGTAAACACCCCAAAAGGGTTAGTAAACACCCCAAAAGGGTTAGTAAAACACCACCCAAAGGGTTAGTAACTTCTATTTACAAGCTATTATCTGCAAGCCATTCAATCGTCTTGCAGTCATGTCATGGACGCAAAAAACGCCCGATCACGTCGTTCCATGGGCAGACAGCAATTTTTTTCAGACTCTGTGTTTCTGCCCCCCGGAGTCTTGAAATAGGGGCTTAAAAATCCTCTGCAGCTTTTCCACGATTCAACCTCTGACGGAAATGGGCCGCCCCCAAACACTGCTCTAGCAGCTTGTAAGTCAGCACCCCCCGTTACCTGCTTCATGCACAAGGGCAATATGTCTATAAAAAAGAGATCGTCACGCCGTCGCGGTTGGTGGCCGCTGAATCTCTGGCGGTCAGTGTTAGCACACCGACAAAGAATAATATCCCTCCCCCTGCATTCAAAAAAGTCAACGGGAATGGCGAAATCAACGTTGGCAAAGCAGATTATTACAGGGGGCCCCATCGAGTTGCCATTTTTCGCCCTCACCCTCTGCCGGGCAATGCCTGACTACCTATAATTATCTTGTTCAAAAAGTATCAAATGTTTATTGATTATTATTTATAATATAAAATACTAAACATATATAATATACTACAAGAAATGCCAGCGGCATAACAAGACACATTACAGTCCATTCATATTTAGATTCCCATTCATTCCAACGCGCCACGGTTATTACTATTGAATATAGTATAGCTAGTACTATAGGGCCTGCAATGTTAATTATTTTATCTTCTCTATTCATTTTCATAATCATTTGCCATTATTCATAATTTATATTAAGTCTAAATAACATTCTTTGGGCATTTCGTTCACCATGTTTTGCTGCTCTCTTAAGCCATTTTATACCTTCTTGTTCATCTTTTTCTACACCTTGCCCAATATAATATGATAATCCTACATGAAATTCACCTCCATCATCTCCCTTTTCTGCAGCTTTCATATACCAAGTAAATGCTATTTTTGAATCTTGTTCTACACCTTGCCCATTTGCATAACACAAACCTATCCAATCCCATGCAGGAAAGAAATACATATCCGAAGAAATCTTAAAGCATCTAAAAGCTTCAGAATAATTAACAGGCGTAGAATATCCAAAATAATAACATTTACCTAAATGGTAATATCCTCCTGCTTCTCCTTTTTCTACTGCAAGCTTAAATAATCTAAATGCTTCTGATTCATTTTTCATTATACCTTTACCATTTAAGTAACATTCACCTAAATCGCATAATGCTGATGAATTTCCCATAATTGCGGCCTTTTGATAACATTCAAAAGCTTTTTCATAATCTTGAGGAGTACATATCCCATCATAGTAATAATCACCTAATGAGCGAATAGCATCAATATCTCCTTGATCTGCAGAATGTTGTAATAAATCAAATGCGTATTTTACATCTTTTTTTTCTCCCCCCGAGCCATATAGATAAAATGGTGATAATAATCTTTCTCCCAATGCATCACCTTGCTCAGCAGATTTTTTATACCATTTAATAGCTTCTTTTGTAAGTTCATCACTGTCTTTTTCTTTTAACTCAGTTATTAATATGCCATAGAAATAGCATTTACCTAGATGTGCTTGGGCTCTTGCATTCCCCATTTCTGCAGCCTTTTTGAAGCAAACAAAAGCTTGATCATGATCCTTTTCTTCCCATAATTTTTTCCCTTTATTACAAAGTAATATTGCTTCATCGTCATTTGATATTGGATTATTCTTATATTTATTAATGTATTCTGAGACTGAATTTTGTTTAGTGCTATTATTATCTTTTATTATGTCTTTTTTTATTCGTTCAATTTTTTGAAGTTCGGTCAATTGTTGATCTGAAATTATTTTTTCCAGTTTTTCAGAAATCATTTTCTTTGCTAAAGGTGTAGTATATCTACTTTCAATATGTTTTTCTGCTATTAATATTATATCTTCCAAACTCTCACTATTTTTTACTGTATTTGTATTCTGTTTTTTATTCCTTGCTTCATCATACCCAACCCAGAACGAAATACCAATAAGTATAATAATAATACTTGTAACACTGATTATTGTTACTTTATTGCTATTTTGTGTATTATATGTTTTAGAAATTAGTGTTATTTTTTCATTTGATGATGTGTTTTTTTCTTTATTTTTTGAATTGATTTCATTTCCTTCTTTTGGGAATAATGGTACATCTGATGATTGTTCAGTAGAAATAAATTGATTACTTGAATCTTCTACCACTTTAGCCATAATTGTCGATGATGAGTCTTGAATAATTGTATTAAGTGTATCATCATCAGTTTTGCTTTTGTCTTTTACTAGTTTTTCGTATTTTTTAGGTTCAATAAAAAAAGTGTATGCGAGTTCCACTTTTTGTTGTTCTTCTGGTGTCAAAGCAGTTTTCTTTTGTGAAACATACTTCTTTATGACTTCATCTCTATTCATTGTAAGAGTAATATCTAGTATATTTGCAAAATAGTCTCTTTCATTTGGTGTTCCTGTAGCATAAAAACAGTTCTTCAAATATTGTTCTCTAAGATTTGAATAAGCCCACCAAATTAATAAAATTGCAGTAATTTTGGGGCTAGCATATCCAGTTTTTTCTGTTCCTATATAAGTAATCAAAAAAAACAAGATTGCATGTGTTAGCCAGATAAAGAAAGAAATACAAAATGCCTTTAATTTACTAAATGGCTTCCCATATATTTGACGTAATTTCTTTGATCCCCAGAATACCCATATCAAGAATATAATACCCTCCAATATGGCAATTGCTACGGTAATTGGATGATTCAAAATTATTTCATTCTGCGATGTCATATATGCTTACCCTAAAAAGGCGTTGCTCTTTCGTGAATAGCCGAGGCCTACCACAGCCCGCACACAAGCACGAAAAGAACAACGCCCAAGAGGGCGTGCCCTTAAGATGCGCTTGTGTGCGAATAAGAAAGTGGTAGTTTCGGCTATTCGTCAAGCACTATTAAACATCAGTATTGATACTGATTATGTAAAAAAACTTTTTATCGTCAGTATTTATTAAGCCCTTACAAAAAACACAAGAAGCGGATGATAATTCTGGTGCCGCTCGATGACCAGAAAATCTACAGTCTCAACCTTACGTCAGCTAGGAAAAGGCTGTTGCCGCTTTATGAGTAAGTTAACCCTTGAAAACTCTACGTCAAGAAATGATGATCAAAAACATTCCTCTACAGTTCATTAAGGGGTACTGATAGTTCAAACGTGGACAAATTCCACAATGCAAATCATTCGGGAAAAAAACTGTATAATCGTCACTTCCTCTGGTGGAATATAGCCTTTCAAGCCCTCCGCTCTCCCCATATCCCGCTTGTCTCAATTGTTGTCTCATACAATCTATTAATAATAAACCACTTGCATGAATTGAGACAATGAGACAATAAAAATATCCTTCGCGCGCGCGTGAGAATATAATGAAAGACAAAACATTGAGACAAAAACGGAAAAAGCCATTGTCTCGATTTTTGTCTCAATGTAATATGTTTTGTCTCAATAAGTTGAGTTGTGTTTTGTGCGGCTTGAGACAAAAACAAGCAGGTTATTGGATAAAAATATATCTAATGACCCGCTTGTTACTGGTCGGCTGCGGAATTAGCGTGTTTCGGTGTCAATCGCTACTTGCTCCAATTTGACGCTGGCAGGGGGTGTAAATCTTCCGTCCTTAAAATCTCTGCTCATTTGTCCGACAAATGACTTAATCATGACCGACAGCATGATTTCACATGACGGCGCGTTGATGGCTCTGCGGAGTTCCTCCGCTTGCTCGAGTTCGTGGTCTTCCAGTTCGATTTGAATGGTCTTTTTCATGTGTGTGATTCTCCGTTTGTTGTTTGTTGGCTGGTTAGTGGCAGATGGCCACAACATGGAAAGCAACTCCGCCTAGAGTGACCGCAAGACGGGCCGCGCCGCCATGTCCGAGTTTATCAGCCCTCTGGCCCTCCGCTCCCGCTCCGCCTGCGTCTGGTCGCCGCGCCGTCCAGCATCATAAAGCCCTAGCTGTGGGAAAGGCTGTTGTTTTTCGCGGTTGCCGTTGTCATCCGTTTGTTTTCTCATTCTGTTTTTCGGCGGGCCAGTTTAGTTTTCTAGTTTATATCCCCCCTTTAGGGGGGGGATATTATAAAACTGAAAACTGAAAACTGGCCTCAAAGGTTAGTTAGTTTTTCCAGTTTTTTTAAAACTGAATAGCTCCATTGTCCGTTATGCTGTTCAGTTAGTTTTTCAGATTTAAAAAACTAAAAACTAAAAATCTTCATTTTGCGGAATGTCTGAATCTTCAGCCAAAGGCGGTTTGTCATTGTTTTGGCTGTTTTCGCCGCCTGCATGGAAAAGCCTTGCACCTCTCGCGCCCTTTTTCGTCTCTTCGACAATCAGCCCCGCTTGTAGTAGTTTGCCAATCTGTGAATCAATTTCCTGCACCTTCACGCCTTCAGCCTTTAGGCAGGTTGCCAACATTGAGCGGTTCATGGTTTCGCCATAATCCTCAAACCATGCCGCCACCTTCGCGCCGTCAATTTCTCCGACGGTCTTCAACCATTTGCCGGGCTTTGCCATGACGGCGGGCGCGGCGTCTTGGACAAAACGCCCCGCATCAAAACGGATAGTGCAGTCCGCCGGGCTTTTATAGTTCCGCGTGACAGTCTGCAAGACAACATAATCCCCCCCGTTTTCATGCGGAGACAAGACAATCTGGCTGTCGGCAAAACGTCCAAAAACATTACTCCCGCAAACCGCGTCAATGGCCGCGCGGCTTCCTGTGCTTAAATTTGGCTTGGCAGTATGGAACACTGCAATCATGGCGGATTCTGTTTTTGTCGCCGTCCGCGCCAGACGCTTCACAAATTCCTTGGCCTCCGCCTGGTCGTTTTCGTCGCCGAGCAGCAAATAGGCGGGATCGATGATTGTAAGTTCCGGCTTTTGTTCGACAATCAATCTGGTCAAAGCGTCTTCGTTAAAATATCCCTCTGACATGCCGCGCATATTCGCAAGATAAAGCCATCCGAGATCATCCGGCTTGATCTCCATGGATCTGGCCATTTGCATTAATCGACGCTGGAAATGATATGGTTTGACTTCAAGCTGAAGATACAGCACTTTGCGGAACGTCGGAACATGGAAGCCCAAGAAATCAATATTTGTCGCCACTGAAAGGGCCAATTGCATGGTAAAAAAAGTCTTGCGGATCTTCGACGGCCCAACGATAAAACCAACGTCCCCCGCATTGAGCAGATTATCAACAATGACTTTTGGTTGATCCTCTGGCTCTTTCAGCCAATTGGCCGCGCAAAGAACTACGTCTTTTAGATCCTTCGTCTTTTCCCGCTCCTTGGCGGCCTCCAATTGTACCTTTATTGTTTTAAGATCTTTGTCTCTTGTCATGGGGGGCGCGCCATCGATCAATTTCAGCAGCCGCTCTTTGGCCTTTCCGTCTTCGTTAAAATCAAACCAATCAGCGACATCTCCGCCGGATTTCTTGCCGTCGCTGCTCTTCTCTTTTGTCCAAGTGGTTAATATTTTGAGTGAACGGACTAAAGATGGCCCTTTTTCACCCCCTAATAAATCATATGCGGCAGTAAGAGCGTATTCCAGCCCCGCGTCGTCATTGTCACGGAGAATAACAACGTCTTTCGCAAATAATGAGATTGCAAATTGTGGTAGCCAGCTACTACTCCCGCCAGAAGTAGTGCCGCACAATCCATGATCTATGCAAGCCTGCGCGGCCTTCTCGCCCTCGTTGAGATAGATGGTCGTATTTTCCGGCTTCAAGACTTCCGGCAGGTTGTAAAGAACTAATTGTGATTTGTCTGGCCTGCGCCAACGATTCAAAGACGGCGTAAACGGCAGCGTCACTTTGTTTTCGCCGGGCTTTTCAAGTCGATGGACTTCATAGACAACAGCCCCGTTTTTATCCTTATATTGATATATTGCCGTTACTTTAAAGCCTTCTTCGACTTTTTTTTCATAAGTGGTTTTATATTCGTCGTCTTTTGGCAGATTGACTGGCTCCCACGCGGTCGCCGTCGCCGGATTTTTTGGTATTTGATTCTTCATGCCCGGACAATAGCGGTCGCCCATTTCCTCCACGGCGGTATTAAAATCACAATTATTATGGAGAATCATGTAAAGATCAATTGAGCTGCCGTCTTTGTTCGCTCCAAAATCGTGAAATCTGCCATTTTTAAAACTGACGGACGTCGTATTTTCTCCCCCGCGCCATGTCGCCGCGCATCGACTATTTTTTACACTACATCCGGCATCAATAGCGACTTGCTCCGCCGTGACATTCTGCTTAATATATCCAATATCATATAATAGCATGTTTTCCCCTTTTACTACGTTTGACTATCAGCCAAACACTAGTAAATTAAAGATGTTTCCCCGTTGATGATTGTTCAGATCTCGCCTCCGGCCGCTCCCGTTTGAGCGGCCTTTTTTGTTGTTCATCACACCCTTCCAGAAGCAAAATTGCACACTTCCGCGTAACGATAACGTTTTTTGCGCGGGCTATACTGAATAACTGTCAATTTGCCAGCCTGCACATAATTAAAGAGCGTTCGACGGGTAATCCCTAGAAGGTTGCAAACTTCCTTCGTTGTAATCATCCGTTCCGCCTCTTGCTTTGGATCAATTGACGCGATGATTCTTTTCTTCTCTTCCGGCGTCGCCTGCGTGTCCACGTTCAATGCAGCCTTGATGATTGAAATGGTAGAATCTAACACCATGCTTTTCTCCTTTTTTTCGTTGTTACCTAATTTTTCTAATTTATCAAAAGAAAAAATTAAAGAATACGATTAATATCGCATAGTTTCTCGCTTCACCAAATATATAATTAACAAGGTC
Source organism: uncultured bacterium (assembly GCA_902776645.1). Lineage (GTDB taxonomy): Bacteria > Verrucomicrobiota > Lentisphaeria > Oligosphaerales > Oligosphaeraceae > UBA1407. The sequence goes on along the minus strand of CACYQT010000046.1, from coordinate 8,955 downwards.
GAAATTAACGCTTTTCATTCATTCGTTTGCTTAAGTCTTACGTTGATATGTCAATCTGTACATTGTACTATCAAAGGATACTCCATATTATTCAAAAACAATCGGCATATTTTTTACATAGACGCAAAAAAGCCGACGGCGTGAATTTCGCCGTCGGCTTCTGGTCGCCTCTATGTCTGAGCCTCAACGCTTGCGGGATTCAACAAAGGCCCGCAGATCCTCGACGTCCATGGCCTCGATGATCTCCCGCGCCTGCAATAGAAGAGCGTCCCGCGTGACGTCCTTTGCGTCCGCTCCCATGACAGGAAGGGCCGCGACGGCCTTCTGCTTTGCCTCGGTTGATATATGCGAATAATGCAAGGTCATGATTGGCGATCCATGCCCTATAATATCTTGTACCACAGGCACCGGAACGCCTGCATTGATGGCAAAAGAGGCAAACGTATGGCGGAAACTATGCAGGCTGTACCTGCAAGCCCCTATCGCCCGTTGTGTCTGCGTGTCTTCGGCCTTTTCCGTCACTTCGACGCCTGTCGCCAATCGGATAATCTTCTGGACGTCCTTCTGGACGCCAAAACGATTTTGCTTGTAACGGGCCGCGACACGCGGCAAGACATAAGGACAATCAACTTTACGCCACGTCAAAGCCTTTTCCAACGCCTCGCGTAATACAGAATGTATTGGAAGCGTGATGACTTTCTTCTTTTTCTTTGACTTTCGCGTTTTGGAGCGGACATATGAAATCGTGTTACCTGCTAGATCAATGCCGCTCCATTCCATAAGACAGCCCGTCTCACCATCGGCCCCCGTATAACAGCAGAACTTCAGCAGGACTTCCATTTCCTCGGCATGCATCGGCATGTAAACACCCGTCGTCTCGTATTCTATCCGCTGGCGTCCTGTTGTCAGCTGCGATACTCTGGTCTTGTAGGGAAATCCCGTCTGAAAGCCGTCAAAGATTTTCTGCACCTGTTCCTCCGTAAACTCCCGCCGTGATACTGTCTCCAGCTTACGACGTTTGATCCCCGTGAATGGATTGTCGATGATCCCGGCGGACGCCCCCGCCTCCGTGACGATGGCCCGCAAGGTCGAAAGGACTTCATTGAACGTGCGGGCAGAAACATCCGCCCCGTATTCCGCCAGATACGCCCCCGCCAGCTCCGCCGTAATGTCGGCGGCTAGCTTCACGCCATGATTTGCAAGCCAATCGCAGAAAGCACCCCAGATCTTCCCGTTGCGCTCCGTTGTCGCCTCGCTTGTCTGCCGTCTGTTAGGGGACGCCGCGAAAATTCCCCAGACGTCGCGGGCCGTCGTCGTCGCCTCCCGTTTCAACTGCCGGACTTCCGCGACGCGTTCAATGAACTTCTCCCGCGTGTCTAGTTCCAGCGTTGTCCTGTTCAGACGCTCCGCCGCCTCTTCCGCCTGCGCTCTGGTTGTGCATGGCGTCTGGTCTTCGTTCCGCAACAGATAAGACTTGCTTGTTCCGTTTTCTCTCAATCGAAGATAAAAACGGTTTGACAGTTTGACAATTGATCCCGTCCCCTTCTGCCGTCCGCGTCCGGCCGTCTTGCTTGCCATGATGATCGCTCCTTTTTTGCCGTTTTCTCAAATCAACACAATTCAACACAAACACGCCCAAAATATAGGGCATATTCGCAAAAAGGCAAGTAAAGGGATAGTAGATTTTTAATATTTATACTTAAAATAAAGCATTTACCACAAGTCTTGTAATCATGAGGTCACGGGTTCGACTCCCGTCGCTGGCTCCAGTTTCTTAAATCCTGCAACTCAACAAGTTGCAGGATTTGTTCTTTTTATAGGACCTCTCAGTCCTTCCAAAGGAAATTGCGTTGCAGGACACGAACGGACATATCTGGCGAAGCGGTCTTGACGCTCCGCTGGATGCCGCGGCGCCACTCCCAACCGAAATTGCGGAAAAGGATTTCCGACGGCTGCGCTTCGCAATAGACGATGCAGTTTCGGCAATCAGGAAAGCCGAAACAGGCAAAACTGCCTTCGATGGCGATCGTTCCGCCCTTCGCATAGTTGAAGACTGGAACATAACCATAGTATTCGCCACCAAAACGCGTTTGCCGAACGGAAAGCCGAGCATAATTGTCAAACCACCGCAAGTCATTGGCGAACGGCCAGTTCGGAACAATCGGAAGATGGTTGCGCCCATGATCCTTCATCGGCATGGGCACGCCAAGCAGCCCCCAGCAGTGCATGTTGCCGCGATTCACAATGAAAGACTGGCGGTCCTGACGGCCATTGGTGCTCGCCCAATTATTCTCCAGCCACGTCGTCGCGGCATCGCTGTCCACGCCCTGCACAGGCGAGACAAACGTGCAACGTGAAACGGTCACGGCGGCATCATTGTGTTTTCCACCTGCAAATTTCACCGCGCACTTCCGTTGCTGGTAAAAGAAACATTTGTCGATATGCACCAACGCTTTAGGCGATTCGGTCACGTCAAAGGCCACGCTGCCCCACGCCAGACGCAGATGCTCGACGGACAGTGTTTTCACATTCACACCATGGAAAATCGGCATGTCTTGATTGCTCTGCAACAGGCAGCCATTGCCCCGCACGGTGATGCTGCATTCGGCTGGCAGTTCCAATGGTTGTGAGATTCGCATCAGAATGGGCGGCAAGAGGATGCAAACTGGAGCAATCTCCTTTCGAGCCGCCGCGAAAAGCGACTGCAACGCAGCGGTGTCGTCGGAGTCCGGATCATCATCCACACCGAAATCACGTGCATCCAGAAACTTAGCTTCAGCAACGACAGTTGGCGGCGCAGGCCGTTCCACGGCAAATGTCGTCTCCTGTTCAGGCGTGACATCACCATTTTTATTGAGTGAAAATACAGCGGGAATATCTGCGGTGGAAAGCCCTTTGCAACGCGTGATGCTCCATAGATACGGCGGTTCTACGGTCATCTTCGCGCCTTCGAAAATATCAAGCGCGGGCTTGAAATTGTAATGGAATTTTTGTGCAAGTTCCAGATTGAACGGCACTTCCCAAACGACAGCGGGAATCCGAGAAGATATTCCTTCAACCGTCACACCATCGAAATCCAGCAGTTGCGGCGAATTTTCGGCCACACGGTTTTCGATGCGCAGCAAGGCCTGCCCTATTCCATCAAATTGCGCATGACGCACCGACAGCGCGGACGGCACTTCGCTGATGTATTTTCCGCTTGTCCAACGGATCGCCGGCATGTCGGCCGACGGTGTGTCCAGACGGAATTCTCCGCCTGAAATGGTGCCGCCCCGCCCTGCGAACCAACATGCTTTGTCACCGACGGCTTCAGCCGCGCGGCAATCCAAATCCACGTAGCGATTGAACATGCCACCCACAAAGGCCGGCTGTTCAAGCGGTTTCGACGTAACAAAAACACAACGTTCCAGCTGGCAACCGTCCGTCGCCATGTCGACGGCCGTGGCGCACTCCTCGAAGCGGCAGTCGGAGACGATGGCCAGTGTGGAATGCGCGAAATATGGCTGTGACTCGTCGTTCGGCGTCAGTTTGGGGCCGTCCGGCGTATTTTCAACGGTATACGGTCCCATGGTCATCGTACTGAAATCATGACCGCCGGGCCGACGGTAGTTGTGGCTCCAAATGGCGGCGGCAGAGGAATTTCGGAAGACACAGCCCTCCACGCAGAAATTCGCCATGTCGTTGTTGCCCGTGTAAAGCAGCAATTGTCGACGGCCGCCGTCGAACGTCACATTGCTGACCCGTACACGATAGCCCCAATGGCTGTAGAGGATGTCCTGCGACGGATTGTCCATCCGGATGACCGTACCGTTTTCGCCCCGCAGCACCAACGATCCCGCCACCAACGTCTTGCTCACACGGTAAACTCCCTTCGGCAGAAAGACTTCCGGCTGGATGGTGTTTTCCGTCGTGGTGCTCAACGCCTTGAGATGCGCGAGCTCCGGCAGGTCGTCCACCATCGGCTGTCGCGCCAACAGGATGTTCGCCTTCCGTTCAGTCGAAGCGGCAATCGCCTTCTGGATCGCCGCCGTGTCATCGGCCACGCCGTCGCCGACCGCGCCGAAGTCTTTGACATTCAGCGCATTGACAGGTGCGGCAATCAATTTGGAAACTATCAAACAGGCCATAAAAACCATTATAAAAATGGAATTTGATTTAGTTATAGTAAGGTAATTGTCATTCATGTAAACTGATTGTTTTTACAATTTCCTGTCTTTTTTGTTGCTTAATCATGCTGATAATATGCCATTATTTCTGATTTTTGCATTTTTTGTGTAAATTTTCAAATTGGTCCCCAAGCAAAGGTCTCAACCAGTTTCATCCAATGGACTCTCTTGCCAATACAATAATTCTTTCATCTGCGCGTTTCTTGACTGACACACGTCAAATGCGCAAAGACGAAACCGATTTGAAGAGAGAACAGAGGCAATTACGAAACAGGAGGTAGCAAGGGCGTCCCCGCCCTTGACAAGGCCGAGACGGCCTTGCTACCACTCGAAACAGGAGGTAGCAAGGACGTCCCCGCCCTTGACAAGGCCGAGACGGCCTTGCTACCACGAGTCTTGCAATTGCTCAACAACCACCACAAAGGGTATGGCACCACAAGGAGCATCTATGAAACTACGCATTGTCATGACGTTATTTGCAACGATATTAAGCACTGCTTTCGCCGCCGTGGATCCGGAATGCGTCGATGGATCCTGCACCTTGCCGGGCATCGTCAAAGACGGTCAGAACGGCACTTACGCCGTCCTTTCGCCCATCGGGCCGGGCACGATCAAGAAAATCACGCAGGCGCCGCGGCTCGACACGCTGGACGGCAAGAAAATCGCCATCGTCGGCGGAAGTTTCATGGCGTCCGTCACCCATCCCGAACTCAGACGGCTGATTCTGGCCAAGTATCCGACTGCGAAAATCTATCTTCTCAGCGAAATCGGCGCCGCCGGCCCATGGCCCGCGCCAGGCGTCATCCGCCACGAAAAGGACGAATTCCAGAAGAAACTGAAGGAATACGGCATCCAGGCGGTCATCTCCGGCAACGGCGGCTGCGGGCTTTGCACGCCGAAGGAGACCGGATCCTGCATCGCGGCGGAACATATGGGCATCCCGTCGGTCATGATCGCGGCTCCGGGCTTCGTCGATCAGGCCCGTTCGGCGGCAACGGCGGCAGGCGTTCCCATCCAACGAGTTGCGGAATATCCGGGAGCCTTCGCCTCCCATACGCGCGACGAATTGCGAGACAACACGCGGAACATCCTGTGGCCGCAGATCCTGAAGGCCTTGACGACGCCGTTCACGGAGGAGGAAATCAAAGCGTCGCAATCCGTTGCCAATGAAACCAACGGCATCGTCTTCACGGGAACATATGACGAAGTCAACCATTATTTCGCGGAAATGGGATGGACGGACGGCCTCCCGATCGTGCCGCCGACGGAAGAACGTGTCGCGCAATTCCTTAAATTCACAGACAAACGGCCCGACGCTGTCGTCGCCGAACTGCCTGTCGCCTTCCGCAAGACGACCGTCCGCCACGTCGCCGTCAACGGTGTCATGTCCGGCTGCCCCGCCGAATTCATGCCGATACTCATCGCCTTCACCCAGGCCATGGGCTACGGCGAATTCCGCAAGACGCTGGCCAGCACCCATGCATGGACGCCCTTCTGCTGGCTGAACGGCCCGCTCGCCCGCCAGTTGGGCATCGACTGCGCCCAAGGCGAAATCTCCACGCAGAAGAACGCCCGCATCGGCCGTTTCATCAATCTCGCCATGCTGAATCTCGGCGGCTACTATGTGAAGGAGAACAGGATGGGCACGTTCGGCTATCTGATGCCGTGGTGCCTTGCGGAAGACGAAAAGGCCGCCATCAAACTCGGCTGGATGCCGTGGAACATGCAGAACGGCTACGGCGTGAACGTGAACACATTGACGGCGGCATCCGCTCTTTCATGGGGAAACAACTTGGCGCCAGCGACTTCCGACGCCAAGAAAATCATGGAAATGATGGCATGGGACGCCGTTGAGAAGGAACAGTTCGCCGTCGGCAGCGGCACGCCGTTCGTCTATCGCACGATGCTCGTCACCGAATTCGTGGCCCGCGATTTGGCGACGGCCTACAAGAGCAAGGAGGCCCTGGAGAAGGCATTGGTGCAGACGGCGCGGCGCCCGTTGGAGGAACGTGCCTACGCCAATTACTGGGGAAATCCCGGAAGTGCTTTCAATCCAAATACATATTCCGTCAAACAGCATGCGAAGCGCATCGGCGGCAACGAAGGAAGCGCCGTCACGAAGACGCCGCCGTGGCTCGGTTGGTCTGGCAAGGAGACGGTCGAGACGGTTCCCGTCATGCAGGAAGGGAAGACGGCCATTCTGATTACAGGCGACGCCAACCGCAACAAGTCGCTTTGCGTGCCTGGCGGCGGTTTTGCGACGGTGAAGATCGAGCTTCCCAAGGCATGGGACGAGCTTACGAAAGAGCTTGGATACGAACCGCTTAAATCCTTCTATCTGCAAACCGACATGAAGCCGCTGGATCCCAAGCCGGATCCCCGCCGCGAGGCATACCGCCGGCAACAGCAACAGCACCGGTAGTTTTGGAAAAAGTTAAGGCAATACGGGAGGGGCGCAAATCTAGCGGCTCTAACAAATCTAGGCTCCTAGGCTCCTAGGCTTCTAGGCTTCTAGACGTCTAGGCTACCCACTAGCCACTAACCACTAACCACTTTCTACTGGATTCCTATTTCCTTCATGTCCAGCATCGGGAAGCCCAAACGGCCCAAAAGCGAATCCTTTCCAAAGCTGAAGTCGCGTTTTGACAAGTCGTTGAAGCCTGGATCCGCGATGATAGCGCCGCGGTCGAAGCCGCGTTTCTGCCATTCGTCCAAATCGCATTTCCATTCGCCGGAAACCGCGATCGGCGGGAATTTGCCCTCCGCGTTGAAGAAGATGCTGTTCTCCGCAAGGAACGTCGGCCGTTGCAGATGCTTCTCGTTGCCGGAACGGATGAACGGCTTGCCGTTCGTCACAAACACGTTGTTGTAGCTGGACAGCGCGTTGGAGAAATTCAGCCCGGGGAAGACGCCTGCGAACTCCTGTCCGCGAGCGATCGCCAACACGGCGTCGTTGCCAAAGGCGAAGATGTTGTAGCGCAACGTGTTCTCACGCCCGAAATGCTGATGGTACGCCTCGCTGGAGCAGTCCGTGCAGATATTGTTCTCCACGACGACATGGGAGGAGCCTTCGTCGGTATAGATGCCCCACCCGCCGTAGTAGCGGCGTTTCACGTTGGCGATGTAATTGCTGTAGACACGCGTACCAGGCTGGATTCCAAGCAGATAGACACCGCCCATGTCGGAGAGGATTCCCTTGCCGAGATCATGGATGAGATTCCAACCGATGCGGTTCTCCCGCGCGACCGTTTCGCCGAAGCCCCAGTTCCAGCCGGCCGACACGCCGGAATAGAACAGATCATGGATGTGGTTGTGCTCTACCAAATTACCGTAGGCATGCGTGATGAGCACACCGACGCCGCTGGCGAAAACCAGCCCGCCGTCGTGGATATGGTTGTTCGTCACCGTCACGCGGGACGTCCGTAATTCTGTCGGATCATTTGCCGCCGCGCCGCCGATGCGGACGCCGCCCGCGCCCAGTTCGTGCAGATCGTTGTGGTCGATGAAAATATTGGAGCAGCCCACGCTCGCCTCGATGCCATACCAGCTGGTCTCCGTAATCGTGCAACCCGTTATTTCGCAGTCGCTTGAATTGGCCATGAAAATCGTTCCGGGCACTTGCACGGCGGCCTGCGGGGCCGCCGCGAAGGGATGCTCCGAATGTTCGTCCAGCCATGTCTCCTGCATGGCGAAATTCGGAAAATCTTTTCCCTGAATGTCATAGCGCCGCGTGCATGTCGGACGGTAGCCGCCGCCATGCCTGAAGGACAGATTGCGGATGTTCAAATAACGTACATGGTTCAGCCGCAGCAGATTGCCAATGCATGTCGCGACAGGATGTTCGCCGTCCGCCTCCAGCGGTTCGTCCAGAATGACGGTGACCGTATTGTCCGTATTGTCGTAATAGAATTCGCCTGGCTCCAGCAACGCCTCGCGCACGTTTTCAAATCTGTACTCCGTGTCGCCGCTGGTCATTAAAAATGTCGAGCGATGCGTCGAATACAGTTCGCCCGTCGCCGCATCATACGATTTGACAGGCAGATGCTCTTCAATCCACTTGTGCGTCATGAAGACGTCGATACCCGTCAGATTGTGCCATTTCGGATTGAACGAGCCTTCCTGCGTCGTGAAATGGTCGCCGCCGCTGAACAGGCCGCCACCCCACGGCGACGTCGTGTTCCGCACACGGTACATCCCCTCCTTCGGGAACGCCGCGCGCTTCAGCATCTTTCCTTTATAATACAGTTCCTGCACGGGAAACGCGGCCGTCGCCTGCCACGCCTTCCTGCCGTTGACCGTCACTTCATGCCAGCCGTTCAGTTCACAACCGCCGTCGATGACGGCGGTTTCGCCATCGGCGGCGGCAATCGTCAGCGGGAAGTCCGTATCCAGTTCAATCGTTTTCGCGACATGGTACACGCCGCCACGGAGCAGAATACGCGCAGGCAGCCGAAGCGTGCCACGGTTGCGCATCTCCCGAAGGCGCGCCACCGCGCCGTCGATCGTCGCCATCGGAGCCGCCACGCCGTCGTTCGCGTTGTTTCCATCCGACGCCAGATACAGAATCGTCTCGCTCATCGTTTTCTCCTGTGCCTCAATTTGATTTTATTTACCCAAAGTTTACAGTATGAAACAAATATTTTTCTTCCCAATATTTCGCCGACGGCGAGACGCCGACGGCACATCCTCCCCTCCCATGAAAAACATTCTTGTATTAAACGGCCCGAATCTCAACATGCTTGGCATCCGCGAACCGGCCATCTACGGCAAACAGGACTACGCCACATTG
>CACYQT010000045.1 GCA_902776645.1 uncultured bacterium | reverse complement strand
TGGAAATCGAACTGGTCTTTCCAGACGTCGCCGTTGTCGAATTTGGCGGTTATCATGATGCGCGAGCCGAACGTATGGGTCTCCAGGCCGGAGTCGCCGACGGTGCAGGAGATTGGGTAGGTGGCGACCGTGCCGGGCTTCAGTTTGGCTTTGAAGGACTTGCGGATGCTTTGGCAACGCCAGTCAACGGTGACGACACGCGTCTTGCGTGTATCGTTGATGAGCACAATGGTCTTCCGGATGGTTTCGCCCTGCCGGTAGCTGTGCGTCTTGTCCGTGACGGAATTCAACGTGTAATCTTCATCGGCCCCTCCGATGAACGCGCAAGTGTCTTGGTTCCAACGGAGGAAGGCTTCTCCGAGCGCTGTCGGCTCCCAACCTTCCGGAGCCGTTTTCCCGTAGATGAACTGCGACGGCATCGCGTTCATCCTGTCAGGGAAGAGGCCTGGCTGCTTCAGGACGCTGAGGTCGTTCACAATGGCTTTGGGATTGACGTTCTTGGGAGTTTTCCAGAGGGCGCCCTGATCCCATGGAAGCATGGCGGAGACGCCGAAAGTCCTGTGGGAACGCCAGTTGTCCGTCGCGTATTTCGCCATGACCTGATGGTAGAACGGATATTTCGAGACCGGTTTGTTGAGTTCGGACCATGCGAACGGCTGTTTTGTCTCCCAAAGCTTCTGCTCATGCGCGATGGCGTCGCCGCCGAAAACGGAGGCCTGGCGGTAGGCGTCTTCGCCAAGTTCGGCCGCGGCGTATTCGGTGGCCCAGAGGCTTTGGAAGGCCTTCGTCCGCCAGATGAACGCGGGGCCGCGGTAGCTTGACCAGCTGGAGATGTGGGGCAGGCCCCATTCAACGAAGAAGACCGGTTTGACGCCGTTGGCCGCCCAGTGTTTCATCCAGTCGGAACGCTCCTGCAAAGGCGCCCAGTTAAGATAGATGTTGACGCTGTGGAGATCCCCCAGATTGCCGGATTCGTGGTGGTATACGAGGCGTGTCGGATCAATCGATTTGACGATTTTCTCCGCGTGGGAGGCCTGGTTGCGGCGGTTTCCGGGCAGCGGGAACTCGGTGTCTTCATCCGTCTCCCGGCGGTATTTGCCGTCGATCTTCAACGGGTTCTGGTCGCCGTAGTAGCCGCATGAATTGTGGTTCATGGCGTACATGACGACGGCGGGATTGTTGGCGACCTTGCGGATGATGGAGCGCGTCATCCATGTGAAGCGGTTGCGCACGCTCAAATCATCGAGCTTCCAGCCGAATTGGTTCAGATGCGGCAGCGAGAAGGACATGAGGAAGCCGTTTTTCTCCGCGGCCCGGAGCAGGCCTTCCAGATAGTTCATGGCGCCGAAGTTGAAGTTGTAGTGTGCGTTGATCAGGAAGTTGAAGCCATATTGGCGCATGCGGCGGAGCATTTCCGCCGCTTCCGGTTCTGCGGAGCATTCGACGCCGATGGACGTTCCCGCCTCGCAGTGGAGGGCGCGGAGGTGGATTGGCAAGCCGTTGAGATACAGGTCCTTGCCGCGTGCCTCGAATTCGCGGAATCCGAACGTGAAGGGGATTGTGCGATCGATGAGCGTAAGGCCGTCGGCGGAATAGAGGGAGACGGACGCCGTGAGCAGCTGCGGGTCGTCCAGTTCCCAGAGCGGGGCCTTTTTCCATTCGGATGTGAGGACGATGGAGTTGTTTTCGTTCGGGATGGACGGAAGCTTCTGGCTGAAGGTTTTGACGGAGCCGTCCGGAAGCGTCACGTCCGCGGCGATTTTGTAGGGGACGTTGGCGGCGTCCTCCAGATCCGTCCGGAAGGTGATCGTGCCGTTTTTGACGGACGGGATGGCCTGGACGAAGGCGATCCGCTGCCCTTTGGGGCGGGAAATGAGAAACACGTCGCCGTTGATGCCTTTGTTCTTGACGACGGCCTTGTCTTTGACGATGCGGTCCGGCGCCATGAACGCGTCCATCGTGTCTGACAACGGGATGGCTTCGACGAGAATCGCGATGGACTGGCGTCTGCCGGGAATGAGCTTGTCGGTCAGATCGACTTCGCCGCCGGGGAACCACACGTCGCCGGCCTTCACGTTGTCCACGAACACTTTCGCATGCGTGTTGACCAGCGAGAAATCCATGACGATCTGGCGCCCCTCCCAATGCGGGGGGACGTTGATCGTGCGTTTGTACCACGCCTTTTCGGGAACGGCGTTTTCCTTCGTGAGAAAATTGTCCTCCAGATACTGCGCGAGAATCGGTGACTGGTAAGCCTCGTCGTCGTCCCAGCGGTCCGGCCAGATGGCGGGCAGCTTGAACCATCCCCAGCAGTCGTCGTTCGCGGGGATGATGTCCTCCGCCTTTTTCGACGTGTCCTTTCCGTCCGCCGCGGCGGCTTCGGAGAGGACGGGGCGGAATTGCCAAAGGCCGTTCATGGAGATACTTTCGCGTGTCGGCGTCGTGCGTGTCCAGGCGTCCTCGATCGACTGCGCGGCCTCTTCGTGCATGGGGCACGGGGCGTTGGCGGGCTTGTCCAGACGATAGGCGGTCACGGTGAACTTGATGTTTTTGAATTCGACCAAACCGGAAGGCGCGAACAGGGAGGCGTTGAAGTGAAGCTTCACGGCGCCTTTCGGAATGATGTAGCGGCGGATGCAATGGCGCCATTCAGACGTGCCGGTCCAGCCGAAAACGCGCGGCCAGCCGCCGACCTGTTTGCCGTCCGCGTCATAGAAGGCCATGGCGAGGCGGGCCGTATGCCAGTTCTCCTCCCCTTGGACGACGTCCGTGGTTCTCATCCAGAAGTCGAGTTCTAGATGGGCGTATTCCGGCTTGAGATTAAGATCTTGCGACAGGCCGGCGTTGCGGGCGTTCAGGATGACCGCCTTGTTCATGCCGTCCGCGTCCGGTATGATGCGCACGACAGTGTCGCATTTCCAGCCGATGGGCTTCCCTTTTTCGTCCAGTTCGGATAAGTCGGGGTTGACGACGAGCTGCTGTGCGAACAGCGCCGCCGTCAGAAGAAAGAAGAAATAAAAGATGATTTTCATGTTATGGTCAAAAAAATGGATGCATTTCACGGTTGTATCTATATAAATTATTGTATAAGGGTGTATATTTCAACAAAGCGTTGATGTAAAATATGAATTATTAATAAAAAATTGTCCGGAAGGCCGGGCGAAGGAGCAGCCATGTCGTTTCTGTATCAGAAGAAAATAGAAGTCCGTCAATCGGTCGATGTATTCGTGGCGGGCGGCGGTCCGGCCGGTGTCGCCGCGGCGTTGGTCGCCGCGCGAGCGGGTAAAAGCGTTTTTCTCGCGGAGGGAGAGGCCTGTTTCGGCGGCATGGGAACCAGCGGCCTCGTGCCTGTGTTCATGACATTCGGTGACGGTGTGAACTTCCTCGCGGGCGGCATTGGCCGTGAAATCTATGACAAGCTCAACGCGATGAAAGATGCGAAAACTCTGGCCGCCAACAGGATGGGATGTCCCGCGGAGTTGATGAAACGGCTGTACGACAAGCTGCTGACGGAGGCCGGCGTGAAGCTTTCGCTGATGACGCAGGTCGTCGATGTCGTGATGGAAGGGCATTCCGTCAAACAGCTGATCTGCCATGCGAAGAGCGGATTTTTCGCCATCGAGGCGAAGATGGTCATCGACGGCACGGGCGACGGCGACATCTGCGCATGGGCGGGTGCGCCATTCGAGAAGGAGGAGACGATGCCGGGCACGTTGTGCAGCCTGTGGGGCTACATCGACTACGAGCGCCGTCAGCAGAATCCCGTGAACGTCCATGAGCAGCTGATGCGCGCATTCGAAGACGGCGGCATCTTCACGGTGAACGATCCGCACCATTCCGGCATGTTCCGCATCGGCGAGCATACGGCGGGCGGCAACATGGGCCATGCCTTCGGCATCGACGCGTTGGACGAGCAGTCGCTGACGGAGCATCTGATCGCCGGCCGCAAGATGATGCCGGAATTCGAGGCGTTCTACAAGAAGTACATTCCTGGTTTCGAGAATGTTACGTTGCTCCAGACTGGAGCGTTGATGGGCATCCGCGAAAGCCGCCGCATCATGGGCGATTATGTTCTGGACATGGCGGATTTCACGGCGCGGGCCGTCTTCGACGACGAAATCGGCCGCTACTGCTATCCCGTCGACATCCATCCGTCCAAGCCGGATCCGAAACTGTACGCGGCTTTCGAAAAGGAATTCGGCAAAACAGGCCGCTATGGAAAAGGCGAGAGCTACGGCATCCCGTACCGTACGCTGACGCCGCGCAATCTGGACAACGTGCTGGTCGCGGGCCGTTGCATCAGCACGGACCGCAAACTGCAGGGCTCCGTCCGCGTCATGCCGGGCTGCTACATCACGGGGCAGGCCGCCGGCATGGCCGCTTGCGAGGCCTTGGACAAGGCGACGGACATCCGCGGCATCGATGTCCATGTCCTGCAGAAACGTCTGCTGGACATGGGGGCCTTCCTGCCGAATTACAAGTGATTAGTGGTCAGTGGTTAGTGGTTAGTGGGCAGTTGTCGGAATTAAAATATTTGACGAAGAAAACTGTTGTTCCCAAACAATTCATGAAATCGTTGTTGTCATATTCCATTCTCCTGTTGCTTTTGGCCTGCCGCCTTCAAGGCGGAAAGGTCGAAAGCCGCGACGTCGTTGAAGAAAGCGGCGTGCGGGTGCGCAAGACGGTCGTGACGGTCGTCGCGTGGAGCCTTCCGGATCCAACGCGCACGGACACGAACACGCGTGCGCAAGTGGCAGTCATGAAGGAGTTTGTGAAACAGTATCCGCAGATCGTGCAGAAAAAGTACCGTGCGCGTTACGAAGCGGATCCGGACAAATACGGCAAATTCGACTGGGGGAACGTCATGGTGGAGCTTGTACCGCGGAGCGGCATCCAGGTGGAAGGGACTGGACTGGATTCAGGGCCATTGATGGCGATTGCGGGCGGCGTGGCGCCGGACATCATGTACGTCAATTTCCGTCAATCGGACACGTATATCCAGGAGGGGTTCCTCTATCCGCTTGACAAGGCGGAAGATGGTTATTTCACGGGCATGGACGACGACGAGCGTTCGTTCATCTACCATGAAAAAGTCATGCCGGTCGTGAGGCGGAAAGGGCCCGGCGGCGAGCATGTGTGGGCGATGCCGACGGGCGGCCTGCTCGGCAAGGTCTTCCTCTACAGGAAGGATCTGCTGGCGAAATACGGCGTGGCGGAGCCGAAGCCCGACTGGACATGGGAGGATTTGTTCGACGCCTGCCGGAAGATCACGCATCCCGCGGAGGGGACCTACGGCATCCGTTTCGGCAAAGGAAAGGACGAGAGCTGGTATTGGGTCACGTTCCTCTGGTCCGCCGGCGGCGATGTCATGGCCTATGACGCGGAGAAGGACGAATGGACGGCGACGTTCGATTCTGACGAAGCGGTGACGGCGCTGGACTTCTATGTCCGCCTCACGTCGGAACATTGGCGCGATCCGCTGGACGGCCGTGACCGCTATGGCTACGCGACGAAGGAGACGGATTCCGACCAGAAGTGGGAGCTCGGCCAGATAGGATTCTTTCCGACCTATATCGATGCACGGTTGTTCGCGACCATCGATCCGGACACCGTCGGCATGGTTCCCGTGCCGCTGGGCTATCCGGACAAGAACGGCGTGCGCCATCGCGGCGGCGAACTGAATTCGCGCATGCAGGGGATTTTCGCGGGATGCGACAATCCGGTCGTCCGTGACGCCGCATGGGAGTACATGAGATTCTGCGAATCGAAGGAAGGCGTGGAAATCTACACGCGCGTCATGGTCGAAGGCGGTTTGGGGCGTTTCATCAATCCGGACTATCTGCGGCAGTTCGGCTATGAGGACATGATCCGTCTGGCCCCTGCGGGATGGGAGGACACGTTCAAGATCGCGATCGACACAGGCATGCCCGAACCATATGGAAAGAACTGCAATCTCGTGTATTACCAGATGACGAAGCCGCTGGAGAAGGCGGAGGCGATGGCGATGGGCGGCGAACTGCCGTTGAGCAGCGCGACAAGCATGAAGCGCGCCACGGCAACGCTTCTTGGAAAACGGCACGAGATTCTGAAGAAACTGCTGGTGACAGGCGTTGCCGACGCGAACGAGAAGATGCTCGGCATCCTGTCGCCGCAGGAGCGGAGGATGCGGCGGACGGCCGCGGCCGCCGTGATGGCGGCCATCGTCGTCGCGTTCGCGCTAGTCTTCCGGAAAGTCATCAAAGTGTTCACGCCGCCGAAAATCGCAGGCGTGGAGCTTCGTTCATGGGGCTTTGTGAAATACCGCTGGGCTTATCTATGTCTCTTGCCTGCCGTGCTTTCCATTTTGCTGTGGCGGTACATTCCATTATTGATGGGATCCGTGATGGCGTTGCAGGACTACCGGATCATGGGCGGTTCGCAATGGGTCTGGCTGGACAATTTCGGCAACGTCCTGTGGGACGGCGAATGGTGGCGCTCCGTCTGGAATTCCATCCGCTACTGCTTCCTGGTCATCACGCTGACCTTCCTGCCGCCGGTGATCCTGGCCGTCCTGCTGCAGGAGATTCCGCGCGGCAAAGTGTTCTTCCGCACCGTGTTCTATCTTCCGGCCGTCATCACGGGGCTGGTGGTCATCTACCTGTGGCGTTCCTTCTACGAGAAGACGGAATACGGCGTCCTGAACGCCATCATGCTGAAGCTGCCCGCCATCGCGTACATCGGTCTGGCGGTGCTTTTCTTCTACATTCTGCTCTTTTTCGGAAAACGGCTGTTCCTGCACGAAAACTATCTCGGCGGGCTGCTATGCCTGCTGGCAGGGCTTGTCCTTTACTTTTTCTTCTTTTCATTCGCGACGCCGATCCTCCGCATGGAGGAGCTGGACTGGCCGGCGGCGACGCTTGTCCGCTGGAACATCGTTTTTTACGGCGTGCTTATTCTGTCCGGCGTGGTCATGTTGTTTCTGGCCGGCCTTTCCTTCGCCAAAGGGCGCACATCCATCGGGCTGGCCTATTTCGCCATCGTCATTCTCGGAACGTTTGCCATTCTCGCATCCTACAGGTATTCAAATGACTGGAAATATCCGATGCGGCTTTTCCTGCGGTTGTTCCAATGCATGAAGAATCCGTACCGCTGGCTGGACGATCCGGGCACGGCGATGATCTGCTGCGTGCTACCGATGATCTGGGCGGGCATGGGGCCCGGCTGTCTCATTTATCTGGCCGCGTTGAAAGGCATTTCCGACGAGTTCTATGAAGCGGCGGACATCGACGGGGCGACATTCGCCGACAAGATCCTGTTCGTCGTCCTGCCGATACTGAAGCCGTTGCTGATCATCCAGTTCGTGGGTGTTTTCATCAGTTCGTGGGCGAGTACGTCGTTCATTCTGGCGATGACGGGCGGCGCGAACCAGACGGAGGTGGCTGAACTGCACATTTTCTACAAGGCGTATCTATACTTGAATTTCGGCCCCGCCACGGCGATGGCGTGGGTGCTCGGTTTCATGCTGATCGGCTTCACGGTCTATCAGTTGCAGATCCTTTCGAAACTGGAGTTCAAGGCGACGGATTCGAAGAAGTAGCGACGGCGTTGAAAGTAACGACGGTGTCTCGCCGTCGTGGGCGACAGCGGCATCTCCGCCGTTGAAAGACGTTCAACACATTGGATATGAAACAGTAATGGTGGTTGCAAGGTAAAAAAGGTCATGGCGATTATTTCGGCAATAGGAAGAAAGTCCTGGAAGGTCAGGCTGCTTTTTCTGGTGATGTATCTGTTTCTCATCGCCGGCGGGGCGACCATGGTCTATCCGTTTCTGCTGATGCTTTCCGGCAGCACGAAAAGCGCGATGGACATCCGCTATTTCGACGCCATGCCGAAATTCTGGCACGATGACGCGTGGATGTGCCGCAAGCATCTGGAAGGGCTTTTCAATGAACGGCTTCAGGATTTGAATACGGCATATGATCTTGACGAGACGTCGTTTGACAGGCTGGCCGACTATGGCGAACCGAACGAGGCGCTCGCCCATGAATGGGAGACGTTTCTGGATGAGACGCGATTGCCGTTGTATTCGTTCGCGGTCGGCTATCTGAGCACGCAGCTGTCGCGGACGATTCCGTCCGCGCTGCGTGAATTCAAGCATCGCATGCAGGAGAAGTACGGTCGGAAGATAGAGGATGTGAACCGCAATCTGGGCACGGATTTCGCAGGGTGGTACAGTGTCTATATTCCGGTGCCGTGCATTCTAATGCGACGGGAAAAGCCTCAGGATACGCCATTTGCGACATTCCTGACGGAATTTCTGGTAGAGCGGCCCTACGGGTTGCGGTATTATTTTTCGCCGCAGGGCTTCTACAAGAAGCAGTTTCTGAAGACGCAGTATACGACCGTTCTTTCGCGGTTCAACATGAGGCATCAGACGAACTACCGGACGTGGGGGCAGATCACGCTGCCGCGCCGCTGGCCGGCGGACGGTACGCCGCAGGAACAGGACGATTGGGAGCGATTCGTGCGGGAGACGCTGGCCAGCCAGTGGATTCGCGTCAATGGCACGGCGTTGACGGAATACCATGGGATGCTGAAAGCGAAGTATCTGGACGTCAAGACGTTGAATCTCCGCTACGGCACGTCTTATTCGTCTTTTGACGACGTTCCCGTGTACGTGGGCAACGTCGAAGCCGCGCGACGTGAAATCGCCGCGCGGCCAGGCGGCCTGGCCGCTTTCAATCGCGACTGCGGGACGGCGTATGCGTCCATCGACGCTGTTCCTTTTAGCGAAATCCCTCCAAGCCTTGGACTTGTGGCATCGGATTGGGATGCCTTCCTGACCGGCTACAAGGATCCGCTGGACGGCCGTCTCTATGCGGCGCCGCTCAAAAGTCTGGAGATCTACAGCGTTGAATTTCTCTTTCAGGACTGGATGATGGCCCGTCATGGAAGCATTGAGACGATGAACGGAAAATTCGGCACGCATTGGGAGAAAAAGGCCGATATCGCCATGCCGCAGAAGGACTTGCATTTGTCGTACTTCAAAAAGCATCTGAAGGAGCTGCGGTGGGAGTTCACGACACGCAACTACAAGGCGGTGGCGGAATACATGCTGTTCCATGGCCGCGGCATCTTCAATACGGTGCTGTATTGCGCGTTGGCGATCGTGACGGCCCTGCTGGTGAATCCGCTGGCGGCGTACGCGATGAGCCGTTTCCGCATGCCGTCGTCGTACAAGATCCTGCTGTTTTTGATGTGCACGATGACGTTCCCCCCGATGGTGACGGCGATTCCGAGTTTCATCATGCTGCGGCAGTTCAATTTATTGAACACGTTCGCGGCGCTGATCCTGCCGGGCATGGCGAACGGCTATTCGATTTTCCTGCTGAAAGGCTTCTTCGATTCGCTGCCGCAGGAGCTGTATGAAAGCGCGCAGCTGGACGGCGCGAACGAATGGGTGCTTTTCTGGCAGATCACGATGGGGCTTTCCAAGCCGATTCTGGCCGTCGTCGCGCTGAACGCGTTCACGGCGGCGTATTCGAATTTCATGTTCGCGTTCGTCGTCTGCCAGGACCGACGGATGTGGACGATGATGGTGTGGCTGTATGAACTGCAGCAGCAGAGCGGGCAGGCGGTGATGTACGCGTCGCTGGTGATCGCCGCGATACCGACATTCCTGATCTTCCTGTTCTGCCAGAACATCATCATGCGCGGCATCGTGGTGCCGTCTGAAAAGTGAGATAGCTAAAAGCCTAAAGCTTAAAGCTTAAAGCGAATTGCAAACAATGTGCTCAGCCGTGTAAGGGAAAGAAATATGTTGAAAATCAGAATATTGGGCATGGCGATACTGCTGGCGGTGGTCGCGGCGGCGCAGCAACGCGAGATGTGGCATCATGCCACGTCGAACTATCGCGCTGTCTATGACATCATATCGAGGCCGAGCCATGCGAAGGGCGGCGTGCTGATCAGCGTGCCCGTCTGCGGTATCGGCATGGCGGAAGGCGAGGATGTCTATTGCTTTGATGAACGCGGCCGCCAATTGCCGCGGCTGTCCATCGGGACGGGCATGGAGAACTGCGCGTTGGTTTTGACACAGGCCCCCGACGACGCGAAGCGGATCTACGCCTATTTCGGCTCGAAGATTCCGGCTCCTGTGAAGGAGGGGCTTGTCGCGCCGTTGATCTGCGAAGTGCGGACGCTGCCGGAAGGCCCGGCGAAGAGCTGGCCGCAGGTCGAAGCGTTGTTGAAGAAATCGAAAGTGCTTGGACGCGTGGCGGTTGACGCCGTGAATCAGGCCTTCAATCCAGTCGATTACCGGACGCGTTGCATGATGGTTTTCACCGGCATGTACGATGCGCGAAAGGCGATGCGCTTTTATCCTTATATATCGGTGAACGGCGCGGGCTATCTGTTTTTGGACGGCAATCTCGTGCATGATCTGAGCGGTTCGCACCATCATGGCGAGACGAGCAGCGGCCAGCAACGGAAGGAGACGAATTTCACGGCGGGGCTGCATGACGTGAAAATCGTCGGCCTGCGGCTGGATGAGCGCGGCTTCATCGGTTTAGGCGAGGCGCATGTGCAGAACGGGAAAGTCACGGCGAACAGCTACATCTCCGGAGCGGATTTTGTGACGGCCGGCAAGACGATGCTGAAGCTTGTGGAAGGAAAGTCGAAGACGTCGTCGAATCCTGTCTTCTGGTATAAGATCATATCCTACATGGCTGTGGGGGAGGATTTTATGAATGAAGTGGAACTTGGCACGTACAGCGGGCAGGAGGCCGTGTGGAAGTTCGGCGACGGCATGACGATGGAAGGCGCGAAAGTCACACGCATCGTCTGCGGCATGGAGCCCATGAAAGTGAGGGCGTCCGTCAAGAAGGCGACGGCGTCCGGGCGGATCCAGTTTCCGGAAAACGCCCCGGAGACGTCGCGTGACATCGCGAACGGCAAGGCCTTCAAATATGTCTCCGCTTTGCTCGAGAAACAGGATTTCAGCAGTTTGACGGATTGGAAGGCTTTGAATTTGCAGCTGCAGTTTTACAAGCATCATGACTATCATCCAATGCAAGTGACGGTGGCGGAGGCGCTTCTGGCGTTGAAGGACATTCCCGGAGAGGTTCGCATGGACGCCATGCTCTGCATGGCGCGGGCGGGCGGCGCGCATGCGCAGGACAAGGCGCAGGCCGCGTTCGAGAAAATCCTGAAGCGGAATCTGGACAAGGAGGAACGTGAACAGTATCTTGGCGAGGCGATTGAATTCGCCGTCTACGGGAAGCGCGACATCGAATTGGCGCGGCAATGGCTGGAAAGTCATAGCAAACAGCTGAAGAAAAGTTCCAAAGTCATGGAAGCCATGATGATGGACATCGAGCTACAGGCGGGGGATCGTGAAAAGGCGTTGGAGCTGTTTTCGGATATGCTGGAAGGAAAACGTCTTGGGGCGACGCAGCGGGAGGCGGCTGTCCATGGCGTGTCGCTGCATGAGGAGGCCATGCGGGCGATACAGGACAACCGTCTGCTGGAGGCGCGTGAAAAACTGTGCCAATGGTCGAAAGAGGCGCCGATGGATCGTGGCAACGGAAGCTTCAACTTGATACGGGCACGGTACTTCCGCCGTCGCGGCTGGCTGGCTGGCGCGTTGGGTGAATTGGACGGCGCGATCTTGATGGATCCGTTACTGCCGAATCTGCCGGATGTCGAGTTCGAAAAGGCGCAGATTTATGAAGCGTTGAAGGATAACGAGAAGGCGAAAGAGCTTTACCGGAAGATAAAGGACGAATATCCGAACCATATCGTCGCGCCTTGGGCGCGGGACGGGCTGATTCGGCTGAGGCAATGATGGAAGGAATCACCAGATGAAAAATATGCTGACGAAATGGCTGGCTTGCGTTCTTGTATGTTGCGGCGGAATGGCTTGGTGCGGCGGAAGCGTTGTGCCCGTCGGCGGCTATCTCTATGCGAACGAAAAGAAGCTGGACGATGCGAAAGGCTCTTTGGAAGTCCATTTCGCGACGCCGTCGCCCAGACGGATGGTCATCGCGTTGGGGCGGAAATACCGCAAGACGCGGACGAGCCGCGACGGCACGACGGAAGAACAACGGGAGAATTTCAAGCCGCGGCTGGCCCGCATGTCGCAAAACGGGACGGTCGCGTCGTTTACGAAAATGCCGCCGGATTATTACGATCTGGTTGTCATCGAGTCGCAAGACATGATGTTGTACGATGGACTGCGTCTTCATGACGAATTTTCGGAGGAGGAGAAGCCGTCGGCGGACAAGCTGAAGGAGTACACCGAGCAGATCGCTAAAAGCTTGGGCATCGGCCATGGGCTGATCGGCCGTTGGGAGCAGTTTTTCGACGAGAAGCGGATCAACCGTGTGGAGCCTGCGGGGCGGCAGGCGGGCGTGTTTTTGCAGCAGATGCGGCTTGGCGAAGCGTTGGCCGAAAGCGGCGCAAAGCTGCAGGGCTGCGTCCACAGCATCGACGTGGTGTGGGTGGAGCAGACGACGGACGCGGAACATACGTGGCAGGTCATCAACCGCCAGCAGCTCTACCGTGATGAAATCTCATCGCGTGCTTTCTTCACCTATCGGTATGTGGACGCATTGCATGGCATCCGCGTCGGAACGCGCGCGAAAGTGCTGCACGAACCGATCGTGCTGCCGAAAGCGGATTAGGAAAAGATTATTTCTTTTCCGTCAGCCACTTCATGATGTTCTCCAGCAACGTGTTGCGGGCGGTGCTCGTCTCGCAGCCCAGCAGGACGACGATGAATTCGCCCGCTTCGTTTTCCGCATGCGTGACGACGCAGAGGCCTGAACGGCGGATGTAACCGGTCTTGATGCCGTCCACGCCATATCTGCCGAGAAGCGGCGTGTGGCCGCGGAATGTCGTGGGTTTCTCAACGCCGGTAGTGATGGGAATGGTCGGCATCTTGACCCACTGGCGGGCCAGATCATGCTTCCACAGTTCCTTGGCGAGTTTGACAAGATCGCGCGGCGTGGAGACGTTGTCCTTGTCGGGCGTTGCTCCGGGCAGACCATGCGCGTTGAAATATTTCGTGTTCTTCATGTGCAGGGCCTTCGCCTTGGCGTTGGCCTTTTTCGCGAAGCCCTCCGTCGTGCCGCCGCCGATGAATTCGCCCGCGCAGGCCGCGCAGTCGTTGCAGCTTATGATGATCATGACGCTCAGCAGTTCGCCGAGCTTGATTTCCTTTCCGGCGATGAGGCAGGCCTTCGTGGGCGGTTCGGCCGCGGCGGCTTCACTGATGGGAACCATCGTGTCCAACGTGACTTTGGGATCCGACTCAAGTTTCTCCAAACCAAGCAGCAGCGTCATCATTTTCGTGACGGACGCGATCGGCACGGGTTTGTTTTCATTCTGCCCCCAAAGCTCCTTCTTCTTTTTCACGTCATAGACAAGCACGCTGTAGTTGGGCTTGACGCCTTCAAACGGCGCCTTTTTCACGACTGGAGCGGGGCCTTTCTTGATGTAGTCGCCATGGACGAAAATCTTCAGCCCCTTCGGATTCGTGACGGCGATTTTGCTCCAGTCGCCTTCACGTCCGAGAACCTTCACGACAAGATGTTTCTTGAGCACGCCCATGGAGGCCGCCTTTTCGGAGGCTTCCGTTCGGAACGCCGTGTTCATGAGCACTCTGCTGCCTTTCAGATGTTTGGTGACGACATATCCTTCGACGACGGCCTTCGGGTTGATTTGATACCATTGGCCGGAGGTGGCGACGATGGACACGGAGGCTCCGGGCGGCAGAACGCCGACGACGGGATGTTCAACGCCCGGCCCGAGGCGCATGTTGAGGTCGGCCGTGACGGTGCCTTCTTTTGCGACTAGAATGGCACTGAGCGATATCATGAGAACGAACAATGAAAGACGGTTTGACATGGTGGAATCCTTTTGTTGGTGAAAGAATCATATAGACAATGTAATTCATCATGATGGAAAAACAAGAATCACGGCCTGCATGGACATTCAGGTTCTGTTTATTATATTAATATAGGTTGATTTTCAGCGCGCCAATGGCGCATTCAAGAAGGAAAACGATGATGATACATGCGGCAATCGATACGTCACTGACCTGTGTTTTCGCCGTGGCGGACGGCGACCATATCCTGTTCAAGGGAAGTCTGGATTCGGCCAGTCGCGACAATGACCGGAAACTGCCGCCATGGATTCTCGAAACATTGGCCGGCATCGGTCTAAAATTGCAGGACATCCGCCGTTGGACGGTCGGAACAGGGCCTGGCAGCTTCGCGGGGCTTCGTTCCGGAATCGCCTTCATCAAAGGGATTTGCGCCGCGACAGGGGCGGAAATCCGCGGCGTTCCCTCCGCTCTGTCGACGGCCGCGGCGGCGCAAGGCGTCGCCGCCGATGCGCGAATCGGCGTGCTGATGGATGGCCGTTGCGGGCAGGTCATTTTCGTTCCTGTTCGCAACATGAAGCTTGACGGCGAACCTGCCGCGTTGGATCCGGAGCCGTTGCTTGACGCTGCAAATGCCTGCGACGCATGGATAACGCCACAGGCGGACTTGATACCGCCGCTGCCGGAGGCGATACAGAGCCGCCTGCAGGTCGTGTCGCAACTGGATCCATGCGTCCTGTTGCGGGATGACGTGGAGAGTTCATCGTCCTGCGAACCGATCTATGTCCGCCAGGCCGTTTTCGTCCAGCCGAAGGAAGTGAAAAAAGTGCTTTGACAGCAGGTCCGAAGAGGCGTTTACAGGAGATTGCCATGGCGATTGAAGCGGTAAGAACGTATTTTTCAAAATTCGGGATGGCGGATCGGATAAGGGAATTGGACGAATCTAGCGCGACAGTCGAATTGGCGGCCCAGGCGTTGGGATGCGAGCCTTGCCGAATCGCGAAGACGCTTTCGTTTTTGGTGGACGGGAAAGCCATTCTGATTGTCACGGCGGGCGACGCAAAGATCGACAATGCAAAATACAGGGCGCAATTCAAGGCGAAAGCGAAGATGCCGACGCCGGACGAAGTGGAGACGTTGATCGGACATGCCGTAGGCGGCGTATGTCCCTTCGCCGTAAAGGATGGCGTCACAGTCTATCTTGACGTTTCGCTGAAACGGTTCACGACCGTTTTTCCCGCCTGTGGAAGCGGCAACAGCGCGATCGAACTGACGATAGCGGAATTGGAGACGTATTCAAACTATGTCGCCTGGATTGATGTCTGCAAGAATTGGCAGGCATGAATTTTTTTTTTGTCATTTGACGTGAAGCATCATTTTAAGCCGCTGGTTTTTTGGGGTTGAAAGAATTATATGTTCCATAATGGAACATATGATGATGAGTCCAATGGCCGCAAAATATGCAACAGTTCATGATGGACGAATTCCAGTTGTCGCAAAAATTGCGACAACTGCAGATTTTTATTCCGCCACGAGTTCGAAGAAGACGGTGGGGCCGTCCTGCAGGGCGGCCGTGTCGATGGAGATGTCGGTGACGATATCCCGTTTGGCGAGAGGAAGTTCCTGACGGCGTGCGCCGTCGAAGCCAAGGGCGTATAATTTGAAGCCTTTGACGGGGCGGTCGATCTGCAGTTGGAGCTTTCCGCAGCGGAGCAGGGTGGGGGCATGGCCGGACTGGATGTTGACGCGGCGGTTTGGTGAAAGCGTCAGATTCGAATTGGCGACCATGGTCGAATAGACGACCACGATGCGTCTGGATGTCGCAAGCGGTTGATTGTCAGCGGCGATAGCGGCAATACAGGCAGGAACGGAAGATGAATTGACGGTCATGCGGGCGAGTTTTTCCTCCTTGTCGCCTTCCGTGCAGACGACTTCCGATTTTGGCGTGACAACTTTCAGGAGATGCCGTTTCGCCCAAAGGGTGATTTCCTCCGTATCGCTTTGGAAGACAAAGTTTTCCGCGTCCGTCAGGTTGCCGGGGGGGAGGATGCCCTGCACTTTGAGCTTCTGGAGGAGGTTGTCCAGGGAGAACGAACCGTCCGGATTGTCGATGAGATTGACGAACCAGTCTGCGGATTGGACGGTGGAGGTTCCTTCGGGCAGAATCTGGCAGTCCGCCTTCCGGGCGGCGACGGTTCCGCGGGCGGTCATTTTGTCCGGAAATGCGACGGTGAAGCCAGTCACCAAAGCCAGCAGGCTTTGCTGGCTGGCGATGCCGTTCATGGCCAAGTTGTTGTTGTTCAATGCCGTATCCGGAATGGCGAGTTCGATGCGGTGTGGCGATGGCCGCACGTCGCCGCGTTGGAAAAGATGCGTCGTGATGAATTCATTGGCGCGGACGATGGGATTGTTGCCGCAGGAGAAACTGCCGATGGCCTGCGGCATGGTCGATGAATTCATCAGAATCGGATTTTCATGGATCTGCAGGGCGTTGAAGCCTTGCAGGGCGGAATAGGCCCCCATGACGGCGCCGTTTTCATATTGGTACGGATTCCAGAAGCAGTGGTTGTATTCCGTGATGGTGAACGGGCGGCCCGCCATGCGGGAATTGTTGGCGCTCCGCCAGTAGTTGGCGGCGTCCGCCAGGGAGCTGTCCTGTCCGACGGTGCAGCCGGGCGCCCCCCAGCCACCGATAGGATGCTGGAAATACGTGTTTTGGCAGATATATTGGCATGTCGTCCAACGGGTTGCCGCGTCACCGATTTTCTTCGAGACGTTGAAATTGCCGAGCAGGCCGTTGTAGCCTGTCGAGCGGACGATTTTTTCACACCATGCGTAGGATTTGGCGGCGAGATCAATGGAGAAGAGCGCGAATTCGTTGGCCAGCAGGCTCTTTTTGTCTTTCGTCGACGGAAGCTCCGCTTCTGCCAACTTCTTGCCGTTCAACTCCTTCTGAAGCGGAGACGGAACGGCGTCTTTGTATTTTGCGACGAGCCATTCGCGGAACTGGCGGCGTAGTTCCGCCTTGAGGTTCGGATAATTGGCGAGCACGGGGGCGATACGCTCAAGGCCGAGCTCCTGTTCGTTGTAGAATTCGACGAAGGCGACGGCGGGATCGTCCTTCCACGCGAGTTTCGTATAGGGGTTCACATGGTTGAGGACGGTCGTCGCGCCATAGATGAAATGGTCGCGTATCCAACTGCTGCCGAAATACATCTGCAACTTGTGCTTGTCTCGCTCCTCGAACAGCGTGTTGCGTGGCGTGGCGTCGTCGTAGAGACCGAAGGAAAGGAGCGTGACATGGAGATAGATGCCCGCCTGTTTAAGTTCGTTGAGCAGGAAGTCCCAACGGTCCAGCTGGGCCGGATTGATTTCCATATCCTTGTGGGAGCCATGGCATAGCGTACGGTCGAAGGAGCCATGCGTGCGGAACAGGCGGAAGCCTGCCCGTCTGGCGGCCTGCGAGAATTCATGGGCCTTTTTCTTGAAATCGTCGTCCGATTTCATCGTCAGGAGATTGTAGGGGTAGCCGTTGAATCCCATGAGACGGAGCGGTTCGTCCGGGCGCTGTTCCAAGACCAGATCGCCGGTCTTGCCGATGACGGCGCGACCATGTCTCCCGGCTGGCGCATCGACTTGATATGACAAGTCAAGTGCCGATCCGGCAAGGATTTCCGACTGGCCGTAAAGATTGAAAGGCTTCCATTCGTTGTTCGTCACATAGCGGATGGGGGGCGTCGGCTGCCCGCAGACGAAACGCCATCCGGCGGAGCCTGCCAAGACGCGGACGGCGAGGATGTTGCGGCCTTTTTCAACCGGTATGTCCACGACGATGTCGTCCGGCGTGAAGGCGTGGGACGGATTTCCGCGGGCGAGATTCTCGTAAATCTGCTCTCCGTTCATGAAGATCTCCAGCCACCAGTCCGCGGAGAAACCGACATGCATGATGCCTGTGTCATTGCTTTTGAAGACATTGTAGAGAATGGCCTGTGTCTTTTCCTGAACGTGTCCACCGACGGCCGCGGCGAGATTGATCGTGTTGTCCTGCAACGAGATCTGGCGGACGTCCTTTCCTTTTGGAAGTTCCGCATAGGAATTCGGGACATCGCCGTTGAGGACGACGGACCATTTTGGGGACAGTCTGGAGACGGGTATGTCCCGCGCCTCCATGAGGCTGATGTCATGGAGGGTGATGGTGCCACGCAAGTTGCTCATGTTCAATGTCAGATGGGCATCTTCGCCGTCGGGCCCGCCGGCGATGAAAACGGCTGTAATGCGGTTGCGCCCCGCTTTGACGGGGAGGTTTTCCACGAGTCCGATGGGCGAATAGGGCGGACGGGAGAGCTGGTAGATATGGCGCATGACGCCCGGCTCCGTGCAGTCAAGCGTGTAGAGCAGACGGCACGTCGTTCCGTATTTGATTCTAGTTTTTTGCAGCAGAAGAAGTTCTGTCGAATGAAGCTGTGCCTTTGGGGGGATGTTGACCGTTAGTTTTCCGTTCTCGACGCTGTAGGTGACGCCTTTCGCCGTCAATGCGTCCGATTGCGAAAAGCCCCATCCTTTCAGCCCGTTTTCGAAAGACGGATTCTTCAGGAGGTTCTGCGCTGAAACCGCCAATGACAACATGAAGACAAGAAGAGAACCACGAATGGACATTTTTTCAATGCATAATTCATAATTCATAATGATTATATGGCAACGCTTCGCTTACGGTCGCCTGCGGCGGTTGTCTTGCCGCAGGCTTGTAGTTATTGTAAAGACACAAAAATACAAAGATGCAGAGTCGCTTCTGTCGCTTCTGTCTCTTCTGTCGTTTTAGTCCCTTTTTATGCCATAAGTCTTACGCTTTGAACAGGCCTGCATTCGCTTTAAGCTTTACGCTTTTAGCTTTCAGCTGCTCAGAGCTCCTCTTCTTTGAAGATGGCTTCAAGTGCTTCGGACCAAACGGCATAGCCGTTTTCATTGAGATGGCAGTTGTCGCGGTAGAGCGATGTGTTGAGTTCGCCGTCCTTCATCATGCGCGGACCGATGTCCAGAAGCGTGACGTTCGTCAAGCCGCGGCATTCGGCCGTGAGCAAAGCGTTCAGTTTGTTGATCTTATCGCGATACGGCTCGTTGTTGAGGCCGCGCGGGAAGACCTTCATGACGACGATGCGTGTTTTCGGCGAAGACGCCTGCACGTGTTCGACGACGGAGAGGATGCCTTTGACGACCTGTTCGGGCGTGTCGCCCGGATAGTTGGCCGTCTGTGTCAGATTGTTCGTTCCAATGTGTAGAACGAATACTTTGGGCTTTTGATTTGCGAATTCACCGTTTTCGAGGCGATAGATGAGATTGCATGTGCGGTCCCAACCGAAACCGAGATTGAGGACGTCGCGGTTGGCGAACAGTCTCTTCCATGATTCGGGGCCGTGCAGCGTCTCCCAGAAGTGTGTGATGGAATCGCCCATGAGGACGATGTCGTAGCGATGCTTTTTGGCGGCTTCGCATTTTTCCTTATGACGTTCGAACCAGTCATAGCAGTCGTTTTCGATCTTCGTGCGCGGCGTGCAGGAACGTTCAGGCGTAAATGCCTTGACATGATGGACTTCGCCTGGAACGGGAATGGTCGTCGCAAGCGACGGATATTTGACTTTCATGTAGTCGATGAACAGTTGCGGGTTCTCCGTGTTTCCTTTGAACATGTCGAAATGGGCGGGGATGGAGAGGCGCGGGCGGATGGCTCCCGCGAGATCGGCGGCCTCCTGGAAGGTCATGTTGCCGATGCAGTTGCCGCCGAGGCGGCGCGCGTCACGTCCGTTGATGGGCAGCATGACGGCGTCGAGCGGGCAGAAGCGGCGGAGTCTGTCGAGCATGCCTTCATAGACGCAAGTGTCTCCCGCATGGTAGATTCGGACGCCGTTGCCTTCGATGATATAGCCGAGATACGGGTAGTTGCCAGTCTGCGGATTGCGGTCCAGAAATTCATGGGCGGACGGAATGGCGGTGATTTTTACGTCGCCGATCGTGACGGATGTGCCGTCCGTGAGGCCGAGGAAGCGGTCTGCCGCGATTTGCGTCGCCTTCTGGACTTGCGGGAAAACATCCGCGGGAATAATAAATTTAAGGTCTGGATTGGCCGCGGCGAGCTTGGGCCAGAGCGGCCGGTCGATATGGTCGCTGTGATCATGGGTGCCGAGAGCGGCGGCGACTTTTTTGTACTGCGCGGGGAAGAGGAGCGGCGGAATCTGGCGGGCCTTGCTTGGCGTGAGATAGGCGTCGACGGAGATGACCGTCTTGCCGAGCTTCAGGAGGAAGCCCTGCTGCCCAAGATGATACCAGGCGAATTCGCCCGGCTGGAGTTCGATGTCGTCCAGAGGTGTGCTGATGTTGTCCATAAGTTGTTTCTTTTGTTCGACTTGCGGGTTTTCATTGGAAACGAGATAGACGCCGACGTGGCGTGGCGGAATGATGGCGTTGAAAGTGTAAGTGCCTTGGTTCATGGTGATGGGACGGTCATGGAGCAGATCCGTGATGTTGGTGGCCGCCGTCATGGCGAGGCCCGCCTCCTGCACGGGAAGCTTGACGGTGAAGTCGCCGTAGGCATCTTTCGACGGATTCGGAACGACGATGACCGCCTTGCCGCCCGCAAAGCGGGCGTATGCGGTAAGTCCTTTCAATCCATCCACTTCGGTTTTGCAGATGTTCGTCTCTCGATGGTTGATCGGATAGTATTCGAAAATGTCGCGGAACTGGCGGCGGATGGCGAGAGCCTTCTTGACGTCCTCCATGAAGAAGGCGTTGGCGGGCTGGTTGGCGAGATTGTAGTCCGTCTCCTGATGGTAGATGACCATCTTGCGGGAGGTGAGGCCGAATTCGTCGCCTTGGAACCAGATGGGAATGAACGGCGCGAGAACGGCGGCGTAATTGATCTTCAGGCGGTCGCCGCAGACATTCCGCTGCTGGTAGTCGTGGTTGGTGATGCAGTTCGGATAGAAGCGGAACGTGCCGCGTTTCGCTTCGTCATTCTGCAAGTTGGCTGGTCCGAGGCCTTTGCCGTTTTTGCAGGAGTCGACGATGTCCAGCAGACCGTCCGCGAAGAAATTGACGGGATTCTGGTAGAGCTGGCCGCGATGCATTTTGCTGTAGTCCAAAACGCCGTCCTGCTCCATGTCGAAGGCGTCCTGCCGGTCGTTGCAGTCCTCCGCGATGGCGATGATGTGCTTCCCTTTCTGCGCGAGGCGCTTGCGGATTTCCGCGAAGTTCTTGTAGCCTGCGTGATAGGGCTCGCAGTCGCAGCGGAAACCGTCGATGTCGGTGGCGAGAACGAGATCGACGGTGTTCTGGATGAACCATTCGACGAATTCCGGATTTTTCCAGTTGAAGGCTTCATTGCCCCACGCCTTGCCGCTGAACCAGTCCGGATGGTCTTTGATGAGCTGGCAGTTCGTCATGGCGCCCCATGTGATGATGTCCAGCAGGATGTGGATGTTCCGCTGATGGGCCTGGTCCACGAGACGGCGGAGCGACTGGCGGGCGGCCTGCTGGTCCGTCGTTTCCGCGTAGGCGGGTTCGAGCCGATGGACGCCCTGGTTGCCGTAGCCGTTGCCGCCGGGGCCTTTTTCATAGACGGGGCAGAGCCACAAGGCGTTGACGCCGAGCGACGCGTAGTGGTCGAGCAGCGGCAGGGCCTTGTTGAAGGTCCGTCCAAGCGAAGCGGTTTCCAGATGGATTTCGACCAATACCATGGATTTCACCCAATCGGGCGTCATGAGCTTGCCTTCCGCATCCGATGGTTCAAGCTTCATATCCTTGCTATGGCGGTATTTAGGAAGAAGAACAAAATTGTCCAGCCGTTGCTCCGCGAATTTGTAATGGATGTCAGTGCCTTGCGGAACGGCGAACTCTGTCGCCGTCGCAAATTCCGTGACAAGCGTGTTCAAAGCCCTTTCGAGAGCGACGGCGGAGCCTGCCTCGATGGACGGTTGAGTTGGATTCTGGAAGGAAATCCGATAGTCGCGCGGTTCGAAAGACGGCGCGTTTGGGTTCACAAGAATCTTGGGCAGAGCGGATTGTGCATCTTCCGGAAGCTTCGCATGATATTTTTGCTGCAGGAATGCCTGCAATCTGGTGATGGCGGCTTTTGTCTGGTCGTCCGCGTTCTGCGGGAGGACGATGGCGAATTTGGGCTGTGCGTCAAGGATGATGGGAATCATGTTTTTCTCCAATGCAAGGCTGAATTGGAAAGCCGTCATGACGGCGAAAGCTGCCAATGTGATTTTTCCTGTCATTTGGTTTTCCTCTGATTACGTAGTTTCTTAAAATAGTGGTATAGTAATGTCATTATGAAAAGTATGTTTTCAAAGAAGAAAAGTCAAGTCGCCTGAGCAAGAAAGGCGAGAAAAACCATTGCAAGGAGTATTGAAATGCAGGAAACGAGCGAAAAGATTTATGAAGCCGCAAAAGACCATCTGCTGATCGCCGCCCATCGCGGCACGGCCGGCGGCAACATCCCGTGCAACACGATCCAGTCCTATGAAGCGGCATTGCTGCAGGGCGCGGACATCATGGAGATCGACGTGTCGGTTTCAAAAGACCGCAAGCTGTTCGTCTTCCATCCTGGAATGGAGCCCGCCCATCTACGCAGCAGCCGTTATATCAAGGACATGACGGCGGACGAAGTTGCGCAGTTGCGCTTTGTGAACCAAGACGGAACGCCCACGGAATGCCCCGTCAGCACGTTGGATGAAATCTTCGATCTCTTCAAAAACCGCTGCTTCATCAACGTCGACAAATTCTGGACGGCGATTCCGGAGATCACGGACTGCATCCGCCGCCATGGCGTGCAGGATCAAGTCATTGTGAAGACGTCGCCGAAGGAAGAATGGTTCAAGCAGATTGAAGACTACGCTCCCGAACTGCCGTACATGCCGATCATCCAGAGCAACGACAAGATCACGGACATGCTGCTGACGCGCAAACTGAATTTCATCGGTGCGGAAGTGCTTTTCGACAAGGATGATGAAGAGACGGCGTCGGACGAGTACATCGAGAAGATGCACAAGCATGGCCTCCTGCTGTGGGTCAACGCCATCATCTATAATTACAAGAAGCAGTTGTCGGCGGGCCATTCGGACGACGTGTCCATCATCGGCAAAATGGACGACGGCTGGGGCTGGCTGGCGGACAAGAAGTACGACATCGTCCAGACGGACTGGATGCTGCCGATCCGCGAATACTACAAAGGCCGCGGCATGAAGGTGAAGGAGCTCTGAGGTAGCGACGGCGTCCCGCCGTTGGATGTAGCGACGGCGTCTCGCCGTTGGATGTAGCGACGGCGGGATGCCTGCGCCACTCCCTAAACAAAAGGATCCAAATTGCAAAACAATTCGGAAAAAATATTGATTCTGGCGTCCAATTCGCCTCGGCGGCGCGAACTGCTTGCCGAGGCGGGCGTCCGGTTCGAAGTCCATGCGTATGAGACGGATGAACGGCGGCTCGACGGCGAGGCGGCCGAGCATCTCGTCCAACGGCTGTCCTGCCTGAAGGCCCGTGCCGCGGAAACGCATCATCCTGGACGGGTGATACTTGGAGCGGATACCGTCGTGGTTCTTGACGACTGGATTCTGGGGAAGCCGAAGAGTCTTGATGAGGCGAAACGCTTCTTGCGTGATTTATCCGGACGGACGCATGTCGTGCTGACAGGCGTGACGCTGATTGACGGCCGCGGCCATGCGGATACATGGCTCGCGGCTTCCCATGTGACGTTCAAGACGTTGACGGACAATATCATAGACGAATATGTCCGTTTGACGAATCCGCTAGACAAGGCGGGAGCGTACGGCATCCAGTCGCATGGGGAGATGCTCGTCGAACGGGTGGACGGTTTGATGAGCAATGTGATCGGCCTTCCCGTGGAGGAAGTCGTCGAACGGCTGGAAAAAATGGAATGGTGATGATATGCGTGCATTGGTGCAGCGAGTGACGGAGTCGTCGGTTACAATAGACGGCGAATGCGTCGGGAAGATCGGCAAAGGCTTTCTCGTGCTGTTCGGCGTGACGCATAGCGACACGAAAGCGGAGGCGGATTTTCTCGTGGACAAGTTCGTGAATCTCCGCATATTCGAAGACGACGAAGGGAAGTTGAACCGTTCTCTGCTGGATGTCGGCGGCGAACTGCTTGTGGTCAGCCAATTTACGTTGTACGGCGATGCGCGGAAAGGGCGTCGCCCGAGTTTTGTCGACGCGGCGCCTGGCAGTGTTTCGGAACCGATGTACGATTATTTTGTCAATAAGTTGCGCGAGACAGGCGTGCATGTGGAGACGGGGCGTTTCGGGGCGGACATGAAGGTGTTGCTCATCAACGACGGTCCGGTCACGCTGATGTTGGAGAAATGACGGCAACGGGAGGGGCGCGCTCCTGCGCGACCGAAAACAAACGAAATCAAGGCATCTTGAAATGGAAGCGAAGCGGAATCTAAGTTATAAATTGTCGAAGTGGCTGAACGGGACGTCATGGACGGACGAGAAGGCGCGCAGCCTGACGGAGCGCCTCTGCGGAAGCTACGCGAATGAAATCGGCGTGAACTACAACGAACGCTGCGGCATGCCGCAACGCGAGGCGATTTTCAACGTCTTGGAGCAGCTGCTGGATTTGGTTTTCCCCGGTTATACGGGAAAACGGTCGTTCACGACGACGGAGCAGTATTTCGCCGTGGGTAGCATGGTGAACAATGTTTTCCGCGAACTTTCCTCCCAGCTGACGCATGCCCTTGCGTTCAACTGCGCAAACGGAAACGCCGACGATTGCTTCGCCAACGGCGAGGAGATCGCCGAACGGCTGATGATGAAACTGCCGGAAATCCGTGAAATCCTGTTGACGGACGCGCAGGCGGCGCTGGACGGCGATCCGGCCGCCAAGTCGTTGGACGAGATCATCTTGGCGTATCCGGGCTTCAAGGCGATCAGCGTCCACCGCATCGCCCATGAACTGTACGCGGCGAAGATTCCCTTCATTCCGCGCGTCATGAGCGAATACGCCCATACCATTACGGGAATCGACATCAATCCAGGCGCGACCATCGGGCCATCGTTCTTCATCGACCACGGCACGGGCGTGGTGGTTGGTGAGACCGCCGTCATCGGCGCACGCGTAAAGCTTTACCAAGGTGTGACGTTGGGCGCTCTGAGCTTCCCGAAGGACGCTTGCGGGGCGATCATCAAAGGGCGCAAACGGCATCCGAACATCGAAGACGAGGTGACAATCTATTCCGAGGCGTCGATTTTGGGCGATGTGACGATTGGCCACCATTCCATCATCGGCGGCAACGTCTGGCTGACCGAATCCGTGCCGCCGTACAGCAAAGTGACGGTCTCCCCCGCGGAGTTGTCGATTACGCAACGTAAATCGCATGGCGTTGAAGAGAAGCGTTGACGGATTGAAGTGATTGGAACAAAGGAACTTCGGAATGAGCGGGAATATTGTGAAAGCCAGTTGGACGCCTGCGGGCGGAACGCCGCAGATGGTCGTCGGCGAGGCGTTGTCGTCATGGCGGAAATATTTCAGCGACGAATCCCGCAAGGAAGGCGATGCGGATTGCATCGCCTTGCCGCAGAATGCTGAAGAAGTTGCGGTCGCATTGCGTGAAGCCACGAAAAATGGCTGGAGTGTGACGATTTCCGGTGCGCGGACAGGCATTACGGCCGCCGCCGTTCCGAACGGGGGGCTTGTTCTGAGTTTGGAGCGGATGAACCATGTGCTCGGCCTTCGCAAAAATGAACGCGGCGAATTTTTCGTCCGTTGCGAAGCGGGAGTCCGCTTGGGTGATTTGCAGAAGTCCTTGCAGACAGGCATGTTCGCGGATTCGGCCAATTGGCCGGAAGAGAGCAGGGCGCTGTTGACCGAACTGCGCGAGGCCAAATTGTTCTATCCGCCGGATCCGACGGAAACGAGCGCGTCCATTGGCGGCACGGTCGCCTGCAACGCGTCGGGAGCGCATACGTTCGGCTATGGTCCGACGCGTCCCTACGTGGAAGCGATGCATGTCATTTTGGCGGATGGTTCCGAACTGAATCTACGTCGTGGCGAATGGATCGCCAATGATGATGGCTCATTCCTGTTGCAAACGCCTGATGGTAAGATCTTAAACGGCAGAATGCCGTCGTATCCATGGCCGAAGACAAAGAGCGCGGCGGGATATTTTTCCGGCGGGCGCGACGCGATGGATTTGTTCATCGGTTCGGAAGGGACGCTGGGCGTCGTGACGGATGTGGAATTGCGGCTTGTGCCGCGACCGGAGCGGAGCATCATGGTGATGTGCTTCTGGGCGGACGAAGCGACCGCCTTGACTTTCGTCCATGCGCTACGTGCTGAACGCAAGCAACTTGGATTGGAAGCCGTGGAATATTTCGGCGCGGATGCGTTGGACATGCTGCGGGAGCGCCGTCGCTTGCTTGGCGCGGCATCGGGCGTTCCGTCCTGTCTGGAAGACAACATGCGGCATGGCGTCTTTCTGGATGTCGGTTGCGCCGTGGCGGATGAACATGCCGTTTTGCAACGCCTTCAGGAAATCATCCGCTCACTGGGCGGCGATGCCGGAAAGTGCTGGTGCGCAACGGAGAACGATACGCGTGAACGGCTTCGTCTGTTCCGCCATGCGCTGCCGGAAACCGTCAACGGTCTGATTGCGCAGATTCGCCGTCAATATCCGACGTTGACGAAATTGGGCACCGACATGGCGGTGCCAGATGACCGTCTGGAGGAATACGTCGCCATGTTCCATGAAGAATTAGGAGCTGCCGGACTGCGCTATGTGACGTTCGGTCATGTTGGCGACAACCATTTGCATGTGAACATCTTGCCGCGCAATCCAGACGAATATGCGAAAGGAAAGGCGCTGTATTTTGATTTGGCGAAACGCGTTGTGGCGATGGGCGGTTCCCCCGCCGCCGAACATGGCATCGGCAAGCTGAAGACGAACTTTTTGGAACTGCTGATCGGCAAGAAAGGCGTGGAGGAAATGCGCGCTGTCAAGGCGCTTTTTGATCCGCACGGCATGCTTGGGCCGAAGACGCTGATTGATTTCTAGTTTTCTAGAACCGCTAGAATTTCTAGAACCGCTAGAATTTCTAACCGCTAGAATTTCTAGAACCGCTAGAATTTCTAGAACCGCTAGAATTTCTAGAACCGCTAGAATTTCTAGAACCGCTAGAATTTCTAGAACCGCTAGAATACTAGAATACTAGAATGCTAGTCATTTGTCTATGCTTCGGTAGTAATTGTTGATCAAGCCTTTGTATTCGTCTGAGACGGTGTCCAGGCTGATGTCTGCGGCGGCGCTGCCGCCTTGACGATTGCCGGAAAAGACGGGCAGGGGGAGAACGGCACCCGATTGCGCGGAAACTTGCGTGTCCGAAAGATTTCGCAGGACGCGTTTCCGAACAGAATTCAAATCTTTCAAATCCGGCGGCTGGTTTTCAACGGCCCGCAATTCGCGGGCCGCTTCGCCGAGGTTGCCTGGATTGACGTAAAGCATTCGGGCAGAGGCATACATGGCTTCCGTTTCCTTGCGAATCTCCCGTGGATTCTTTCCGTGTGCGGCGGTGTGTAGGTCGCGCCGTGGGGCGTTGCCGAACATGCCGATGGCCTCCGATTCGCCGCCGAGCTTACCGCCGCCCGTGGCGCGGGCCTTCATCGTGGAGTCTTTGTCTTCCGTGACCATGCCTTTCTGGAACTGGTCCTGCGTGCGGCGGGCGTGGGTTTCACGGCCTTCGTAGCCTTTCACATGGTTTTCAACGAGTTCGCCGTTTGCCTGGCCTTCGCGGCCGGAGCCGGAACGGCCCGTCATTTCGTTGTCGTTGGGGCGCGTGTTTCCGGTCTTGCCTTTTGCGGCGAAGCTCGGCATGTTGCCGTCCATGATGGCCCAGCCCATTTCCGCATCCGCGACGATATTGTTTCCCGTGCCATCCTGCGACTGGTCGTCGATTTGGGAATCCTGGTCAAGTAGTTCTCCGACAATGTCTTCCAACTCTTCCGGCAGTTCGACGAGCGGGATGTCCGGCAATTCGTCCGTGTCGAAGGATTCCATATTCCAGACAAAATGATCCGGCGTGTCCGGAAGCCACATTTCGACGTCGTCGATGCGCTCCTTCGTGTTGCGGATGGCGTCCAATATGGCGTCCTCCTTCTGGACGGCGATTTCGACGGCTTCCATCTTTTCGGAATCCCGAGCCTGCGTGACGTCTTCAAAGATTTCGCGCATCTTGGAATTCAGTTCGTTGCAAAGCGGAAGCTCGGGGAACTGGTAGAGGTCGTTGGCGGTCTTTTCAATCATGTCTAGCATCTCCTCATGCTCCTTCGCGGCTTTCGCAAGCTCCTCCTTCGCTTCGTCGTCGAGATTGGCGTTGGCCTTGATTTCGCGCACGGTGGACGTAATGGCGGCCTGTTTCTTTTCCATCTCGTCCAAAACATCCTTCGCTTCCACGAGAGCCTTTTTCACATCGTCGATGGTCTTTTTGAAATTGGCGAGGCGCCATTTGTTGATGATCGACAGAACATCTGCGAGAACTTTTAGCGTGGCCTTCTGGTCGGTGATGGCTGCGTCAAGATCATTGTCCTCAATGGCTTCCGCCGCTCCGAGAGCGTGGTCGTAGGCTTTTCCGTCCTCGATGGCCTTGTTGGCGAGCTTCAATTGATTGGCGAAATCATCACCCGCGTGTTCCGTTATGAATGCCGCGCAGAGTTGCTGGAGGTTCAGAATGCCATGCGCGACATTGTCTTGATTGCGCGCAAGGGCGGAAAGGACGATTTTTTCGCCTTTCTTGGCGTCTGTGGCGTCTTTCAAGGCGGTCTGCTGTTTTTTCAGCAAGGCTTGGACGGCGGCGAAAAT
Source organism: uncultured bacterium (assembly GCA_902776645.1). Lineage (GTDB taxonomy): Bacteria > Verrucomicrobiota > Lentisphaeria > Oligosphaerales > Oligosphaeraceae > UBA1407. The sequence goes on along the minus strand of CACYQT010000045.1, from coordinate 6,924 downwards.
ATCCGTCTTGGCCTGATGCTCCTGTTCGCGGGCCAATGCATCCAGATTCATATTGGACAAGGCGGCGACGATGGCGGTCTGCAAAGCCGTGCATTTGCGGATGGCGTCCGCTTGCTGCTGACGAGGAGCCTGATGGATGTCGTCGAACGCGGCGATGGCTTGAAGCATCTCCTGATTGACCAGTCCGACGATGACGTCCGCGAATCCGCCGAGAGCGGCGCGATTGTCCAACAGCTTGATGGATTCGTCACGGATGGTGCGTTGCCGCGCATGGACGTCCGCCAGCCGGTCTTCCGGAAGTTTCTTGCTCTTAATGGTTTGCTCAAGGATGAGGTTGGTGTCTTTCAGTGCCGCCTTCTGCATTTTCAGAATGTCGGCGATGCCGGTCGCAGCTTCGCGGAGTGCTTCCGCCTTGTCCGCCACGGCGTTTTCCGCCTGCTGGATTTTCACATGGATGATGGCTGATTTTGCACGGCGGCGGCTGGCGGAGGGCGTCTCGTCCTCCGCCCAGAGACGGAAGCGAAGCTCTTCCTTCTGATTGAACGTGGCGGTTTCGACGGTGAAACGCGCGGTGAACATTTTCGACCGTTCCTCCGGCGAGACGGTGCGGACTTCCTCCGTGCCATTGTCTTCCAGAAGCCGCTCGATGCCCGCGCGGGCGATTCCGAAATCGTCTGTCGCACGGAAGGCGACGGCGAACGGTTCGTCCGGACGGACCGTGATGACGGTCGGCGTATTGACCAGCTGGATGGACGGATGGCGATCCGCTATGATGTTGACGGGGAAGGGGATGGATGTCGTGGAACCGTCCGCTTCCGTCAGTTTCAGAAGAATCTGTCCGTCCAGCAGCGTGGTGAAATCGACATCAATGGTTTCCGAAGGATTCTCCTTTGAGAGGCAGGATGTCAGAACGGTTTCGTTCTGAATGACTTCCGCCTGGACAAGCGGCTTGGAAATCTGCGCATGGAGCTTCAGGCGGGAACCGCCGACGATGGATTGTTTCTCCTGCGTGGAGTTGATCTGGGCGGTCGGCAGTTCCGTGTAGGCGGGTGGCGTCGCCGTCGCCTCCCAATGGAGGAGGGCGGGGGGATTGTCCAAAGTGACGTATTGCCAGGCGGATGTGCTGTCACCAGCCACAAGGCGGAATCTGGCCTGATCGAAAACAGGCGGTGTCTGGACGCTGAAGCGCGGCTCCGTTTCGGAGTCCTGCTTCATGGAAAGTTTTTCGATGGCGGCGTCTGGAGCGGCGCACCATTGGATGACCGTTTCGGACGGAATGTCGCCTTCCAGAACGGCCGTGACGGTGAGCTCTGCGCCTCTCTGGACACGCGCGTCCTGCGGCTGAAGACTGACGATGCGCGTCTTCGCATATGGCAGCAAGTCGCTGCCTGGACGGAGGATACGTTGCAACGCGACGGACATCCGTTCGGGAGCCGCAACCATGGAAATCACAACGGCGAGCAGCACGGCGGGCAGGGCGGCGGCCAGCCATTTCAACGGTCGTTTGGAATACAGTTCCGACGCCTTGATCGTGGCGGGATTGACATCTGTGTCCGCCAGTAGCGTTTCGACGATTTCCGGCGGCGTATTTTCCGAAGCGGCGAACTGGACGGCGTTTATGAAGGCGTTGTCGGCTTCTGGACGGGCCTTTTCCAACAACGTGGCCATCGCCTGGTCCGACAGTTTGGCCAAGGCGGCGCGGATGACGAAAACGATTGCGGCGATGACGGCGATGACGAAAACGCCGCAGGCGATGTAACGAGACGGATGGCTGAAACGGCATAGCACGTCCAGACCCGCGGCCGCGAAAAGGACGACGACCGCGGGAAGCAGGCTCCAAAGGGCGGCGATAAGCGTCAATTGAAGCTTGCGTTGGCGTTTCAAGGCATGGATGCTGTCAAGCAGATGACGCAGGCATGGCCCTGTCTGGGCGTTGCTGACCATGTTCCCTCCTGTTCCGGAAATGAAGACCAGGCGCTTCTTTTTGAATGAAAATGATTACAGATAAACGACTTGACCGGTCTTTTCAGATTTGTGGATGGCGTCGACGACCTGCATGAGCTTCAGCTCTTCGTCAAGCGAAACGACTGGTTCCGCGACGCCGATGAGCGCGTCACGGAAGTTTTCATAGTAGGAGCGCCAACGGCCGGGCAGCGTCGGAATAATCTGCTCGCCTTTTCTGTTCTTGAGAATGCCGTAGTTTTTAGCGGCGTCGCAGGCGGCGTCGATGTCGCCGGCGATCATGGCGTTTTCCTGCGGGTCCAGGCCGTATTTGACGAACGTGGCGTTGCTGCCTTTGACCAGATAGCGCGGCTTGTCGATGTAGGACATGGAGGAGAGATCGACGACGGCGGTCTTTTTGTCTTTGAAGTTGATGAAGATGGTGGCCTCCGATTCGATGTCCGCGTCCGGCCAGTCATAATGCGTGCGGCAATAGACGGATTCGACGGGCTGCGGGAAGAACTGGAGGGCCTGGTCGATGAGATGGGCGCCCAGATCGTAGATGCGGCCACCGCCTAAGTCCTTCTTGCCACGCCAGCTGCCCCATTTGCCGAAGCCGATCCACGCCTGTTCGATCCATGACACGTCGCCCAACGCGCCATTCTGCATGAGCCATTTGACGGTGAGGAAGTCGCCGTCGAAACGGCGGTTCTGGAAGACCGTGAGCAGTTTGTGATTAGCTTCCGCGGCGGCCATCATGTGTTTGCATTCTTCCGCGTTGAGGCACATGATCTTGTCCGTCAGAACATGCTTGCCGGCGTTGAGCGCCTTGACGGCCAGATCGACGTGGGTTACGGACGGCGTGGCGAGCACGACGGCGTCCACAAGCGGGTCGTTGATGGCCTGGTCAAATGTCTCGTATGTCATGCAATGGCGGTCATGTTCGGCCTGTTTGCGTTTTTCCGCGTCCGACGAGACGACGCAGCGCAGTTCAAGACCTTCCGTGAGATTGATGAGATAGGTGTGGCATTGTCTGCCCCAACGGCCGTAGCCGACGACGGCGATGCGTGGCGTGTGATCAACGAATGTGCGCATGGATGTTCCTTTATGGTTGATGGTTCGATAATTCGGTTTTCTTTATAACATATAGGTAAAAGTGAAACTGGCAAGTGATTTTTTCATGATAATGGCAGGAGACGGGGCATGATGATTCATTTGGAACCACTAATGGACACGACTGAACCTGGAGCGGTCAAGCCGCAACCCAAACATTAAATTGGAACCACGAATGAACACGAATGAACACTAATGAAGAGTCCACAGAATACACAGAATAGACAGAATGCCTCGCCGCCGGGCCGTCAATCAGATGAAGATTTGTCTGGTTATAATGAATTCCGAATGCTGAAGAGCTAACGGCTCCGGCGGCTCGGCGGTTGTCGTCGCTTCGCGAGGCGGGAACAGCATCATGCGGAAGCTCCAAACCATAGAGAAAATCTTTGCGAAAAAACAAGAAAATGAACGATAGTAGTACGAATGCCTCGCAGCTGGGGCGCCAATCTTCTGATGATTTTTTTTCATAATGGAATCTGAAAGCTGAAAAATCAACGGCTTCGGCGGCTCGGCGGTTTAATGGCGCTTCGCGCGGGAAAATGATGTGAAAAAACAATGATAACTGCATCCCTAAAGACAGTTGCGCCGCCGCGAATCATTCGATTCGCGGCGGCGCATATGGCTGAAGATATGGTTTTTGTATTTGCTTTAAGCTTTGGGCTTTAAGCTTTCAGCTTTCAGCTCCGCGAAAGCGGTTACATCAGCCCTTTCTTCTTCATCAACGGAACGGTCACGTCCAGCTTGTTGCTCGTCAGCGTCACGACGCCGCATTTGATGGCTTTCTCAAGCGTCGCTTCGTCGTCGATGCCCCAGCTGTCGATTTCGATGCCCATGTCGTTGAAGGCCTTGACCTCCTCCTTGACGACTTTCGAGATGTGGATGCCGATGCGTTTCATGATCTTGTAGGAGCCGGGGATGAAATTCGCCATGTCGCATTCACGGAAGCCGTGGAGGAACGTGTTCGGATCGATTTCGTGCAGGTGATGGAGTTGCTCGATGATGAAACTGATGAAGGAGCAGGACTGCAGTTTATTGCGTTTTTTCAGTTCTTCATAGCAGATTTCGGCGCATTTCGGATTAGGATCCTTCACTTCGCAGGCGATGAAAATGTCCGGCTTCCTGGAGAGAATGAAATCCAGAACTTCCTGCAACGTCGGGATTTGAGTTCCAGCGAACTGTTCGCCTTTCCATTTGCCGAAATCAAACGTGCGGATTTCGTCGAACGTCAAATCGTTGATGTTGCCGGTATGGTCGCAGCAACGGCCGAGCTTGCCGTCATGGCTGACGACGGGCACGCCGTCCTTCGTCAGATGCACGTCGAACTCGATGGCGGAGACGCCCATCTCAAGCGCCTTCTCAAAAGAAATCAACGTATTTTCCGGATAGGATCCGCAAAAGCCACGATGCCCAATCAGAATCGGTTTCGTCAACATGTCATGTCCTCTTCTACTATTTCTTATTTCATATCGCGCAGCATCTTACGGTATTCCGTATTTTCGCGCTGCAATTCTTCGATCCATTTTTTCTGACGCATGGCGTGCTCTTCCAGAAGCGTCACTTTCAACTGGAGCGCCTCCTGCGCCTCCTGGCGGCCTTCCGTCTGCAGATGCGTGAGCACCGCGTCCGCGTTGCGCTCCACGGCGGCCCGGATGTCCGGCATCTCCTTCGCGTCTTTTGGCGTGTGTTTCATGGCCTGTTCGTAATGCCAGAGGGCCAGCAGGTCATGTCCGCCGATCCGCTCATAGTAGAACGCCAGTTGCTGATGGCTGTCCCGTACGCGCTCCGCCTTGCGGATGGACGCTTCAAAGGCCTCCACCGCCTCGTCGTTCTCCTCTTTCTGCATGCATTCGATGCCGCGCTGGTAGTCCGCTTCGGCATGGCGGCGGCAACCGCAGAAAAATGGCAAGACGCTGCAACCCAGCAGGATGACGATGGTTCTTTTCAGTGTCACGAGAGTTTCTCCGCCAATTCGTCCAGCACGCCTGGACGGGCAATCCGTATATCCGCGTTCAACGCCCAGCATTTCGGCGACGCGACATCCAGATTGAACGCGCCGTTCGTGACGTCGCAGTCGATCGACATGCCGTTCGACATCCGCCCGACGATGCCGAGGCGGCTCATCATCGGCAGCACGCCCGCGACATCCCACAGTTTCATATGGCCCAGATAGGCTTCCGCCTTGCCGCTCATGACGCTGGCGAGGGCCTGCACGGCGCTGCCGCTGGACATGACGGGATTCGGCAGCGGGATCTTCTCCTGCCGCGTGAATTTCTGGCCGAGCATCAGCATGCCGCCGTCCGTCCATTCATCCGACGGAACGTCGAGAACCGTCCATGGAAGCGATGCGGCATCATCCGTCAACTCAAAGCCTTGCGCATATTTGACGGCACCGCCGTCCGTCGTGAGAATCTCATGCGTGTCCGGCAGGACGACGGCGCCGTCCGTCAGACGGCCCTGTCGCATGTATCCGATGGAGACGCCCCATGTGGAGAAGCCATGCGCGAACGGCGCCGTCCCGTCGATGGGATCCACCACCCAGCATCGTCCCGCCAATGCGGCGGCGATATAGTCCGCCCCGCAGGAAAGGACGGTCTCCTCCCCGATGAAACGGGAGCCGTCGTCCAGTCGCAGGAGGTTCTCTTTCAGAAACTTCTCGTTGCGCGCATCGACGGCGGTCACGAGCGAGCCGTCTGATTTCAGATCATATCCGATGCCTGCGCGGCGGCGATGGGAGACCGCGAAGCGTGCGCAGTCCAATGCCAAATTGCAGACTTCTTTCCAATTCCACAAATCCATGTCCATTCCTTTGAATTAAAAACGTTTCTGCTTCTTTTTCACCGCCAATACAAGCTCCAGCAGCTCCATAAGAAGCTTTTTGCGGACAGCCCTGTCCTGCGTGCCCGCCAGACGGCCGACGAAGGAGCGCAGCATCCGGGCCTTCGGCATTTTTTCGCAAACCGTCTGCATGCTGTCCAGCGCGTCCGCCATCATCCTGCTTTCCGGATGGTTGTTGAGCTGTTCCATGATGCGGACCTGCGCTTCAATTGCGTAAAGCAGCTCCGTCAGCAACGATGTCGTCGCATTCACAGGAAGCCCGAGAAAGCTTCCAATGCCCTGCATCAGTTCAGTGGCGAATTGTTCGTTCGCGGCGGAGTCCATTGTCTAGAAAGCGTTTTCCTTTGTTTACTTCTTGTCAAAATGCGGGACCAGCTGCCTGTCCATCATCTTTTCATATAGATGGATGTAGGCCTGCGCCGTCACGTTGTGGGTGAACTGCTGCCTGGCCTGCCGCATGATGCGGGAAATCTGCTTGCTGCGGACGCCTTCCGGCAAGGCGTTGAAGGCCATCGCCTGGTCGATCGCCCAGCGGAGGCCGGGCGCGTCGTAGAATTTGAACATGAAGCCGTTGCCGGTTCCGTTTGCGACGTCCAGATGCTGGACTGTGTCATGGATGCCGCCCGTGTCGTGCACGACGGGCAGGCTGCCGTAGAGCGGCCCGATCATCTGCGGCAGGCCGCATGGCTCGAACTTCGACGGCATCAGCACGAAATCGCTGGCCGCATAGCCCAGATGCGACAGCGACTCGTCGAACGGATGCACCGCCACACGTTCGTCGAAGCCGTGCATGCGGATGATGTCGTAGAAATACGGCTGGAACGGGCCGTCCGCGACAACGGCGATCTGCAGATCGCGGTCCCAGTAGTCATGGATGATGGAATACATGATCTCCGTCAGCAGCTGCGGTCCTTTCTGGATGGGATCGAGGCGTGACGGCCAGTAGAACAACGGCGCGTTCGCGTCTTCCCGCAGGCCGAGGGCCTTCTGGAAGGCGAGCTTGTTCTTGCGCTTTTTCTCCGCGTGGTTCTCCGC
>CACYQT010000044.1 GCA_902776645.1 uncultured bacterium | reverse complement strand
CGAGAAGACCACGGCGTCGTACGAAGCCTTGCTTCATATGGCCGCTGCTGTGATTATTTATAGAAAACTAGGTCTTATTTACGGATAAATTCTAAAGCTGAAGAGAAAGGGACAGAAGGGACGAAAGGGACAGAAGGGACGGAGAAGTTTGTAGAAGTTTTTTTACAATATTATTTATAGTAAAGGCTTCCTGAGGAAGCCTGTCCAACAGGAACAGCAACAGGAGAAAAGCAATGGCTTGCAAGTGTGAAGTGTTCAAGAAGGCGATCAATACGGTCAGACTGCTGTCGGCCGACGGTGTTTCAAAGGCGAATTCTGGCCATCCCGGCATGCCGATGGGCTGCGCGGACTACGCGTTTACGCTGTGGAGCGAATTCCTCCGCTTCAATCCGGACGATCCGCAGTGGGTTGGCCGCGACCGTTTCGTCCTCTCCGCGGGACACGGCTCCATGCTGATCTATTCGCTGCTCCATCTGTTCGACTTCGGTCTGACGATCGACGATCTGAAGACGTTCCGCCAGTGGGGCAGCAAGTGCCCCGGCCATCCGGAATACGGCCACACGAAGGGCGTCGAAGTGACGACCGGCCCGCTGGCCTCCGGCCTCGCGTCCGCCGTCGGCATGGCGATCGGCATGAAGCAGTTCAAGGCCGCCATCGGCGGTTGCGACTGCCTGTTCGACCAGAAGGTCTATGTGATCAGCGGCGACGGCTGCATCATGGAAGGCACCTCCCATGAAGCCTGCGCCCTGGCCGGCCATCTGAAACTGGACAATCTGATTCTGTTCTACGACGACAACGGCATCAGCATCGAAGGCTCCACGAAGATCGCCTTGACGGAAGACGTCGGCGCGCGTTTCGCGGCCTACGGCTGGAACGTCATCAAGATCGACGGACAGTGCGTGAAGCAGATCCGCGCCGCCATCGAGATGGCCCGCGTCACGAAGGGCAAGCCGACGGTCATCATCGGCAAGACGAAGATCGGCAAAGGCGCCCCGAACATGGAAGGCAGCGAAGCGACGCATGGCGCGCCGCTGCCGAAGGAAGAGCTCGCCGCCGCGAAGGTTAACCTCGGCTTCAATCCTGAAGAATCGTTCGTCGTTCCCGCCGACGTCCGCGCCCTCTGCGAAGAGAAGGTAGCCGCCAAGAAGGCCTGCGCGGCCGAATGGAACGAGAAGTTCGAAGGCTTCAAGGCCAAGATGGACGCCGACAAGAAGGTTCTCATGAACGCGCTGATGACGAAGGCCGTCCCCGCGAACATTCTGGACGAATTGCTGAAGGCCGTTCCGGAAAAGGCCACGGCGACGCGCGCCTCCGGCGGCACGATCATGAATGCCGCCGCCAAACTCGTCCCGTCGCTGACGGGCGGTTCCGCCGACCTGAACCCCTCCACGAAGACCTATCTGAAGGGCATGGGCGATTTCGGTCCGGAAGACTGGGCCGGCCGCAACATCCACTTTGGCGTCCGCGAACTGGGCATGGGCATGATCGCCAACGGTCTGGCTCTCGCCGGCTACGCGATTCCGTTCAGCTCCACGTTCATGGTCTTCTCCGACTACATGAAGCCCGCGATGCGCCTCGCCGCCATCCAGAAGCTGCATGAAGTCTATGTCTTCACCCATGACTCCATCTTCGTCGGCGAAGACGGCCCGACCCATCAGCCGATCGAACAGCTGGCGATGTTCCGCACGATTCCGGGCCTGACGGTCATCCGTCCCGCCGACGCGAACGAAGTCGCCCACGCCTGGGCGTACGCGCTGAAGGCCGACCATCCCGTCGTCCTCTGCCTGACCCGCCAGAATCTGGCGAACCTGCCCGCCGACGTCGTCGCCAACCGCATGGACGTCGCGAAGGGCGCGTACATCGTGACCTGCGAAGAAGGCTTCGAAGTGACGCTGATCGCCAGCGGTTCGGAAGTCAACACGGCTCTTGGCGCGTGCGAAATCCTGCGCAAGCAGGGCAAGAAGGTCCGCGTCGTCTCCATGCCGAGCTGGGATCTGTTCGACGCGCAGAGCGACGAATACAAGGAGAAGATCCTCCCGAAGAGCTGCACGAAGCGCGTTTCCATCGAAGCCGGTTCGACGTTCGGCTGGTCGAAGTATGTCGGCACCGACGGCTTGTCCATCGGCATCGACCACTTCGGCGCCTCCGCTCCCGCGGAGAAGCTGGCCGAAGAGTACGGCTTCACGGCTGAAGGCGTCGCCGCGCATGTGGCCGCTTATCTGAAGTAATATTTTCTGAACACAAACAGGCCACCGCCTTCTTGGAGGCGGTGGCCTGTCTGTGTTTAGGCTTCTAGGCTTCTAGGCCGCTGGAATACTAGGCTTCTAGGCTGCTAGAATTTTCAATGCAGCGTGTTCAGTATGGCGGCGTAGTCGCGGAGCTCCTGATCGCCATGCGTGTCGAAATAGACGCCATCCATATAGACGGCGAAAGTCGTGAAGCTGCGGATGCCGAGGCGATAGTAGGCTTCGATGTCCTTCTGGACGATTTCCACGCGGCATTCGGGCTTCTTCGCGGGCTTTTTCCAGCCGGAGAATTTGGAGCTGTCCAGCCAGTATTCAAGGATGTGCGCCTTGTCGGCGTCGAAGACTTCTAGAAGGCCGAGAAGCGTCTTCCACTGCTGGCGGTTGACGGCGCAGTTCGGATCGTCGATGGCGTGTTCATAGCAGCGGTGGATGGGTGCGAATTCCAGAAAGACATTTTTCCTCGGGCGGATGAGTTCCGGCGGATCAATTGTCTGGTGGTAGGCGATGCAGCCGACGGACGCTTCCGGATCCGTCTCCTCAAGCTTGGCGGCGATGGCGTTGGCCGTCCGGAGATTCTGGTCCGACGGGCTGTATTGGGCGCATTTGTCGCAGTGGCACCAGCCGTCGTTGAGGTCTTCTCCCCAGAAGAAATGGCGATGGGTGGACGGATTCAGCTTCCTGCCGAGAGCGGCGCCGTTGGCGGCGATGAAATCCAACGCCGCTTTTGTCGCGCCGCACCAGTTGCCGGTGGTGACGCGTTCCTTTTTGGCGCCCATCGGCTGGATGAAATATTCCGGATGCGTCGCGAAAGCATCGCGGGGGAGAAGGTCGTGGGGGGCATGGAGCTCGTATTCGTAGTCGATGCCCGCCGCTTTCACTTTTTCATGGAATTCCGTGGACGCGCAGTTGCCGAGATGCTCCAAAACGTTGTGGCCGGGGCCACCGCCGGAATGGAGGCCGAGCGTGTTGAGACCGATTTCTTTGAACTTTGCAAGCCAATCGACACCGATGAAATCGTCCGGTGTCAGGACGACGCCTTTTCTTAACATAATTGGAATGAAGGGATAGGAAGGGATTCAAGGGATAAAAGAAAGGAAAGGGGCGGAAGGACTGAAAAAGAAAAGTCCCCGAACTGTTTGGTGTTCGGGGACTTGGGATGCATGTCAGATTGGATTAGAACTGCGTTCCGATGTTGGAATTGTCAAGGGAGAAGTAACGGAAGCCGAGGTTGATGAGATCGCCCTTGCCGCAGGAGGCCGCGTGACCGTCCATGAAGCCGACGTTCATGCGGCTGTTGTGGTGGGCGGAGCCGCAGTAATGGTTGGCTTCGGCATGGCCGGTGTTGAATGTCCAGACGGAACGGCCCTGGCCATCCGTGAGGCCGATGGAATCGCCGGCGAAGGGGGCTTCGGACGGGGCCTTGCAGGCGTTGACGCGGTAGTAGCAGGAGTCATACCAGACATCTTTCAACACGAAGTTGCCGAGGATATCCTTGCGGAGGGCGAAGCAGGATTTGTCGAACATCATGTCGGCGCGGATGATGCCGACGGAGTAGCTGGCGTTGTAGTTGCTGTTTTCGTGGGACGGGCAGAAATAGGTCTTCTTGTCCAAGCCGCCTTCGTTGACGATCAGCACGTAGTTGCTCTTCTGACCGGCGCCTTTATCGGTTTCCCAGTATCCAACCCAGTACTGGGCGTTGTCGTTGCCGTAGATGGCGTTGGAGAGGATGATCTGTTTGAAGTTGGAGAGGCAGGAGATGGACTGCGCTTTCGCACGGGCCTTCGCGAGGGCGGGCAGCAGCATGGCGGCCAAGATGGCGATGATCGCGATGACGACCAAGAGTTCAATCAGCGTGAAGTGCTTTTTCATGTGTCGGATTCCTTTGTGATTTTGATGGATGTTAACGGATAAACTGTTTTTTTATTTGGTTTAATAATGACTTTACATTACTATCAGCCAAAATCAAGAGGATGTTTAATAAAAAATTAAAGTTTTTTGATTTTTTTACAAGGCATAAACAAAAAAAGTCCCCGAACCATTGGATTCGGGGACTTGGAGAGAAGCGGATTGGTTTAGAACGTGGTTGCCGTGGCGGAGTTGTCAACGGAGAAGGAGCGGAAGCCGATGTTGAAGAGTTCGCCCTTACCGCAACCGGCGGCATGGCCATCGAAGAAACCGACATTCATGCGACCGCTGTGGTGGGCGGAGGCGGAGTAGATACCAGCTTCGGCATGGCCGGTGTTGAATGTCCAGGCATTGTAGTTGGTGTTGTTGAGGAAGATGGAGTCGCCATTGTAGGGGCCTTCGGACGGGGCTTTGCAGGCATTGACACGATAGTAGCAGGAGTCATAATACCTGTCGCGAACCGTGAAATCACCGAGAACATCTTTTCTGATTGAGAAGCAGGATAGCTGGAACTGCATGTCGGCGCGGACAGTGCCGATAGCGTAGCTCTGGTTGTAGTTGCTGTGCTCATGGCCAGGGCAGAAGTAGGTCTTCTTGTCCAGACCGCCTTCGGTGACCAGCAAGGTATAGGGTGTCTTGCGTTGGCCGCTGGATGAGGAGGAATTGTCGGTTTCCCAATAGCCGACCCAGTACGACTTGTTTTCATCTGCATACATGGCCATTGCGAGGACGACCTGCTTGAAGTTGGAGAGGCAGGAGATGGCTTGCGCTTTTGCACGGGCCTTCGCGAGGGCGGGCAGCAGCATGGCGGCCAGAATCGCGATGATGGCGATGACGACGAGGAGTTCAATCAACGTGAAGTTCTTCTTTTTCATGTGTCGGATTCCTTTGTGATTTAGGGGTGCAAAACGGATAAACTTAATTTTTTATTTAGTTTTATCATGACTTTACATTATTAAACGCCAAAATCAAGAGGATGTTTAATAAAAAATTTAAGTTTTTTTTGATTTTTTAGGAAGTTCCATTGGCGTCCTGCTTTTGAGAAAAGGCATGGCCGCAGGCGGGACGCCGTAAGTAGCGACGGCGTCTCGCCGTTGGCGGCTTAGGCGAGGATGGCGTTGGTATAGTCAACGGCGGGGACGCCGTCGTTACAAGAACGGCGCAAGAATCTTCTCCGCGTTGCGGTGGAGGATGTTGTGGATGTCGTCGTCGGAGATGTCGGCGGCGAGCACGCCGCCGATGCCCTGATGTTCGTCAAACCACGGCATGTCCGTTCCGTAGAGGATCTTCTCGGAGCCGCAGATGGAGACCATCTTCTCGATGGCGCCGCGGGTGCCGGGGACGGAGGTCAATTCGATAAAGACGTTCGGATAGTCCTTCGCGAGTTCGCCGGCGGCCGTCCAGTTGCCGTTGAAGCAATGCGCGCACATGAACGTGACATGCGGATAGTGGGGCACGACGTCGCGGAGGACGGCGGGGCCGTCGTAGGGGGAGCCGTTCCACGTGTGGATGAGAATCGGCAGATGGAGGGCTTCGGCGAATTCGAGGGCGGGCTTGTAGGCGGGATCGGAGACAGGCTTCTGGTGGTAGTCCGGCAGGAACTTGAGGCCGACGCAGTAGGGGATCCATTCGCCGACTTTCGCAAGATCCTTTTTGATCTGGTCCGGATAGTTCGGATTGATGGAGCAGTAGAAGCGGAGGATGTCCGGATATTTTTTCGCGGCTTCGAGAGCGGGGGCCTGGCCGACATGCGGCGTCGCCCAAAGGGAGAAATGATGGGAGAAGCAGAGTTTCGCGACGTTGGCGCGGCGCATCAGCGTGACCATTTCGTCAGCGTTCGGCGCGGCGAAATAAATGGCGTAGTGTTCGCCCATGTGGCCGTGCATGTCGTAGATGGGGCAGGATTCGACGATGCCTTTTTCCCAGAATTCGTCAACAAGCTTGGAGTTTTGGCGGATGAATGACATGGTTATATATCCTTTCGGCGTTGCCGATTAAGAGGTTAATGCTGGAGGAGGCGTTCGAGATTGCCGTGGGCGATGAGCTCCTTGGCTTCGTCGGAGATGTCGGCATGCTTGATGGCGAGCATCATGGAGCCGCGGACGTAGTGGGGGGCGCCGGAGCCGTAGAGGAGGCGGTCGGGGCCGATTGCGTGGACGGTGTCGGCGATGCTGCCGGCCGCCCAGTATTCGGACGTTTCAAAATAGGTATGCTTGTAGTTGACGAGAAGCGGGCGGATGCGGCGGTCGGGCCCCCAGAGGCCGCAGTCGCAGATGATGACATAGAGGTCGGGGAACATGTACATCGTGCGGTAGATCGCGTCCCATCCCATGGCTTTGACGGAGAGATAGACGGGAATGTGGTTTTCCGTGAAGAGGGTGAAGAGGTCGCCGATGGCGGCGGGATAGAGCTCCCAGCGGTGGTCCGTCGGGAAGATGCGGACGGTTCCCGCGTTGGCGTCGAGCATCTCCTGCACGACTTGCTCCGCGCTGCCCTGTTCGCCGGTGATGGTGGGCACGACGCACCACGACGGCGAGATGCGTTTCTTCGCCTCTGGATTTTCATTCAAGTCTTTGACAATGAGTTTGTTGCCTAGCGCCCAGCCCATTTCTTTCTGGGAGATGTGCCAAAGCGTCGTCTTTTCAACGCCTGCCGCGTCCATGTCCGCCAAAATCTCCTTGACGGTCGGGAAGATGGTTGGGACATTGTTTTCTGAGAGGCCGTACGGGCCGCAGTTTGCATCGAAGAAATGCATGAGAGACTCCTTTTTTCTGGATTTACTGGATATTCTGGAAATAATGATTTATTGGATTGTAAGAGCGAAAATGGTTGTGGGCGTCAGGGTGATGGTTAGTTTCAGGCCGTCCTGCGTAGCGGTGAAGACGGGCGTGCCGCCCGCTTCGAACGGCTCCGCCGAGACGGCGACCTTATTATTATTTGGTAGGTAATGCGCGAGATCCAGTTCGATTTTGAACGGATTCTGCTGCGGGACGGGCGTGATTTGCAGGGCGTTGTCTTTCCTGACGAGACGGAAGGCGCCGCTGGTCTTCAGATGGTCGAAAGCGACGAGCGTTCCAGCGGGATTGGCGTTGATTTCCTTCTCAAAATACTGCCCTGACGTGGCTTGAGCAAATGTCGCATCCGTGATGTGGCCGTTTTGGTCGCGTTTGAGACGGAGCGTCCCGAGATCGACGGACGAGTCGTGGCATGTGTAGCCGCGAAGCAGCATGCGGCCGAGTTCGAAGGTGAAGAGGCCGCACGTCCATTGGTAGGCGTCGAATTTGACGCGGTCTTCAGGAATTTCGATGATGCGTTCGTCTTTGACGACGCCGTTGAATTTCGTCGTGGGGACGGGCAGGTCATGGTCATCTTGGAAGGCGATGTCGTGATTGTCGTTTACCGCGAAGAAATGGACATACGAGCGGAGGTCGTACGGGGCGGTCTCATTGGCTTCCCAAGAGAGGACGTATTTGATTTTGTTGCCGCCAAGATATTGGAAATCAGAAATATAGGGGCGGATATCCAAGACGGTCGGCGAAATGCGCTGCCGTGTGTTGCGGGCGTTGAAGAACTCGTGTGAGCCGCAACGGGCGTATTCGCGGAAGAGGCCGTTGACGGTTTCGAGGAAAAGAACGCTGTCGTTGGGATAGCTGATTAGGAAGCCGTAGGCGGGCAGGACGCGTCCGCCGGAGAGTCGCCATGGCTTTTCGGAGCGGTTGATCCAGACGTGTGCGCCGTCGTACCAATAGACATACTGGTGGTGGATGTCGCCATCGACGAATCGATGCTCGGCCATATTGCGGGCGGCGGTGTGGCGGATGAAATCCTGCGCGAGCCAGTACTTGCGGACATTGTCATAGTTGAATGGATTGGTATCACCCATAAGATTGTGGGCGGCAAGCAATTCGGACGCGAGATAGTCGTCCGAGCCGATTCCGTGCGTCAGTCGTGGGCGGGAGCCTTGATAGCGGTTGGAATAGCCTGCGCCGAGGAGGGCGAATTTGTCATGATTGACGGCGTCGAACCACGGGATGCGGGCCCAATCGGAGCAGGGCATGCGTGTGTAGAAGGAATTCGGTTCGTCGGAGAGCGTCAGCCATTGGCAGTCCGCGCCGTCCAGCCAGCCGATGAGCTGGTCATGTCCTGCTTCGGATGTGGTGGGGGCATTGCCGCCGAGCATGTTGCGGATGGTCGCGAAAGCCTCGCCCCAATACTGTCGCGTCTCGACCATGGAATGGTAGTTGCCGTCGGAATCATACCAGTCCGTCGGTTTGACGGCGGAGAGGACATCGACGAACGACGCGGTGGGATGGACGTCCTGCAAGATGCGTGCGTAGTTGCGTTTGACGAACGGCAGGATGCAGTCCGGGCGGAATTTGTAGGATTGCGCGTCACGATGCTTGTTGTACCATGCGGTGTTGGGCTGCGGATTGTGCTTGTTGAATACAGGGAAGGGGATGTCGTAGTCCCCCGTCTGGTTGCGGAAATAGGTGAACTTGTAGGAGAAATCATCGGTATCGGGATAGATGTCGATGTAGTTGTCGTGGAAGCCCCACGGGATGTTGTGCTGTTTGCAGATGGCTTCGATTTCCTTCGTCTGTTCGACTGTGCCCCAAGACGGACGCGGCGGCCAGATGTCCGGCAGGCGGTAATCATAGCCCCAACGCTGCCAGTCATGGATGGTCAGCATGGAGTCTGTCATGCCGTAACGTATTGCCTGCGTGAGACCTGTGATAAGGGCGGGGGCGCCTTTCGTGCCATGCCAGATGTCGAAGACGAAGCGCCCCGCGAGATTGTGGAAAGCTCCTGCTGGTTTGCGTTTTTCGAATAGCCCCCTGTATTTGTAGGCGGCTTCGAAAGCGGTGAGGGCGGTGACGAAGGTGAACGTGCAGTTATCCCGCGAGACGAGCGATGCCGTATGGCGGTCTGCGTTGATTTCCAAATGGTTGGGCGGGTAGTCGATGGCCTGGAGGACGACGGGGCCGTTTTCGAATTCGAACGCCGCGTGGGATGCGGCGACGGTGTGGCCATTGAAAATCAGACTTCGGGTGCCCGGATTCTCGACGACATAGCCGTGGCCGAAGTAGATCCGCTTTGGATTGTCATGCCATGGGCCGGTCTTGACCTCCGTGATGATGGCGTTTTCAGCTTGAAAATGGACTTGGAGGCAATAGAGGTCGTGGAATGTGAACGTGACGGTGAGCGTGGCGGTTTTATGCGCCGCCTCCAGTTCGTAGGTTGTGATGGCGTTGGCTTGTTTGAATTCGCGTTTGCAGTTCTTCAGGCGGAAGGCGCTGCCGGGCTTGAAGAGCGGAGAATTGTCCAACGAGATTTCGAAACCATGATGGCATGCGTTTCCGTTTCCAATTCTATATGGAAGCCACTGGTCCAGAATGCCGAAGGGAAGATTGGATTTAAAGTTGATGTTTGGAAGGGGCGATGGCGGTTGTGCGGCGTAGTCGATGACGGGCGGCTGTTCGCCTGCCTGAATGAGAACGCGGCCCCAGTAGGCGGCATCGCAGGCGGAATTCTTGGCCGGGCCGGGATGGATTTCGAGGCGGAGGTCGATGGTCTTGCCGGTGAAGGCGGTCAAATCAACATCTTCGTCTTTCCAGACGCGGATGTTTTCATGGCGGTTGTAGAGTGTTTTCAACGGCTGTCCGACTTCAGCCGCCTGAATCGTGTAGGTGATGCCGTCGCTGCGGTATTCGTTTGGTCTCTCCGTTCGTTGCGAACGGGAGAAAAGGAAGTGGATACTATTGGTATCAGGTAACTTAAGACGGAATGTGACGGCGGCCGTGCCTTCAGCGGGCCGCCATGGCGGATGCATGAAAATGGCACGGTAGGTCGTGTTTTTGCCATTGGCGTCCGGCCGCGTCTGGTAGTCTGAATCGACATTGGCGCCGCTTTCGGCGATGTGGCCTTTCCAGCCGATGGCGCGGTATTGGACGGGTTGGCCGAAATACTGCCATTCGATGGAGGCGTCATCGACGTGGTCCGCCAGGCAGATGGAGGCGCCGTCGTTGACGGCGATGACGGGAATGTCCGGCTGTTTGGGGAGGTTGGCGGCGAGCCTGTTCTGCTTGACCAGGAAGACGCGGACGGCGTCAAGTGTCTCTGCCTGAACGCCTTCCGCTGTAAAGACGGCATGGGCGTGGACGGGATAGCGGGCGTCGAAGACAAACGGGCCGGAGACGATTTGGAACGTGACATTTTTTTGAGAATTCGGCGGCAGTTCGGCCGTTTGGGACGGTTGTCCAATGACTTTCCAGTCGTCCACAAGCTTATGGATGGTGACGGCGGCCTTCGCCGCCTTGGCCGTCTTGTTGAAGACCGTGACGGTTACGGATGTCGGTTTGTCCGGCGATGTGACGACGGGAATGTCTTCGACGAGCAGCCTGTAATGGGCGGACGACGTGTCGAAACCGTCGAAAGCGAAAAGTGAAAACGCGAAAATGATAAACGAGAGGAGCAATCTATGGCGGGTCATGACATATACCTATAAAATAGAGAACATAAAAGACAATAGTAATCTATTGAATATAGGTACAATGTCAAACGCGGCTGACTAAAAAAGCTGAAAGCTAAAAGCGAATACAGACCGCCTATAGATATAATGACTTCTGCTCAAATCGTTTGCATTTGCTTTAAGCTTTAGGCTTTAAGCTTACAAGTTGTTTGCTTCCGCGACGTCCGCCAGAAACACCCTGAGCCTTTCGCGCGCCTTTCCGATGTCGTCGTTGTAGATGGGCGTGGTGATCTGGTAGCTGTGCCATTCATCGTTCGGACGCCAATACCTTCTGAAGGAGAGGAAACTCGGCGTCGAGAATTTGGGCGATGCATACCAGTACCAGCAGAGCATCGAATGGCTGCCTCGCGTGAAGCATATCTCCGTGACGGTGATCTGCGCGAAACGCAGGTCTTCGACGGAAAGTTTTTCGCTTTGGATGTTCGAGCCTTGTGAACGAAGGCAATGGGACGGGGGGTGGATTTGATGGACGTTCGAGCCAAGCTCAAGGGCCAGTATGCCGATGTTCGAATCGGACGTCCCGAAAACGTATTTGTCCAGTTTTTTGGCACCTTCGAAGAACTGCAGGTCGCCGGCGGTGGGCGTCTGGGCGTATCCTTTGGCGTCTTTGAACATGCAGGCGGAGAAATCCGGAATGAAGGGGGCGGATTTGATATGGGCCTCTTTTTGGAAAATCACGACCAGAAAGGCGAAGCACAGGAAGCAAAGGAAGAAGGAGCTGTGTTTTTTTGGAATGAAATGGACATTCGCCTGGATGATGGCGACGGCGATGGCCAGAACCGTCAGGAAGATTTTGACGGGCAGGCTCTTCAGGCCGAGCGGCGACAGCAGGAACGTGATCCAGTAGCTTGTGCTGGTGACGGACAGGCAGAAGACAAGGAAGGCCGGCAGGAGAATGATGAAGCATTCCCAGCCCCATAGCAGGCAGGTCGCTGAAGCCGCGAACAGAACGCTGGCCATGATGCTGATGGCATGGATATCCCTCTTGACGCCAATGATATACAACAGAATGCAGGCGCATAGGAGAGGGAGCCCTGCCAAATCCCGACGTGTTTCCTTGCCGCGGACGCCGAACAAGGCGATGCCAAGCGTGACGAATCCGAGCAGGAGGAAAATCCAGTCGTGCGAATCAAGCGGTGAAGTTTTCCAGGCGTTGGTGATGTAGGGCAGTTTGCATGCGTAGGGGACGCAGGCGGCCATCATGCAAAGTCCCAAAATGGTGTTTTTCAAGGTCTTATTCATGGTTGGCCTCACGATTGGCTGACGAATTGTCGGAAGGCTGGGCATTTTTGGCGGTTGATGCCGCAGGCGTTTCGGCGGGGAAAAGCAGACCCGCATACCACATGAGAAGCGAGCAGGCGAGCACCAGGCAGTAGCCAAGCATCGCGTGCCATGTGTTTTCGAGAACGACCGGCCCGATGGCCTTGAAGAGGAGAATGGTCACGATGATGCGGATGGAATTGGATACGATGATGATCGGCAGCAGGAAGAGATAATGGCAGAGGCTCCAGATGAAGGGCTTGGGCTGCATATGGATGACGAGATAGCCGATCAGCAGCATAGCCTCCAACTGTTCAATGCCGCTGCAGGCGTCCGTGATGACGATTTGCGCCGCGCCCGGCATGGTGATGGTGGTCAGATGGTAGTTGATGTCGATTTGGCACAGTTTGAGTATCCATACGGAGAGGGTGGTCGAGATAAGCCTGAGCGGATAGGAGACCAGCAGGATGAACTGTTCCCGCATGGGGACGAACAGGCAGAAGATAATGAGCGCGGGTGACATCCACAAGGTCGCCCGCCATCCATGGAAGAAGAGCATGCAGGCGATGGCGAACAACGCGATGGCGGTGTTGTGGGGCAGTTCCGATGACGTGGAGGCGAAAACAAACGGGAGGGCGGCGGCGATGAGAAGCAACGCCCAGGCCGCGCCGCGTTCCGCCGCGGACGCCGTGGCGGGACGGGGCTCTTCCTTCACGAAACGAAGCAAGCCGAAATAGACGACGGCGATCGCGAGCAGCATGGACGCGACCATGCTGTCCCATTGTCCGTTGCATGTGCGGATGGCCTGCACCAACGCGTATATGAAGGCCACGATGCAGATGCAGATGCATGGAAGGCAATCGGCGAGTTTCTCTTTGGGGAGAAAGCCGAGTATCGCGGCATGCGTGCCGTTGCTGGATGAATCGGATGGACTGGTCATGTTGACGGAATGCCCCTTTTTGTCATCAGCCTATTTGTTCTCTTCTTCTTCTTTTTCCTCTTCTTTACCCTCTGCTTTTTCCGCTTCCGCGTCTTTCTCCACTTCCTCTTTCAGAAGAGCTTCCGCCTGCTTGAGGGCTTCGGTGGCCCGTGCGTCCTGCGGGGCGAAGAGCAAAATGTTGTTGGCAACCGTCTTGATCTCGTTCCAGTCCTTGGACTCGAGGACCTTGGCGAGTTTATCCTGCATCAAATTGTACCATGTGACGAGGCCGCGCTGCGTGGCGGCTCCGGTGGTGACGACGGCATCCAGAATGTCGAAAGCCTTCTTGAGATTCTCCTCGCCGCCCATGCCGACAAGGCGGATGGCGTAGGTTTCCTTGACGACATTGCTGTTGGGGGCCATTTCCAGTGCCTTCTGGGCGTATTCGAGAGCTTTCTCATTCTGGTTGAGGGCGAAGAAGTTTTCGGACATGTTCAAACGGATGATTTCCGTGTCGGCGCCTTTGTCAATGATTTTCTGATATGTGGCGTTGGCTTTTTCATAGTCCTGCACAGCCGCGTAGAGGAGGGCGACCTTGAACAGGACGGGGGGATCCGCGGCGGTGATTTTGTCCAAGTGCTCGGTGACGGCGGCACGAACGCGAGCTTCCCTTTCCGCGCGTTTCTTGGCTTCTTCCTCCGCCAGTTTCTTCTGTTCTTCCTCCGTCAGTTTCTTCGCCGCTTCCTGCGCCTGTTTTTGCTGGGCCTGGGCCGCGGCCATTTCCGCCTCATCCGGCAGAATGGCGGCTTGCGCACGGGCGAAGTGCTTGAGCGCCTTGGCGTTGTCCGAATCATCCTCCTTGAGGGAGTCGGCGTATTCATTGAGGTCCTTGGCGAGGCGGTTGCGGAAGCAGAAGTCCACATAGAGGATGTTGTCCGCGACCTCGTTCTTTTCCGCGAGAAGTTCCTTGGCGACCTTCTTGGTTTCGTTCAGCTGTTGCTGCGCCTTGTCGCGCAACTGCTTGGCTTCGTTGGCTTTGCCGTCCGCCTCGAGTTTGCCCGCGTCGTTCATGCTGGAGATATAATTGGATTCGAGGGTGTTGAGCAGCTGGAGGACGAACGGCGTCATGTCCCAAGAGGCGTCCTTGCCTTCCTGCGCCTGTTTTTCACGAAGGGCATGGAGTCTTTCCAGATTGGATTTGGCCATGGCGATGGCTTTGGGGAATTCGCCATGGGCAAGATAGAAGCGGCTGATGGAGTTGACCATCAACGGATCGCCGGGGAATTGCTTCATGACATTTTCGATGTCGGTTTCGGTCAGCGAGCCATGGGCGAGCTTGTAGTTGACGGCAAGTTGTGCGAGAAGTCTGTTGGGGCCGCGCAGACCGGGGAGGAGGGACGTTGTCTCGTATTGCTGCAGAACCAACGCTACTTCGCCTGCTCTTCCTTCCTGCCTGTTTTCCACGAGTTTCGTCACATAGCGCAGGCCGATGTTGTACGCGAAACCGTGGATGTTGAAATACAGGGTGTTGGTGGAATTTCCGCCGAGGGTTTCCAGACTTTTCTCGTCCGGTTCCTCTCTCTGCTGATAGCGAAGGATCTGGGAGAGGTAGTTCTGGGTTTCCTCCAGATTGTCCGCGCAGGTCGCCGCATAGAGCTTTACAAGCGTGGCGATCGCGGAATTGAAGCTATCCTGCCATTTGGCGACGTTTTGCGCAAGGAGCGTTTCGTCGTTGGTCAGATAGGCGTGAAGGGCCTCCAGATACAGGCCGGTCGTGATTCTGGCGCTGCTGCCGGACAGGTATTTCTTGCGGAGTTCGGCCAGTTTGGCGGGCTGTCCGGTCATGGTGTAGCATTCGCCGAGCATCTGTCCCATTTCATTGGTCGCGTAGCGTTCCGTGCATTCCTCCAGAACTTTCATGGCTTCGGAGATGATGCCGGAACGGAAGAGGAATTCCGCCTGGATGGGTTTCCCGAGGATGGGGGAGATTTGAGCCGCCTTGTCCATGCAGGTCTTGCCGTTGCCCAAGTCGTTTTGGCGGGCGTAGCGGACGGCCGAGGCGAGGAGCGTTTCGAACGCGATGAATTTATCCGCCGAGTCATGGTGTTTTTTCAGGAAATCCAGATCCTGCTCGATGGTATGTTCGTCTTTCGAGAGGAGATAGTCGAGAACGACGGCGAATTCGGTCTGCTTGACTCCTTCGTCCGTTACATTCTCCAGAGTTTCCTGTGCATCTGCCATCTTGCCCAGCATATACTGGCAATAGGCGAGCAGGAGGTATTGCTCTTGCGTGATGGTTTTTTGCGTGCGTCTGACTTCCAGCTGTTCAGCGGCGCTGTTGAAATCCCTGCTCATCTTGAGGCAGTTGATGAAATTGTCGGAGTATTCCGTCTTGAAGGGATTGAGCTTCGAAGCACGCTGCCAATGCCAGACGGCCTGCGGCCATTCGCCTTCGCTTTCAGCGATTTTCGCGAGCATGACATTGACTTCTTCGTCGTTGTACTGGTCTTTGAGGCAATCGCGGAGCATCTGCTTGGCGTCTTCGTACTTGTCGTCCAGATAGGCCTGTTTGGCCTTGTTGAAACGGTCAAGCTTTTTGTGATGGCGGATCAGCAGGACGCTGACGCACGCGATGCAGGCGAGAAGGATGAGGATGGCCAGGGAAAGCAGGATCCGCTTCAATGTGAAGAATTTTTTCATGGTCTAGATCTCTTTTTATTATTGAATTGATTTGAATTAACGAGGAGGGAAACGAATGCGCGTCGCCGTTTTTACGGCTGGCTATTTGAAAACCGTGATCGGTTTGTTATTTTATATGAGTTTCATTTATCAAGGAGAATCATGAAGACGCTGCTAAAAATCGATTTTTGTTTCTGCCTGGGGCTGATGATTTTTGTCGCGGGGGTGTCCTGCCGTGCCGAAAGCGCGAAGCCTTCTGGCGCGCGCCCCGTCTACTGGCCTTTGACCATCAACGGGTATCTGTATGACCGGATCGAGCTGGCTTTCACGGAGGCGGAGCAGTCCAAGGGGCTGATGGACCGTGATACGCTGGCCGAGACCGGCGGGATGCTGTTCGTGTCCGACAAGATGTCCCAGCGGGCCTTCTGGATGAAAGGCTGCCGTTTTGATCTGGATTTGATCTACATGGACGCGAACGGGGTGATCGTGTCGATGCACCGGATGAAAATGGAGAAGCCGCGGCAGCGCAGTGAAAGCGAAGTCGCGTACTATGACCGACTGCCGACATATGACAGCGGGAAGCCCGCCCAGTTCGTCTTGGAGCTGGCGGCCGGACAGCTTGACTTTCTCGGTCTGCAGGTCGGCGACAAGCTGGACATAGGCGTCGGCGAGTTGCTGAACATGTATCGGAAATTCCATTGACGCGCGGCTCATGGGGGAGGGCGCGTCCACGCGGGGCGCGGATGCGCCCTATGTGCAGGAAGAAACGGCTATAGCTAAACTACATAATTTAGCCGTTTGGGCATGATTTGCAAGTTTGTCATCATGCCCTGAAAAAAATTATTATGACTTTCATCAACGCCTGTTATTGTCGTCCAGGCATGGCGCCCTGCTTGTAGGGCATGACGAACTCCTCGGTAAAATCATAGACGTCGTCGAAATCCTCGATGGAATCGTTCTCTGATTTGCCGAGGATCTCGACGGATATGAGTTTGTAGATGATTTTACCGAAGTCGCTTGTCTTCTTGATGTTCCATGTGTCTAGAACATCGATGGCGCATGGCCCGAAACGCGAGATGAGCGTGTCACGGAAGAAACGGCAGAGGGCGGCCCCCTTGATGTCCGGGGGCTCGTCGTCGTTGAAATCGATTTTTCTCCTGGCCTTTACGATTTCGTCAAGCGCCTTGTGGACGGAGTCCCGCACGAAGCAATAGGCCATGGGGGGGAAGGTGTCGTCCTCCTCGCAGATTTTACGGATGATGTCGAGCTGTTCTTCCAGTGTCATTGTGCGTTGAGCTTGTTGAAGAGCTTTCCGGCGAGTTCGGCCATCTGGTCCATGCTGTCGTATTTCTGCGGTTCGGAGGAGATGACGACCTTGTCACCCGCGAAGCGCGGCAGGACGTGCATGTGGCAATGCCAGACGGTCTGTCCGGCGACGCTGCCGTTGTTGAGGAAGAGGTTGAAGCCTTCCGCGTTGATGGTGCGCATGAGGGCGACGCCGATTTTCGGCGCCATTTTGATGATGCGGTTGGCGTAGATTTCGTCGAGCGTGGTGATGCTGTTCTGATGGTCTTTCGGGATGATGACGGTATGGCCGATGTTGAAGGGGGCGATGTCGAGGAAGGCGAGGATGAGATCGTCTTCATAGACTTTGCAGCAGGGGATTTCGCCGCGGATGATTTTGCAGAACACGCATTCTTTCACAAGTGGCATGGTTTCACCTCGATGACTGGTTGTTGCTGTTGGAAAAACTGAAAATGGAGGCCGTCATGGCGCGATTGAGCGCGGTGTTTTCGGCGCGACGGCGTTTTTGTATTCTTCGATGGCGTTGGCGATGGCCGTCGCCGTGAGCATCTGCCGCTGGCTGT
The DNA here is from genome assembly GCA_902776645.1 of uncultured bacterium. GTDB lineage: Bacteria > Verrucomicrobiota > Lentisphaeria > Oligosphaerales > Oligosphaeraceae > UBA1407. Next base: position 10,535 of record CACYQT010000044.1, on the reverse strand, counting down.
GCGCGAGGCCTTGACGGTCCGCCGCGTTGGTGAGGAAGCCCATTTCGACGAGGATGCTGGGGGCCGCCGTATCCGCGATGACCTTGAACCGCTTGTGCCGTGCGCTGCGGTCCGACGTTTTGATGGCGGAAACGAGGCGTTTCTGGATATGGTATGCAAGATACGCGTTTTCAAGATCATAGGCGTTGGCGGGGCAGGGCTTCGTGGAGATGACCTTGCTGTCCGAGGGGGCGGAGCCGGTGGCCGTTGCGCAGTACACTTCGATCCCGTCGATGGCGGGATTGGCGGTGGCGTTGCAATGGAGGCTGATATAGAGGTCCGGCTTGATCTTGTTGGCGGCGTTGACGCGCTGGTCAAGCGTCGGGAAGATGTCCGACTGGCGTGTCATGTAGACGGTGTAGCCGCGCTTCCGCAGCAGATCCGCAAGCCGCAGTGAAACCTGCAGGTTGACGTCCTTCTCCCTGACGACGCCGCCCTGGCAGCCGGGGTCCTTTCCGCCGTGGCCCGGATCGATGACGATTTTCCGGACGACGTGGCGCGGGATGGTGCCCGGGCGGAGGATCGGGTCGATGACCTTCTGGAAGTCAATGAGGCTGAGGAGGACATGGCCCTGGTACGTGCGGATGGAGAACGCGAGATACTGGCCCACCGTGTTGATGGTGGCGACGCGGCCGTCGTTCGTGAAGACGAGCCGCGAGTATTTGGATGAAAGGGTGATGGTCTTCCCGCTGACGGCCATTTTCAGTCCGTAGAACCGTGCGACATCCTCCATGTAGAGGAATTGGACGCGGTTGAGGGAGATGACGCGGATGGCGTTCTGGCGTTTTGCCGCGGCCGTCTGCGCGAAGAGGGCGGTCTGCGCGGACATCAGGAGACAGGCCAGGATGACGGTGATGGTGCGGACGGTTTTTTGCATGCTCTCTTCGGGATGTGGCTTGTTCGTAGGCGGTTATTTGACCATGTCTTCCGTGACGGTGATGCTTGTGTTGCGAGAATCCTTGTTCAGGTTGTACATCGTGTCCAGCATGATGTTCTCCATGATGGAACGGAGGCCGCGGGCTCCCGTGCCGCGTTTGACGGCGAGATCCGCGATGGCTTCCAAAGCCTTCTGGTCGAACGTCAGATTGACGCCTTCCATGGCGAAAAGTTCCTGGTACTGCTTGACGAGGGCGTTCTTCGGCTGCGTGAGAATGGCGATCAGATCGTCCCGTTCCAGTTCGCGGAGATTGGCGATGACGGGAAGACGGCCGATGAATTCGGGGATGAGACCGAACTTGAGGAGGTCTTCCGGTTCGACTTTGGCAAGCGTCTCGCCCGTCGATTCGTCCATGGACAGCTTGTCTTCGTCGACCTTCTTTCCGAAGCCGAGCACTTTCTGGCCGAGGCGGCGTTTGATGATCTTGTCCAGGCCGACGAACGCGCCTGCGCAGATGAAGAGGATGTTCGTGGTGTCGACGTGGAGGTATTCCTGCTGGGGGTGCTTGCGGCCGCCTTTCGGGGGGACGTTGGAGACGGTGCCTTCCAATATCTTCAGCAGGGCCTGCTGGACGCCTTCGCCCGACACGTCGCGCGTGATGGAGACGTTGTCGTTGCGTTTGGCGATCTTGTCGATTTCATCGACGTAGATGATGCCGACCTGCGCCTTGTCGATGTTGAAATCGGCCGCCTGGACGAGGCGGAGCAGGATGTTTTCGACGTCGTCGCCGACATAGCCGGCCTCTGTGAGCGTCGTGGCGTCCGCGATGGCGAACGGGACGTCCAGTTTCTTTGCCAACGTCCTGGCCAGCAGGGTCTTGCCGCTTCCGGTCGGGCCGAGCAGGAGGATGTTGCTCTTTTCGATTTCGACATCGTTGCCTTTTTCCGTCTGGGCGAGATGGCGGAGCCGTTTATAGTGGTTGTAGACGGCGACGGACAGGACTTTCTTGACTTGGTCCTGCCCGATGACATACTGGTCCAGATAGGCTTTCATTTCCGCCGGCGGGACGAGATCCGGCACGTAGATTCGCTTGAGATTGCGCTTTCCCTCCTGCGGGACGGAATCCTCCGCGTGGATCATGGAGCTGCAGATGTCGATGCATTCGCTGCAGATGGCGACACTGCCGTCCGGGGCGTGGATGAGCTGGACTTCCGAATTGGAACGTCCGCAGAAGGAGCAATATTGTTTTGAAGACCTTGCCATGGTGGGACGGGACGGTTTGAAATGCTTTTCTGAAGGATGCCGCGGGCGTCATTCGCCTTCGGCATAAAATCATAAAATCCCCACGCCCGGCCGGACGTGGGGACAGGGTGGAGTCGGTCAGCGCTTGGATTCGTTTGGCGGCAGGACCTGGTCAACAACACCATATTCCTGCGCCGCCGTCGCGGACATGAAGAAATCGCGGTCGGAATCCTTTTTGATCTGGTCGGCCGGCTTGCCGATGTGCTTCGCGAGAATGTCGTAGAGCAGCGTCTTGTAATGCAGGAGCTCGTTGACCTGGATTTCCGCGTCCGCCGCTGTGCCGCCAAAACCGCCGGAGGGCTGGTGGACCATGATGCGGGCGTTCGGCAGGGCGAAGCGTTTGCCATGGGATCCTGCGGCGAGCAGGACGGCGCCCATGGAGGCGGCCTGCCCGATGCAGTAGGTGCGCACGTCGCAGGACAACATCTGCATCGTGTCGTAGATGGCGAGGCCCGCCGTGACGGATCCGCCGGGGCTGTTGATGTAGAGGTCGATGTCCTTCTTGGGGTCTTCGCTTTGCAGGAAGAGGAACTGGGCGACGATGGAGTTCGCGACTCCGTCGTCGATCTCAGTCCCCAGGAAGATGATGCGGTCCTTCAGCAACCGCGAGTAGATGTCGTAGGAGCGTTCGCCTTGGGCGGTCTGCTCGATGACGACCGGAATGTAATAGGATGAATTTTTGACTGGCATGCTCTCCTCCATGGGGCGGGGCTGTCCGTTTGCGCGGACGGCTGGTTATTTCTGGTCTTTGACGACGGTGATGTCCGCGAGGCTGATGATCTTGTCAACGGTCTTCGTGAACATGAGGGAGTTTCCGATGACATCCATCTGGCGGTTGTCGCGCAAGGCTTTGACGACCTGCTGGATGCTCTTCTTTTCGCGCTGCGCGATTTCGGAGATGACGGGGATCAGATCGTTGAAGGTGACTTCGACCTTTTCTTCCTTGGCGATGGCCGAGATGAGGAATTCGCGGCGCAGGGACATGCGGGCCTGCGTGTCCGCCTGCTTGGCGAGATCGGCGTCCATGGCGGCGATTTCATCGTCCTTCTTGCCGTGCTGCTTTTCGCGGTTGGCGAGCTGCTCCTTGACGTGGGCGGTTTCGGCGGCGAGAAGCTTCTCCGGCAGCGGGAAGTCCACGGCGGCGAGGAGGGTGTCCATCACCTGCGTGCGGAGCTTTTCGTTTTCGACCTGCTCCTTGCGGGCTTCCATGTTCTTCTTGAAGTTGTCCTTGATCTGCTGGGCGGAGTCCATCTTGTATTTCTTCGCGAACTCGTCGTTGAGTTCGGGGACGATGGCGTTGTGGACTTCATTCACCTTGATATGGTATTTGAAGGTCTTGCCGGCCAGTTCCGTGTTGTAGAAGTCCTTCGGGAAGGAGATGTCCGCGTCCTTTTCGTCTCCGGGCACGGCGCCGACGAGAATGGTGGAGGCGCCGGGGAGGAGTTCGGGCTCGCGGAGGACGAGCCATGAGTTCTCACCGTTCATCAGATAGTTGCACTTGTCCGAATAGGTCTCGCCTTCCGGGATCGCGGCCTTGTAGTCGACCTTCAGCATGTCCTTCTGGGCGGCGGGCTTGCCGGTCTGCTGGTAGTCGATGTTGTTTTCAAGGAACGTGTTGATGGCGTCGTTCACTTCGTCTTCCGAGACGGACGTGTCCGCCTTGGTGAGGGCGAGCTTCTTGTATTCAGGGAGATCGAACACGGGGGCGATTTCGATGTTGGCGGTGAATTCGAACGGTTCGCCGAGCTTCAGCTCAAGTTTGCAGTCCTTGTCCAGCTCAGGCTGGCCGATGGGATTGAGCTTGTTGTCTTCCAAAGCCTTGCGGAGAGCCGTGTTGATGAGTTTGTCAATCGTCTCGGCTTCAAGTTCCTTGGCGTATCGTGAGACAATGATCGCCCGCGGCACTTTTCCGGCCCGGAAACCAGGCAGGCGGATCTGGTTGTTCAATGTCCTGATGGCGTCATCATACGTCGCCTGCACGGATTCAGGCGCGACCTGAATCTTCAGGGAACGGCTGCAGGGGGCGGTTTCTGTGATGGTGACGGTGATGTTGAAGTTAGGCTTTTCCACGTCAACTCCTTGGGAATCAATCTGTTTGGGCTTGCGCTTTCCAGCGCGCTTGCATTTTGTCATGGCCAGCCGAGGGACTCTCGGCTTCAAAGATCGCAATTTGATACTATATTACAGGTTGAGCATAATGCCATATTTTTTGTGATTTTTTTTTGAAAAGAAATAATCTTTGACGACGACAGCATAACGACATGTGCAGGGTGTTTGACAGAAAAGACTGGGGAGCGAGCGACGCGGAATGGGGCGACTGGCATTGGCAGTTGCGGGAATCATGGAAGACGGCGGGACGGGTGATGGATGCACTCGGGCTCCGTGCGGATTCGGAGGTCTGCCGCCGCTATCCGATGCAGGCCACGCCGCATTATCTGTCTCTCGCCAAGACGTTGGATGTGATGGATCCGATTCTCCGCCAGTGCGTTGCGACGGAAGAGGAACTGCAGGGCGGAACGCCCGACCCATTCGGCGAGGAGGCGTACAGCCCCGTGCCGCGGCTCGTCCACCGCTATCCGGACCGCGCGTTGTTCATGACGACGAGCCGTTGCGCGACGCATTGCCGCCATTGCATGCGGAAACGGAACTGGCAGTGCTTCGACGGCAAGCCGACGGAAGACGTTTTGGCGGCGGCGGTCGACTACGTTGCGAAGCATCGTGAAATCAGGGAGATATTGATTTCAGGCGGCGATCCGCTGACGTTGGAGGATGATGAATTGGCGCATGTCCTGCAGGCGTTCGCAGACATCGACCATCTGGAGATGCTGCGCGTCGGCAGCCGTGTTCCTGTCGTGATGCCACAACGTATGACGGAATCGCTGTGCGACATTCTGGGCGGTTGCGGGAAGACGGTCTGGCTGGCGGCCCATTTCAACCATCCGGTGGAACTGTCGGAGGAATCGCGGCAGGCGGTGGAACGGCTGCTGCGGCATGGCGTTCCCGTCGTGAACCAGAGCGTGCTACTGAAGGGCGTCAACGACGACGCGGAGACGTTGAGGCTTCTGTTTACGGGACTTCTGAAGATGAAAGTGAAACCGTACTATCTGTTCCACGGCGATCCGATCGAAGGGACGATGCATTTCCGGACGGGCGTGGAGCGCGGGCTGGAATTGATGGCGGCGCTACGCAATCGCGTCAGCGGCATGGCCATGCCCGCGTTTTCGTTCGATCTGCCGGAAAGCGGCGGCAAGATCCGCCTGGAGCCGAACGACAAATTGGAGCGAGAGGATGGCGGGCTGGCCTTCACAAGCTTCGAGGGGCGGAAGATAATTTACAAATAATCTAGCCTTCTGGCTTTCTAGCCTTCTAGGGATTTTTTCACAGCCGCCAGAATTTCCTCCACGGGAGCGAAACGGCCTTTGCCGGGCGCGCCGCAGGCCAGATGGCCTTCGGCGGGGCCGACGAAGATGACGCCCCGCTTCTGCAACGTCTTGCAGTTCTGCTGCGTTGCGGGATGCGCCCACATGCGGAAATTCATCGCGGGGGCGACGATGACGGGCCCCGTGTGGGAGATGTGATACGTCGAAAGCGCGTCGTCCGCCAGCCCATACGCCATTTTTGCGAGGATGTTCGCCGTGGCGGGGGCGATGAGCAGGAGATCCGCCTGTTCGGCCAGATCGATGTGCTCCGGCTTCCAGTCAGGCGTCTCCCAAAGATCTGTCACGACGGGATTTCGGGAAATCGTGAAGAATGTCCGCGGCGTGACGAGCTGCATGGCGGATTTCGTCATGATGACATGGACGTCATGGCCCGCCTTGACGAGCTGCGAGCAGAGGTCTGCGCCTTTGTAGGCGGCGATGGAGCCAGTGATGCCGAGAACGATGACTTTTTTCATGTCGTGATATCCCAAATGTCTTTCGGAGAAAATGTTACGCGAGCCACGGCTCTTCCAGGCAGGTGGCCGTGCGGGCGTGGGCGGCGGTCAGAATCGCGTCGAGGCGGTCGGCGGCCTGTTCGGCGACGTCGTTGACGACGATGGAGTCGTATTCACGCCAGGCGGCGAGCTCCTTGGCGGCGTTGCCGAGGCGTTTCCTGATGGACTCCTCCGTTTCCGTGCCGCGGCCGCGAAGGCGCTGTTCGAGGGCCGCAAGCGACGGCGGCGCAAGGAAGACGGTGATGAAGGAGGCCGCCAGACGCGGATCGGACTGGGCGGACTGGCGGACGAGCCGCATGCCCTGCACGTCGATGTCGAGAATGATATCCTGCCCGTTGAGAATGCGCGGCAGGACTTCCTGCTTCAGCGTGCCGTAGTAGTTGCCGTGGACTTCCGCCCATTCGAGGAAGTCGCCTGCGTCGATGCGGCGTTTGAAATCATCGACGGTGAGAAAATGGTATGCGATGCCGTCGACTTCGCCGGGCCGCGGGGCGCGCGTCGTGCACGACACGGAGAATTTCAGATCCGTGTACTTTTTGAAAAGGAAGGAGCAGACGGTGGATTTTCCGACGCCGCTTGGGCCGGAGAGGATGATGGCGGTTCCGAGTCGTTTCATGGTGCGGTTTGTTGTGTGGGGATGGGGGTGAAATCGAAGCGGACAGGGCGTCCGTCCTGCAAATGGATGTTGATGGAATTTGCCAATTCCGTTATTTCTTTGAATTGCGGAACAAAGGTTTCGGGGATGTCGTAAAGCGCGAGGACGGATCCGTCAGGCTGTTCGTGCATTTTCACGTCTGCGATACGGATGAACGGCAGCCAGTCCGCGCGGCGGGATTGGATGACGGCGTCGAGAAGGCAGTAGTCGCCGTTGGTTGGATACCATCCCCGCGCCTTGAAAATGGCGTGTGTGGCTTCATCCCATTTGCCGATGGCGGCCGCCGTCAGGGCGTATTTATACCAGTGGGATGGCCGATGCGGCGTGCGTTTGACAAGAATGTTCGCCGCCTGCCAGGCGTTTTCGGCGGCGTAGTCCTTCGGCATGGTTTGTTTGATTTGCAATGTGTCCGGACGTGGAAGAAGCGCGTTCAAACATGGCTTGAAACGCATGTCGACGGGGCCGATGGAGCGCGGCAGATTTTCGTCGAGTTCTTTCAGAATGCCGAACGGATTGCCGCCGGCTTCGCCGCGTTCGACCAATTGGAATTTGTATTCGGCGGGAATGCGCAGGAGCGGAATCAAGGCGATGCAGCCCAGAACGATGGCGGGAACGCGTGTCCAGGCGGGAAGCCGCTTCGCGTCTTCCGCGGCGGCGGGCAGTGCAAGGCAGATGAACCATCCGACGATGAAGAACGTGCCCGGTATCAGTTCGTTGAATTCAAACAACGCGTGGGTGGACCATGCGGCGAGTCCGGCCAGGACGGCCGGCAGAAGATCGGCGGACGGCGACGCGGCGTCCGAAAGTTTTCCTTTCAACGCCAACACGAACGGGAAGAGCAGGGCGATGAGCGCGGCGAGGCCGCCAATGACGCCGCATTGGCCCGCCATGCCGAGCAGGAAATTGTGCGGATCGCGTGTCTCTTCCGCTGGCACAGGCTTGAGCCGCATGTAGTTCGGGAAGAATTCGCCAAGGCCGAGGCCCGTCAGCGGACGTTCTTTGAACATCTGGACGCAGACTTTGTAGTAGTTCATGCGGGCGGAGGCGGATTTCGCGCCGTCCCGCTCTTTGCTGCGGGTCGCCACGAAAACGACGGCGACGACGGCGACGGCCGCCGCGATCGGCAGCAGCCAACGCCAGCGGAGCTTCTGGATGAACGGCTGGCACCAGATGAAAACGGCGATGCCGACGCAGAGGCCGATGGTGCCGCCGCGGCTGCCCGTCCAGAAAATCGTGATGACATACATGAAAATACCGCCGATGATGAAGACGATGCGGCTGACGTTGACCGGCTGGAAATGGCGGCTCCAACGGCTCAGCGCGACGACGGCCAGCGGGGCGACAAGAATGAGATGGGCCGCCAGCAGGTTGGGGTCGATGAAGAAGGCGTAGATGCGTTTTTGCAACAGCTTCTGCTCCAATTGTCCGTCCAGCGGGATGCCGGTTTTGGCGGCGTTTTCACGGAACATCTGGAGCATGCTGTCCAGGCCGATGAAATGCTGATACCAGCCACAGAGGCAGAGGAGGAGGGAGGCGGCGACGACGGAGGAGAACAGGGCGGGCAGCAGTTTGTCGTCGCTGTCGGACGTCCATTTGACGGCGACGGCGAAAGCCAAAGCGCCCGTGAAATGGAGGAGCCAGTTGCAGGCGTAGTCGTATTCCGTCGTGACGCAAATGCCGATCAATCCGCCGATTAGCGGCAGTCCCCACAGGAAGCAGAGCGGTAGAAAACGGCTTTTCGTCGGCGGACGATGGATGATGGCCGCGGCGAGCAGGGCGACGCCCGCGAAGATCGGCGCGAGCCATGCCGGCCATGACGGTGTCAAACCGCTGACGAGCCATTCGAACAGGCTGACCGGAAAATTGGGGCTTTCCGTCCCGCTGGCGTAGCTTCCGAAGAGGAACGGCAACAGGAAGGCGAAGGCGCAGATGTAGATTCGGAGGAGTTTGCGCATACTGAGGAGCTAAAAGCTTAAAGCCGAAAGCTTAAAGCGAATACAGAATGTAAAGGGTGAATGAGTTTGAATGAAGGAATTCAAGGGATTCAAGGGATACAAGGGGGAAGGGATAGAAGGGAGGCGGAGCTTTGGGCTTTGCATTTGCTTTTGGCTTTCAGCTTTTAGCTTTTAGCTATCCCAAGGCTTTTGGCTTTGCATTTGCTTTAAGCTTTTAGCTTTCAGCTTTCCCAAGCCTTTTGGCTTGCATTTGCTTTAAGCTTTCAGCTTTCGGCTTTTAGCTTTCCCCCTCTGGGGGGAGCGGATGTTTCACTTGCTTGTCCGGCGGCGGCATGGGGCGTTTGGGCGGATTCTTGTGCGGCCTCTGCTGCTGGCCGTTGCCGTTGCTGCCGCCATTGTTATTGTTGTTATTATTGTTGTTATTGCGCGGACGGTTGTTGTTATTGTTGCGGTTGTTTGGGTTGCCGTCGAAGCGCCGCTGCTGGTTGTTGTTGTTGTTGTTGTTTCCGTTGTTCTGGCGCTGCTGGTTGTTGTTCTGCCCGTTGTTGTTGCGCGGACGCTGCTGCTGGCGGTTGCCGCCTTGTTGCTGCGGCCTTTGGAAGCGCGCCACGGGCTCCTCTTCGCGCAACGGCTCCAGCTGGACGGCCTGCGCGTCGTCCAGTTCGTTCATGTCCGCCACGGCGTCGTCCGTCGCTTCCTCCTCCTGTTTCTGACTGGCCTCCGCGCTGATCTCCTTGTAGATTTCGGCTTCGAACTGGAGGCAGCATTTCAGTCGGCCGCAGCAGCCGGAGATGTTCTGCGGATTCAGCGAAAGCCCTTGCTGTTTCGCCATTTTCACGTTGATGCTGTTGAAGCTGTTGAGGAATTTCGCGCAGCAGAACGGGCGGCCGCAGGTGCCGACGCCGCCGAGAATGGACGCTTCGTCGCGCACGCCGACCTGCCGTAGTTCAACGCGCACTTTCAGAAGGCCGGAGAGGTCGCGGAGCAGTTCGCGGAAGTCGATTCGGCCGTCCGCGGAGAACTGGAAGATGATGAGGCTCTTGTCGAAAGAGTAATGGGTCTGGATGAGTTTCATTTCCAGACCGTGCGCCTTGATGCGTTCAAGCGTCCGGTTGTGGGCGGTAAATGCCTGGACGTCATTGTCTTTCGCCTTGGCGATGTCCTCCGGCGTGGCGATGCGCAGGATCTGCGGGATCTTCTGGCCTTCGATATGGCGGCCTTTCGTGTTCATGGCGCGCTGCCGTTCGAATTCCGCTTCGTCCAATATGGGATCGCCGCAGATTTTCGAGACTTTCGCGAAGTCGAGATAGCGTTCGCATTGGACGACGACTTTGTCGTTCAGCTTCAGTCCAAGGCCGCATTCCGCGATGCTTTCGTATTCAAGGCCGGAGGCCACTTCGATTTTGTACAGTTGCTTCATAGTATATATAATAGAAGGTATGGTTGCTCAGTTGACGGACATGGTCTTGAGGGAGCGGTAGTCCGTCTTGCCCGTGCCGAGCACGGGAATTTCCTTGAGCTTGACGATTTGCTTGATGCTGTGGATGGCGGAGAATCCCGCTTCGCGGATGGTGTGGTTGACGTCGTCGCGGTCGAGATCGAGCGTCGTGAACAGCGTGATATCCGGATGTTCCTCCGTCCCGACGGCTTCGACCGCGATGGCCAGCGTTTCGTCCTCCGACTTGTATTTCCGCTGGAGGACTTCCTCGATGGCGGGGAGGGAGACCATTTCGCCGGCGATTTTGACGAAACGCTTCTTGCGGCCTTTGAAGG
>CACYQT010000043.1 GCA_902776645.1 uncultured bacterium | reverse complement strand
TGAAGCCGATCATCGGCAAGCTCTCTTCCACTGGCAATGAACGCATCATGCTGACGGAACGCGGCGCCAGTTTCGGCTACCACCGCCTCGTCGTGGACATGCCCGGCCTCGTCATCATGAAAAGCCTCGGCAAGCCCGTCATTTTCGACGCGACGCATTCCGTCCAGCTGCCGGGCGGCCTCGGCTCCTCCTCCGGCGGCAACCGCGCGTTCGTCGCCCCGCTGGCCCGCGCCGCCGCCGCCGTCGGCATCGACGGCCTCTTCCTCGAAACGCATCCGGAACCGGAAAAAGCCCTGTCGGACGGTGCCAACTCCCTGCCGACAGATCAGTTATATAACCTCCTAACCATCGTGAAGGATATCCATGGACTGGTCAAGCAAATGTAAGCAGATCAAAGCCGTCGTCTTCGACATCGACGGCACTATCACGGACGGCCGCATCGGATACGGCTGCGGATCCGACGACATGATCAAATTTTTCTCCGCCAAGGATGGTCTCGCCTTCCGGATGTGCCGCCAGTTCGGCATCAAGACGGCCGCCCTCACGGCGCGCGGCGACAAGGCCAACACGAAACGCCTTACCAGCCTCCATTGCGATCTCATCAAAGACCGCTGCAACACCAAGGGCGAAGGCCTTCAGGAAATCGCCTCCTTCTTCGACATCAAGCCGGAAAACTGCATGATGGTCGGAGACGATTTCTTCGACCTGCCCGCCTTCGCCATTTGCGGGATTTCCGTCGCCGTCGCGGACGCCGCCCCCGAAGTCCGCGACCTCGCAGACTGGGTGACCATCGCGAAAGGCGGCCACGGCGCCTTGCGCGAAGCCGTCGAACGCCTCCTCAAGTCGCGTGACGAATGGAAGGATTTCATCAAACCGTACTATGACCTCTTCAAGAAATAACCCATGAAACCGCTCTGCATCGCCATCTTGTTCATTCTCATCCCATTGTGCGCATTCTGCGCGGATTGGGACTTGGGACAGAACGGCAATGTGGACCTCTATGGTTTCCAGTCCTGCGGCTATGACGAACATAACCGCCTGGCATGGCAGATCGCCGGCCGGAAGGCCTCCGTCCGCGGCCCCCTCACGACCATAGAGGGCTGCGAACTCGTCTTCTTCCATGACCAAGGCAAACAAAACGCGCAGAAGCCGGCCATCATCAAGGCGGACCAGTCCGGAAAAGTCCGTATCTCCCTCAAGGCCGCCGCATGCGACTTCAACTACGCCATGGGCGAAATCAAAAGCGACCAGCCGATCGTCATCGATCTCGGCGACGACGTCGATATCTCCGGAGTCGGATTCGACGTGGATCTCACACGCCATGTCATCCTCCTGCGCTCCACCGTCAAACTGAAATTGAAACTCGACAAGAAAACCGCCAAAACCCTTAAAACAGGATCGTTCAAATGACTTGGATTCTCCGTAAATCAATCATCGCCACCCTCTTATGCGCCCTCTTCGTCTGCTCGTCATGGGCGGACGAACCGCCCAAGAAGCAAGAGGCGGACGACGTAGAAGAAGAACAGGACGAACTCGTCGTCTCCGCCGACCGCATGGAAATGCAGCTGGACGGACGGACCGTCGAACTTACGGGCAATGTCCGCGTGGAGGATTCCAACATGAGCCTCACCGCCCTGAAAATGATGGTCTATCTCACGGAAGCGGAAAAGGATGCGGAGAAAGAAGGAGAAAAGAAAAAGGAGAAGCAGGACGAAGACGAAGCCGCCCATTCCAATATGAAGCTCCAGCGGATCGAAGCGGACGGCGAAGTCGTCCTCAGAAAATTGGACGGCACGGAATCCGCCATGGGCGACCATGCCGTCTATGACGTGAAGGACGACACCATCCTCATGACCGGAAACTGCTCCATCATTCAAGGCAAAAACACGATGAACGGCGACAAGGTCGTCTATGACCGCAAGAAGGCGAAAATCAACATCCAGAAACCGCGGCTTACCATCCAAATCGACAAAAAAAGCGGCAAAAACGGCGGCGCGCTCGGCAACTTTTTCTCCGAAAAGGACGAAAAGGACGAAAAGAAGTCGGACGACAAGCCCAAAGACGACAAGTCTGAAGAAGTCAAGCCAAAAGACGACAAGCCTGCTGATCTTAAGCAGAAGGAAGACAAAGCCGTCGAAGACAAGCCGAAAGACGACAAGCCCGTAGAAGTCAAGCCAAAAGACGACAAGCCTGCTGAAGTTAAGCAAAAAGACGACAAGCCCGCTGATGTCAAGCCAAATGAAGACAAAAAGGAGAAGAGAGGCTTCTGGACATGGTAGAAAAAATGACGCCGCTTCTGAAAGCTGAAAATTTAGTCAAGATTTATGGGAACCGTTGCGTCGTCAACCATGTCTCATTGGATGTCGCTCCTGGCGAAGTCGTCGGCCTGCTGGGTCCGAACGGAGCTGGAAAGACAACGTCGTTCTACATGATCGTCGGGCTCATCGAGCCGAACGAAGGGACCATTCTCTTCGACGGCCACGACGTCTCCCGCCTCGCCATGTACGAACGCGCCCGCCTTGGAATGGGATATCTTGCACAAGAGCCGTCCATTTTCCGCAAGCTGACCGTTGAAGAAAATGTGCTTGCAGTGTTGGAATCACTTGAACTTGGCGCAAAAGAGCGTAAATTGAGATTAGACGAGCTTCTCAACGAGCTCCAGTTGACGAGGCTTGCGAAACAGAAGGCTTTCACTCTCAGCGGAGGTGAACGGAGACGACTAGAAATCACACGCGCCCTTGCGACCAATCCGAAATTCATCATGCTCGATGAACCGTTCGGAGGTGTCGACCCGATCAATGTCAACGAAGTACAGAAAATCATAGCAAATCTGCGAGATAGGGGTCTCGGGATTTTAATAACCGATCATAATGTACGGGAAACACTGGCGGTCGTCGATCGCGCGTATCTGATTTGCAACGGCGAAATCCTCTTCGCGGGCAGCGGCGACCAGCTGCTGCATGACGAAAAGGCTCGCCAGGTCTATCTCGGGCCTTCATTCAACACCTGACGGCGGCACGTCGCCACCGTCAGCAAACCAGTAACCAAGGAGGTCAAAACATGGAAATTATCGTCAGTGCAAAACATTACGAAATTGACGACGAACTCAAGGCTCTCGCCGAAACACAGACGAAGAAACTTGAATCCGAATTCGAACTCCAAAAACTGACATCTCTCCGAATTGTCTTCTCCCTTGAGCGGAATTGGCATATCGCGGACGCGCTTCTCAACGGCAAGCGCTTCACTTTCAATGCGAAAGCTGTCAGCAACGATATGCGCGTCTCCCTCGCCAAGGTCATCGAAAAGCTGGAAAAGCAGTTGCGCCGCTACATTGAGAAGACCAAGACGGTCTATACCAAGCCGGACCACGCCATGAAGGAAAAGATCTGGACCTCCGCCGAACTCGTGAATGAAGACGAAACAGCAGAATTCATCGAAGACGTGATCGACGAAAAGTAAGTCATCCTGAAACAACCATGCGCCCTCCGCCGCGAATATACGGCGGGGGGCGTTGGCATTAATCTAGAAGCCTAGAAGCCTATTGGAACTAACTATGCTTCCCTACAAAATCGTCAAAATCGACGCCACCAATTGGAAACGCCCTTCGTGGGATGAATACTTCCTCAAACTCGCCATGCTCGCATCCGAACGCGCCACCTGCCCGCGAATGCACTGCGGTTGTGTGCTCGTGAAGGATAAATACGTCTTGGCAACGGGTTACAATGGCTCCCTGCCGGGCACGCCGCATTGCTATGAAGACGGCTGCATGGTCGTCAACGACCACTGCGTCCGCACAAACCACGCGGAGATCAACGCCATCTGCCAAGCGTCGCAGCATGGCATCAGCCTTTCCGGCGGAACGGCATACGTCACGAACATGCCTTGCACGAACTGCGCCAAGGCATTGGTCGCCGCCGGAATCAAACGGGTCGTCGTCTTTTCGGACTACCACGACACGTTGGCGGAACTTTTCTTCCATGACGCAGGCGTCGTTCTCGACCGTCTTCCCATGCCCGAAACAAAAATCAACTACGATTTGGAGACCTTCAGCTCCGCCCGCCGTTTTGAAGGGGATGATGATAACACGAATTAACTAGGCGAAAATGACGCCTCCGTATTTTTTGCTAACACAAAATCTATGCTTAAACATTAATTTTTAAGCAATTAGATTGTTTTATCATCAAAAAGTCATCATGATATCTTATGAATCTATATGATTCGTAATCCATCAGCTTGCATTTTTCAATACGATCGTTATTGTATGATGCAAGCTGATTTTTTATTTTCATCATCTTTCACCAGTTAATTGTTAATCGTTCCCCTATGGTAACATTAAGTTTAAAAGATACCGCCCAAGCCGTTGCTGTATCCCATCACAAAATGGATGAAGGAACGCATACGGCAAAATACTTTCCGTCCAATGACAACTTGATCAAGATCCTGGAAGTCTCCTCTTCGGTAGCGACCTCAGGCTCTATAGATCCGTTCCTCTGCGATTATGATGAACATCACGCGGCGCCCTATCGCATAGAGATCATTCTCTTAAGTGACGAAGAATGGAAAGATGTTCTTGACAAGAAACTTCGCTTGCCGGACGACTGGGATCTGCAATACGCGGAGGATCTTCTATGAGCGAAGGCAAATTGTCTGTCGGCAAAGCCTTTCTCCTTCAGGCGAAAGAAGATCTGCATGCCACGGAGACCCTTGGCCACGACATTAGCTTGTCGCCTTCAACATTCTGCATGCTTCTTCAAATGGTCTTTGAGAAGCTTGCCAAAGCCTACAGACATCGTCATACATACAGTATACCTGCACAACTACGCCATGAAATAGCGGGAGCGCATTTCAATAAGACCATCGATGAGATTATCCGAAAAAATCCCCAAAAACACAAATATTATAAGAGGATAATGGGACTGATCAGAACTCTTGAAGATGCACAGCCTGCCATAGCAAAGAGAAAATCCGTTCATGAACCACAGTTGGAATATCCGTGGGAAAATGAAAAACATGAAATATGCTATCCCGCAAAAGATTTCCCTTTCGTCCAAAGACTGTTGGCACATACAGACGATATCAGAACTGCATGGGAAGCTTTGAAGTTCGCCAAGGCATATATAAACGAACTTGATGCCTCTATCAGAAGCTAAAACATCTTCAATTTACGAAGCTTAATGTCTAAAGCAAAGGCTTTTTAGTGGTTAGTGGGCCCATTTCCACTGAATCGATGCGGGAATAACAAAGGCTATAAGCGAACGTTTTAATCAGTATATTATCTTATTGTCTATTGTCCTTAGCATGTTTTATATATCTTGTCACAAATAAAAAACATAGGAGGGGCACACTGAAGTGCGCCCCTCCCATGCCGTCAATGGCGAGACACCATCGTTACTCTTTTGTTTTCAGCTCATTCAGCATGCGGAGGGTGTTCTCCACAAGTTCCTGGCCGCCCTTCGGCGAGCAGACGTTGCAGTACTTGCTCGCGCTGTAGCCGCGGCCCCAGACGCCGCGCTCCGTCGCAAGATACGAGCCGCCTTCCGCTCCGGGCACGCCCGTCAGCTGGATGATGAACGTCTGCGGGAACGGACTGCGGGCCTGGATGCGGTGCATGTAGTCCATATACAGCTCGAAACGGTTCGTCGCGAAGGCGAATTCGTCGCCGAAACTGACCGTATGCAGCTCCATCGGAATCGTCGGGCACTTTTTGCACTCCTCAAACCGATTGATGATTTCACGGCAACGGTGGCGGCTGGCGAGCAGACGCGAATTGACCGTCAGATTCTCCACAGGCGTGCCATCCGTCTTGAACGGCGTGTTCTCATATACTTTCAGCATCTCGCGGTCTTCCTTCACATCCTCTTCGGACAGCTTGCGGCGCGACAGCTGGACCGTCTCCACGGAATGCGCGACCGGCAGATCCGTACGGATGTCCTTCTTCGCCCATGCGAGCACTTCATCGAAGGCGTCCGCGATGCGTTCCGCAATGTCGAGCCGTTCGAACTCTTCCGCGAAAGCGCGTTCACGACCGTATTTCAGTTTGAAGCGACGTTCCTGCGCGGCCTTGTAGTGCAGGATGCGCGGCGACAAATCTCCGGCGGCGGCCGCCTGAGGCAGCACGAAGATGTCGCCATGGCGATTTTTCATCTGTACGCGCACTTCGTTCCAGAAACTCGCGCTCAACTGATACATGCCTTCGCTGTTCTGACTCGGGCATGGGACGTTCACGATGGCGCCCGTCAGATTGTTGTCGGCGTCGAACGTGTACATCAGATTGATGAAATGGTCGGCTCCGGCTTCATAGCCTAAAAACATAGGATCGTTCGTATTGCCGTACATGGCGGAATGGCCGTTCACGCCATGTGTCGAATTTTTGATGGCGCCCGGCCGCATGGATAGATCGTCCGCATAGGTGACGCGACGGCTGTGCGCGACGACGGCGTAGCCGTAGCCCCATGCGACGCCACCTTCCTTACGGTTATTGTAGGCTTCGGCGACCGCTTCGGCGGCCTGCGTGGAAAGGAAATCGCGATATTCGTCGCCAGATGCAATGTCCATTTCAATGGGCATCTGGTCATCGGGCGCGGGGCCTGTCGGCAACGTCTTGCTCCTCGGCCAGCCGCCATCGTGGTAATGGCTCGGCGCCGTATGCGTATGGGTCGCGTTGACAATGATTTTCTCCACAGGGAAGCCAGGCAGGAGTTTCGCGACCTTTTCGCGGATGTTGTCCAGCAGGAAGGCGCGAATCACGACGACGTCAATGGAAACGAAACAGACCAGATCGCCGCCGTTCTCCACGACTAGAGCCGTCGCGAACAACGGATCCAGCACGCCTGTCGAAATTCGAGCATGAAACTGCCCAGGAATATTCACAGGCTTGTCCGTCGATACATTTCGTTTCGCCCAACCGATTTTCATCTGTCCCATTGTTCTTTCCTTTTTTTAATAATGTTTTGTTCTTATTTTCTGGAAAAATTTGTTTCTTTTCTTTTGGACGCCGGGCGGCATTTCTTCAATCAAGATACGTGCCGTCGCGGAAGTTGTCGATGTCGTCCATCAGAATGAACATCTGTCCGCCGCGCCAACGGTGGCCTTCGGCCAGATAGTCGAGAATCTTCTTCTGAAGCGTCGTCTCGCGCGGCGCGGTGGCGAAATCCAGCGGCCAGCCGCGAAGGAAAATGAACCACAGGCCTTCTCCGGGCGAACTGGCGCATGGCACAAGATACAGTCCGCGCTGGAAACGGCAAAGATTCACCTCCGGTGGGAAAATCTCCTGCAACTGCGTATTGAAAATCCATGAACTGCACACGACCGCCTTCGGCGGCGTGTCCGGGAAGTGCTTGAGGAAGAACGCCTTCGCACGTTTCAACGAATCCGCGCACTTTTCAAAATCCATGCCGCCGCCGGACGGGATGTGCATGCCGAGGCTCATGTCGCCTTTCGAGAAGACCATCTCCCAATCCTCCAACGGTAGCGAGATTTCCTCTTTGATCGCGTATCCCTTTGGAGACAATGGCGTTCCGACCACACAACCGTCCTTGTACTCCAGTTTGGACGTGAACGTCTCATGGCCTTCATACTCTTCAGGCTTGCCGAGGCGGTTGCCGTCCATCAGATACGTCACCCCCGCCGGCGGGAAGGCGACAGTCTTGCCGGTCTTGCGGTTGCGATAGACATAAATGTCGCGCGAGCTTGGCTGCAGCCAGAACTCCAGACGGCCGATGCGGACATACGGATCCGTCGTGTAGTATCGCATCCAGCCCAGCTGGTTCAGATAGATGCCCGGACGGCCGCCATGGCCACGGCGGAAATTATCGTCGCAATAATGTCTCACCTGCGCAATTGTATCCGTCGTAACGTCTTCCGCAAATCCAAGCCGTCTATGGTTCTCCCGGACGAGCGGCACGTAGCCGATGGCGGGAAGCAGATAGATCAGCCCGCGGTCTTCGCCGAGGCTTTCGGGCTCCGGCCAGCCGGACGGCGGATAGACGCCTTTGTCCGACAAAAACACACGCCAGAAACAATGCCACGACAGTCGCGCCAATGCGTCGTCCGCACGGATCGCCGCAGCCGCCCGCAGGAACGGGCCGTCCATCTCGTCGCCAAAACCAGTCGCCTTCCGGTTGGATATGATGGCGTCATCCTGCAGGAACGGAATGTTTTCCGCGCCCGGATACGCCGCCATCGAGTCGTCCCATAATTTTTCGACGTCCGCCAACGCGGCTGTCGAGCCGATGGACGTCAATACATCTTCCGCTGTCACCATGTTTTATTCCTTTGCTTTTCCCTTCGTCTGCCACTCTCCATATTAATAACATATTGATGTCTTTCCTAGCAAGCAAACCAAACGGCACTATATTTTCATAAAAACATTCAACAAGACGATTTTTTTCAATAAAAACAACGCCATCACCACCATGATCGCCAATCTCAACCAACTTGAAGGACGCAAATTCTGCGTCGTCTTCGTCAAAGTGCTCGATCCCGTCACCGAACGAGTCCAACTGCAGTGCATGCGCGGCAGGGCCTCCATCGACCGCGGCCGTGTCAGCGTCATCGACAAGCACGGCGCCGTCTTCACGATTCCGAACATCTCCATCCCGAACATCATGCCAAACGACGGCACGAAACTGTTGCAAGACGCTGAGTATTTTGTCTTTGTGAAACTGGACGACAGCATCCAGCTCTTCAATCCGGACATCGATCCCACCCTGTGAGCCATGTCGTTGCAAACATTCGCCAACCTGACGCCCGCGCATGCCGTCGACATGGTCGAACACGCTCTCGGCACGCCTGTCGAGTCGTTTGTCCGTCCATGCACAAGCCATATCAACCGTGTCTATGAAATGAACACGCGGGGTGGGCTGGCATTTATCGCAAAGTTCTACCGCCCAGGAAGATGGACGGAAGCCGCCATCCGTGACGAGCACGATTTCATGCTGGACTGCCAAGACGCGGAAATCCCTGTCGTCGCACCAGCCGCCATGGCGGACGGCGACACGCTCGCACAGCAAGACGGCATCTTCTTCGCCGTCTTTCCGAAGATGGGCGGCTTCCCGTTCGACAGCACATTTCCCTCTCAATGGCAACGGCTTGGGTCGCTGTTAGGCCGTGTCCACGCCGTCGGCGAACAGGCGGAGGCCCGCCATCGCTGCATCCTCCATCCAGCTCGGACATCCGTCGATGATTTCAACTATCTGCAGGAATCGGAAGCCATTCCGCTCGATTCGCGCTTCCAGTTTCTGGATATCGCAGAACATGTCATCGACGCATGCATCCGCGCCTTTCCGGACGACGCGGAGCTCATCCGCATCCATGGTGACTGCCACAATCTCAACATTCTGGATCGCCCGGATGAAGGGCTCCATCTGATCGATTTCGACGACATGGTCGTCGGCCCGCCCGTGCAAGATCTCTGGATGCTGCTTCCGGACGAACCAAGCCAATGCCGTCCGCTCATCAACGCCTTTTTGAAAGGCTACCGCCTCTTCCGACGTTTCGACGAACGGACGCTCCGTCTCATCGAACCGCTCCGAGCCATGCGGATGCTCTACTTCCTCGCGTGGTGCGCACGGCAGCAAGACGACGCGAATTTCAACAACAAGTTTCCTGACTGGTACTCCAGAGACTTCTGGCAGAGACAGATAGCGGATTTCAGGCTTCAGCTCCGCAGAATCCGCTGATCATTGTTTTTTCATCATTTCTTATGGATGATTTCCGAAAAACATATAAAGTATAATTGATTCACGTATACACCTGTTCCATATCCAACCACCAACAACATGTCATTCGAACTCAATTACAAACTGGACAACGCCTTCAAATTCGGCTGTGGCCGTTTCCGGCAGGAATACGGCCTGCTCTCGCGCTGCGCGGATGAAATCTCCCGCATCGGCCGTCATCCGCTTGTCGTCTGCACGGACGTCTCCGCCAAAATAGCCCTACCGATTCTGGACAAGACGTTGTCAGACGCAGAAATTCCATTCAAGAGCTTGATCCACAACGGATTCTGCAGCCCGTCCGTCGCGGAGCGATTCGTGCGGGAAGGCATTTTGCATGGATACGATGTCATCATCGGCTGCGGTGGCGGCGTCATTATCGACTTCTCGAAACTTCTCGCGGATTTCACGAAACTTCCGCTCATCACGATTCCGACATCCAGCGCCACATGCGCCGCCTACACGCCGCTCTCCGTCTGCTATGACGAAAACGGCAAATCCCTCGGCAGCCCAAAATACCAATGGGAGATCGCCGCCACGCTGTTGGACATGGACATTCTCTCCGCGCAACCGCCGCGCCTACTCGCGTCCGGTGCTTTGGACGCCATGTCAAAGAAGATCGAAATCGAACAGCGCATGGTCGGAAAGGATCCGGACTCCTTCGCGCCAGGCTTCGCCTCCTGCCATGTTCTCGCGGATTTCATCTATGACGAACTGGACCGCAAACTGGAAGCAGCCTGCGACGACATTCGCAACCATCGTCATACCAAGACGATCGAAGACGTCGTCTATTATTCCATCGTCGATGCGGGGCTGATTTCCGGCCTGGCCAACGGCCGCAACCAAAGCGCCATCGCCCATAAATTCTATCTCTATGTCCGGACGTTCTTCACGAAGGAAGGCGCGTCGTTCCTCCATGGCGAATTGGTCGCCATCGGCCTTGTCGCGCAGCTTCACTACAACGGCGACGCGGCAGGTTCGGAAGCGTTCGCGAAACGGCTTCGCGCCTTGAACCTCCCCGCCTCCCTCAACGAACTCGGCATCCCCGCCACGCAAAAAGCCTTCGACGACTGCTTTGAATTCATCAACACATCCTCCGCCATGGCCGAAGCCCCCGCCGACGGAGCGGAAAGACTCCGTAAGGCCATCTCAACTATCATCATCCTGTAACCTCTTCCTTTAATCCCTTTGATCGCTTTTATCCCTTTATTATCAACATCATGCAAAACGAAACCAATCTCATCTGGATCGACATGGAAATGACGGGCCTCCGCCCGGAAATCGACAAGATTCTCGAAATCGCAACCATCATCACGGACAAAGATCTCAACGTCCTCGCGGAAGGCCCCGTCTACGCCGTCCGCCAGCCGCAGGCGATTCTCGACGGCATGAGCGAATGGTGCAAGACGCATCATTCGCAGTCCGGCCTGCTCGCACGCTGCGAATCGGAAGGCGTTTCGGTGGCGGAAGCCGAAAAAGGCACGCTGGAGTTCATCGAGCAGTATGTTCCACCGAAAGCCAGCCCCATCTGCGGCAACAGCGTCTGCCAGGACCGCCGTTTCATCTACCAATACATGCCGAAACTCCACGACTATCTGCATTACCGCAATCTCGATGTCAGTACGTTGAAGATACTTGCGAATCTCTGGGCTCCTGAGATCATGCCGGGCTTCACGAAACGCGAATGCCATCTCGCGCTCGACGACATCCGTGAATCCATCGAAGAGCTCCGCTACTACCGCAAGCATTTCATCCGCTGACGTCATATGATCTATTTCGCTCCGCTTCAAGGCTATACGGAGGCGTTCTACCGCCGTGCGCACAACGCCATCATCGGCGGCGTGGACGAATATGTCACGCCGTTCCTCCGCCTTGAAAAGAATGAACTGTCCGCAAAAGAAATGAACAAACTCGGACGCGCCATGCGGAATCCGCCAAATACGATTCCGCAAGTTCTCGTCAAATCGCCAGACGAACTGAAAATCCTGCTGGCTCCAATCAAAAAAGCAGGCTATTCGAAAGTCGATTTGAACTTCGGCTGTCCGTTTCCGAAAGTAACGCAGCATGGCTACGGCGCGGGGATCCTCCCGTTTCCGGATGCCGTAAGATCCGTCTTGTCAGAACTTTCCAAATATCCGCAGATTGAATTTTCTGTCAAAATGCGCATCGGGCTGGAATCGACAAAGGAGCTGCCGCCGCTCATCCCACTTCTCAACAGCGCACCGTTGCGCCATATCGTCGTCCATCCACGGCTTGGCAAACAGCAATACGGCGGCGATGTGGATTTGGAAACATTCCGCTTTGTGGTCCAAAACTCCGTCCATCCAGTCATTTACAATGGCGACATCCGGACGGTGGAGGACGCCGCGCGCTATCGCGACGTCATGATCGGCCGCGGCCTTCTGGCTAATCCATTGTTGGCATTGGACATCAAGGAAGGCTCCTACGACACACCATCCCGACTGGCGTTGCTGTTGTCTTTCCACAAAATGCTTGTCACTGAGCTTCAAGAGATTGAACAACCACTCCCCAAACTAAAAACCGTCTGGGACTACTTCCTGCCGAACGCCGAGCCGCATCTGCGCAAAAAGCTGCTCAAATCCCGCACGATGGACGACTATCTCGCCATCGCGCCATCCGTCATCGAATCCGCCTTCAATTCATAATCAAAAACTTCCAAAAACATCATGAACACTTTCCATATATCCTTCATCGCCCTCGCCTGTCTTGCCCAGTCTGCCGCAATCGCCCATTCGCAATACACGCATGATTACCGTCTCCATGGCGCAAAACTCGTGCCTCTGGAATCTTCCATCGTGGAATCCGCTCCAGAAGATATAAACTTCTGCTTCGCCACACGCTATGACGACGGCTCCATCCATCTCAACCATTCCAAAGGAATCCACACCGTCACGGAATATGGCTGCAACGACATATCGTTCGACAACGGAAAGACTTGGCGACACGCCAATTCCAGTGTATGCGGCATCAATTCCTTCCAGAATCTGAAAGGCGAGAAGATCCAGATCAGCTGCTGGAACCACAAACAGGCCGCCGAACATATCCTTTCCGTTGTCCGCTACAACGACGTCTCGCAAAAGAAGGAAGTCATTGCAAAGCCAAAAATCGCATTGCCGTTTGAATGTTCCTTCCATACGCACCGCGCCGTCATCCGCCTCAAAAACGGCCGTCTTCTCGCCAACGCCTACGGAACACGAAAAGACGCAAAGAAACTCCTTTCTTTCATCATCGCATCCGACGATGACGGAATGACTTGGAAGTTCCATTCCGTTCTCGCCGAAGCCCCGCAGGCCGTCACCGCCGAAGGCCCGAACGAAGCCACGATGTGCGAACTGAAAGACGGCCGTATCGCCGCCCTCTACCGCGATGGCGGCAATGACCGCCTCAGACGAAAATTCAGTTCGGACGGCGGTCTCACATGGACTGAAGCGACTACGCTCGATTACTTTAAAGGAGCCGCAGCCCCCTATATGACAAGACTTTCCGACGATACCATCGTCGCCGTCTCCGGCCGTCCGGACGTCTATCTGCTCATCGACTTTACGGGCACTGCGGAGCATTTCCAGTCAGTCTGCCTCTATCACGGGGCCGGTAGCAGCTACGCATCCGTCATCGAAACCGCCCCGTCCGAACTGCTTGTCCTCTTTGATGAAAGCAATTTCGGCTCCACCCGAAGCCCTTCCGCCTTCTCCTATATCCACGCCTGCCGCTACAAACTGGTCAAAATAGACAACTCCAATCCAGAAGATCCTCGCGCCAAAGGACTTTCCACCTTCTATTCACCGACGGACGGCAAACTGCCACAGGAAAAAGACATCGCCTTCCCGTATAACTACCGCCCCAACGCCCCCAACCAGCCGGCCACCTTCGCAATCATCACCATTCCGGAACGGCCCCATCC
The DNA here is from genome assembly GCA_902776645.1 of uncultured bacterium. Classification (GTDB taxonomy): domain Bacteria; phylum Verrucomicrobiota; class Lentisphaeria; order Oligosphaerales; family Oligosphaeraceae; genus UBA1407. The sequence goes on along the minus strand of CACYQT010000043.1, from coordinate 14,619 downwards.
CGTCCTTCATCTCGTCAACCATGGCGACAACAAAATCGCCCCCAATTCCGAATGGGCCCTCTTCCGCGCGGCGGACTCCGTTGAAGGCGTGCAGAAAATGACCGTTTCCTTTGAATTCCGCCTCGCTGAGGACGGCCTGGACAAGCCGCAATTCCATGTCTGCGGCAACGTCGGTTCCACGGCGGAAACCAAAGGCTTCAACGGTTACGCACGTTTCGCCCGCAACGCCATTTTCTATCTTGACGGCAAGACCATGAAGAAGTTCGACTACGACATCGGCGTCTTCCGTTTCCACGCCTTCACGATGAAGATGGACGCGACTGCCGGCACGTGGTCGTTCTACAAGCAAGGCGATGACACGCCGCTATTTACGGCCAAGCTCAATCCTTGCGAAGGCACGCCGTCCATCTCCTTCGGCGATGGCTCCTCAGACATCTACGGCACCGTTGACCTATCGTACATTGGATGGGATTTCTAAAAGTCAATTAACAATTTAGTGGTTAGTGGTTAGTGATTAGTGGTTAGTCTCTAGAACATCTAGAACTTCTAGAACTTCCAGAAAAAATAGTAATAGTTAATTGTTAATTATGAATTATGAATTAAAAGTAAAATGGTACGGGACGAACGCGTTGGAATTCAAACACAGCAACGGTTCGTTCATGATCGATCCGTATGTCAGCCGTGACAACAAACGGTTCTGTATTCCGTCGGAAGTCGATAAGTACTTGACGTCCAAGCCTGATTTCGTTTTGATGACGCATGCTCACTGGGATCATCTTCCGGACATGCCGTATCTGATCAAAAAGACGGACACGGTGCTCTACGCCTCCCGCACGGCCTGCAACATCATGCGTTCATTCGGCGTTCCTGAGAAAAACCTTCATGAACTGACCTACGGCGAAGTCATCGAAATGCCCGGCGGCGTATTTGTTACGGCGTTGGAATCACGCCACATGGGAAGCGACGACCTGCAGCCTTGCTATGACGCTCCACCCGCCGTTGAAACGCTGAACCGCTGTTCCACATGGCGTTGCGGCGAAGTCTTTTCTTTTGTTATCGAGATTGAAGGTAAGACACTTATGAACATCGGTTCCGCCAATATCCATGTCCCGTCCATGAGCGGTGCGGATTGCGACTGGCTATTCTGCGGCATCAGCCGATGGAAGCCCGGATTTCCGGATCTGCTCATGCGAAACATCCACTTCAAGTGCCTGATTCCCACGCATCACGATGAATTCACCGTCCCACTGGACCAGACCTACATCCGCGACGATCTGGACCGTCTGAAAGAGGCCATTCCAAATCTCAACGCCCGTCAATTGCCGATCGCGCAATGGGTGGACTTAAACAATGCTTAATGCTTAAATTGTTAATTGATAATTGTTAATCGTTATTTGAACTGCGAGTCAGTTTCCGCATAAAATACCACAGCACGAAGCCGTTGACAACCGTCGTGACGCCCCATGAAAGCGGATACGTCATCATCAGGCATTCCATCGTGCGGTTCACCTGAAAAACCGTGAAAATCCACACGATGCGCAGTAGGCAGACGCCGGCCAGATTCGAAATCGCGGACATGAGCGAATGGCCGAGCCCGCGCATCGCGCCGCTGACGGTGTCCATCGTGCCGCACAGGAAATACGTCGTGAAAAGGATTTTCAGCCGCCGCATCCCCCAGTCGATCACTTCCGGATCCGGATTGTAGATCCCCAGCAGCTGCCGTCCGAAAATGTATCCGCCGAATCCCATCAGGATGCAGATCGCCGTTGTCAGCGCCATGCAGTACCAGAAGCTCCGCCTAATGCGACCATATTCATGGCCGCCAAGATTCTGCCCCGCGAAACTGATGGCCGTCTGATGATATGTGAACGAACCGACATAGACCATCCCCTCCAGGCTGACCGCCGCCGCGTTTCCGGCCATCGCCAGCGAGCCGAACGAATTGACGGACGCCTGGATGATGACGTTCGCCAATGAAAAGCACGACGCCTGAACGGCCGCCGGAAGACCGATGCCCATCATTTTCTTAAGGATCGTGCCGTGGATGCGCAACTTCTTTAACTGCAACCGGCAATCGTCGTCCGCCTTCATCAGCGCCCGCAGCACCAGCACACAGGACACGCCTTGCGAGATGACCGTCGCGCTGGCGACGCCCGCCACATCCCAATGGAGGCAGATCACGAAATACATGTTCAGCACGACGTTGATGACGCCCGCGATCGCCAGATAGATCAGCGGCCGCTTCGTGTCGCCCAGCGCCCGCAGGATGGAGCTGCCGAAGTTGTACAGCAGCAGGAACGGCATGCCCATGAAATAGATGCGCATGTACAGCGTCGCCTTGTCGATCACGTTCTCCGGCGACGACATCATGCGCAGCAGCGTGCGTGACAGACCGAAGCCGAGCCCGCCGGACAGAAAGCCCCCCAGCAGCGCGATCAAGATGGCCGTATGCGTCGTCCTGCTCAGATTCACGTCGTCCTTCGCGCCGTAGAAATTGGCCGCCATCACATTCGTTCCGATGGACAGCCCGAAAAACACGTTGATGAGCAAAAACGTCACGGACGCCGTAGAACCGACCGCCGCCATCGCCTCATGCTCCGCATACCTGCCGACGACGATCAAATCCGCCGCATTGAACAGCAGCTGGATCATCTGCGACATGAACAACGGCAGCGAAAAGCGGACGATCTGGCTGAACAACGGCCCGTGGCACATGTCCATCCTGTATTTTCTGTCATTGCCTATCGCCATGGTGTCTCAATCACCTTCTCCTGCCGCAACGCAAGCATGTCTAAATTACCGTTCTTTCTTGAATTCAACATCATACGCGAATGCGCGACAATCGACTTCCATCGACAGAAAACCATCGTTGAACAGCGCCTTCGGCCTCTGCGCCATGCTGGTCCACGGCTCGACGACCGTGACGCTGACCAACTTGGAATCATCCAGCCCCGCCAGAGCCTTCTGGCTGCCTTCCAAACGGAACGGCAGGCTGCCGGGCACGGGAATCAGCCGCCAGCGCCGTTCGGACAGACGCACCCAGCGGAAGGATCCGTTCGTTTTCACGCCGTCGTCGAAATCGGCCATCGGCAGATTCAGCGTATCGGAAAAGTCCTTCTGCGGCGTTTTCGTGATCGTCGTCGTGAGCTTCCCGTCTTCGCCACGGGCGACCTGTATGGCGCCGCCGAAGACGCGGGAACCTTCCATGCGGACGCCCGTGATCCCCAGCCGTCCGCCGGTCTGCGGGTTGAAGATGCCGAACAGAATTTTCAGCTCGCCATCCGGAACATTCTCCGGGAGAGCGACTTTGATGGTCGAATGATAGATGCCCGGCTTCTTGTGGTCCACATCCGTCTTCTCGACCGTTCCGTAGTACAGGATGCCTTCCCCCTGCTTGCTGGAGGGATGCGTCACATGGATGAACTGCGCCACTTTCTCCGCCGTCGAGCCCTTTTCAAAATCCCATTCCACATTCAACTCAAAGACGAGATCGGACACTTTTCTCAAGCTCTTCACCGAAGCCGTGATGTTCTGCTTTGAGAAAATGGACGTGTACGGCGGACGTGCGTCATAGAAAACGCAGCCGTCCTTTCGGGAGTAGCCCATCGTCATGTCGTCCTTCTGAATCACATACGCCGTCATGTTCGGAGCGTTGATATAATAACCGAACTTCGGGAGGATGCATTTCGGAAGCAGTTTCACCTTCTTCTTCTTTTTGCCGACGCCGATTTGCGGTTCTTCCTCCTCCGTTTCCTCCTCCTCGGCCTGTTCCGCCCATTCCTCCGGACGTGCGTCTTTATAGGCCTGGATTTCCTCCGGCTTCATCACGACTTCCCGCTTCAAACGCCAAAGTTCGTCCCCGCGGTTGCACCAGATGTCCGCCGTCTCGTCGCCCTCGCCGAACACGGCATGAAGGTGATGGATCGTCGTGCGAAGATGGCGTTCGTTTGACTTGATCTTTTCCTCCGCCTCATCAAGCAGCTCGTCGATGGTCTTGTCCTCTTTGTGGGCCAGCTCACTTTCCTTCGGCAGGAGAACGTCGAACTCAAACGAACTGAATTTCTGCCGTGCCAGCCAGTCGCACACGTCATGGAGCATCCAATACGTCTTGACGGCCGCCGTGGAGAACGGGCCGTCGCTCATCGGATTACGGCCGCCGATGACCGTCGTGCCATTGTAATTGTCCGAACCATAGCCGCTTGGCGCGGGATCATTCTGGGCATAGCGGCTTCCAAGCCCGCCGCCGAGCAGCACGAACTTGCCGTGGGACACGATGTCATGCCACGGAACGCGCTCCCAATTGTTCGCTTCCGCCCCCCAGCGGTTGCCGGAGTAATGGTCCGCCTGTCCGCCGTCGAGCGAGCCGATGAGTCCGTCATGGCCGCATTCGCTGAGCATCGGCGCCTTGTCCTTCCAGAGGATTTCACGACATGTGTCGAAGGCGGCGGACCATTCCTTCGCCGTCCGCTTGCTGTCGTAGAAACGTCCGGAGCGGTCGTAGTAGTCCATCGGGGGGATTGCGGAGAAGACATCGATGAAAAGGCCGTGCGCGCCGATGTTGTCACGGATGAGCTCCATGTTCTTGACGAGCCATGGCCTGAAGGCGTGCGGCAGCCAGCGGTAGCTTTGGGCGTCGCGCCCCTTGTTGTACCATGCGCGCTGCGGCGTGCCGTCCGCATTGAAGATGATGTGGTCGTAGCTGAAGCCCTCCGCGTCGGGATAGAAATCGATGTAATTGTCATGCGGGGCGAAGATGATGCCGTTTTCCTGGCAGACGTCCGCCAGCTTCTTGAACGGTTCAAGGCCGCCCAGCGGCGGATAGACTTCTGGCAGGCGGTAGTCGTAGCCCCACCGTTGCCACACATGCTTCACGAAGATGCTGTGCTCCAAGCCGTACTTGGCGGCCATCCGGATGTCCTCCGCGGCGGCCTGGTAGTCCCCGCCCCACTGGTCAAGGCATTGCCGCCCAAGCAGTTCGTCCAGACCGGGCGACGGCTTGAAGCCGATGACCCGCCCGTATTCCTTCGCCGCCATGAAGGCGTTCTTCGTCGACGGGGCTAAATGGAACGTCACGTCGTTGTGCGCCTCCAGCGTGAAGAGATTCTCTGACGGCTTGCAGACCATCCTGTCAGGGAAGAAATCCGACGCGATGGCAAGGCTCATCCGATTGCGGTAATCGACTCCCACGTGGCGCGTGTTCAAGGTGAAACCGCCACGGCTCAGCGTAAAACCGTCCTTGGGATCTTCAATGACGTTTCCGAAGCCTCCGTAGATGCGCCACGGCTTCTCGTTTCCCTTGCCCAACGCCAGTTTCGTATAGCGCGGCTTCCCCCGCAGGTCGCGTTTCACGCCAGGCATCACGAAGGCGATCTGCAGCGTGCCGCCGTACGGACGGACGCGGACTTCCAGCGGGACCGTCCCGTACTGCTCCGTCTCTATCTGATGGCGGTAGATGTCCCGCCCGTACTTCACATCCTGCCCAATCCACGTAATCGGCTCCCCGCCGCGGGACTGTCCATATGAAACACCCTCGACATCGATTGAGAACCCTTCATAGACAAGAATTTTATTCACTTCGCTTTTTACAGTGAATCTGTCTCGTGAAACAAACACGAGGAAGCCGTCCACGATGCCTTCCTGTCCGGGAACCAGCGCCGCGCCGTAAACAGTGCCGTCCGCGCTTTTCAGCTGATAGCGGCCCGGCCCGACTTTGCCGTCGAAGCCCAGTTTCGCCAACTCGACGGCTATCGCACGGCGTTCGTCCCTATCCAGTTTCGATTCCATATGGAAACGGTTCTTCAGACCGATCTGCGGCATCGCCCAGTAGCATTCGTCGCAACTCGTGTTGTTCTTCTCGCCAGGCGTCACGATCAACGACAAATCAATCGTCCGCCCCATGTAGTCGCGCAAATCGACCTCCCCCGCCTCCCATGTCTTCGCCACGGAGAAACGACGGAACAGACGGCGCGTCTTGTTCCCGTCACGGACTTCAACGATGTATTCGACGCCGTCGCTGGGAGCCTCGCCTTCATGATGGTCGCGAAGCGCCGTCGCGAACGTGAAGATGGTTTCGTTCTTTTCCGGCAATTGGATGCGGTATGTCGCCTTCACATAGCCAGCCCCCGTCTTGAACGGCGGATGGAACGCCAAGGCGTCGCGGAGGTCGCCGTGGCGATTGACGCCCTTCCTGTTCTGCATGACCAGACCGGACACGGGATCATTCCCGTCGAACCCGCGCGCCATCACCGTCTCCGCCTCCGCGCCATTCGTCCGGTAGGCGACACGGCGGCTGACGGAACGGTCCAGCCGGACAGTGGCCCGATGCACCGTAATCGCCTCCGGATTGTAGTCCGCGACCGGCCGCGCGCCGCGCGGCCCCGCCAGCCCAAGCCGGAAATACCCTTTCGGTGTCATCCAGTAGCTGGCGACCTTCCGTCCGAAATACACTTCCGAACGACGGCTTTTCCCGTCCGCGTCGCCAATCATCAGATTCATGCCGATGGCTTTCGCCGCTTCGGCGCCGATAGCCGCCTTCGGCAGGCTCGCCTCGAAAACATATCCCACGCCTGTGCGGCGCGTCACGATCTTGAACTCCGGCGGCACGACAACCGTTTTTTCGCCGGCGACGTATTTCGGCACCTTCATCAGCGGCTTTTCGATCACATCCACAAGCGGCTTATCGTCGTCGTCCTTCAACGGCTCTCCATCTTTGTCCAGACGCGGCTTTTCCTCCGAACCGCCGAAGACGTTCACGGCGATGACCTTATCCGCATCCGTGAACGCCGTGTCCTTCCGTTTGGCGGGCTCCACGCCATGGAAGTAGAACCGCAGATAGTCGCTGTTCATGAAATCGTCAGACGTCTTGTCTTCACAGGAGATGTCGTCGTCCACGAACTGCCCCGCGACATAGATGTTCTCCTTGTCATGCAAGAACATGACCACGCCGTCGAAGCTGTCGCCTGCGATCTTCCCCGCGCTGACGCGTTCCGAGCCGCATGAAATCGGCGTCGCCTGCCCCCACCATTCATCCAGATCGCCGTCCACCGTGACGCCTTTCACCGCCAGCCACGCCGTCTGGTCTTCACTCTCGGGCTCCGCGACTTCCTCCTCCTGCACGCGCGCCTTCTTTGTCTTGAACACCGCGATCGGATGCAGTTCAAAAGCCTCTCCGTCCTGCGGCGTCACGCTCGCCTGCGCATGGACAGGATACCATGCCTCCAACGCACGGTCCAACGCCGCCCCCTTGAATTCGATTTCACGCTTTTCATTCGGCGCAAGTCCGAACGGCGCGACCACGCGGCCGGGCGTCGTCTTCCAGTCGTCGTTCATCCAAACCTGCATGGAAACAGTTACCGGCTTGTCGCTCTCGTTCTCCGCAACGACTTTGAACAGAACGCCTTCATTAAGCACGACCGTTTCCTGGACGCCGTCAATGGACAATTTCACGCCGTTCCTCTGGTCAACGGGCGGCAGAAAGCCCCAGCAAGCCAGGCAACCAATCAACAACAGGCAGAAAATCAAACGGTTGTTCTTCATATTGTTTTCCTTATGGGACATTCACCTTCAGCCTTTCATGGCCAGCCAGATGATGACCGCCACAATGACGACAACGACGCAAACGACAACCGCCACCATGGCGGAAGAGCCTTTCTTCGACGCTGCTCGCCCCGCGGCGACCATTCCATGGCTCGCCTCGACAGCCTCACCGCCGACCGCGAACACGGACGGCAGTTGTTTCAACGACAGCGCCAGTTCCGGCTCCGATTCGTCAACATGCTCCGACTGAGATGTTTCCGGTATCTCAAACACGGAATTCAGCGGACGCCATCCACCGTCATGGTGAATCAAATCATGCCCCGTCAGCCGCCCGTCGTTCAGCATCGCCTCCAATTCCCCCATGGACACGACGGCCCCTTCCGACGGCATGCCTTCACGGTATATCCGCACCATTTCGCCAGTCTGGCCATTAACTGTGGACTGCTCTTCCATACGACTATCGTTTCATTTTCCTAATGCCACTAGCCACTAACCACTAGCCACTAGCCACTAACCACTTAAATAACTTCCAACTGGTCTTTTGACGGCAACTGCGGGAACGGCGCCGTCGGCAGCGTCTGATACCAGAAAGCGACGGACGCGATGTCGTCCTGCAACGGCAGATATCGGCCGCCATCCCGCCAGCCCAACGCCTGGATCGTCACTTTCAGATCCTGTTCGAAGCGAATCGGATCCATGATGTGCCAACGGTACAGACCGAAGCGCTGCTGGCTGCGATAGACGCCGTCCGGTTTGATGACTTGAAGCCCCGTGTACGGTGTCGTAAACGACTGGTACTGATGCGTCTCACGATTCTCGAAATTGTACGAGCCGCAGAAGTAGTCCTCCGTGCCCGTCCCGCAAATCGTCGGATATTCGCCGTCGCCGTCCATGTAGAATTTGATTTCGCCTTCGCCCCACCAGCCGCAGTTGTTGACGCCCCAGCAGAGCGCCGTGCCGACGTACTGGCCGCGGCCTTTCACGCCGTCCAGAATCGTATAGACGTCCTTGTACGGCAACGGGTTGACGCGGCGGAACTGGGCGTGGAAATACGCGCAATCCTCCGGCAAGTCCGTCAGCGTGTAGTTGATCTGGTAGTACAGCGTCATGTCTTCGTTGGAGATGTTCTCAAACGTCATGCGGCAACGCTTCCGGAACGGCATCTCCCAGTAGCAGTTGAACGCGCTGCCCGGATTCACACAGACCGGCAGCGACGATATTTGCGCATACTGCCCCCAGCCCATGCCGAAGAAATCGCCCACAGGACACTCGACCGACGGTTGCTCCTGATCGTCCCAGTAGATCCGCAGGATGAAAAAGCGCCATGAACGACCGCTCGGCGTCAGCCAGATCTGCTGGATCGCGCCCTGCCCTTCGATGTCCGCCATCGTGAACGTCTCATGCGCCGCGATCCGCACGCTCGGGGAGACTTTCCACCCCTGCCCGAGATCCCGCGCGCAGTTCTCGCCCGTGCCGTGGACGGCCATTCCGGCCTTCCCTTTCTCCCCCGTGAAGTTCTCCGCGCAGATCGAACGCGTCTTCGCATTGGAAATTCTCGAAAGATTTCCGAGATTCATCCCTAAGCCGTTGAATGACATTGTCTATGCTCCTTTATCACCTATCGAGGCAGGCCGTTTCCGCCGTTCGATAACGACGATTTCATCGGGCTGCATTCTTGCCTTTGACAATAACTCCATTACATTAATGTAAACAGTCTTTCCGTTTTTTAAATACATGACGGAAGTTTTTCACTCCAAAAAGCGCCTTCTGCCCGCCATTTATTTCCTTCCATGACCGTTTTCATTCTCATTTTCATCTCCTGCATCCTCCACATCCTCTGGAACATCTCCGGCAAGAAATGCAAAGACAACGAGGCCTTCACATGGCTGACCACCTTCGGCGGCGCCGTCTTCTGCATCATCGCCATGCTCATCTCCCGTATCATCACGAAAAATCCCTTCCCACCGGCGGGCTTCTTCACCATGGCCGCCGCCTCCGGATTCTTTGAAACGACCTATTTCATCTTCCTCTTCTGGTCGTACAAGCATATCGACATGTCCGCCTCCTATCCGCTCGGCCGTGGCCTCGCCCCCGTCCTCACGCTGTTTCTCGTCCCCCTTTCATCCATTATCTTCGACATCAAAGGCCACGGCAGCCTGCGGCTTGAACAGCTTCCCGCCGTGATAACGACGCTTGCGGGCGCCGTGCTCATCTGCCGCGACTCATGGAAACGCAGCACTCAAAAGCAAAACGCCGTCAAAGGGCTCACGCTCGCCTGCCTGACCGGCCTCTCCATCGCAGGCTATCATCTCGTCGATTCGCAGACACTTGAAAAATACACGCAAGTCAGTGAAATCGAATATCTTGGCTTTGTCTTTATCTTCATGTTGCTTTTCGCCTCCATCTGGTTCTTCCCCAAGAAGAATGCCATTCCGCGCATCAAAGAGGAATGGAAATCATGCTACAAGGGCGTCCTCTCCGTCAGTATCGTCGCACAGGGCAACTACATGATCGTCCTCTACGCCTTCGCCATCGCGCAGAATCCGACGCTTGTCACCGCCGCCCGCAATATGGGCATCGTCCTCTCTCTCGTCGTCTGCGCCATCCGCCTCAAGGAGAAAATCACCCCCATGAAGGCCGTCGGCGCCGCTCTCATCACCGCCGGAATCATCTGGATATTCTTGGTGTAATGATCTAAATAAAAAGAACTTATTTCCGTTTTTAGCCTAAAGCGTTTTTTATGGATTGAATGACACGAGAAGCGGCTTTTCACAAATAATTGTCAATTTAGAAGACTTCTTCTTCAATTGATCTATGGAACGGATATTATATTGTTCCAGTGGAATCAAAGACGTTTTGGGATTTTCATAACAAATACCGTCTATAGCTTTTTCTCCTAAACAATGACAGATTTGGTTTATTTGTTTTATAAACAATCTCCCTTTTTGCTCTTCTACAACAAGATCATCTATTTCATAATCGACTTCAAGTATTTTATTTTGAAAGCATTTTATCGTTATGTATACGAAGGCATGGCCTGGCGAAAACAGCCAATCTGACGTTTTCCGATAAGTATATTTCAACGTAACTTGCTCAGCTTCATATTCATATTCCGCTGGTTCACCAAGTGTCGCTACAACCGCATCCATAGAATTCTTGTCAATACACAAAGAGCGAAAAGCCTCACAATCATAATAGTCTTTTGGGATTGATTTTCTGTATTCAATTGCTTTTGTCAGTTTGGAATTTTGGAATATAAGATTGAAACCAATTCTAAAGCTATTAGGCGACCCAGATTGTGATTTTTCTTGACAGGTATTCAGTTTATAGAAATAGCAATACGAATGATTTTCAATACCATTGTCATCTAAAGATATTTCTGGTGAATTTTTACCGAATAATTGAAAACATTCCTCTTCAGAAATCCCTTTTTTGATCATTTCATCTAATTCTTTTGTCTGTAGAACATACTCTGTATAAGCAAATTCCGTTGGTAAATTCTTCCCAACATTACCTAAAATATATTGATTTTGAACAACTAATTTTTTAATATAACCAAGAAGAGAAAACACAACGATGACGATTAATATTCCACATATCAATACTGAAAGAAATAGTTTATTGCGATTTTTCCCAGACATCTTTCTTTCCTCCATTTTATGCCTCATTGTGGTGTCACAACTGCAATCGTTCAGCTTTCGCGTCCAGCAGATGGCGGGTCTTGCGGTCGAAATTGAGGCCGATGAACCAAATCGGCAAGTTTCGGCCGCGATATGGCGCATCGTAGTGTTTGTCTTTCACTTGCTTAAGGGCTTCGTCCGCAGATTCATCGACCTTCAGTTCGAAGATGAACACGCCGGCAGGCGAGTCGGCGACAATGTCCGCTTGTCCGTTAGCCTGGCGATCTTCCGTCGTGCAACGGACGGCCTGTGACTTCAGCAGGATGTACAGGCTACGTTCAAAGGAGAACTCCTGTATGTTCTTCTCTTTCGGACCATAGGGAAGAGCGGCGTACAACGCCTTCAGCCCTGTGAAAAATTCGTCCCATTTTGCCCGCAACAGTTTCTTGCCGAGCGTCGTAACCGAACTGCTTCCCAAATCAGTTGCGACGGACAATGTCAGCGTCGCAAGATCCTGCCGCACCTCTTCATCCGGTACGCACAAGTCATATGTCCGCGTGGCAATGTCATAGTTTGCGATTGTCAGATAGCCAGTCTGATAGAGCATCGGCACGGCTCGAAGATGACGCATGTCCGACACGTCGAAATCCATTTCATCGACGTCCTGCACGGCATCCATGTCGATGGAGAGGAAATCGTCCCGTTTGATGGAGTTCATGAGCATAGAGGCTTTCCCCGTCTCGGCCCAGGAGGCCTTGAAGAACGGATTTCGCTCGGAAAGGTTGATGCCAATGGAGACGGGATTGTAAACGGTTGTCGGCGATGTCTGACCGAAGCGATATCCGTTGAACCACCGCTTCAATTCTGCACGATATTCGTCGTATGACAATCCTATTCTTTCCGCATGGAGACGCATGTGTTCACCGAAATACTGGTCCAGCTCCGATTCCGTGTAGCCGAGCATCGTCGCATATTGATCGTTCATAGAGAGATTCGTCAGATTGGAGAGAGCGGAGAAGATGGACATCTTCGTGAACTTGGAGACGCCTGTGATCATGAGGAAGCGAATGTCCTCCGTGCGATCCTTCATTTGACCATAAAAATCCGCCAGCATCCCGCGCACTATGTCCGCATCATCCGGCTTGTCCAGAAGACGCGCCACAGGATCATCATATTCGTCTATAAGAATGACGACGCCTTTCCCGTTGCTGGTGGCAGAGAGCGTCTGGATGGCTTCGCCGAAGTTGTCGGAAGCCGACTTGCTGGAATTATAACTCCCGCCGGCGGCGACGATGCCTCGTTCCACTTCAATGGGAAATGAACAACGAAACTCATCCACAAACGATCTTGCCGCGAACCCGAAGTTGAAATACAATACAGGATATGCCTCCCATTTCCAGTCCGTCTTGGAGATAGCCAGCCCATCGAACAACTCCCGTCTTCCTTCGAAGATAGCCTTCAACGTGCTGATCATCAAAGACTTGCCAAAACGGCGCGGACGTGCGAGAAAGTGGCAGTCACTATCTCCCGTGATCAGTTTGTGGAAATAGCCTGTCTTGTCAACATAAATCTTCCCCTGTCTGCGTATTTTCGGGAAGTCGCTTGTGTCGATGGCGATGGGTTGAAGCATATCCGATATCCCTCTTTTTATGGATGAGTTCTCTAGCTTTTCATATACATTATATATATAGGCTGATTTTGCAACTTCCACAAGATGATTTTTCTGTTTTAACACGCCACCTTCATTGATTTCACATGACATCACATCCAATCACACAAAAATCCATTCCATCCATACAAATAAATTCTCTTAATTGGCGCAAAAATCACCAATATGGAGTATATTATTAATTTGACTGTATAGGCGCTTCGCGCCATGTCCGAGCGGAAACGGTTTCCGCGGGCTGCCATCATTAGGTTTGACTTATGCAACAAGACAAGATTCGCAACATCGCCATCATCGCCCACGTCGACCACGGCAAGACCACGCTGGTTGACGGGCTGTTCAAATTCGCCGGCTCCTTCCGTGACAACCAGAAGGTCGACGAACGCCTCATGGACTCCAACGATCTCGAAAAGGAGCGCGGCATCACCATCACGTCCAAAAACGGCGCATTCAACTATAAAGACCACACCATCAATATCATCGACACGCCCGGACACGCCGACTTCGGCGGACAGGTCGAACGCGTTCTCAAGATGGCGGACGGCGCCCTCCTCCTCGTGGATGCGCAGGAAGGCCCCATGCCGCAGACGTATTTCGTCCTGAAGAAAGCACTTGCGCTATCCCTGCCCATCATCGTCGTCATCAACAAGATCGACAAGCCGGCCGCCCGCCCCTACTGGGCCGTCGATGAAGTCTTCGACCTCTTCGTAAAGCTTGGCGCTCCGGACAACCTGCTGGACTTCCCGGTCGTATATGCCTCCGCCCGGGAGGGTTTCGCCATCGACAACCTGGAAGATCCGCATGTCGACATGGCGCCGCTCTGCGACCGCATCATCAGCTACATTCCCGCCCCGACGGGCGATCCCAACGGCCCGCTGCAGGTTCTCGTATCCTCTTTGGACTATTCACCTTATCTCGGCCGCCTCGGCATTGGAAAAGTCACGAACGGCCATCTGGACATCAACAAGGAAATCGCCGTCGCCATGCGGGACGGCTCCCTCAAGCCCGCCCGCATTACGAAAGTGTTCCGCTTCGAAGTCAATCAGAAAGTTCCGACGGAGCATGCGGACTGCGGCGAAATCGTCGCCATCTCCGGCATGGACGAAGTGACCGTCGGCTGCACATACACGGATCCGCTCAATCCCATCCCGCTGCCGCCGTCCGAAATCGACCCGCCGACCATCTCCATGGGTTTCATCCCCAACGATTCGCCGTTCGCGGGCCGCGAAGGGCAGTTCGTCACATCCCGCCATCTGGCGGAACGCCTCGCCCGCGAGACGATGGCGGACGTTGCGTTGCAAGTCGTTCCGAATGAAGAAGGCATGGGCTTCCAAGTCTCCGGCCGCGGCGAACTCCATCTCTCCATTCTCATTGAGAAGATGCGGCGCGAAGGCTACGAGTTCCAGGTGACGCGTCCGCAAGTCATTCTGAAGGAAGTGGATGGCGTCACAATGGAACCCATCGAGGAGCTGACCATTGACGTCGCCGAAGAATACATGGGCACCGTCATGGAGAAGCTCGGGCAGCGCCGCGGCCGCGTCCAGACGATGGACACCGCCAACGGCATGGCCCGACTGATCTATCTCATTCCCACAAGGGGACTTCTGGGATATCGTGCGGAATTCATGACGGATACGCGCGGCCTCGGCGTCATGAACTACGTTTTCCACGGCTACGACACCTACGCCGGCGAGATCAAATACCGCACGCGCGGCGCCATGGTCTCCATGTGCACATGCAAGACCGTCGCGTTCGCCCTGTTCAACCTGCAGGAGCGCGGCAAGCTCTTCGTCGAGC
>CACYQT010000042.1 GCA_902776645.1 uncultured bacterium | reverse complement strand
GAAAACAATAGCTTCGGCACGATATATGCCGAAGCTATTGTGCGATGCGCTTTTTACTGGACGTCTTCAGCGAGTTCGACGGTGTCGTCTTCGCTGAGTTCGTCGTCGTCCGGCTGGGGCTGCATGGGGATGCCTTTGTTGGCGGCCAGTTTCTCCTGGATTTTCTCCATCAGCTTGGCTTCGAGGGCGGGATCCTGCTCGATGGCTTTCTTGGTCTGTTCGCGGCCCTGCGCGATCTGGATGTCGCCCATGGCGAACCATGAGCCGCGTTTTTCAAGAAGCTTCATTTCGAGCGCGACGTCCAGCAGGGAGCCCGCGCGGGAGATGCCTTCGGAGTACATGATGTCGAATTCGCATTCCTGGAAAGGCGGCGCGAGCTTGTTCTTGACGACTTTCACCTTCACGCGGCTGCCGGCGGCGACGCCGTCGGCGCCTTTGATGGTGGCGATGCGGCGGATATCCAAACGGATGGACGCGTAGAACTTAAGGGCGCGGCCGCCGGTGGTGGTTTCCGGATTGCCGAACATGACGCCGATCTTCTCACGGATCTGGTTCGTGAAGATGACGCATGTGTTGGATTTGGCGATGATGGCGGTCAGTTTACGGAGGGCCTGCGACATCAGGCGGGCCTGCAGGCCGACGTGGCTGTCGCCCATCTGGCCTTCGATTTCCGCGCGGGGCACGAGGGCGGCGACGGAGTCGATGACGAGCACGTCAATGGCGTTGGAATGGACGAGCGTGTCCGCGATGTTGAGGGCGTCTTCACCGCAGTCCGGCTGGGAGACGATCAGATTGTCCGTGTCGACGCCGATGATTTTGGCGTATTTCGGATCGAGTGCGTGCTCCGTGTCGATGTAGGCGCATGTGCCGCCGGCCTTCTGGGCGTTGGCGACGACGTGAAGACAGACGGTCGTCTTACCGGAGGATTCGGGGCCGTAGATTTCGATGACGCGGCCGCGCGGGAAGCCGCCGATGCCCATGGCGATGTCGAGGGCCATGGCGCCAGACGGGATGACTGGAATTTCGATGTGGGACTGGTCGCCCAGCCTCATGATGGAGCCTTTGCCAAATTCCTTTTCAATTTGACCGAGCGCGAGCTTGAGGTTTCTCTCTTTTGCGTCGGCGGCGTTTTTTTCGGATGCGGCTGCTGATTCTCTGGCCATGTTCTTTCCTTTTGCTTAATAAGTTGTTTTATGTGAAATGGAAGGCATTGATGTCATTTTTGCGTTTCGAGGAGCCCCGTGATGAGCAGATTGATGGCGGCGTTGGCGGTCCGCTGGCGGACCGTGTCTCGCATTCCATTGAAATGGAACGTCTTGACGCAACGCCAGTGCGGTGCGTAGGCACCGATGACGACTGTTCCAACGGGCTTTTCCGGCGTGCCGCCGCCCGGCCCGGCGATGCCGCTGACGGCCACGCCGGCCTGCACGTCAAACCGTTGCTGAAGGCCGTCCAGCATCTGGTGGACGGTCGCCTCGCTGACGGCTCCATGCCGTTGGAGCGTCTCTTCGCGGACGCCCAACACGTTCATTTTCCATTCGTTGGCGTAGGTGACGACTCCGCCGACGATCCATTCGGATGATCCGGCCGTGTCCGTCATGGCGGCGGCGATGCCGCCTCCCGTGCAGGATTCGGCGGTGGCCATCATCAGATGGCGATTCTTCAGAAGGAGGCCGAGATAATGGGCCGTCGTGAGACATTCATCTGGCAGGAGATAATGTCCGAACTCCTTGGCAAGGCGTTGCTTGGCCAAACTGAGAGCCTGCGGGGCGCTTTCGGCGGGCTTGCTCAAGCGGATCATGATGCAGTCCTTTTTGATGCAGATGGCAAAATGGAGGCCTGGAATGCCTTCGATGGCATGACGGGCCTTCGATTCCACCTGCGATTCCAGCAGGGCGCATACGCGGACAGTCAGCGTCTCCACGACGCTGTCTCGTTTTTCCAAGATCTTCGGCAGGAGATAGTTGATGAACATCGGCTTGATTTCGCGGGGCGGACCGGGCAACATGGCCCAAAGGGCGTTGTTGTGGCGGATGAGCTGGCCGGGGGCCGTGCCGTTGTCGTTCGGCAGAAGTTCCGCCGTGTCAATGACCTGCGACTGGATGTCCAGATAACCGTCTGGAATATGGTTTTTATGGCGTTCGCCCAGATAGTCGGCGATATGCTGGCGAAGCGTCGCGTCGGAGCGGATTTGAAGGCCGAGATAGCCTGCGACGGCGGCGCGTGTCAGATCATCCGTCGTCGGCCCGAGGCCGCCGATGAAAATCAGCACGTCCGCGCCGTCCGCCTGGCGGATGGCGCCTTGGATGGCGTCCAGATCGTCCGGAACGCAGGTTTCCGCCGAGACGTTCAGGCCGCGGTTGGCCAGTTCTTCGCCGATGAAGGCGAGATTCGTGTTGACGGTGTCTCCTGAAAGGAGTTCGTCACCGATGCAGATGATGCGGATGTTCATGGTTCAACTGTCTTTTTCGGCGATGACGACGGCTGTCGCGTAATGCCGTTCATGGGAGATGGCAAGATGGAAATGGTTGATTCCGAGTTTGTTGGCGGTTTCCTTGGCGTTGCCGTTTAAGACGATGGCCGGCTGGCCGGAGGGAAGTTTCGCCACTTCGATGTCCTTCCAGCCGCATTCCGCTCCGAAACCCGTGCCGAGCGCCTTGGCGCAGGCTTCCTTCGCGGCCCAGCGGGAAGCGTAATAGACGAGGCGGGCATTCGGGTTCGACGGCGCGGCGGCCTGCTCGGCCGCCGTGCAGAAATAGTCGACGAAGGACTGCCCGAATTTGTCCAAAGACTTCTGCAGACGGTCGCATTCAACGATGTCGATGCCCGTTCCGACGATCATTTCGCCTCCCGGTTCTTGACCCATTCGCGGGCCTTCTGCTGGTATTCCTTCGCCTTCGTTTCATCCGTCATTTCCGCGAGGAACTTCTGGTAGAGGCCGAAGAAGACGCTTTGGACGATGAAGATGTTGGTCATGCGCTCCTCAAAGATGGAGATTGGGTCAAGTGCCTCTCCTTCAGGGAGTTTCATGCCGCGGAAGATGAATTCGTCCGCATCCAGCGTGAAGGACCATTCGTCGCCTTCGGAGCGGGCGATGATGATTTTGGCGCTTTTGAGCTTCTTGCCGGTCGTGAGGGCGGCCTTGGCTTCGGCCGAAATCGTCGGAAGTCCTTTTTTGACAGACGTTTCAAAGGCTCCGGCGCCTTCCGCGACGAAGGCGAGCGGGCCGTCCAGCAGGAAGGAGAAATCTCCGAGCTTGGAGGGCGGCAGGGCGCCGTTGTGTTCCTCCTGATACTGCCAGAGCCACGTGAGGAAATTGCGGCCGAGCGTGCCGCTGTTTTCGTCCGGATGGATGTCCGGCGTGATGGAGAAGGATGGAACGGCGGCGGGATCGAGCTCGAAGAGTTCGGCCGCGGCGAGATCGGGCGTCAGCGGGATTGGCTCGAATCCGAAGGTTTTGGAGAAGAAGCTGAGGAAGAGGTCTAGCTGATGCTGCGAGGTGGCCGTCGTGTAAAGCAGGTCTTCCGAATTGTCAATGGCGAAATAGACGCCGGAGAGCTGGGGAGGCATCGTCGGCAGGAGGCGCTGCTTGACGTCCTCCTTGATGGTGCGGCGTTCCTTTTTGTTCAGATGGTCCACGTCCTTTTCCGCCATGCGGGTCAGTTCGACCATGCGGCATTCGGCGGTGAGGAGGGAGGCCGGAATCTTGCGTTCCGCCTGGCGGAGGCAGAGGTGGTAGTGGCCGGCGAACTTGATGGTTGTTTCGTCGATTCGCGTGTCCAGCAGATGGCGCGGCGAGACCCATCCCCAGACGGGTTCGTCCTGGATGTCCTCCAGCGGGGGGGCGACTAAGGCGGCGAATTTCTCTATGGCGTCCTCCGGCATGGACTGCGGGAGGCGGCAGATTCTGAAGGTGATGGTTCCCTGGTCGAACGGCATGGTCGGATGCTCCTGTCAATGTTTTTCGGTTGTATTTTTTAATAATGCTGATAAAATTTAGTGTAAAGTTTAAGAATGTCAAGTAAAAAAATACTGTTATTTGTAAGAAAGTTCATCGTCCGCCACGCGGAGGCGCGTTTTTACGGGGCTGTCCGAAGAAAAGCCTCATGAAAATGACAAAATGCGCGGAAGACGGCCGCCTTCATTTGGAATTATTATAAATAGAGTATAAATTATGGAAAATTGCAATCCAGAGGACTGATTTTTTTCAAAAAAACACATAGGCGATACAATGGCGAACAACGGCGCAGGTAATGACGACAGTCTGTCAAGTCTGACGAAATCCGGAGTGGCGACGAACAATCCCGTTCTCGTGCAGACGCTGGGCATCTGCTCGGCCTTGGCGGTGACGGGGCTGGTGAGCACGACATTGGTCATGGGCTTTTCGCTCATGCTGGTGACGAGCCTCAGCTGCCTGTTCGTGTCGTTGCTGCGCGATACGATCCCGCATCGCGTCCGCCTGATGGTGCAGATGCTCGTGATTTCCGTGTTCGTCATCTTCATCCATTTGTATCTGCGCGCTTTCCAATATGACACGAGCCGTGCCCTCGGACCGTACGTCGGGCTGATCATCACAAACTGCATCGTTCTGGGCCGTTGCGAAGGCTATTCGCTCCGCCATGGCCCCGTCGCGTCGTTCGTGGACGGATTGGCGAACGCGTTCGGCTACGCGTTGGTTTTGCTCTGCGTGTCGATTGTCCGTGAAGGTTTCGGCGGCGGCACGCTGCTGGGCTGGAAGTGGTCTCCCGCGACATTCCGCCCCGCGTTGATCCTGAAGAGCGCCCCTGGCGCGTTCCTGACGCTGGGCGTGCTGGTCTGGATCGTGAAAGGTTTCGCCGGCCGCAAAGCGAAGACGGCTGAAGCCAAGGCATAATCCTCTCTGGCATACGATCTTGCAGAGCGGGAGGAGGGCATGCCCTTTTTTTCAACCATAGAGTAACAGGCGGCATCAGGCATGGGCGAAACGATGGAGACAAACAAGACAGAAGCGACGATGGAAAACAAATCGGCTTCTGTCTTTTTTCGTGTATTGAAAGGATTCTGGCGTTTCATCCGCTTCGTCTTCCGTCTCGTTTTCGGGCCGTTGGGGCTGGCCGTGCTGATTCTTTTGCTGTTGGGCGACTTCTGGCTGGAATCGCACGGGCTGTCCGGATCGACATGTGACAAATGGTTCGGAATAGGGGACGGACCGTTGCTGAAATGCAAACGCGTCAAGGCGGGGATCTTCAACGGCGTCGTGCTGCAAGGCGTTTCGTTCGACATGAACACGAAGGCCGGGCCATTGGTCGTCTACGCGCGGCGAGTCGCAGGCAAGATGAACTGGTTCGGCCTGACGGAGGAGAACGGATGGATTCCGAACGCGGTGGAGGCGCATGGCGTGAAACTGGATCTTCTGGGCATCCATCATAATTCCATCATCAAGGGCGAAATCTCCGAATGCAAGCTGACGTTCGAAGCGGATGAACAGCTCGTGCTCAGCCTGAAAGGCGAGAGCCTGGGGATCCGTCTCGACGTGAACGGACGGCTCGCGAACGCACGTGAATTCATCGAGCGGCTCCCCAAGGAGAGCGATCCTGTGACGCCGGATCCTGAACTTTCTGCAAAATTGGAGAAAATCAGCAAGAGACTGCACAGCATCGATCAGCTGAGCGACGAGTCGTTCATCCGGCTGGAGGTCGACGCGGACTGCCTGGATTGGACGACCGCCCGTCTGGACTGCCATTTCTCCATGCCGGACCTGCTCGTCAACGACGTCGTCGTCTCCAAATTCCGCGGCCATCTGAAAGGCGGCATGGAGGCGCTGCGGTTCGACGGATTGAACATCATCCTGAGCCGTTCGGAGGTCTTGAACGGCCATGGCGTGTTCTATCCGAAAACCATGGAACTGGAGGCGGAAGTCGACGGCGAAATGGCGCCTGCTACCGCCTGCCAGCTGGCGGGCATCGAGACGAAAGACTGGCTGTCGCATCGCGTCCACATTCCCGTGCTGTCGTTCAAAGGCATGCTGCCGAAAAGCGAACTGGACTGGCGGAAAATGTCTCCGGTGCTCTCCTGTTCTTTGAAGACGTCGTTCGAAGCCTTTGGAACTGTCGTCGAACATGGCGACTTCAAGCTGACCTGCCATGACAGCCAGATTGTCGCCGAGCATTTTTCATTGGTCGTATCCGCCGATGAAAGCGAATATATCAGCGGCAGTCTGACGTTGGATTTGAACGACATGAGCATCGACGGCGAATTGGACGGGCGGATCGTCTGGCTGGAACGATTGAAGGGCTACGGCGTTGCGTTGCCATGGAAGGTATTGAACAGCAACGGTGACGCGGCGGATTTCGAGGCCAAGATCAATCTACGCTCCTTTGATCTGAAAGGGCTTGACATGGAAGGACATCTGCGGGATGGCGGGCTCCATTTCCTGACGCAGCCCTGCAGTCTCATGAACATGGGATTCAGTCTGAAGGAAGGGACGTTCTCCATAGACGCCTTGAAGATGAAACTGCGGGATATCGAAGACGCCGTCTCCTTCAGCGCGTCCTGCAACATTCTGGAAGGCATGAAATTAGGACTGTTCAAGACGGAGTTCAAACTGGATGCGGCGGCACGGCCGGACCTCAAGAGCGACTGGGGGAAGGGGCTGTCGTGCGAAGGATTGGTGACCTATCGCACCGAAGGAAACAAACTTGGCATCAAATGCGACAAGAGCTACTGCCATCCGGACTGGATCTACCAGACGTATTGCCGCCGCCTCAATCTGGGCATGTCCTACGTATTCGTGTTGTTCGGAACGCAGGACAAGCCGGTCGAATTCTCGCTGGACGTGCCCGAATGGCCGCTGGATAATTTCGACGAATGGAAGCTGAAGGCGACCGTGAGAGGCGAGAACTGCCATTTCGGTTCCTTCAGGGCGAAGACGACGGAATGCGATGTGATGGTGACGTCGCAGGCGGTTGAAATCACGGATATCCGCGCGTTGACGGTGGACGACGAGAACCTGCGGCTGGACATCCGTGTGCAGTATTCTCCTTTGGAGTTCTCCATCAAGGATTTGGAATTGAAAGGCAATCCCGCTCTCGCGGAGGCGTTCATCCTGAACAGCAACGCCCAGAACGTCTACCGCAACATCTGGAGCGACATCAAATGGGACGAGACGAACAAGCCGTTGCTGCGGATGCCTACCTTAATATATAAGGATGGCTCGCCGTGGACGCTGACGATGACCGGCCATATCAACGCGGAGAACGTCCTCTACCACGACTACAGGGGGAAGAAACTGGATCTGGTCATCACGCTGGATCTGCCGTCTGAGCTGTCCGTGAAGCCGATTACGCTGGAGACGCAGGACGGCGAAGTCTACGGGGAGGTCACCGTGACGTATGGCGGCGTGCCGCAGCTGACGTTCCTGATCGACGGCGAAGAAGGGCATCTGAACCCGAAGACGTTGTTGACGACGATCAACAAGGACTTTGCCAACTATATGAAAGACATCGACTTCCATGATGATTCCCGCTTGAGCTGCAGCGGGGAGATGTTCCTTAACGGCGATCCGCGCATTTCTGTCCATGGCAGCCTGGCCAGCCCTGAAGTGAAATGGCATCTGCCAAAACAGACGGAGACGCTGCTGCGGAAACAGACGCAACAGGAAGAGGAGAAGATTACGTTGGAGGAATTGAAACTGTCGGACATGGAGGCGTCGTGGTCGTATTCGTCCAACGGCCTGATGTGGAATGTCACGAAGGCGTCGTTCATGGATGGTTCATTGCGTTCAAGCGGCGTTTTCGAGCCGGAAAATAGCCGCGGCGAATTTCTCGTGATCATCGACGATCTGCCGTACGACAAAATTGACAAGCTGATGAGTAAAAAAGATGAAAAGAAGCCTGAGAAGACGGTGCCCGGCATCGTGAAAGGCGAACTTCACGGGCGTCTTCTGGCCGGCTGGGCGGGCCGTCCGCTTCACATGGAGGGCGGCGGCCATGTCGCCATCCGTCAGGCGGATCTGTGGAAGGTCCCGCTTCTGAAGCAGTTGAGCGAAGTGCTGCCCGGCGGAAACGGCTCCGGTTCGACGCTTGGCCGCATCTCGCAATTGGACGCGAACGTGGAATTTCTCGGCGACCGCCTTGCGGTCACGGATATCTATACGGACGGGACGATCATGGCCCTTCGCGCCAAGGCCGATTACAGTTTTGAGGATCAGAGAATCAAAATACAGGTGAACGGCGTGCCGCTGCAGGAGGTCGGTATTTTATCATTGGCGTTGCGGCCTCTGACATGGGCGTTCCAGGCGGAGCGCGAAGCGACGCTGGATACATGGGAGAGTTCCCGCTGGAAGATGAAATCCGGCCTGATGCAGTTGCTGAATATGAATTGAGAAACGCGTCGCTTGGACTATATTAGTCAAAACGCAATGAAAGCCAATCAATAGGAGAAAATGACATGAAGATGATCGTTTTTTTGACGATATTGTTGTTCGTCCATGTGGCGGCTTTTGGAGATGTTGTATTGTATGATGCAGCGGGGCGGCAGGATGTTCCGTGCGAAATGGCCGTGACTGGCGGGTTCGACGGGAAGTTGGCGAAGAAAAACGGCGTGCTCACGATTCAGTTCAAAAAGGACGGCGCGGAGCGCCGTATGGTTGCGCTGAAGATGAAGCCTTCTAAGAAATTGTTTGAACAGAAGGGATTGGATATTGAGGCGAAGGTGAAACTGTCGGACGGTCAGACCGCCCGCCCGTGCGTCATGTTCGTGGAGAAGAATGGCGGCTGCTGGTGCCGTGTCGGCATGCCGTTCACACAGGACGGTTTTGAAAAAGTCCGCGTGAATCTCGCCGCCAGTCTGCGGCAGGCCGCTTTCAGCCATGATGAAAACGGAAAGATCGACTGGGCGGACGTGGTGGAAGTGTTCGTGGGCGCGGTCATTGAGGGAAAAGGCGACGGCGTTTTGTCAATCCGTCGCGTCGTGTTGACCAATGAAAAATTTGTTCCGTCGAAGCCGCTTGTCATCAACTTGCCGATGGCGAAGGCAGTTTCGCGTTCGGCGGATCCCGCCGCCAAATACACGATCGAAGACACGGAGGTTGACGGCGAGCGTGTCCTGAAGGAGACGTTCAAGTTCCCGTTGGGCCGCCACATGTATTTCACGCCGTCGTTCCGTCTGCCGGATCTGGATTATGCGTCATATTCAGGCTTACGCCTGACATATAAGGCGACGATTCCGCAGCCGATCGGTGGCCTGCTGGTGACGGTTTCGGAAGGCGGCGGCCAGTTTGTCGCGCCGTCGCCGAAAGCGACGGCGGAATGGCTGTCCGTCGAATTGAAATTCAAGGACTTCAAGATGGCCGGCTGGGCGAAGAAGAAAGGCGAAAATCCGCAACTCGATGTCGCGGGCATCACGTCGATGCTAATCGGTTGCCACGGCACCGCCAACGGCGACAACGGCGAAGGCGAGATCTGGATCCGAAAGATTGAACTGATTCCATAAACGCCCTTTGGGCATGCTTATGGCTAGAATCCTAGAAGCCTAGAATCCTAGAAGCCAGATATCTACTCTTCCCGTATCAGAATGACGCGGTCGATGAGGACTTTTTCCACTTCGTCCAGCGGGCGGTCGGGCGGCGAGAACCACAGATACATCTTGTGGCCGAGAGTGAAATAGGGCGTCTCGATGACCGTGTAGTTGTTGCCGTCGAATTCGGAAATCTCTATCTTCTTGGAATACAAGCCTTTTTTGTCCTGCTGGTCATACACGCCGAAGTTGAGGCCGACGCCGTCCTTCGCCTTCGCCTCGATGCGGACGCGGAGACGCGCCTTCCACTTTTTAGTGATGTCGTACCCGTCGTGGAGATCGCATTGGACGAGCCAGTCCGGATAGTTGCCGCGCATCCATGCGACGAGACCTTTCTCCGCTCCTGAATCCTTGTCGAGAAACGCCCGGTGGTTGATTTCGTAAATACGGAATTGATCGACATTCAGGCAATCCCAACGGTTGGCGGGAAGATTCTTGCAAATGTCTGGTATTTCGCCATATTCGGGGAACATGTCAGCCCGCATCCGATGGGCGTAGCCGCCGAACTGGTTGTTTTCGCTGAGGCTGCCGGGCCTCCATTCATCCGTCAGTTCGACGAATTCGTTGACGAGTTTCCGGGCATCCGCAATGTTGACCTTCGGCTTTTCGCCGCAGTAGCGTTCACGGCGTGTCTCACCGACTTGATAAAGGAGGCAGGCGTGGTCGAGACAGAGCCGTTCACGGCGGACGCGGCGTGAGAGAACGGGATCGTTCTTCACGGCTTCTTCCGCTTTGGCGTAGATGGCGCGGGCTTTGACGAGAGCCGTCGGCGTCAGCCATGAACTGATGTCGCGGGAGGAGTGAAGCTTCTGCCCGGTGGCGTTGAATGTTTCGCAAAGGAAGTCCTGATAGGCGAGAAGATGCGGCGCCGCCGCGCCGTAATAGCCTTCGTAGAACTCCTTTGTGAGTTTCGCTTCGTCGTCGTTTGGATTCCAGAGAAGATGTGCGATGATCCACGCGCGGGCGGCGTTGAAGTCGCCGACGCGGCATTGCGCGTCGCCTTGTTCGAAGATGCTGACGGCGTTGTTTTTGACAAAATAGCGGATATCCGCTCCGAACGTGCGGTAGTTCGGGAAGGGGAGAATGTAGGAGTGGAAGTTCGCCAGATAGTTCCAGATGAACAATTTGGGGGCAATTTTGCTCCAACTGGTGATTTCGTTGCGGAATGCTTCGTTGTCGGGGCCTGTTTCAAGCGGCTGGGCGTGGTTCACGCCGCCGACGCAGAGGCGGATGACGACGTTATGGCGTGGCTTCGTGATTTTCGGCGGCGTCCGGCCGTAGCTGTAGGCGAGCGTCTCCACAAGGAAGTTCGGATATTCCTTTTCAATGTCTTCCGCGACGGCGTTGACGAAGCGCAGAAGCAAGCCGGAGAAGCCGCCTTCCTCCTTTTCGATGGCGGCGCAGGCGGGGCATTGGCAACGTCCATCCCAGTCGTTCTGCGAGACATCGATGATGCCCGCCCACGGCTGCTTGCGGATTTGTTCCAGGCAGACTTTCGTGAATTCGCGGCGCATTTCGTCGTTGGTCAGACAGAGCTGCTTGCCTGCGTAGCCGCGTTTGCCGTTGACAAGGCTGTACCATTCCGGATGGTCTTTGAAGTACTTTTGCGGTGGAAGAAACTGGTAGAACGTGTGGCACCAGCCGATGATCGTGTAATGGCCGCCGTATTCGTTTGTGACGCTCGCGAAATGGCCGTTGTTCTTCATGCGCGAGCCGTGGACGGAATTGAAAATAGGTTGGTAGAACGTCTCGCGGGAGACGATGGGCGGCGCGTAACGGTGTGGTTTGGCGGTGACGGAAAGCGACGGTTTATATGGGATGGTGCTTTCCGTCGGCGTCCACCAGCGGACGCCGACATAGTCTTCAAGGAAGGTATTGACGGCGTAGAGTGGACCGCGCGGCATCTGGCCGCGCAGGAGGATGTCGTTGCCGTTGAAGTCAATGGCGATTTCGTCCGGTTTCCCGTCGATTGGTGCGATGACGAATGCGGGCCTGTCTGCCGGCCGTTGGGAGGCTTCGAAAACAGGCAGCTGCGCGCCCGTGACCATTTTCAGATGGTCGGCGAGCTCCTTGGCGGCGGTTTTTAAAACGGTTGGCGAATTGTCCGGAATGACGATGACATGGTTTGACATGCCGTTTTCGGAAATCGTGACAGTCTGCGCGAATGCCATGCCGCAGCACAATACGACAGCGATGAATGGTTTCATGGGAGAAATCCTTTCTTGTTTACTATGCTTCCAGCCATAAGCCATTATGCCCTCTCCGCCGCTTGTGCGGCACCTCCCCAAAGTGGGGAGGCTGAGCAATGGCGGTTAGTGCGAAAGAATGAAGGCTTCCAGATCCGCCAGTTGCTTCGGCGTGAGGTTGGCGGTCTTGCCGTGGACGTCGTTGGGATTGTGCTTCGTGAGGACGTCCATCATCGTGGCGGAACGGCCGTCGAACATGTAGGGGGCGGTGCGCCAGATTTCACGGAGCGTCGGCGTGTCCCACTTCTTGCCTTTGTCCATCGGATCCTGCATGCCGAGATCGTACTGCTTGAGGTCGGTCATCAGATCATCCAGCGGATGGCAGGACGCGCAGCCAGCCGTGATATAGATGTCCTTTCCGCGCTTCGCGGCGGCGGATAGCTTTCCCTTTTCAAGATAGGGGCTTTCGACGGGAACGAGAGCCTTGCAGTATTCATCGATCGCCTCCGCGTCTTCCGGCGGGCGGACGGCGAACTGGATGTAGCGGATGCCGGAGCGGACGCACACTTCCGCGTTTTTGCGGATGCCGGAGATCATGGTCGGCGGCGTCTTGTGGGAGAGGAGGAGGCTCTTGGTCTGCTTGGGGTTGCCCATGCCGTCGTTCATCAGATCCCAGTTGAGGCCGTCCGCTCGGCCGTCCGGATGGCATGTCGCGCAGGACTGCCATGTCTGGAAGCAGATTTCAGCGGAGTTGAACAGCATTTCGCCTTGGCGGACGGCGGTCGCTTCCTGTTTGGGGCCAAGCGGGAGCGATTTGATCTGCTGGAGCGGATCGGCCGCGGGGCGGATGACGGCCAGAGAGTCGGTATAATATTCCGCCGCATAGATCCTGTCGTCGAGAGCGAAAACGGCGCGCGGCCCGATGCCTTTCAGTTTGAAGCGCTTGCGGATGCCGACGAGGAAGCTGAGGTCGTTCGGGACGGAATCCGCAGAGCTTGTGACGGCGGTGACTTTTTCATTCTTGGCGGCCTTTTCAAGGCGTTCATGGAGCGCAAGACGGTCGATGACGGAGACTTCATTGGAGCCTGCGGAGGCGACGGCGAGCGTCTTTCCGTCTGGCGAGCAGGAGACATCCCACGGATTGGCGGCGCCGAGTTCGACATCGTCGATAAGCACGGAATTGACGAATTTGGCGGACGCCGCGTCGATGACGGAAACGGCGTTGGTGGTCATCCAGCCGCGTTCAAGCTGCGTGGTGGGAAGCTGATAGCGGGCGAGGCTGTGGACGGTGTAGATGTATTTCCCGTCCGGCGACGCGGTCGCCTTGCGGCCGACGGCGCAGCCGTTCGGCAGCTTGATTTCGGGCAGCGGTTCCAAATTCGGCAGGGAGAACGGAAAGACGGAGATGGCGATGAAATCGCCGTTGGCGGCACCGAGCGGCATGTGGCTGGTGACGAACAGTTTGGAACCGTTGTCGCCGATAGCGACGCCGTGCGGTTCGCGGCCCGCCGGAACGTTTTTGACGACTTTGGCGGATTTCACATCGACGGCGGAAATTGTGTTGTCGAAACGGTTGGCGATGTAGGCGATGCCATTGGAGACCGCCATGGCCGTCGGCGTATGGCCGACGGTGACGGTCTTGACTTTGCCGTTGGCCGTGTCGATGAAGCCCAGCTGGCCATTGGCCTCGCCGCCGGCGGCCAGAAGCGTCTTGCCGTCGTTCACGACGGCGATGGCCCGCGGCTGGAACGACAGGGCGAATGTCTTCATGATCTTGTTGTCCGCCAATGAGATGCATGCGATCTGGCTGGCCGTCTCCTCCGCGATGTAGAGGACGCCGTTGGCACTGTCTTGCGCGAAAGCGGTCGGCGAGAGATAGACTGGGGCGGCGAAGACGGACAGCGAGGCCAGAAGCAGGCAGAGGATGATGTTTTTCATGGGATTCCTTTTCATATGGTCAATGGATGGTTGTTAGCATGGATTCGTGTTGTTGTCCGACGGCGAGACGCCGTCGTTACTCTATTTTCACGCGGAAACCGACGTTGTAGACGGGCTGCCATTGCGGATAGCGCCAGCGGGAGGCGGAACGGACCTGCGGGAGCATGTCGTTCCACGAACCGCCGCGGACGACTTTCAATGCCGTATTGTCGATGGCGGGGACGCCGTCGTTACTTCCTGTTGCCGTATAGGAACTTGCCGTCCATTCCGCGACGTTGCCGTGCATGTCATGGAGGCCCCAGCGGTTGGCTGGATAGGCGCCGACTTCCCATGAATAGGGCGCGCCGTCGTCGTACTCCTTGTGGCAGCGGCCCCAATTCCAGCGGTTCAGGCGGCTGTCGTCGAAATTGGCGAGGCGGACGCCGTTCTGCAGGGCGTCTAGCGTGCCGAAATTCCATGGCGTGTCCGTTCCCGCGCGGCAGGCGTATTCCCATTCGTCTTCCGTCGGCAGCGTGCATTTGCGGCCGATTTTGGCGGAAAGCCATTGGCAGAAGGCCTGCGCGTCATTCCACGAGATGCGGATGACAGGCTGTTGCGGACGGTTGACCGGTTCGCCGCGGGTGATACGATCCTTCCAGCGTGCGTCCATGAAGGCGCTGTCGTGGTCCGGCTTGAACAGTTTGTACTGCTGGTTCGTGATTTCGAACTTGCCAAGCCAGAACGGCTTGTCGATGGAAACGACATGCGTGTTCCGTTCATCCGCCGCGCCTTTCGCGTCACCGACGACGGCTTTGCCGGCGGGAATGGCGACGAAGGCGATGTCGACACCGTCATCCAATTTAAACCGCAACTCCTTGTCTCCCAAGGCGTCCTGCTGCTTTTTAGCAGTTTCTTCTGAAAGCGGCCAGTTGTCCAATTGCGGTACATCCGCCGTCCCATGCGCATGCGGCGCGGGCGGGATGTATGCCTGCTGCGGCGGCATGGGAATGATGGTTTCGTTCGTGTCGTCGATGAACGCATGGAGCTTCTTGAATTGGTTGCGGCGGTTGATCTGGTCCTGCGACGGCTTTTGGTGGGACTGCGACCAGTTGGGCGCGTAAGGCACGTTGAAATCGATCCATGTGTAGAGCCGCGACCATTCCTCCTCCGTCAGTTCCACGCCGTGATGGCCTTTTTTGAGCAATTGAATGAGCGGTGATGAATCGGCGTCCCATTCGCCGGGCTTCTGCATGTTGTAGTCCGCCTCGATGCCCGCGCGGCGGACATACGGGTGGAGCGTGTTGTAGGCGGGGGAGTAGTGCCCTTTGTAGTCGTCCGGCTTGCGGCGGAAATCCAGCATGGGCTTGCCGGTCTTGCGGGAAGGCTGGCCCGCATGGCAGCCGATGCATTTGCGGTCGAGAACAGGCTGGACCTCCTGGTCGAAACCGAAGCCGCGGGCGTTGCCGTACCATGGTTCGATTGAGTGTGGCGGCCTGCGTGCGGCGGCGTTCGCGCGGCCCGGCGAGGCGGAATTCTGCGGCTCATGGCAGCCGACGCAACTGATGGTTTCGCCCGGCATGGCGACGAACCATGAACGCATGGTTTGCAACGCCTTGCCGTCGGCGTCCAACGGCTGGACGAAGATCGGCACGTTGGCGGGAATTTCGAAGAAGGCGGAGCCGTCCGCTTCAACGGGCACGGTGCCGATGATCTGCTTGCAGTCCCATCCGCCGTCGTAACCAGTGGCGTAGGTGTCGCCATTGCCGCCGAAGCGGTAGTGATGGGCCCCGATGCGGAGCTTCTTGACGACGCCTTGCGGATATCCTTTAAGGCCAGGGCCTTGCGTGACGTCGGACATATAGACGAAGCCTTTGTTTTGCTTCAGGTTGGTCTTCGGTGTGATGACGGGCGGCTTGAAGCGCGGGCGGAGCGGCCGTGCGTCGATGTAGTTGCCGATGACGATTGGAATGAGATTGTCGTAAATATCGACGAGATAGATACCTGCGGGCGAATATGGATCGGGCCGCATGGTGGCGAGGAAGTATTTGCCTGCGCCGCGGTTCGTCTCCGGTTCTGCCAGCGGGTAGGGCGCGGCGAATTTCGGCCATGATTTGTCAACCAGATTATCGACGATGACAGGCTCGACCTTTTTGCCGCGGCCTGGAATGCGCTGCACGACGCCGTCGGCCTCATGGCGACCTTTGGCGGGATCGAGAATGATCAGCTCGCCCTGCCGCGCGGTGCCGTGATGCCCTGATACGACGCAGGTTACGGCTGATGTATGGCCTGGAATGGCGCGCGGCCAGAACATGGAATTCGGCCAGTAGGAGTTGGATCCGTAATATTCCATCTGGCCTGTGCCGTCTGGATTCATGTGGAAGAGCAGGCGGGAGAAATAGTGCGGCGTGTCCGTGTATTCCCAACGCGTGAAAATGACGCGGCCGTTGTTCAGCACGGTCGGATTCCAGTCATGGTCTTGGTCATAGCACAGGCGGCGTTCGTTTTTGCCGTCAGCGTCCGCGATGTGGAGGTTGGCGACATACCACTGGCCAGTGCAGGGTACGGCCTGTTCGCAGGCCGTGGAGGAGAAGATGATCTGGCCGGACGGGAGGTAGCAGCCGTCGAAATGCATGACATGCTGGTTGTTGACGGTCGTGACTTGACGGAGGTTCGAGCCGTCGATATTGGCCTCCATGATGTGTCGGCCGTTGCCGAAGATCAGTTTTTGGGCGTCCCAGTCCAGATCGTAGTCGGTGATGTTTCCGGGCTTGAAGAGCGGCGTGATTTCGCCGTCCGGCTTCACGGGCGAGAGGGTGACGAATTCGTTTCCGAGATGGTTGGCGCCGCTCCAGTTGGAGGCGAACCAATAGCCGCCGCGGACCATGATGAGTTTTTCAAAATCCAGCACAGGATTCTGGAGGAGAATGCCTTGCGCGATTTTGTCCCATTCCAGATGGAAAAGGCGGATTTCGCGGAGGGCGGCATGGCCGTCGGCGGCGACGCGCGTCCAAAGATCTTTCGCGAGCTTCTTCTGGTCGGCGATGGACATCAGGAAGCCCGCGCCTTTGACGGCGTATTTCTCCGGGAAGGTGTCGATCTGGTCTTGGACGGCAAGTCGCGTTGATTCAATGGAATGGAGCGTTTTGACGGCTTCCGTGAGAGCCATGATATCATGGTAGCGGGACTGGTCTTTGGCGAAATCGAGCCGTTCGTCCAACGGCTGGCATTCTTTTTCAAAACGGTCGAGAATGGCCGCTGTCTGCTGGCGGACGTCGTCCTCCTGCAACGGCAAATCCGAGCGGAGCTCTTTGATGCGTTTCAACGACGCCTTGCGGTACTGCCGGGCGACCCACAGCGGTTCGATTCCGGGCGTCCATTCATGGAACAGCCAGCGGATGCCCGCCATCGCAAGTTCTTGATAATCAACCCATACGCGGTCATATTGCTCCCAATCGAGAATCAGCCTATCGACGGGATCCGTGAAATCGTTGCGCAGGCGGTTGAAGAGGGCGCGGCGGCGGTCGATGCGGGCGTTAGGGGCACCCGCCGTGAGGCGTGACTTGCCGATGGCGCAGGGCTGGAAATAGAACAGGCATTTGCCGTCCGCCGCCGTCTGGAGTTTTACGAAGAAGCTGTGTTCGCCTTTCTGGCCGTTGGCCTGCCAGTCCAGCAGTCGGAAGGTCGGATCGGCGTTGACGCGGAAGGCGTTGTCGAGTCGCGCATGGCCTTTGGCGAAGGCGATTCTCACCAACAGCGGATAGCCGGAGTTGAAGTTGCGGGAGATGGTGACGGGGCGGCGGAGGAAAAACACATCGTCCGGCTTGGCTTTCAGAAGGGCGGCGACATCCGTCGCGACACCGTCTTCAAGCGATGGAAGCGGTTTCCATTTAGCGTCTTGCGGGGCGTTGTCCGCCTTCCCCTCCGATGAATCGGCCGCATATGGTCCGGCAAATTCCCACGCTTTCAGGACGGCGCCGTGCTCGGGCAGGAGGATGTCGTCCAACTGTTTTTCCCACAGGAGGATGTTCTGACGGTTGGCGAGCATCGTGTCACTAATCGTTTCCTTCTTCTCATAGGCGGGAGCTTTCGGTGCGTTTTTCAGAAGTTCGCGGCGCGCAACGATTTCCGGCGGCGGTGCGACGACATCCTGCGGCGTTCCGAAGATTTCGATTTCAATGGCGGCCGTCCATGATTCGGCGGTGTTCTTCGCCTTCGCAGGGGAACCGACTAAGACGTTGTAAGTACGCCAGATGCGATATTCGACCCAGTCCGCCTTCGGGAAGATCGGCGAACCGTCCTTGTTTTCGAACACGCTGCGGAAGCCGCCTGCGTTTGGACCGATAACCTTCTCGCCTGTCGTGAGATGCGGGGCTTGGGGAAATTCAGGCAACTGGCCTGGACGGGCCGAATTGTCCGCAAAACGGATTTCGTAATCCTGATTGGCGCGTGCGTCGATGTTGAATGTGTAGAGACCTGCTGCATGGATCGGCGTGGCCTTTCCAAGATAGACGCGGATGATGGTCGGCTTGCCGTCGATATAGACGCGGCCTTCGCCGCCGCGGACGCCTGCGTCGCCGTCGGCGAGTTGACGGAGAGCCTGCTGGTTGAAGTTCGGCGATGAGAGTTTGGCCATTTCACGTGCCGCGAGATTGCGATAAGTGTTGTTTTCCAGAACGTTGGCGAAATCCTGGAAGGCGTTGTCGTTGTTCGCCCATGACTGTGTGTTCAGCACGGGCTGGGCGGCGGCGGCTATCGCGAATATGAAAAGCAGAATGGATTTTTTCATGGCCTGCGGAAAAGAATTGGGATGACATTTACTTATTATATATAGAAGTATAGCCGCATAAACGCAAGATTCAATTTTTCTTGCAGGACAAAAGGAACAAATTACAGCGACAAAAGGGACATAAAGGACGAAAGGGACATGTAGCTAATGTTGTCGCTTTTGTCGCTTGATTGTTACCGCCATTCGTGTTTGGGATAGCGGCGGGAGAGGGCGGGCTTGATTTTCGGATATTGGACGGCCCAGAAACTTTCCATGTCCTGCGTGATCTGCACCGTGCGGTTGTTCGGGGCGAGTATGTCCATGAGAATCGGAATCCGGCCGCCAGCGACACGGATGGTGGCGGTCATGTCGTAGATGTCCTGTATGCGCGCGCGGCCTTTCGGAGGCTGGCCGGGCACGTAGTCGATTTTCATGCGGCGTCCTTTCGGCAGCGTGATTTGGGCGGGAGCCATGGATTCGACGAATTGTATGTCGTTCTGCGGCAACAGATGGCGCGCGGCGTCCAGACAGTCTTTCGCCTTGACGGCGCGATAGGTCGTCTCCCCATAGCAGAGAATGCGGAGGATTTTCAGAAAGTCGTTGTCATCATATTGCGGCAGAGGATGTTCGGGGAACGTCTGCGCCGTCCAGCGGACCCGCGCGATCCATTTTTCGACATTTTCGTCCCAATTGGGCAGCTGTAGTTTCCCTTCGGCGATCCGTTTGGCGAGAATGTCGGCGGCTTGTTCAGGATTCGGATCGTTGCGGACATTTTCCTCCATGACGAGGCCGAGGCATGTCATGGCGGAGCGGTTGACGACGCGCTGTTGCCGTTCGTCCCAGATGACTTCGTTGACATCCTTCCATGCGTCCGCAAAATCCTCCCACAGCCATTCTTCGCGGATGCCCGACGCCAACGAAAGGACAAGTTTGGAAGCCTGTACGCCAGAGGCGTTTGCCTCACGGATTTCGGCGGCGATGAAAAGCGGTTCATCCCGCGCGACGGAATTCTTGTCGAGCTCCGCTCGGCGGTCGTTCGGAATGTCGCAGAGGAGGGAGCCGTGGTCGCGCCGTTTGGCGAGACGGTCCGGAAATGTCCGGAGGAGGCAGCGGAGGAAGGCGAGTTCGGGGCTGCCGTTTGCGGCGGCGTTTTCGCCCCAATGGAGGCGTTGCGCGTTTCGCACAAGATCGTCCGCCGCGCGGGAAACGTCTCGTGCGGCGGCGGGATGGATGCCGAGCGATTGGCACATATCAGGGGCGAAATTCGCATTGCGGGCGATATCCAGAAGTTCCGTCAAATGAAGGAAATCCGACTGCGGTAGATCTTCGTGGCGCTTCTTCTGCTTGGCGTCCTGCCGATGCTGTTTGCGGATTTCGTTGTCGGTCGAACTGTTCGTGACGAGCGGCCGTTCGGCGACGATGGCGGCGGCGGTCGCGGCGAGACGGAGACAGCCTTTGTCCGCTCCGAGCTTCAGAAGGAGCGCAAGTCGCGGATGGGCGGGAATGGCCTGCAACTGTTGGCCAAGCTCCGTGACGCCGCCGAAATCAGGCTTCAGCAACGCGAGTTTTTCAAGAAGCGAAACGGCTTCGCGGAGCATCTTTTCCGGCGGCGTGTCGAACCATGGGAATACGAAGGGGTTGCCGAAGCCGAGGGACGCGACGGCGAGGACGGTTTCCGCCAGATCCAGCCGCTGGATTTCAGGGATGGATTTGGACGGTTTCGCATTTTGCTCCAATTCGGACCAAAGCCGTTGGCAAGTGCCTGCGGCTTCGCGCCCCGCGCGGCCGGCCCGCTGGTCCGCCGCGTCTCGTGCTATCTGCTTGGTTTCCAGAATGTTGACTCCGCGTGACGCTTCATAGCGGGCGGTGCGGACGAGGCCGGAATCAATGACATGGCGCACGCCTGGAATCGTGAGAGATGTTTCCGCGATATTCGTCGCGACAATGACTTTCCGCTTGTCCGATGGTTCCATGACGGCGTGCTGCGCGTCCGGCGGAAGGTCGCCGTAGAGCGGCAGGAAGACGACTGGTTCGCCAAAAGAAACTTTCTGGCATTCTTCGATCGTCCTGCGGATTTCGTAGGCGCCAGGCATGAAGATCAGAATGTCGCCCGGCTTGTTGAGACGGATCAGCAGGCGGATGGCGTTGGCGGCTCCCGCGTAAGGAGTTGCGGGGAAGGGCGGTTTTAGATAGACGGTTTCAATGGGAAAGAGCCGTCCTTCCGCATGGAGGTGGGGACAATCGCCGAGATAATCGCAAATGGGCGCGGCGTCGAGAGTTGCGGACATGACGACAAGCTTCAGATCCGGCCGGTTCCTTTTGCGGACATAGGCGGCCATGGCGAGTCCGAGATCCGTGTTGATGCTCCGTTCATGGAATTCGTCGAAAACGATGGCGCCGACGCCCGGCAGGTTGCGGTTGCTGATGAGCATGCGCGTCAGGATGCCTTCCGTGATGAACAGAATACGCGTCTCCTGTGACGCAACTCGTTCGTATCGTGTTTGATAGCCGACGACATCACCGATTTTCGTGTCCATTTCCGCGGCGATGCGCTCCGCCAGCATCCGCGTCGCGAGACGGCGTGGCTGAAGGACGAGAATTCGTTGCTCCTTCGGCACGGCTTCCAGTAGGAATTTCGGTATCTGCGTGGATTTACCGGAACCCGTCGGAGCGGAGATGACGACTTGCCCTTTGGCTGCCAACGCATCCAGAAAGGCCTGTTTGATTTCGAATATGGGTAAGTTGTTTATCATATGAGAGATAGATTTTCTAGATTTCTAGACTTCTAGATTTCTAGAGGTTGGAAAAAAGAGAATGCCAATTCCGTTCAATCTGCTCTGCAAGAAGCGGAATGGTGGTGTGGCGCAGTTCCGCAAGCGTTTCGACGACGTATTGCACATGCCATGGACGCGACAATTGCCCTTTGCAGGGCAACGGCGGGAGGTCGGGGCAGTCCGTTTCCGACAGGATTCTGTCTGGTGGCGCGAAGATGGCGGCGGCGTGAATCCGACGGGCGTCCGGATAGGTGATGGGGCCGCAAAATGAAAGATAAAGACCTAAGTCCAAGAGCTTTCTGGCGATTTCAGGGCTTCCCGTGAAATGATGGCAAATGCCATGGAGCTTCGTGATGCGGAGCTCTTTGAGAACTTCAAAGAAGTCCGACCATGTCCTGCGGTTGTGAAGCGAGACGAAACGATGGTGCTTTTGGGCCACAAGCAGTTGCGAGGCAAGAATTTCCTTCTGCTTTGGCAACGCGTCCCGCGACGACCATGCGTCCAGTCCGATTTCGCCGATGGAGGCCGCCGGCGTGTCCAGCAGGGCTTGTTCGAGCCGTGCAGGGCAGTCATCCGTCCATTCATCGATGAAGAACGGATGGAGGCCGATGGCGGGATGGATGTCAGGCTGTTCTCCAAGCGTGACGATGGCTGTCCATTCGGAGAGATGCGCGGCGTTGGCGAGAATGCCTTTCACGCCGTGCGCACGGCAGTCCTGCAGGATTTCGGGGAGGGAATCCTGCAGGCGGCTGTCCGCCAGATGGGCATGTGCATCGTAGAGGGGAAGCATGGGGTAATGCTGAATGCTGAATGCTGAATGCTGAATGCTGAATGCTGAATGCTGAATGCAATTTATACTAGCAGGTCATGGAAATCGGAGAGGGTGATGATGTTCACGCGGCTGATGGTTTTTGCTTCATGCAGTTCAGCCGGCGTGCCGTAGCCCCAGTCGGCATAGTGGAGGTTGACGCGCTTCAACGACGGGATGGCGGCGACGCGTTGCAGCGTCTTGAGACGGTCTTCGACGAAATGGATGTTCTTCTTGTTGGCGCGGACGAGTTCCGCAAGTGTCTCTTCTTTCGGCGTTTTGCGGTCGAGACCGATGATGTCCTCCGCAGGGAAATCAACGTCGAAATGACCGAGCCACGCTTTGACGAAGCGTTCCTGCTTGGTCGTGAGAATCAAGACGCGGTGTTTCTGAAGGGCGGATTTCAGCGATTCAATCGTGCCCGGATAGGGATTCTGCGGCGCAAGCCATGAGTCCAGATCGCTTTGGATCCATGTATCGCGGACGGCGCCGAATTCCTGCACAAGCTTCTCCTTGGTCAGCTTGAAATCCTCCATCATGACGGCGAATTTCTCCGCAAGGGAATATTGGAAGGAAGATTCCGATTCGCCGTCGACGAGCATGCGGATCATGAAGATGGACTGGTAGCCTGTCTCCAGATAGGGGCGGATGCGGCGGAAGCTTTCGACAATATCCTGTGGCGGAAGCGGTTCCGTGAATTTGTCCGGCCAGATGTGGCTGGCGGCCTTCCATCCGGAGATGGCCGTTTCGGCGGCGGAATCACAGACGACGCCGTCGAAGTCGAGCGCGAGAAGGCGTTTCTGGCCGGGCGTGAATTTCGGGGGGGCGGCAGGCGGTGGCTGCGGGGCGGGAACGGCAGGTTTGATGATGTCCGCTCCTTCCTGGCTGATCAGATGCTCCAACGCGGCGGCGGCCGCGTTTTTCTCCGATTCCTTTTTGGAATGGGCGGAGCCACGGCCGATTTCGATGCCGTTCAGAATGGCGACGGATACGAAAGTCGGATTATGGACAGGACCGGAGGATTCGGCCAGTTCATAGTGGATGTTCGTGTGAAGCTTTTCCTGGCAGTAGTTCTGGAGCTTGCCTTTCGGGTCGTTTTTGATGGACGACTGGATGTCGTCGAGCACTTTGTTGAGATCGGGGAAGAGCGGGAGGCAGACGCGGCGGGCCTCCTCCAGACCGCCGTCGAGATAGACGGCGCCGAGGAAAGCCTCGAACAGGTCGCCGAGCGTCGACGGCTTGGAGCGGCCGCCGGCGGCCGCTTCGCCTTTGCCGAGAAGCAGGGCGAGATCCAGCTGGAGCTTGCGTGTGTAGGAGACGTTGGCGGCCTCGTCCGTGATGTTGGAGCGGATTTTCGTGAGGAGGCCTTCGTTCACGTCTTTGAACGTCTTGAAGATGTGGTCCGACGCGATGATCTGCAGGACGGCGTCGCCAAGAAATTCGAGCCGCTGGTTGTGGGGCGGCGGCTCCTTCTGCTCGGACGCGTATGACGGATGGGTAAAGGCCTCCATGAGAAGGGCCGTGTTTTTGAAGTGATAGTCCGCGTTCCCCTGAATTTCTTCAAGAAGTTGCGGTGTTTCGTTGGGTGTTACGTTGAATTTTTTCATAAACGTGTTAAATTAAAAACCTTTCGTATTGGCATCCAATTCGAGGCCTAACGGCCGAATGGATGCTTCAGATGATATAAATCGTTGATTTTTGGAGGTTTGACTCATGTACGAGGCGTCAGATTTACGCAAGGGTTTGAAAATCGAAATGGATGGCGACCCTTACATTGTCACGGAATTCGATTTTTGCAAGCCGGGAAAGGGACAGGCTCTGTATCGTTGCAAGCTGAAAAACATGATTTCCGGCGGCACGACGGACCGTACGTTCCGTTCGGTCGACAAGATCGGCAAGCCCGACCTGTCCGAAAAAGATTTGATCTACATGTATGAAGAAGGCGACTTCTACGTCTTCCAGGATCAGGAGACGTTCGAAGACGTCCGCATTCCGGAATCGGTCATCGGCCAGAACAAATATTTCCTTGACGACAACATGGAATGCACCGTCCTGTTCTTCCGCGACAAGGCGATTGAAATCACGCTGCCGTTCTTCGTCGAGAAGAAGATCACGGAGACGGAGCCCGGCGCCCGCGGCGACACGGCCACGAACGTGACGAAGCCCGCCAAGATCGAAAACGGCTATGAAATCGCCGTTCCGCTGTTCGTAAACGAAGGCGACATCATCCGCATCGACACGCGTACAGGCGAATACGCGGACCGCGTCAGCAAAGGCTGATGACGGCGCATCGTGGAACACGGATATTGACATGGAGTTTTGTTGAAAAATCGGCAATCCGTGCTATATTTAGTGTTTTTACGATAGAAATATATTCATTATTGAGTCATCATTCATAGTGTAAGAGGAAACAACAATGGCACATAAGAAGGGACAATCCTCCAGCCGTAACGGTCGTGACAGTAATCCGAAATATCGTGGTGTGAAGGCCTATGGCGGCCAGACCGTCACCGCCGGCAGCATCATCGTCCGCCAGTGCGGCACCGTCTTCCATCCCGGCAAGAACGTCGGCCTGGGCCGTGACTTCACGTTGTTCGCGCTGTGCGACGGCGTGGTCGAATTCCGCAAGGCGAAGAAGAACAGCGTCAGCATCATTCCGCTGCCGCAGGAAGCCGCTCCGGCGGAAGCCTAATAGAGCTTAAAGCGAAAGACAGAAAAATCAAGGCGCGAGAATCATTGATTCCCGCGCCTTGTTGTGTTTAGGCGAGTTGCCATTTGGGAAAGTTGCCCATGAAACACAAAAAAAGCCGCAAGCGAAGGCCTGCGGCTTTTTTGATTGATAATTGTGGCGATTAGCGGTTTTCGCGCATCTTGCGGCGCTTTTCAATGACTTCCTCCGCGATCTTCTGCGGGACGGGTTCGTAGAATTCGAACTGCATGTTGAAGCCCGCGCGGCCCTGCGTCATGTTGCGGAGCTCTGAGGTGTAGCCGAAGAGATTCGCGAGAGGGCAGAGCGCCTTGATGATCTGCACCTTCTCGGAGACGGAGTCGATGCCGAGGACGCGGCCGCGGCGGCCGCTGAGGTTGCCGGTCACGGTTCCCGCGTATTCGACAGGCGTCGTGATGGACAGCCGCATGATAGGCTCGAGAAGCTGCGGGGCGCCTTTCATGAAGGCCGCCTTGAAGCCCATGAGCGCGCATGTGCGGAAAGCCATTTCGGAGGAGTCGACTTCATGGTAGGAACCGTCCGTGAGCGTGACTTTGAGATCCACGACGGGGAAGCCGGCCTTCGGGCCCGCGTTGAGGCCGTCGTCGATGCCTTTCTGGATGGCGGGGATGTATTCCTTCGGAATGTCGCCGCCTTTGACTTCGTCGACGAATTCGTAGCCGCCGCCGGGCTCCTGCGGTTCGAGCTTGAAGATGACGTGGGCGTACTGGCCATGGCCGCCGGTCTGTTTCTTGAAGCGCTCCTCGTGTTCGACGGGCTTCGTAATCGTCTCGCGATAGGAGACTTCCGGCGCTCCGGTGTCGACTTCGACTTTGAATTCGCGGCGGAGACGGTCCACGATGATGTCCAGATGGAGCTCGCCCATGCCGGAGATGACGGTGTCGTTCGTCTCCGGATCGACGCGAACGGTGAACGTGGGATCCTCTTCGGCTAGCTTGATGAGCGCGGCCATCAGCTTGTCGCGGTCCGCGCGGCTCTTCGGCGAGACGGCGATGGAGATGACAGGCGCGGGGAACTCGATGGATTCCAACGTGATGGGATCTTCCTGCGAGCAGAGCGTGTCGCCCGTCACCGTGTCGTTCAGACCGACGACGGCGCCGATTTCGCCCGCTTCCAGCGTTTCGATGATCTCCTGGTGGTTGGCGTGCATGCGGAAAAGACGTCCGACACGCTGCTGCTTCCCCTTGGATGAATTATAAAGGTATGAGCCGGATTGTATGCTGCCGGAATAGACGCGGACGTAGATGAGCTTGCCGATGTTCTTGTCCGCCACGACTTTGAAGGCGAGGGCGGATAGGCGCGGATCTTCGCTCGTGCGCTCCTCCTGCGTGCCGTCTGGCTTCGTACCGATGATCGGCGGGATGTCCAGCGGGGAGGGAAGGTAATCCACGACGGCGTCCAGCAACCGCTGGATGCCTTTGTTGCGGAAGGCGGAGCCGCAGAGGACGGGGCAGATGGACTGCGCATGCGTCGCCTTGCGGATGGCTTCGATGATTTCGATTTCTTCAATCGGTTCGTCCGCGCAATATTTGTCCAGCAGTTCTTCGTTCTGTTCTGCGACGCTTTCGATAAGGTTTTTCCGCCATGGGGCGGCGTATTCCGCCAGTTCGGGCGAAAGCGGGCGGTCTTCCGGATAGGTGCCTTTCGGACTTTCAATATAAACGACTTGGCACATCTTCACAAGATCGATGATGCCTTTGAATTCGGGCCCTTGGTCGACGGGAATGGCCAGCGGGACGGCGTTGGCGCCCAGAATCGTGCGGATCTGGTTGACGACGCTGAAGAAATCCGCGCCGACGCGGTCCATCTTGTTGACGAACGCGATGCGCGGGACGTGGTATTTCTCCGCCTGCCGCCAGACGGTCTCCGACTGCGGTTCGACGCCGCCGACCGCGCAGAAGAGGCCGATCGCGCCGTCCAGAATACGCAGGGAGCGTTCGACTTCGACGGTGAAATCGACGTGTCCGGGAGTGTCGATGATATTGATCTGATGGTCGCGCCAGACGCAGGTGGTGGCGGCGCTGGTGATCGTGATGCCGCGCTCCTGTTCCTGCACCATGAAGTCCATGGTCGCTTTGCCGTCATGGGTTTCGCCCATCTTGTGGTTGCGGCCTGTATAGAAAAGGACGCGTTCCGTGCAGGTCGTCTTGCCTGCGTCGATGTGCGCCATGATGCCGATATTGCGGACTTTTTCAAGTGGATATTGACGTGCCATGAAGGTTCCCCCTGGAGACAAAAAACGTGCCCTCTGGAATTCTTTTCTTGATTATCCAGAGGACACAAGCTGACAGAATATGACAAGATTAGACAATAATATGCCACAAAAAACGGAAAAAACAAGAAAAATCCGTAAAAATACTGACTGTTTTGTTAAAAAAGGTATAGATGGCGGCAAATGGCCATGAATGGTTTGAGGAGTTTTTCTCGCGATTCAAAATTGATGAAATTTCTCAAGTATCATGTCCCGTGTTTCACGGCAGGAAGACCGTTTTGACGCGAGATACAAGGCGGGAGGTGAATTCGAAAAGTCGACCATTTTTATCATGTGATGACTTGACGTTTTCATGAATAGCTATTAAATTAACGTTTTATTAATCATCCTCTCTGGCAGGGGATTATTGTCCAAACATCAAACGACAAAGGAAAGAAACATGAAGAAGAACCGTCATTTCACTCTTATCGAGTTGCTTGTGGTCATCGCGATCATTGCGATTCTGGCCGCCATGCTGCTGCCTGCTTTGGCGAAGGCCCGCGAAAAGGCCCGCACCATTTCCTGCACGTCCAACGTCAAGCAGATCCTGCTCGGCTTCGAACAGTATCTGACCGACTCCGATGACATGTTCTTCACGCAGGGCTCGCTCAACGGCGTGTATGTCGGCCTCAACCCGCAGCCGTACTATGAAAACGGCACCGTCGTTCCCGAACAGTACGGCAACTTCCAGCCCTTCGTTGCCCCGTACGTCGGCGACAACAAGTCGTTCTTCTGCCCGGCGGCCTCCAACTGGACGGAACGCTGGCAGCGTTTCGCCTACGACTACGACATGTCCACCGCCCTCCATTCGAAACTCCGCGCGCAGGTTCCCGGCACGGGCGTCTTCCCGAAGAGCGTCTCGGAATGCGGCATTTTCATCGACGGCTACTATGAATGGCTGCAGGGCAATCAGCCCGGCCGTATGGAGTTCCGCCACAACAGCATGGCCAACATCGGCTACATGGACGGTCATGCCGGCCTGATGACGGCCAGCGCCATGCGCCCCATCAATGGCCCGAACGTGTTCGGCTTCAACTGGGATGCCTCCGTCACCATCAAATTCCGCAACGAATAATCGATTCGTTGACATAAGCTGACAAAAAGCGCGGCTCGCTAAAATGAGCCGCGCTTTTTTTGTGATTCCCTAAAAAAATCTTTTCAGTCGCCAGGCAGCAGGACATGAGTTGCATGGTTGTTTTTCGTCCTCGTGCGTCTTTGGCTTGAGCGAGTGGCTTCCTTGGCGATTGCCGATGCGCCGCCAAGCGGAATCCGGCCGTCTCCAGTCGCCTTGAATTTTTCAGCGGATTCACGCATCCAATATCGGATACCCATCACGGTTGTATGATAGATGAGATTTCCAATTGTGCGTGATTTGTCAATGGCCTGTCTGGTAACGCCGAGCAGTTCCGCCAATTCATGTACAGGCATGAATTTTCTGTCAAAATCGTTTCCAGATCGGATGTCCGCCCAAAGTAGCTCTTGGATGCGTTGCTTTCGGACATCATCCACTTTGCACATCGTCTCGTAAGGCACCTCGTCTGCACCACAATTTGGACAATGCCAATATTCGCCGTCCGTCTCGATAAGGCCAATGTTGGAATCATCCAATTTGTAGCCAGATCGGAGCTCAAGCTCATGTCCGCATTCATAGCATTCGTCGTTCATATTGTTCTCCGTCTATTGATGAAAGCTGATGATGATTACGCTTTCGCCAAAACGGGCTCCATGTAACGACGGGCTGATTGGATGTCTAATCCAAAATCCAGCCGCAGTTCTTCGAAAATATCCTCTTCAGACACATGACGGCTTCTTTTCCGCTCAATGAAATTACGGATGGTATTTTCGGTACCTTTTTCTTCGCCTTCCGCTCTTAAAAACCTTTCAACCGTTGACATCTGTTTCTGCATGTTGTTGCCCTCCTTTCTATTTGGTCTAAGCCAATCCATTCCGGCGGCGATCTTCACCACACCATATACTGCGGACGGAAGAGACAGGAACGACGGATCCGTCTCCATCTCATGGAGAAGCCGCGTCGGATCGTCCGCATAGCGGATGCACTTCGCAACGGCCCGCAACGGCCCCGGACGCATCTCCGACAATTCCTTCTCCGTCAAATCCTTGAATGACAGAAGGTTGCACGGACAGTTCGCAAAATATCCATGCAGCTTCTCCGGCAGAGTTGTCATGTCCGGCAGGTTCGTCGGCCCGGTCCAGTCGTCATTCCCGAAATACACCGTCATGGGGATGAACGGCATCATCCTGTCGCCTGGCAATACACCGTCCATGACCTCCTGACGCGAATGGAACTCCTGTCGCTCGTTGTGCATGTCCTCCGTCTCCTGCCGCCCCGCGGCCATTCGGACTGTCACCGACATCAGCCCGCGGAACGGCATGACAAGGCTCGGGTACGACTGGTTCTCGAACGCGGCCAACAGCCTCACCGGTGGACCTTCCGCCGAGGCGACTTCCAGCTCCCAGACGACATCGTTGCATATCTTTTTATATAGACGTTTCAGGCCGGGGATTTTTGCG
>CACYQT010000041.1:30079-35774 GCA_902776645.1 uncultured bacterium | reverse complement strand
TGGCTGTACGATGAAAACGGCTGGCCGTCCGGTTTCGGCGGCGGTTTGGTGAACGGTCTGGGCGTCGACTACCAGCAGAAATACCTGCGCCATGAAATCATCGACGCCGCGGAGGCGGCCGGCCGTGAAAACACGATCGCGTTCTACAGCGAAGACGGTTCGAAACTGCTCGGCAAGACGCTTCCCCCTGTAACGACGGGCAAGGTGCTGCGTTGCTATTTCCTTGTCAATCAATATTATGTCGATAATCTGGATGCGAAGATCGTGGCGGAATTCATCCGTGTGACGCATCAGCACTACTACGAAACGCTGCCGGCGGAACTGCGGTCGCATCTGCGCGGCATCTTCACGGACGAGCCGCAGCTGAGCCGCAACGGCCTGCTGTGGTCGTTCGTCATAGAAGACGAATATGAAAAGGAATACGGCCGCAAACTGCTGCCCGAACTGCCGTTGCTGTTCACGGAACTGCCTGGATTCGAGGCGATGCGCGTCCGTTTCTGGCGGTTGTGCGCAAAGCTCTTCACGGAGCATTTCATGCATCAGATCCGCAATTGGTGCGACGCCCACGGCTGG
This sequence comes from uncultured bacterium, assembly GCA_902776645.1. Taxonomy (GTDB): domain Bacteria; phylum Verrucomicrobiota; class Lentisphaeria; order Oligosphaerales; family Oligosphaeraceae; genus UBA1407. The sequence goes on along the minus strand of CACYQT010000041.1, from coordinate 35,201 downwards.
TGGCTGACGGGCCATCACGTGTTGGAGGAGACCTGCCAGAGCCAGCTCTCCAGCAACGGATCCATCATGGCGCAATACCGTTATTACAACATACCGGGCATTGACCATCTGTGCAGAAGCCTGCCGCATCCCGTTATGATGACGCAAGTTGCGTCGTCCGCCGCGCAGTTCGGCCAGAAACAGATCCTGACGGAGAGCTTCGCGTTGACGGGCTGGAACTGCAACTTCACGGGGCAGCGGTGGATCTATCACACGGAACTCGCCCATGGCGTCAACTTCCTCTGCCAGCATCTTCAGGGCTATTCGCTACGCGGCCTGCGGAAACGCGACTATCCGTCCAGCAACTTCTACCATCAGCCGTGGTGGAAGGACTACAAAGTCATCAACGACTACTTCTCGCGGGCGGGCATGCTGCTGGCGGAAGGCGACTACCAGCCGGACGTGCTCGTCATCCATCCGCAATCGTCCGTCTGGATGCAGTATGAAGGCGACGAACGGAAGGACGGTCTGAACTACTACAGCGACACGCTCCGCAAGACGACCGTCGCGTTGGACGCGCTGCAGATCGGCCATCATTATGCGGACGAAATCATTGTGGAATCCGTTGGTTCCGTGGCGAACGGGCAGTTCAAGATCGGCCTGTGCAGCTACAAATACGTCATCATTCCCGCGATCATGAACTTGAGCCGCAAGATCTACGATCTGCTCGTGAAATTCCATGCGGACGGCGGCGTCGTCTATCGCGTGAAGAACGTGAAGCATCCGGGCAAGTTCACTATCGACGGCGAAGTCGCTTCGCAGAAGGAACTTGCGTGGTTCCAGTCGCTTCCGGAATACGAGACGGAAGAGGCCGCGGCGGAGGCCGTCGCTGCGTTGCAGCCGGATCGCGTCATCGTCATGGAGAACGGCGCTCCCGCGAAGCAGACCGTCAGCACATGGCGCACGCTGAAGAACGTGGAAGGCCGTTCCGGTCGCTTCTACTTCTTCGGCAGTCTCAAATACACGGAAGATTCGCAGCTTCGCATCTCCTTGCCCGCCACTGGCGAACAGGTCGAAATGATCGACGCGTTCACGGGCGATTTCAAGGCTGTGAAAGGCGTCGTGAAAAAGGACGGCCGCTTCGAGTTCGACTGCCCGCTGCCGGCCTGCGGCGGACTGATGCTGTTCGTCAACGACAAGGCGGCGAATGACGCAATGGTCGATCTGAAGGCGCTTTACGCCACGAATTCCGTGAAGCCGCTCTGCAGCTGCATGACGCTGAAATCCGCGCAGGACAACATCCTGACGTTGGACCGCTGCCGCTATCGCGTCGATGGCGGCGACTGGCAGTTCACGGATGTCATCCAGCTGCAGTCGCGTCTCGTCCTGCTGAAGCGTGATCTGGATTTGGAAATGGAATTCGAATTCACGGCGGCGGATGACTACGACACGAATGCCGATCTGTATCTGGCGGTCGAAACGCCGGACCGTTTCCAATTCACGCTGAACGGCGTCGCGTTCCCCGCGATGGATTTGGGATACGTCTTTGACAAGTCGTTCCGCCGGATCGCTTTACCGAAGAACGTCAAGGCCGGAAAGAATGTCATCGGCATGCGCACGACCTATCATCAGCCGCAGTGGCTGTACGACAAACTGGAGGCCGCCAAGAAGTTCGAGACGGAATACAACATGCTGACATTCGATACGGAAATGGAAAGCATCTACCTCCTGGGCGCGTTCTCCGTTCGCCACAACGGCGCCGTCGAGACGCTGCCGCGCGAGGCCGTCCGCTACAACGGGACGTTTGAAATCGGCGCGTCGCTTATCGGTAAATCCATTGACGGCAAGGACTTTGTGGCTTCCGGCTATCCGTTCTTCGCAGGCGTTGCGACGATGTCGAAGACCTTCGAACTGACGGCGGCCGAGGCGAAAGCCGCCAAAGTGCTTAGCTTTACGCCGCAGGGCGCAAACAGCTGGAAGGTGACCGTGAACGGCAAGGAAGCGGGAACCTGCTACTGGGCGCCGTACGCCGTTTGCGTGGAAGGACTGCTGAAAGAAGGCGAAAACACGGTTGAGTTCGAATTGACGCAGAGCCTCCGCAACATGCTGGGGCCGCATCACTTGCAGGAAGGCGAAAGCTACGCCGTCCACACGATGTCGTTCAACCGCGAGGCGAATTTCGTCGGCCATCGGCCGCCTGCGTACAACGAAGGCTACTGCTTCGTGGAAATCGGCCTGAAGGATATTGCTTTGAAAAACTAGAAATTCTAGAAATTCTGGAAGGAAAACGCGCATGATGAATCCTTTTAAGCATTTGCTGTTTGCGGCGGCTATGATTGCGGTGGCGGCGCAAGGCGCGACGCTTTACGTCTCGCCGCAGGGCAATGACGCCGCTGTCGGAAGCGAAGAAAAGCCGTTGGCGAGCCTTGACGGAGCTCGCCGGCGTGTGCGGCAGCTTCGTGTGCGGGGGGTGAAAGAGGAAATCACCGTGCTGTTCGAAGATGGCGTCTATCCGTTGAAAGAGCCAGTCCGTTTCACGCCGCTGGACAGCGGCGCGGAGCAGGGGAAAACCATCTATAAATGGAAAGTATCTGGTTTGAATAATGTCATCTTCGAAGGTGGCCGCCGCGTGACGGACATCCAAGTCATGCCGAACGGCCACTGGCGGGCCTTCATTCCAGAAGTCGCTGAAGGAAAGGTTTACTATGAGCAACTTTACGTCAATGGGGAACACGCAATTCGCGCACGAGAGCCGAATGTCCAGAAACCGTGGGACTACTTCTACATCCGCCGTCCGATTGAGCGTGGCCGCAATCCGTTGACGGGCAATCGTGAAGACCTTTCCCGTACGGCGTTCTACGCGGAAAAGAACGATATCGCGCCGTTGGCGGGATATTCCCAAAAGGATTTGAACGACATCGTGCTCGTCGCCTACCATTCGTGGGAGACGTCACGGCAACGGTTGGCGGTTGTCGATGGCAAGACGGGATTCGTCATGGCGACTGGTGGCATGGCGTGGCCGTACATGCGTTGGGGAGGACGTCAGCGCTATCATCTGGAGAACTATCGCGAGGCATTGGACGCGGAACATGAATGGTTCCTTGGACGGGACGGCTGGTTGGAATACATCCCGGATCCATATCAAAAGCCTGATACGACGCAACTTGTATTTCCGATCACAACGTCGTTCTTGGAAATCGAAGGCGATGAAGACATGGGGCTGTATGTCTCGAATATTGCCTTCGAAGGGCTGTCGTTCCGTCATGCTGGCTACATTCTGCCGCCGCAAGGCCACAGCTGTGGACAGGCGGAAATGGACATTCCCGCCGTCATCCATCTCGTCAATGCGACGGGCATTGATTTCAAACGGTGCGAGATCGGCGCCGTTGGCATCTACGGCGTTCATTTTGACAATGGCTGTTTCAACAACAGCCTGCGGGAGTGCTTTATCCATGATTTAGGCGCGGGAGGCGTGAAAATCGGCGTCGGTTGGGGCGTGAGAGTACCGTCGGAAGAACTGGCCGTCCGCAAGCAGACCGTCGACAACTGCATCATCCAGCATGGCGGCCGCATCCACCACGGCGCCATCGGCGTGTGGATCGGACACAGTTGCGACAACATCGTGACGCACAACGATATCGGCGATTTGTACTACACGGGCGTATCCGTCGGCTGGACATGGGGCTACGCGCCGACGGTCAGCGTCCGCAACAAGATTGAATTCAACCACATCCATGACATCGGGCAGGGCGTGCTGAGCGACATGGGCGGTGTCTATACGCTCGGCTATGCGAAAGGCACGACCGTCAGCAACAACCATATCCATCATGTCTATTCCTATGATTATTACGGCGCGGGCGGGCAGGGGCTCTACACGGATGAAGGCTCGGCGGAAATCGTCATGGAGAACAATCTCGTCCACCATGTGCGCAGCGGTTGTTTCCATCAGCATTACGGACGCGACAACATCATCCGCAACAACATCTTGGCGTTCAGCATGAACGGGCAGATCCAGCGGTCGCGCATCGAAGACCACCGCAGTTTCGCGTTCACGAACAACATCGTCTATTGGGACAACAAGAGTCCGTTGTTCAGCCGTAAGACGACGGATGAGCATGTGGAAGTCCATCATAATATGTATTGGAATACAGCGGATGCGGTGACGTTCAATGGCTTGTCGTTTGAAGATTGGCAGAAGACAGGCCATGGCGAAGGCGATGTCATCGAAGATCCGCTATTCGTCGATCCCGAACATGGCGATTTCCATTTCATGCCTGATTCGCCCTACGAAAAGATTGGTTTCAAACCGTTCGATTATATGAAGGCGGGCGTCAACGCATCTGGATACTGGCGAAAGATGGCGAACGGTTTCGTGATGTTCCGCCACAGAGAGCCCGTCAAACTGACTCCTCCTCCACCGCCACGTCCATTCGAGATTCTCGACGGCGGTTTCGAAGAGTATGATGAAGGCGAAAAGCCAATGGATGCAACGCTTTACGCTGATAACCAACCGCTTGTCCGCGTCACATCGGACAATGCTCGATACGGTAAAAAATGCCTGAAAGTTTCGGACAAGCCCGGCCTTTCCGCCAAATTCAACCCGCATTTCCATTACAATCCGCATCTGAAGGACGGCGTCGCCACGTTGGAGTTCGACATCAGCATCGACGAGAAGCTCGTGTACTACATTGAAATGCGCGAATATCCTGCGGGGAAGCACTTTATAACGGGACCGAGCATTTCGTTCGAAAACGGCGCGCTTATCCACAAGGATGGCGACAAACAGACCACGCTCATGAAGATGCCGCCGAAAAAGTGGTTCCATATCGCCATGAAAACGGATCTGGGCGACAATTCGAAGGAAACGTTCGAGCTGACGGTCACGCCAGACGGCGGTGAACCGAAGTCGTTTATGTTGAAGAAGATGAATAAAGATATGAAGCATCTGGACTGGTTCGGCTTCGTGGCGGACGGAGAAGACTTCGCCGACTGCTGGCTGGACAATATACAGTTGAAGGTTAGTGATTAGTGGTTAGTGGCTAGTGGCTAGTGGCTAGTGGCTAGTCGTTAGTGGTTAGTGGTTAGTGGTTAGTGGCTAGTGGTTAGTGGCTAGTGGTTAGTGGCTAGTGGTTAGTGGCTAGTG
>CACYQT010000041.1:0-30044 GCA_902776645.1 uncultured bacterium | reverse complement strand
CTAGTAATTAGTGGTTAGTGGTTAGTGGTTAGTGGTTAGTGGTTAATGAAACCGCGTAGCGGTGATAGGAAAACAGCCGTGGGTGCAACCCACGGAAGCCCCGTAAGGGGCGGCAGGAATTTAGCCGTGGGTGAAGTGAGCACGAAGTGTGAACGAAACCCACGGTTGAGATGGAAATAAACGGGAACCGCGTAGCGGTGGCAGGATCTCAACAGTGGTTTAGCCCACGGGATTTTTATGAATAAAAGGATTACCATGAAGAAACTGGCATTATTATTGATGCTGTTGTCGGTGAGCGCCTTTGCGGCGGAGCTTTCGACGAAGCGAGACGCATGGACCGTGCGAAACTCCTTCTTCTGGAAGTTCGGCGATGGCAGCATGTTGGCGCAACAAGGGCATCCGAAATTCCAACTGTACAAGGCGGCGCCGTATTCAAAGGAATGCGAAATAGAAGTCGTCATCACGCCGATGGAGCGCAGGACGACCAGCTGGGGCGTGACCGGCGTGACGCTGTTTCAGGATGAACAGCATTTCTGGCAGTTCGCAGTGGTGGATGTTCCGGACAAACTGAAAGGACAGCTTGAGCCGTTGTATGAAATGCATGAAATGTCCAACGGGAAATGGCCATGCCGTGACAACTACCAGCAACTTGAAGAGACGGAATCAGAAAAGTGGCAGTACGGTGTGACTTACCGCATGAAACTGAGCCTGAAGGACGACGTCCTGACGGGAACGGTCACGAAATTGGACGGAACGCCTTGCTATAAAAAAGTCGTCAAATTGATTTCTCCGCAGGCCACGCGGATTGTGCGGCCTGGCCTGAAATGCGGCGGCATGCGTGCGCTTTTTGAAAGGCCCGCCGCCACATGGGGCGAGGCCGTCGATTTCATGCCGCCGGAGGAGAAAAAACTCATGGAAATGACGTTCCCTCCGTATGATGGCGTGAGCTATGTTCCTGATATCCAGGAGAAAACGACGGGATTCTTCCGTGTGCAGAAGTTGTCGGACGGCCGTTGGTGGGCCATTGATCCGCTTGGCCGCGGCTTTGTCGCGTTCGGCGTCGATCACTGCACATATTACGGCCATTACTGCGAAGCGTTGGACAAACATATCCATAAGGAACTGAACGACAAGAAATTCAAAAGCCGTGAAGAATGGGCGGAAAAAACGTCCAAGTTGTTGAAGGAGTGGGGCTTCAATCTGCTGACTGCGGGCGTTTCGCCGGAAATCAAGCATAAGGGCATCCCGCATGCGGAGTTCATCGGACTTGGCGCCCAATTCGCGTCGATGGCGGATGAATTCGCCATCGTGGGCGGAAACGGCAATCCGGGCTCCCTGTTCCCGAACGTCTTCCATCCTGATTTCCCAAGCTACTGCGACGACATCGTCGAATCGCGCACACGCGGACAGCAGAACGATCCGTGGCTTTTCGGTTATTTCTTTGACAACGAACTCTGCTGGTGGGGGAATCCTTTCTCGCCGAAATGCGGCCTTTTCAATTCCGCCATGCAGAAAGACGCCTCCCATACCGCCAAAATCACGCTCATGAACCTTCTGAAGGAAAAAGCGAAAGGCGACATCGCCGTCTTCAACAAACAGTGGGGCCAGAAACTGTCGGACTTCAAGGAAATCCTTGATTTGAAAGAACTTCCAGAAGAGACGGAAGAACAGGTCGCCATGAAGCGCGATTATCTTGCGCAGTGCGCGGAGAATTATTTCCGCATCATCAGCGAAGCCTTTCGGAAACATGATCCAAACCATATGCTGCTGGGCAGCCGTTTCGCAGGCGTCAGCCCCCATGATGAAGTCATCTGGAAGGCCGCCGGAAAGTACTGCGACATCGTGACATGGAACCATTACGGCTTCGTCGATCCGGACATCGAGGCGGCGTATGAGACGAAACCGCCGCACGGCAGGACGCTGACGGACGCGTTCAGCCAAGTCGCCGCATGGTCGCAGAGGCCCGGCATGCTGACGGAATGGTCGTTCCCCGCGTTGGATGCGGGCCTCCCGAGCACGCATGGCGCGGGGCAGCGCTTCTTCACGCAGGCGGAGCGCGCGAAGGCGACTGGCATCTACGCGAAGACGTTGTTGTCCATGCCGTTCATGGTCGGCTACGATTATTTTATGTGGGTTGACGAGCCGGAGCTCGGCATTTCCGGCAAGTTCCCTGAAAATTCGAACTACGGCCTCATCAGCGAAGACTACAAGATCTACACGGAAATCGTCGAAACGTTCACGTCGATCCAGAAGGAGCCCGCGAAATACCGCCGCGAACCGTTGCCGCCGCCGAAGGAGAAACTCGTCATCGGCGCGGGAAGTTTGTTCAAGAAGCTGTCGTCCAAGCAGAAAGCCATGTTCAAGAAGAAAGCGGACGAGGCGTTTTCGGCCGCCGTGTCGGATGATCATCGCAAGTTCCGTGTCTCCAATGGGAAGATCGCACTGGAGAACAACGGAAAGGACGCGAACGTGGCCGTCTCCATGGACGGCGTGAAATACGGCCTTTTCAACGTCATGCTCTATTACCTTAATGAAAAGGGCGAAAAGCGTTGGACGAATGCGACTGTTCTTGACCGCGCGGATGTCGTGTTGAACGGCGATATTCTGGTGCTGACGGCGAAAGTCCACAAAGGCGTGGAGGCCGTCGATCAGAAATTCGACGCCGTCTCCAGCAAGTCGTTCGAATTCACCTATCGGATCATCCTGCAGCCGGACACGGATTGGTTTGTTTCAGAAGTCGTTGAATTGAAGAATCTTGATGAAAAAGAAGATTTGCAGATACTCGGCGTCTTTCTGCGGCTGTATCCGGACTACAAGGCGATGGATTTGGCACCGACGCCGTACAAGGTCCCGAATCTTTGGAAAGTCGATGACAACGTGTCCGTCTGGAAGGAAAAGGACGGCGACCGCTATCTGGGCGTGACGGCGTTGCGCTATCAGGACGTCAAACGTTCGTATTGGATCACGCCGGAAGACGGTGCCTTCCATGCGGATGCGTGGCGTGAAATCGACAGGAAACTGAAGCCCGCGGAGGCGATTCGTTTCGATAATCCGCTGTATCTGATCAATTATCTTGGCCGTGGCGACATGGAGGCCATGAAGGCCCATGAGAAACGGCTGCTGGAAATGGAACAGAATTAACAATTAACAATTAACAATTAACAATGATGAGCTTAAGGCGAATGCAATTGACAATTGATGATTAACAATTTAATTGTACATTATTAATTATTCATTGTTAATTATGCATGATGCATTATGAATTATGAATTGTAAAGAGAATGATATTTTATTGGATGTGAAGAACTTGCGGATTGGATTCCGACAAGGCGGAACGATTGCGCGGGCAGTGGAGGACACGAGTTTCTTCATCCGCCGCGGCGAACTGCTGGCGTTGGTTGGCGAGTCGGGCTCGGGCAAATCCGTCACGGCCATGTCGTTGCTGGGCTTGCTGCCGGAAGTGTCCGCCGTCATCTCCAACGGGACGGCGATGTTCGATGGACATGATCTTCTGAAGATGTCCCGCAAGGAGCTGAGCGACATCCGCGGCAACCGTATCTCCATGATTTTCCAGGAGCCGATGACGGCGCTAAATCCCGTTTTGACAATTGGTTGGCAGATCGGTGAAGTGCTGCGGCGGCATCGCGGGCTGGACAAGGAGGAGACGCGTAAACAAGTCGTCGAACTGTTGCGGAAGGTCGGCATTCCGTCGCCAGAAAAGCGTGCGGAGGACTATCCGCATCAATTATCCGGCGGCATGCGGCAGCGTGTCATGATCGCCATCGCGTTGGCGTGCAGGCCCGAACTGCTGATTGCGGACGAGCCGACGACGGCGTTGGACGTGACGGTGCAGGCCCAGATCATGGATCTTCTGGCGGAACTGCGGTCGGAATACGGGACATCCGTCCTGTTCATCACGCACAATCTCGCGTTGGTTCGCGAACAGGCGGACCGCGTCGCCGTCATGTATGCCGGAAGTATCATGGAACAAGGGACTTGCGAAGAGATTTTCAAGGCTCCGATCCATCCCTACACGCGGCTGCTCATGCAATCCGTGCCGAGCACGACGCAGCGCGGCAGGCGGCTGGCGAGCATCGCGGGCATGGTCCCGAAAGGAACGGAAGTCATTCCAGGATGCGGATTTGCGGGGCGCTGCCCGTTCAAGACGGACGCCTGCGATGCGCAGAAGCCGTCGTTGTCGGTGATGGACGGCGGCCACGAAGTGGCCTGCCTGCGGCTGAAGGAGCTTCAACAGCTGGAGAAGAGTTCGGACAAAGCGGAAAACGTCCATTCGCAAAACGGCCAGACCGTGTTGAAAGTGAACGGTTTGCGCGTCTGGTTCCCCGTGAAGGCGGGCATTTTGAAACGAACGGTCGGTCATGTGAAAGCCGTGGACGGCATCAGTTTCGAACTGAAAAAAGGCGAAACGCTGGCGGTCGTCGGCGAATCGGGCTGCGGCAAAACGACGATCGGCAAGTCGATCGTCGGTCTTGCGCCGCGGACGGAGGGCGACGTCATGCTATCGGTAAACAATGGCGAAATGACGCAACCGGACATGGCGACGTTGCGGCAGCGCGTCCAGATGATTTTCCAGGATCCGTTCTCCAGTCTGGATCCGCGACTGATGGTCGGCGAGACGATTGAAGAAGGCATGGAAGTGCATGGAATTGGGAAAGATGCGGCGGAACGACGAGCGCTCATGGAGAAGTTGTCGATTCGTGTCGGCCTGTCGCCGGATGTCTTGAACCGCTATCCGCACCAGTTCAGCGGCGGCCAGCGGCAGCGCATCGGTCTGGCCCGCGCGTTGGCGGTGAATCCGGAAGTCATCATCTGCGATGAATGCACAAGCGCGTTGGACGTGTCAGTCCAGGCCCAGATATTGAATCTGCTGAAGGAACTGCAGGAAGAGCTTGGATTGTCCTATCTGTTTATCACGCATGACTTAAGCGTGGTCAGCTATCTGGCGGACCGCGTCGCCGTCATGTATCTTGGCCGAATCGTGGAAGAGGGCGAAGCGGCGGATGTCCTGCAGTCGCCGAAACATCCCTATACGAAGGCGCTGATGGCGGCCGCGCCGCGGGTGGAGGCGGACGGCAAGCGGACGGTTCTGAGGCTGGCGGGCGAAGTGCCGTCGGCGTTGAATCCGCCGAAAGGATGCCATTTCCATCCGCGCTGTCCGCACTGCATGGAGAAATGCCGTCTGGAAACACCGCCGGTCAAGGAACTTGCCAACGGACAGCGTGTCTGTTGCTGGCTTGAGATGAAAGCGGAGAGCGAAGCATGAGCCAGTGGCATGTCCAAGATGCGTGGAGGGAAAAACTAGCGGCGATCGGAATCACCGATCTGCAAAGCGCGTTGGCCTTCCGTGGCGGTACTGTCATGAGCGACAAGAAGCGAAGCCGCACAAGCAAAGTCGCGTTGGCCGACGACGGCATCGTGTTCGTGAAGCATGACTTGAGCTCTGCGTGGCAGGCGACGCTGCGGGCGTTGGTGAAATTTCAGAAGCCTGTCACGAAGACAGAACGCGAACGGTTGTGCGTCGAGCATCTTAAACATCTTGGTTTCAAGAGCTACGATGTCATCGCATGGGGGACGCAGACATGCTGCGGCCTGCCCGATAGGGCGGTCATGGTCACAATGCCTGTTCCAGGCCGTTCCATGGTGGATATATGGAAGGATGCAAGTGTTTCGGAAGAGCGGAAAAAGGAAGCGTTGAAGATTGCGTTGGAGACGCTTGAAGCGTTGCAACAGGCAGGCTGCAATTGGCGGAAGGACAGCAAACCGGAGCATTTTTTCGTGACGGAGGACAGGCAGGTTTATTTGATCGACGTTGAACGGATGCGTTTCGGGCGGCGGCCACTTGACGAAGCGGAATGCCTTAAGCAAAAAGAACGCTTCATGTCTTTTTTGAAGGGATAAAAAGGGATTCAAGGGATAATAAGGGCTTGAAGGGATAAAAGGGAGATTTGGAAGGCTTTGGGGGAATCTGAATTAAAGGAAATAGAAATAATATCATGGCGACGGCAGCAGAACAATTGATGGCGTATTTGAGGCGGCTTGAGGATTTGAATCCGGAGGTCAGCCTCTCGGATCTATGTCAAGCGGACGAATGGGCCAAAGAGGCCGGCGGCTCCGTTTTCGCGGAAGCCGCCGCGCAGACGGCGAAACTGATTGACTTGTATCTGGACAGCCAGACGAAAAAGCAGGGCGCGGAAGTCCTGGAGGAGTATTTCCACTGCCTGAGCGAAGACGCGCAGCGGCTGTTGGAGGCTGGTGAAATCTCCGCGCCTGTGCAGACGACGGCGGACAACCGCACGACGGCGCTCGTCCCGCGGCAGATGAACACGGCATTGGACCGCTGCATCGTGCTGAATCGCGGCACGGTTCCGTCGCTGCTGGCGAAGGCGGCGGACGCGTTCCGCCGCCGCAATGAAATCGTCAACACCGTCATGGAACTGGCGTTCCGCGTCTTATGGAAATTGGACGCCAAACAGGCGGACGATTGGTTCGTCGCCTATTTCAAATCCCATGAAGGCAATCTCGATCCGGATTTCATCCGCGACGCATTGACGATTGCGTTGACGCAACCGTCTGTCAGCAAGGAATTTCTGGAATGGACCTGCCGCTGGTGCGGAGATTTCGGCCTGTTGGAGCACTGGCCGACCGTCGTCTATAAAGGCGACCGCCTGCTGTGCCGCCATGGCATTCGCGCATGGCTGGCGGCGCATCCGCCGCGCACGACGAGTCTTGCGCATCTGCAACTGATGTTCAAGACTGGAAAGATCGGAGACGAAGCGATGCTCGCATGGGCGGAATCCGCCTTGGGCAATCTCGGCGAATGCGTTTTGCGCATCATGGAATTGAGCAAGACAATGGCGGACTCACAGGAACAAGACCGTTTCCAAGGCGCTCTGCTGAGCGAACTTAGGCGTCTTTCCTCGCTGTTTCCCGCGATTCTGCTGGCGGCTGACCAGATTCTCTGCCGCCCCAACGGCCCTGTGACGTTCGCCATGGCGCTCATGGGATTGGCGGGGCAGGGCCTCGAGCAGTGGGACAACGCCTTGCTGGAATTTTGCCGCCGCGTCATCCGCCGCACGTTCATCTTCGACATGCGGGCGGGCCGTTCGCCGAAGGAGACGATCGAACGACTGACTTTCGGCGACAAGAACGCCTTCCTTTTCGCCACCGCCCAGCTGGATCTTGTCACGGAGAAGTTCGATTCCATCAAGCAGCGCGAGATGGTCATCGAAATTCTCGCGCCGTTCTACGCAAGCTACCGCCAGGCCCCGCTGTTGGCGGCGGAGACGACGCGCCGTTATCGTAAGTTGCGTTGGCTGTTGCATGAAGACTATCTGCGGCAGGCGTTGACGGCAGAGCAGTTCGAACAGGTCAAAGCCATGGACGCCGTATGGGAGATTTCAGCCCTGGCGGGCGACGCGCGAAAGTTCCTTGGCCTCCAGCGGAATCTTCAAAGCCAGTTGGAAATCATTCTCGCGTCCAAGATCGAATTCGAAGAGACCATCCGTGAACATCGTCTGCGGTTGATCCGGAAGATCCTGTCAAACGAAATGTAATTGCAGAAGTTGCCAAGACGCAACTTCAAACGATTAATCATAGTACACAACAGACGTGTTTCCAATATTGCGGGGGGCATGTCTGCTTTTATGTATTGAAAATGATCAATATGAATTGAAATATATCAAATGAATATTAAATTATCTTAATTGGAATTCGGTCGGTTCCAGAAAAACACGGTATAAGAAGGGTATGAACATGAAGAAAACAATCCAAGAGAAAAGAAGCTTTACGTTGATTGAACTGCTGGTCGTCATCGCGATCATCGCCATTCTGGCCGCCATGCTGCTGCCGGCGTTGGCGAAGGCGCGCGACAAAGCCCAGACCGCCAGCTGCCAGTCCAATCTGAAACAAATCGGCACGTCGACATTCATGTACACAAGCGACAACGAAGACTCCATGCCGCAGGTCTATGGCTCGAAGCCCGGCCCGTGGTGGTGGGAACAGCTGTACAGCTATTACGGCGACTATAAGACCATGTCCTGCCCCGCCGGCGACGAAACGGTCGGCGACTGGCACCGCACGAATGGCGAAGGCGTTGTCATATCTTCGTTTAAAAAGCTGCACTACGCCGCGAAGCAGGCCCATATCTGGAACGGCGGCGGCTGCAACTATTCCCGCAAGCTGAGCGCCTTCAAGGAGCCGTCCATGACGGCGCCGTACTGCGACTACAAGCAGGCCTACAGCCATTTCTGCCCCGTCGACGGCTGCGCGGACAAATACAACACGAGCGAAGACCTGACCATCGTGAAACGCCACAACATGATGCAGAACTGCTGCTACATCGACGGCCATGTCCAGAGCCTGACCTACCAGCAGTTCAAGGACAAGGGCACGACCGGCCAGAAGCTCTTCGGCCACGGCATGTTCTAAAAAAAATTTTTTTTCTTTTTCCACAAGCCCCGTGCAGGCATTGCGCGGGGCTTTTTTTATCCATTTTTCAAGATGCTGAACATGCTGGCGGATAGGTGGTTGAGAACGGTTACATGTTTTTATATCGATATTTATCGATATGAAATAAAAAATAAAAATAAACATTTGACATGTAGGAAAACAGGGTTAATATAATGTTAAGCTTTTTCTCAAAGTCATTTGTCCCACACACCAACAACAAGAGGAAACCAACATGAAGAAGCAATTTACGTTGATCGAACTGCTCGTCGTCATCGCGATCATCGCCATTCTGGCGGCCATGCTGCTGCCAGCTCTTGCGAAAGCGCGTGACAAAGCCCAGACCGCCAGCTGCCAGGCCAATCTGAAACAGCTCGGCACCGCGACCGCCATGTACACGAGCGACAATGACATGTACATGCCGCAGGTCTATGGTTCGAAGCCCGGCCCGTGGTGGTGGGAACAGCTGTACAACTACTACGGCGACTACAAAGTCATGGCCTGCCCCGCCGGCGACGAAACGGTCGGCGACTGGCATCGTACCAATGGCGAAGGCGTTGTCCTGACGTCGTTCAACAAGCTGCACTATGCGGCGAAGCAGGCCCATATCTGGAACGGCGGCGGCTGCAACTACTCCCGCAAGATCGTGAAATTCACGGAACCCAGCGCCGTGGTTCCGTACTGCGACTACAAGCAGGCCTACAGCCACTACTGCTGCGTCGATGGCTGCGCGGACAACTACAATACGAGCGAAGACATGACGAGCGTGAAGCGCCACAACATGATGCAGAACTGCTGCTACATCGACGGCCATGTCCAGAGCCTGACGTATGCCCAGTTCAAGGATCAGGGCGAAACTGGCAAGAAGATCTTCGGCCACGGTTTGTTCTAAGCTTTGAACACATCTGATTTAGACTGATGAACCTTCGCCCCGTCATGACGATTCATGGCGGGGCGTTGTTTTTTCATGACTGGATGGAAAAGCAAATAATATATGGTAAAGTAAAGAGATAATTTTCAGTTGTTTTCCATTGATTCTTATCATCAGGAGGCAAGAATGAGCAGCAATTCATCAGGCGGCACCGTGAAGGTCGCCGTGGTCGGCGCGGGCGGCATCGCGAGAAGCGTGCATTTGCCGTCATTGAAGGAGATGGAGGATGTCCAGCTGGTCGCCATTTGCGATCTGATTCCCGAACGCGCGAAGGAGCAGGCGGAGAAGTGGGGCATTCCGAAAACCTACACGCTCATGCGCGAAATGTTTGCGAATGAGGATATTGACGCGGTCTTTTGTCTGGTGGAGCCAGGCAGCATGTTCCATGTCGCCAGTCTCGCCATCGAACATGGCTATCATGCGTTTCTGGAGAAGCCGCCGGGCATCACATCCTACCAGGCGGATTCGTTGGCGCGCAAGGCGGACGCTTCCGGCAAGACGGTGATGGTCGGTTTCAACCGTCGGTTCATTCCAGTCGTCCGCAAAACGAAGGAAGTGGTCAAGTCATTGACGGACAAGGTGATACAGGTTGAAGGCTGCTTCTTCAAATTCGGCGACGCGGCGTTCGACAAAGGCTCCTTGCCGTCATTCGTGTCCGACACTGTCCATTCCCTTGATTTGATGCGGTATCTCTGCGACGGCAACGAAGCCGTCAAGGCGTCGTTAGTCGTCAACCGCTTCGACAGCGTCGTCGACAACGCATGGAACGGCGTGTGCGTCTTCGACAACGGCGCCACGGGCATCATCAAGGCGAACTACCGCGTGGGCGGCCGCGTCCATCAATTCCAGATGCATGGCGTTGGCGTCAGCGCATTTATCGATCTCGGCATGGGTGCTCAGATGGACGTGTCGAGCCGTATTCTGACACATTCGGGCGCCATCAGCTATTCGCTGGCCGCCACGGGTGCCGCAAAGGAGGAAAGCGTCATTCTGGACGGTCGTGAACTGGCCGGCAGCAATGACTTCCACAAATTCTATGGCTACTATTTTGAAGACAGGCATTTCATTGACTGCGTGAAGTCCGGCGAGATGCCTGAGAGCCCTATACAAGACGCGCGGCTGAGCGTCCATCTGGTGGAGAAATTCCTTTCCAGCCAGTTGTGAAAAAATCGCGGCGACGCTTCATGAAGCGCCGCCGCGATGTGTCTTGCCTATGGCCTATGGTATTACGGCCTCTGCGTCGGATATTCCAGACGGGAGATGTCGTAGTCCTGCCCGATGAGGAAGGCGAGAATCTCATCCAGTTCCGCCTGAGGCAGTTGCGGCGTTCTGGAGAGGATCCACAGGGAATCCTTCTTCTTGCCGGTGACGATGGCGTAATGGTAGTCGGGAGCGAGGCGGATGATCCGGTAGTCGCTGTAGAAATGCTTGTCGAACGTGACTTCCAGCGAACCGATCATCTTCCAGCCTTTGAAACGTGCGACGCCTTCCACGCGTTTCATTTCGCCGTTCTTGACGCCGGAGTTGACGATTTTCACGGTGCCGTCCGGCTGCAGCGTGTATTCCGCCTTTACGGCGTTCATGTTGCGTTCAAACCATTGCGGCAGCCGCGCGATTTCATACCATGAGCCCATGTATCGCGCCACGTCGAAATTTTCCACGGCACGAGGAGACTTGGAGGCTTTGCCGGACACGCAGCCGCACAGCGCCGTCAGGAACGAAACCATCAAGGCCATGATGATGAAATATGTCGCTTTCCGTTTCATTGCAAGCTCCTTTTTTCCAAATGGATCATTCCAGCAGGTTCATTTCGTTGAAGGCCGCCGAAAGCTCGACGACTTTTTTGAAGACGCACGGGGCGTGGTTGGCTTCGCAGTATCCGTCCGACCGCGAGTTGCCGCACGGGCAGAGCGTCAGCCGTTTCGGGCAGGAGGAATTGTCGAGACCGTATGTCTTTTCATCGCCTTGTTTGAAGAACTTTCGCGCGAGCTGCGACGCTTTTCCGTCCGCTCCCGGCCGGATGAGCGACGCCTTGAACTTTTCAAGCCATGCGGGCTGTCCAAGCGAGGCGCTGGCCAGCTGGCTTGCCTCCGCGTCATAGTTCAGCGGTTCGTTTTCCATGAGATTGGCGAAGAAGTAGTGCGGACGGCTTTGGGAATGGAAGGTGGGCGCGGGCGCGAAGGAGATGTCTCCATGGAAGGCGTGCCATCTGCGAAGCCATTCCGGGTAGGATGTCACGATCGCGCTGAGCGCTTCGTATTTCTCCCAGAACTGGCGGAAGTCGCTGGAATAGTAGAGCCCCGTGATCTGGATGCCGTTGTATCCCATGAACTTAAGCCCAATCGTCTGCAACGCCAGCAGTTCGCATTGATAGGTCATGAACTCCGCCTCCGAATTGGCGTGGCGCTGCAGGGCGGACGCGACGGGCAGGGGGATGACCTGTCCCGCGAAGTAGCTTTCGCTGAGATTCTGGGCTTGTTCGAAGGAGAGGAAGGCGATGCGGGCGAGAACAGGCTTCACAAGTTCGCGCATCTGCATAAACCATTGCAGCTCTTGATATTTCTTCATGTCCCATCCGGCCTGCGTCACGATGAAATTGGCGCCGGCCGCGCATTTGCGGAACATTTTCGCATATTGGAGGCATTGGTCTTCCGGCGTGTATTTGAACGGATTGACGGCCGCGCCCAGCGACACGTCCGGCAGGAACGCCTTGATGGCGGCCAACGTGTCCAGGCTGTCCATATATCCTCTCGTATAAGGGAGATAGTTGCCTTTCGCGTCCGGAACATGGTCCGGAGCGATGTTTCCCGTGACGGCGAAGAGGTTGACGATGCCGTTCGATTTGGCGGCGGCGGCGTCCGTCTTCAAATCATGGATGCTGCGGCCCTGTCCGGAGAGCACCATGGTGACGGGGCGGGAGGCCAGATCCTGCAGCTTGCGGGCGGTTTCCAGCGAAGAGGCGGAGAATCCGTCCGGGCGGATGGATGTCGCCATAAAGCTAAGTTTATCTTCCGGAAGGATTTGCGCCGCCGATTTCGCCAAGGCGATCGTCTGCGAGCTGAGAGATCCGTCCGATTCCGGACGGCATTCGATCTGGACGAAGAAGTCGGATTTGTAAAGCAGATCCGTCAAAGTCGTCTTCGTGTCGAAAATGATATTGAGTTGTTTGTCTTCTGGGGTGGGCATTATAAAATCCAGTCTGAAATCAAAAGGGCAATTTATTTACTATAACGAATCAACGCGAAGAGGCAATTGCGCAGGACGGAAAAAATTCCCTTTTTCAGACAAACAGCCTATACTATATAAATAAAAAGTGCGCGGCAGCGTCCAAACGACGATGCCGCGCGCGATTTTGCTTCAGGCCGCCAAGACGGCCGTGGCGGATTTCAGAACTGATACTGGAGGCTGAGGACGAAGCCGTCGCCGACGCCGAGTTCGCCGAAGCCCTTGTCCGTCTTGCCAGTGTTCACATAGGCGCCGACCACCGTGAGGTTGGCGTTCACAAACCATGCGACATGGCCGTTCCAGTAGTCGGCGTTTTCGATGCCGTCTCCCGCGTCGATGCCCTGGCGGTATTCCACGCCGACGGCGACGTTGTCGGCGGGAAGGATGTCCACGTTGGCGAAGACGGAGGTGCCGTAATGGTTGTGGCCGACCATGCCGTAAACCACTTCGTCGCTGCGTTGTACGCCTGCCGAAACAAGAACAGGCTTGGGCAGTTGCGTGATCAGTTTGGTCGCCACGGCATAGTATTCTATGCCAGAATGGGACAGCCCGAACAAACCCGTCGTGGCGCTGTCCGTATGCCTGTAGACGGCACCGATGGCAATGGAGGGAACCCATGCGGTGTCGAAGGCATTTTCGTCCAGCAGGCGGATTTTGACGCCCAGGCTGTTAGCTTCAATGCTGTTTTCGCCGTAGTCCCGTGCGTTGACGAGATTGAAGGCGTAACTGAATTCCACGCGGTTCGCCGCTGTCAGCGAAATGCTGTAGGAACTCCATGAAATGTTGCTGTCAGAAAGTTTCACGTACCACACGCCGAGCTGCGGTTTCGTGATCCAGTCGTTGTCCTCCAGTTTGCCGCCTGCCGTGTAGGCCAGCGGGTTGAAGGCGATGCCTCCCGCGCCGTCCAGACTGTTCAACGGGACTCCGCCGAAAACCGTGCCCGTTGCGATGACGACCAAGACTGCCAGAATGCTGATAATGCTTGTGTTCTTCTTCATGATGACTGCTCCTTTTTTTGTTATGGTGGTGGGATTGTCTTGAAAGACTACTTGATGAGTAGTATTATTGGGAACAATCATTACTATACACGGCAAAATAGGCTTTGCAAGAAAACATGATTAAAAAAGTTATGATTATGGAGATTTTTTTGAATTTTCTGTAAATCAAGTATCAGGAGGGGAGGCAAAACAGAAAAAGACATGGTCTCAGACCCTCTATTACTACTATATTAATAGAGATTCTGCAGACAACGTCGGAATGGCAGGCGCAACAAAAAAGGCTGTTGCAACAACCCGTGTCTTGCAACAGCCTGTTTGTTTTAGAAAAAGCGGTTGGTTTATTTTGCTTCGGCCTTCAGAATCAATTGGTTGCGTTTCGCAAGCTCTTCGATGGTCTTGCAGCCGTCCGATGGATAGCTTTGGACATGGCCGTCCGCGAAGGCGATGGCCACCTGCCCGTCATGGTTGCCGAAATCTTCGTGGAAAATGATGACGCGCTGCGGCTCCTTGATGTTTTTCAGGCCGATGGCATGACGGACATAATGGTAGGGCTTGCCGGTGGCGGGGCAGGTGAAGAAGTCTTCGGATTCCGCGCCGACATATGGAAGCAGTTGCTTTTGCCAGCCTTCCGCGGCGGGCAGGGTGTCGTTGTTGTCCATCGTGCACATGGCGAAGGCAAGACACATCTGTTTGAGCGTGCTGGCGCATTTGATGGCGTCCGCCTTCTTCTTGACAATATCCGACATGACTTTCATCCTGCTTTTCAGATAATCTTTCAGCCATGCGATTTCTTTGTTGTATGATGGCCAGCATTCATGGCCCATGCCGACTTCGCTCGTGATCTTCTTGTCCGTCGACTGTATCCGATTGTAGGCGGCATAGACGGAGGAGGGGCTGCAGGTGCGGTCGGCGAGACCGACGATGACGCGAACGGGAACATCGTTTCTGATGTGAGCGGCGAAATTCATGGCGTCGTAGTACTGCGCCATGGCTTCGATTTCGGGGGAGTTTTTCATCTGTCGGCAGAACTGCGGCCATCCGGCGAGACGGCCCTGCTTGTATCCAAGATGGTCGCACATGGCGGGAACGTTGCAGACAGCGGCGCGAATGGCCGGATTCAAGCCGCTGAGAATGAATCCAAAGGCCCCGCCTTGGCTGCTGCCGTGATAGCCGAGGCATCCGGGAGCGACTTTTTCATGGAAGGCAAGCCATGTCACGGCAATGTTGATGCCGATGACGGCATTGTGGAAATACGTCTTTTCGCGGTCCGGAATGTTCTTGTACATGTACATCCCGCCTTCGTTCACTTCTTTATAGCTGTCGTTGATGGTCTTGCCGGGGATGTCCGGATCATACGTGTGGACGTTCATTTCGAGATAGACGAAATCCGCCAGCATGGGGACTCCAGTCGCTCCAGGCCCCGCTCCGGGCACGGAGACGATGGCGGGATATTTGCCGGGGGCTTTCGGAACGGTCAGAAAACCGTAGACTTTGCCTGCGGGCGACGCAAAGGCGACTTTGAAGCCATCCACCTTGTCGTTCGTAAGTCTCGGCAACGGCGTCAGTTCCGGTTCCGCGAACAAATCCCTGTACTTTTTGAACTCGCCCATCCAGAATGACATGAAATCCTCCGGTTCGGGGGCGCCAGGCTGGATTTTGAACGGCTCGAACGCGGCACCGAAGACCTTGTGGAGCCGTTTGGGCTGCGCCGCGACATCGACGTCAAGACTCAGAATGCCAGGCATTTCCATCGTTCCCGTGACGGTGAACGGATTCTCCGCGGAGAGATCGACTTCCTTTGTGGAAAGCGTCGTCAATCCGTCGTTGGAGAGTCGGACGGAGGCCTTGCCTTCCTTGTGCGGCTGGTCGCCGTTCAGCACGGTGACGGTGAAGACGGCCTGTTCATTGCATTTGTACATGCCGTCCGCATGGTCGAGCGTGACATTGATTTTCGTCTGGGCGACCGCGACAGCGGCCATGAACGTCAGCAGGCAAGTCAAAAAGGTTTTCATGAATGGTCTCCTGTATTTTCAAATGAAAAAAACTGTCGTCGGCAAAAACATGGCGCGGCATGGAAATGCCGTTTGCGCAAACCATATTATATTATGGTAAAAAGGACTGTCAATGACAAGGAGCTGACAAATATGTTTTTATTTGATGCGCATGTCCATACGGCTGAAAGCAGCAAATGCGCAAAATGGTCGGGAGCCGAAGCGGCGGAGGCCTACGCCGCGAAAGGCTATTCGGGCATCATCGTGACGGATCATTTCGTCAACGGCAACACGCGGGCGGACCGTACCGCGCCATGGGAGGAGCAGGTCGCCGTGGCGATGGCAGGCTACAAGGCGGCCAAGGCGCGCGGTGATGAAATCGGCCTGAAGGTGTTTTTCGGTTTCGAATCGGCCAACGACGGGGCGGAATTTCTCACATACGGGTTGGATGAAAAATGGTTGCTGAAACATCCCGAAAGCGCTCAACTGCCGATGAAGGAATATCTTGCGTTGGTACGATCCGAAGGGGCGTTCGTTGTCCATGCGCATCCGTTCCGTCGGTCTCGTCACCCCAGATGCATGCATCTGTTTCCAGGCGGCGTCGATGCCGTGGAAATCGTCAATTTCGGCAATCTGGATGTTGACAACCACTTGGCGAAAGTCTATGCGGAGGCATACGGCCTGCCGATGACGGCTGGTTCGGATTCGCATAATTTCGGTGATATCAGAGATTTCGTCGTCGGCACGGATTCGCCGATCGAATCCGTGGCGGACTACATTGAACGCATCAAACAAGGCAGGCTGACACTGCCTTCTATAGAGCTAAAAGCTTAAAGCTGAAAGCTTAAAGCAAAATACGAGCTTCTAGTAATTCTAGATTGTCTAGAGTTGCTAGTGTTTCTAGAACTTCTAGAAAAGAGGGTACTAAAGAGGAAAGAACATGAAAAAGAGATGGCTTGTTATCTTATTGGCAATCATGGCGTTGGAAATGGCGGCGGCGCCGTGGCATTATCCGCAGTATCTCGACCACAACATCCCGCATCGGCAGCGGCGGGCGGTCGTCATCACGAACAAAGGCAATGCCGCTTCCGACGGCGAGATGATGTTCATTTCCGTCAAGGATCTCGGGCTGGCGGGAACGCCGTCGAAGGATATCCGCGTTGTTGACGACAATGGCATGGAACTCATGTACGCCGTTCATCCGAAAGGAAATACGTTGTCGGAAAACGGCAGCGTCGTTGTTCCCGTGAAGGCGGATGCGGGACAGACCGTCACGCTGTGGATCTATTGGGACAATCCGTCGGCGTGGGCGCTGCCGGACATGCTTCGCGCGCCGTTGAAGGCGTTCAGCGACTCCTTTGAAGACGGCGATGAAATCGCGCCGCCCGGCTGGCGTTCCGCCATGACGGACGAGAAGCATGTCAATGCGCGGTCGGACACGGTCGCCCATTCTGGCGGCAAATCTGTCATGACGACGGTGTTGGAAGGTGCCTCCCCATCGTGGGTGCAGTTTGGGCGGACATTCACCGTCCAGCCGGGCAGCCGCTACGTCATGCGTTGCTGGGTGAAAGGTGAAAATATTGAAGGAAGTCAGTATGGCGCAGGATTTTACGCGCATATCGGCCCGTCGGGCAACGTGGGGCGCGATCCGAAAAACGAATGGGGCAATGTCGGCACGTTCGACTGGAAGCAGATTGAAATGACGGGCGTCGTGCCCGATGACGCGAACACGATGAATTTCGGAACGGTCATGCATGCCACGAAGGGCACGGCGTGGTTCGACGACGTGGAGCTGCTTTTCGAGACGAAGGACCAGTTCGAATACAAGCTCGGTGATGTCGAGAAGATGGAAATTGCTGAACCCAAACATAATAAGGCATGGGAAGCGGATGCTTCGCAATGGCCCGAACGCTATCTGCTGGCCGCCTACAACGTGACGGACGCGCCGATGGGAGAGCGTCTGTGCGCCTTCATGGCCAATCGCGTCGTCCACGCCAACTATCCGTCGTCGGCCTACAAAGTGTTCGTCAACGGAAAACATGCGCCGCATATCCAGGCGGGTGATGTGCTCGTCTTCAAAATCGACGGCATCGCGCCGCGCAGTTCGCTGCCGATTTCCGTCTATCTTGCGAAAGACCGCCAGAACAAGATATCCGATGCGCAGGCCGCGCAGAACAGCCTCATCCTCAGTGACTTGGAGGCGAAAGGCACGGAGAGGATCGACAAGGAGGCGTACAGGACGTTCCTTGAATCGGCCGTCAATCTCGTGAAAAATCCGTCCTTCGAGACGGATGACGTGTGGCATGGCGGCGCGAACGACAAGGCGTGCCGCATCGCGGACGGCGGTCTGTTCGGCAAGCGGATGGGCGTCGTCGAACTGGCGGAAGGGCAGAAAGGCTGGCATGGACTGTATCAGCAAGTTCCTGTCCAGACAGGACATACGTATCTTATGGCGGGCTGGGTGAACAGCAAGAATCATTGCCGGATATGGGCCCATGAGTTTGAAAAAGGCAAGCCGTCGCCCTATACGAACATCAACGTCGGCGTGCCAGGCAGCGGTTGGCGGCCATTCGCGACGACTGTCAGAGGAAAATTTCCAAACAGCGTCATTGAAATCCATCTGTCGTCGGAAACAGCGGAACGCCTTGAGTACGATGGACTTCTGCTGGCAGAAGTGCTGCCGCTCTCCAAGGCGGTCATGGAAAGTCAGTCTGATTTGACGGCGAAAGCTCCGTTGCGGGCCAAACAGGTCGATACAATTCGAAAAGTGTTCCAAGACACGCCAGTTGAGGACAAGCCTTGCGAGGCTGCGATCTGGATGGCGCAGGGCGAGTCGGAACCATTGCAGCTGGCGGTTCGCTCGTCAGCCGACATCCGACGATTGTATTTTTCCGTCAGCGAGCCACGCGATGAAAACGGCAAGGAGGGGCCTTTCTTTGGCGGAATCCGCATGGCCACATACGTGAAAGTCGATTCGGAGAGCCGATATAACAGCTTCACAAATCTGCCTGTTTATGGATTATGCGTGCCGTCCGGCTGCCTTCCCGACCTGTATCCCGATCCGCTTACGAACATCAACGGTGTGCGAATCGGCATGTTGAAGAATATGACAATGAGTTTCCATGTGCTTTTCATGACCAATTTTGGAACCAAACCGGGCGTCTATCGCGGTATGATCACATTCAAGGACGGCGATAAGACGCTTCTGGAAGTCCCTTATAGCGTGACGGTTTGGGGATTTAGGCTGCCGCAGAACAAGATGACCGCCATTTTCGACAACCGTTTCTGGAAGGGCTCCGAATATAAACACTACACCCCCAGGGATATGGCGGTGTTTTTAAGCGGTTTCTACAAGGTCAGCTTGGATGAAATGCCCGACCGGCCGATTTTCAAACTAGTCGATGGCAAAGTCACGGCGGATTTCAGGAAATTCGACGAAGACGCCCATTATCTTATGAAGCAATTGAACGCGGTGCCGCGGGCCTATCTGCCGATTTTCCGCGAGCATTTCGGCTGGGGGCGTCCGCCCGCCAATTTCCTCGGCGTGAAGCCGTATCCGGGCGAATGGCCATACGAAGGCGTTGATCGGGGGAAGTTTACGCCCGAATACAAGCGTGTCTGCCAGGAGGCGTTGAAGCTCATGATGCAACATCTGCGGGACATGGGGCTCGAAGACCGCTTCCTCCTCTATGTGGCGGATGAACCGCATGAGAACGTGCCGGGTATCAAGGAGCAGATGATCGCCTTGTGCGACATGTTCCACGAAGCGTGGCCAACCGTCAAAATCTATTCCAGCACATGGCGTTACGTGCCCGAATGGCTGGGCAAGCTGGACGTGTGGGGCATCGGCGTGCAGGGGCAGGTGACGCCCGAACAGTTCAAAATCATGAAGGACGCCGGAGCCGATTTTTTGATCACGACGGACGGCCAGATGTGCGTCGATACGCCGTACAACGCCATTGAACGGTTGCTTCCGCTCTATGCGTGGAAGCATGGCCTGTTGGGCTATGAATACTGGGGGGCGGACTGGTACACGCACAATCCCGTTCAATGGGGCATCCACACCGTCCATTTCGAATCCGACCGTCCAGGCCATACATTCCGTGTGCGCTATCCAAATGCCGACGGATATGTCGTTTATCCAGACGATCAGCTCAACAAGCCCGTCAAGAGCTCCGTCCGTCTGGAGGCGATTCGCGACGGCGTGGAGGATTATGCCTATTACACGTTGCTGGAGAAACTTGCGAACGAGACGGACGATGCCGCCGCGAAGAAGATTCTGGAAGACGTGAAGGCGTTGGTTTTCATTCCGAACGCAGGCGGACGGAAGTCCGAACATCTGCTGCCGCAGCCGGAACGGCTGTCGGAACTGCGTCGGCAGGTCGGTGAAGCGATCGCGCGGCTCTCCCGCCAGCCGTAGGCGGCGGGAGGCTTATGGCTTATGGATGAAGGCTTTAGAAGCCTAGGAGTCTAGAAATCTAGAAGCCTAGAAATCTAGAAGCCATGAGCACATGCCCCAACGGCGAGACGCCGTCGCTACATCCAACGGCGAGACGCCGTCGCTACTAAGGCTGGCCAAAGCGGAAGGAGTAGATGTCCGCGTCGCGCAGTTCGAAGTGGAGGATGACGGGGCGGTTGGCGAGAGACGTGACGTCCGGGCCGTTCTTCCATGTCATAATCAGTTCCAAATCATCGCCATAGAGCGGCGTGCACTCTGAAAGCGTGAAGCCGGGGATGGGCTGGTTGGCTTCGTCGCGGATTTCACAGCGGATGTCGCCGGCGGCGGAGGTGGAGGCGTTCAGGAGGAGCATCGTGTCGCCCCAACGCATTTCGTTCAAATCCAACGGCTTCTGGGAGGGATCAAGGCGGTTGACAAGTTGCCACGGCTTCTTGTTCTGCATGTCGTAATGGACGCCTTTGTCCGTTTCAGGCGACAGGACGGCGGAGAGATTCTTCACGGAAGCCGTCGCGATTTCGGTATCCGTCAGAACACGTTGGACGATCGCCATGTCGAGCACTTCGCCGAGATACGGCTCGTTGGTGGTCGCCGTCGGCGGATAGTCCTCCGCGAAACGGATTGGGCCGACGGGCGTGATCAGATCGCCATGGCCCGCCTGGCCGCCGGTGGCCAGGCATTTGCCATTGACATAAAGCTTCATGACGCCGTCGTCGTATGTCGCGACGATGGCGCAGCGGCCGCGACTGAGCGTCTTCCAGTCGGGGCAGTCCGCGGCGTTCACGCCGATTTCCATGCCGTCATACCATAGACGGAGGACGTGCCAGTCTGATTTTTCAACGCCTATCTGCATGTCCAGCACGAACTTCCGTTCG
The DNA here is from genome assembly GCA_902776645.1 of uncultured bacterium. GTDB lineage: Bacteria > Verrucomicrobiota > Lentisphaeria > Oligosphaerales > Oligosphaeraceae > UBA1407. The sequence continues at coordinate 9,102 of CACYQT010000041.1, read as the reverse complement.
CCTGCGTTGTTCGGACCGCCCGCGTAGGAGGTGAACAGACGGCGCGGCGAGCCGGGCTGCGTGTTGTCGATCGTGATGGCGAAGGTCACTTGCTTGCCGAGATTCTTTTCGACGGGCAGCGTGTAGACGCTTGGCTGCGAGACCTTCAGGGCGCGGTCGCCCTGCGGTCGGTCGATGAGCTGCACGGGGCAGTCCGGCATGGCGTGCGGATTGGCGGTCGGCTTGAACGTGATGGGCTTCATCGTGAAGCTGCCGCCGTCGTAAGGTGCTTGAACGGAGACGAATCCGTCCATGCGCATCGTGAGGCGGCGGATGCGGTTGGGGACGTCCGAATAATAGGCCTCTGTCGAATAAATGGACAGTTCGTCGGGCGTGCCCGGAATATCGGAACGCGTTATGACGCAACCGCTTGCGGCCATATTGTTGCGGTTGATCCAACGTTCGTGCTGAAGGCCTGGACGGACGAACGCCTCGGACCAGCGGTGGTAGTGGAGATCGTCACGACTGCTCATGAACACGCCGTCGGAGAGGCCTGGAATGCCGCCGCCGCCGCTGTGGTCATAGACGGTCGTGCGATTGCGCAAGAAGCGTTTCGGGAAGCCGATGTACATTTCGGGCTGGCGGACGTAGGGGGTGATGGCGTTCGTGTAGAGCTCCATCGGCGGCGCGTCGGGGCCGTAGTCGAGCCATTCGGCCTCCGACCAATGGATGGCGTCCGGCGACGTCGCGCGGAGAATGGCGCGGACGCTGAAGTGGTTTTTGATAGGCTGCATGTCTCTGAAATGGAGGACATAGCAGTTGCGGACATTGTCGTAGAAGGCGGTGTTCTGCGAATCGAAAAGGCCTTTTGTGAAGACGGGTTCGGGCTGCGCAAGCTTCCAATGGATGCCGTCTGGCGAGACGTAGAGGAAGAGTCCTTTCGTGTCCGTTCCGCCGATGGCCTTGAAGCGCTGTTCGGGCGGGCAGGCGGGATTCGTGTCGAGGAACGGCGCGAAATTGTGGGTGCTCGCGTCTCCCATCCAGATGATGTTGTTCTCCTTCGAACCGTTGAATTCGAAGATGCCGAGATTCGGTTTCCGCCAATGGACGCCGTCGTCGCTTTCGGCGTAGCAGGTGACATCCACATGGGGCGGCATGCCGGGCATGTTCCACGTCATGCCGCGGTAGTACATCATGTATTTGGCGCCGTCCTGGATGACGGTGTGGTAGCAGCAGACATTGCCTTCCCACGGGGCGTCATGGACGATGGCGACCTCGCGGAAGACGGGATGGTGCAGCGTCAGTTTCGCGCCGCCGGTCATCTCCGTGATATGCTCCATGTCCCATAGAAGTTCGCGTTGGGCGTTCACAATTGTCATAGTCGCTCCGATGATGATGGAAAGGGTGAGTTGCTTGGAGGGGATGTTCATGATTGTGGTCTATACTGAGACATCTGGGACAGATGGGACGACTGAGACGGATGCGACGGTTATTTATGGGGGATAAAGTCCCATTAGTCCCATTAGTCCCATTAGTCCCAGTGTAAAATGTCTATCTGTAATAATCTGTCTTGACGTATTTTTCAAATGTGCGTTCCTTTTCGTTGATCGAGTCTGGCTTGACGTGCATGTAGAGGAAGACGCCGTGGCCGCCGGGCTTCTTTTCATCGAGAATCATATGGTAGGTCTCGTTGCCGCGGAAGCCGACGCGGATGTTGGTGACGACGGCGTCGAAGGAGCCATCTGTTTTGAAGACGACCTGCTTCAGGGCTTTTGGCGAATACCACCAGGCCTGGCAGTTGTCGTAGATGGCGGAGGCGCCGTTTGATTCATAAAAACTGATGCCGAAATTGTCGCTGTAGCAGAAGTCGAACTTCGTGTGGTTGCTGTAGTTGCGGAAGCCGCAGCTTTCGTTGTAGTTTTCATAGTTGCTCGTGTAGAGCGGATGGATGTTGCGGAGCATGTTGCTGCCGCCGCGGACGATGACGCCCGTGAAGACGTGGGCGATGCGCATGTTCGTCAGCGTGTTGTCGCTGCCGTCCACGATGACGCCGACGGAGTCCGTCTTGCCGTTGCCGACGATGTTGACGTTCGTGATGTCCGCGTCGGAAGAACCGTTGTTCACGCCTCTTCTGATGTGGAGACCGACGCGCGTGTTCTTAATATTAATTTGTTTGACGACCGTTTCGCGGCCGCTGTCGATGGAGACGCCGTCGGCGACGTTGCCGCCGTCGATGACGCCGCCAGTGATGGAATACAGGTGGCCGATGGTGCGGATGTTGTTGGCGGGATGGATGCCGCCGAGGCGGACGACGGGCTCGCCTTCCGGCCAGCCGTCGACCTTCGCCTTCAGGACGGCGTAGTTGGAAAGCTGGAGGTCGACGCTTTTCGTCGGTTCCGCGGGCGTGCAGAGCGGCTTGGAAAGAAGATAGACGCCGTCGGGGAAGAAGAGGGTGCGGTTCGGATTGGCGTCGATGAGAGCCTGGAGGGCGTCGGAGACGTCTGTCTTGCCGTCGGCCTTGACGGTATCCGTGACGATGACATATCCTTTGCGTTCAGGCGTCAAGGGGAGTTCGGGCTGGGCTTCGGCGACGGCGGCCGCCGCGAGGAGGGCGATGGAGAGTCTTGTGAACATGGCTTTTTCTCTTTTTGTGTGGTTTATGGATGGATTTATTGGAATTTATGGTTGATTGACGATGTGGAAAAAAGTGTTGTATTCGCTTTAAGCTTTAAGCTTTAAGCTCTCTTAGCTTACTTGTCAAATGCTTTTAGGAGATTCTGGTAGGTGGCGTCGTCGATGGGAATCATGCAGCCGTGGCGGGATTTGGGCGATTCGTATTCCTTCTGGACCCACTTGCCTTCCATCGTGTCGGCTTCGAACATGTCGTATTTGCCGCCTTTCGTGTAGGCCTCCGTGTAGATGCGGCATTTGCCTTCCTTTGAGATGATGAGAATAGGCGCTTCATGCCATGACGGGCAGATCGGCTCGCCCGGATTCGAATACGGGCCGAGAACACCGCCTTGCGATTTCGCGATGCGGATCGTCTTGCCCGTGGGGACGGTCTCCGGCCAGCGTTCGTCTTTTATGACGGCGTAGTACGTGCCGTTGACGTTGCGGAGGATGACGTCGATGGTGGCGGTCGTCGCCGCGTCGCCAGTGAAATCGAACAGCTTCTTGGCCGGCGTGAAGGTCTTGAAGTCCTTCGTCGTGATGTAGACGGTGCGCATGGACTCCCACAAGTCCTTGTTGTCCTTCGGGTTGTGTTTGTAGGCATGCCATGTGATGACATACTGCTTCGTCTGTTCGTCATAGCAGGTCTTCGGGGCGCCGAACCAGCCGCCGTCGTTGCGGAGATCCAATTGGGAGACGGTCATGATGGCGTTGGGCAGATCCTCCTTCTCCCATGTGATCAAATCCTTCGTGTGCCAATGGACGGGATAGGGGACCTTCACGTCGCCGCCGAAGACGACGCCGACCATGTGCCATTGGCCGTCGCCGCCGCGGACGATGTCCGGATGGCCCTTATATTCTGGTAATACGATATTTCCGCCGTTCAGTGTCTTCCATGTGAGGCCGTCTCGCGAGACGGAGTAGTAGAGCCGTCCGTAGTTGCTCGGGATCATGTGGGCGAAGAGATAGCCGCCGTTCGGTTCCGCGGCGAAGGCGGAGAGGCTGCACAGCATGAGAAGGCCGGTGGAAAGGGTGTGTCTGAGATTCATGATGGCTCCTTGGGGATGTTTTTATGAGAATAGAGGAAATATAAACTGTTTTCAATGGATTGCATCTACAAAACAGAAAAAAGAGAGCTTCCATGGCCAATAAGTCCGGAAGCCCAAAAAGTGTTTTATTGGAGTTTGACGCTATATTATATGGTATCCAAAAACTGATAATCCAAAATCACCCATGAAAAGACTTCTTACCATACAGGACATCTCGTGCGTCGGGCAGTGTTCGCTGACCGTGGCGCTGCCTGTCATCTCCGCATGCGGCGTGGAGACGGCCATCCTGCCGTCGGCCGTGCTTTCGACTCATACGGGTTTCCCGCATTTCTGCATCCATGACTTGTCGGACGACATGCCGCGCATCGAAGAGAAATGGCTCGCCAACAGGTTGCGTTTCGACGCGTTCTACACAGGCTATGTGCGTGAAAACCAGATACAACCGATTCTCGACATCATGAAGAACTGCGCGGAGGAGGGGGCCGTGCGCATCGTTGATCCGGTCATGGCGGATTACGGCAAGCTCTACGCAGGCTTTGATGATGATTTTCCAAGCAAACTTGTAAGACTTTGCAACGGAGCTGACTACATTCTTCCGAATCTGACGGAGGCCGCGTTGCTGCTCGGTGAAGAGCCTGTATTGGAGGGCTATGACCGCCCGTACATCGAAGGGCTGCTGAAACGGCTGCGCTCCACGGGAGCGAAGCATGTCCTGCTGACAGGCGTCTCGTTCGAACCCACCAAAATCGGTTTCGCGATGGACGACGGCCAGAAGGCCGCGTATTATTTCACGGAGCGCGTGGATCGGATGTCGTTCGGGACGGGGGACGTCTACGCGGCCGTTTTCGTGGGGGCGTTGATGCGCGGTCTTCCCGCGTTCGGCGCGGCGTCGCTCGCGGCAGACATCGTGCGGCTATGCCTGCTGGACACGCCGCCGGAACATTGGTACGGCGTGAATTTCGAAAACGTCCTGCCAGAACTGATCCATCGTCTGGAGAAGGAAAAAGACTGATCGGAAACACGGATGGACAAATCAGTCCATTGTCTAATCATCTAACGTTTTTGCACGTCTCACGTCTCACGTCTCACGTCTCACGTCTCACGTCAAGCCGCGAGATGAGACGAGCAGGACCATAAACATCATAACGCATTAAGCATTAAGCATTAAGCATTAAGCATTAAGCATTAAGCATTAAGCATTAAGCATTAAGCATTCAGCATTAAGCATTCAGCATTCAGCATTAGATATGCTTTTTGATCTTCAGGATGTTCTGCCCATTCTTGTATTCGTAGCTGATCTCATCCATGGATTTCTTGACCATGAAGATGCCGAGGCCGCCGATTTCACGTTCGTCGGCTGATTTCGTGATGTCCGGATCCGCCTTGGCGAGCGGGTCGTAGGGGATGCCGTTGTCGATGAACGTGATGACGACGGCCATCGGATTTTCCGTCACCTCCACGCGAACGGTCGCCTTGCCTGATTTCGGCGTATAGGCGTAATACGCGATATTGCTGAAGAGCTCGTCGATGGCGATATCGATCTGCATCTGCGCCTTTACCGGGCAGTTGTATTGCTCAAGTTGTTCATCCACGAAGGCGGTCACGGACGGGATGTTCTCAATGGCCGCGTCAACTGTCAGTTCTTTCATTATTTCATTCTCTCCTTATATTCGAGGCACAGCATGGTGATATCGTCGAATTGCGGGGCGTTGCCCACGAATTGGTCAATGTCCTTCTTGATGGCCGGCAGGATGTCGTTCGGCGACTGGCCCAAATTGGCGTTGAGCACATTTTCGAGCCGCTCCATGCCGTATAGCTTGTTGTCGGCGTCCGTGGCTTCCGTCACGCCGTCGGTGTATTGGAAGATCTTGTCTCCAGGGTCGAGCTGGAGGGATCCGGCCTTGTAGCGGACATCCTCCATGCCCGCGAGCACGAAGCCCGGGCGGATCTTGTAGACCGTGAACTGGCCGCCGGCATGGGCGATGAACGGCGGTTCATGGCCCGCGTTGACGTAGCGGAATTCGCCTGTTTTCAGGTTGAGCACGCCTTCGAAGGCGGTGATGAAAAGGCCTTCGCTGTTGGATTCGCAAAGCATGTTGTTGACTTCGGAAAATACGTCGCCCAAGTCACTTGAAGAGGTCGTATGGTCTTTGATGAGCGTCTTGCCGATGACCATGAACAGGGCGGCGGGAACGCCTTTGCCCGAAACGTCAGCCATGACGATGGCGAGATGCTCGTCATCGACCATGAAGAAGTCGTAGAAATCGCCGCCGACCTCCTTCGCGGGCTGCATGGTGGCGTAGATTTCGAACTCCTTCCGGTCCGGATAGGGCGGGAAGATGCACGGGAGCATGGACGACTGGATGTGCTTTGCGACGTCCAGCTCCGCGCCGATGCGCTCCTTCTCCGCCGTCACGGCCGTCAAGTCTTTGATGTATTTGTCCAACGAGACGGCCATGTTGTTGAAGGAGGTGGCGAGATCGCCGATTTCGTCGTTCGTGACGACTTGGGCGCGTTGATCCAGATTGCCTTTGCTGATGGTCCGCACGTCGTTTTTCAGGCGGAGAAGCGGCATGGTGATGGTGCGGGAGTAGTGGCGCGCAAGCAGGATGACAGCGATGATGATGATGACGAAGGCGGCGATGAAGAGGCAATTGGCCAGTTGGATGTGCTCGTTGATTTTATGTACGTCTCTGAATACAAGGTCTTTCGGAATGTGGACGCACAACGTCCAGTCGGCGACGGTGATTGGCGCGAAGGCGTAGAAGAGATTTTTGTCCTGCAGGGCGACGACGCCCACGTCACCGCCGAGAATCCTGTCCGCAAGCTCGCTGGCGGGATGGGAGACGTCGCGGATATTCTCGAACTCCTTTTGGTCGAGTTTGATATCCGGTGAGGCGATGATGGCACCCTGCTTGTTGAGCAGGAAGGAGAAGGAGCCTGGCCCGATGGAGAAGTCGATGATGGATTTGTGCAGATCGGTCACCAGGATGTCCATGCAGACGACGCCGGCGAACTGTCCGTTTTTGCGGAAGGGGGCCGCGCAGCTGATCATGAGGCCGCGGCCGTAGGAGTCCGGATAGAGGTCCGTGAAGAAGGCCTTGTCGGCTTTCTTGGCGTCCAGATACCATGACGATTTGAAGAAATCGAAATAGGATTCCGTGTCGCCTTCGTTGAATTCGGCGATGTCCGCGTTTTTGTCATAGCTGATCAGGAAGCCGCTTTCCGTTCCGACGTAGATGGTTGTGATCATGACGCCGTCCATTTTCATCATGGGGAGCCAGAGGGATTCGAGATTTCCAAGCAGGGCGAGTTCGTCTTCTATGGCGGTTAGCTTGATCTCTTTCGAAACAGGATAGCGCTGCATGGAATAGACGCCTTTTTTCGAGGCGTCCGGCGGGAGGACGGGGCGTTTCGCGAAGGTTTGCGGTGCGGCGTAGAGGGATTCTATATAGCTGACACAGCGTGAGATGTAGCTTGAATAGACATTCAGTTGCAAGTCCGCGCGCTGTGCGCGGTTGCTTGTGACGTCGCACATGGCGTTCTCCATTTGAACCAGCAGGGCCTTTTGGCTGACTCTTCTGATGTTCAGCATCGTGATGATGCCGACGACACTGGTCAGCAGAATCGCCGCAATGGAAATCTGCAGGACCATCTTCTGGATCCGTTGCTTGATGGATGTTTTTCGTTGTGGCATGAAAACTCCTAAATGACGATATGTACGAGATTTTCGTTGTATTTGTATCTGTACGACGCCCTCAACGCCCTGTGTTTGATGAGCTTGAGGCTGACGATGTCCATTTCGTCCTCATCCTTTCCGATGAGAAGCGGATTGTACCGCCGTTCTTCATAGGAGAGACGGATGGAGAACGTGTCGTCGTAACTGACTTTGATGGTGATTCTGACGTTTGGAATCGCCTTGCAAATGCGGATGTACAGTTCCTCAAGGCAGTTCTGGAGAGCGAACAACTGCTTGCGGCTGACGTTTTGGGACGTGGCGTAGTCGTCCAGCTGGACGTTGAAGCGCTCCAGGGAATCGGGGGAGGGCGTCACGATGGAGACAAGGCCGTCCGTCGTCAGGAAATGGATGATGTTCATGCCGCCGCGATAGAGATAGTCCGCCTTCAACGTCCTGTGGCGGAACATGGCGAGGCCGGCCTTGTCGCCCTCGTCGTCGTTGCCATGCAGGAGGAGCGGGTTGATGTGCGGCCCGTCGTAGGTGAAGACGGCGGTCATGACATTGGTCACGCGGATTTGGACATGGATGTTGCCTGTGGCCTGGGTCTTGAGGATGCGCAAGAATATCTCTTCCAACGTGTTCTGGTATTCCGCAAGCCGTACGGACGCGATGAGCCTGTCTTTCGTGATCTGGTTGAGGAAGTCGAACAGTTCACTGATGGAGGACTGTTGCGCGGGAATCATGATGGAGTCCGCCGAATTGGCCAGATAATATGTCGGCGGCAGGATGAGATCAAGGCAGAGGACGCCGTTGAAGAGGATGTTGACGGGGATGCCGACCAGCACGCTGAGGGAGACATAGGAGACCATGATCTCCCGGAAGGCGCCGCCTTCGATGAAGAATTTGCTCAGCCAACCGCAGATCGCATGGAGGATCAGGATGATTCCGATATAGCGTAAATAGTTGGTAAATCGCTTGAAGCGGACTCGTGGGGAGGACGAGGCCAGATGCCAGAGGAACCAGATGCCGAGGCCGGGCAGGACGATGCAGAGCCATTCGAGCAGCATGAGGCTGAATGGCGTGTGCAAAATGACGGCCGTGGCGGTGCAGCCGATGAGGGCCCCCATGACGCCGTATGGGCCGAACAGCAGGCCGAACGTCGTCGGCAGGAAGTTCTTGATGCCGATGAAAGGGCCGTATTGCAGGAAGGCCGTGAGCTGCACAGGCAGGTCCGCGATGAAATAGATGCATGCCGTGCAGAGTATGAGAAGCAGATGCTGGCGGTGTTCATGGTTATTCATGGACGGCCCTCCGCTTTGCGAACAGCCCGTCTATGACGGAGGAGTCGCTGGCCAGGATGCCGACGACCATGATGACGGCGCCAATGATGCGATAGGCGGTGACGTTCCCTTCCGCCGTCGGCAGTTCGAACAGCTTGTTCAGGACAGGCGTGGCGGCCATGGTCATGATGATCTCCGTGGAGAAGATCAATGACGTGTTCAGGGCCGTGACATAACGTTGAGCGTAGATCTGGACGACGCTGTAGAGGCTTCGGATGAAGAAGCTGATGAAGATGACGCTTCCCCAGAAGGCGGGCGATTGCGGAAACGACATGGTCTGTTTTTTCAGGACCATTTCCGCCGTCCAGCAGACGAGGGCGAAGATGAAATTGAAATAGAGCTGCCCGAGGGCGAGGATGGACGGGTTCGATCCGGCGGTGAAATG
>CACYQT010000040.1 GCA_902776645.1 uncultured bacterium | reverse complement strand
ACGTAGCGCAACAACTGTCCGTTGCATGCGCAGGATGTCTGGCGTGCGGCGTCCAGCATGTCCCGCAGATCATCCGATGAAACAGCGGCCTGCTTGAAAAGGCGGATGGTCCGCCGGGCTTTTAAGGCTTCTAAGATGTTCATATTAAAAGTGTTCCTTTTATATATTGTGTTGCTGACGGCGGTTGACGCCGTCGCTACCGTTTGCCGTCGACGGCGGGGACGCCGTCGCTACCCCCGACGGCGGGGACGCCGTCGCTACCCCCGACGGCGGTTGACGCCGTCGCTACCGTTTGCCGTCGACGGCGGGGACGCCGTCGCTACCACCGCCGTCGCTACCTCTTGGCAGCGGATTTTCCGTACTTGGAGGCGGGGGTCGCGCGGGAGAACGCCCACGAACGGATGGCCTTGATCTGCTGTTCCATCGTGTCGGACAGCGGGACGATACGGGACATGACGGTTTCGAGGTCGCGTTGGTTGAACGGGCGGTTTTCGTAGAAGGCCTCCGTGCGGGCGGAGATGATGGCCTGTTCGATTTCGGCGCCGTTCCAGCCTTCGGTCATGATCTGCAGCATCTTGAAATCGAAATCGTCCGGATTCGCGTTGTTGCGGATGAGATGGATCTTGAGGATGTCCGCGCGTTCCTCCTTGGAGGGGAGGTCGCAGAAGAAAACTTCGTCAAAACGCCCTTTACGAAGGACTTCGGCAGGAAGGGCCTGGATCTTGTTGGCGGTCGCGGCGATGAAAATCAGCGGCGGTTTCTCCTGCATCCATGTGAGGAAGGACGAGAAGATGTGAGAGGCGATCCGCTGGCCGGAATCATCCAAACCGAGGGCGTTTTCGATTTCGTCGATCCAGAGGACGGCGGGGGCGACTGATTCGATGGTCTTCAACGCGCGGTGGAAGGCCTCTTCCGGCGAACCGTACATGCCGGAGAAGACCAAGTTCATGTCCAGACGGAACATCGGGATGTTCCACAGTGACGAGATCGTCTTGACGGCGAGGGATTTACCGCAACCGGAGATACCCATCATCAGAAGGCCTTTCGGCACGGGAACGCCGGCCTCGACGGCTTCGCGGGTGAACATGTGCTGACGTTTGAACAGCCATTGCTTCAGATTGTCCAGACCGCCGATGCTTTCGATCTTCCATCTGGGCGGCGAGAATTCGAGGAAGCCCGACTTCTTGACGACGTTCTTCTTCTCGCTGAAGATTTCGTCCAGAATCTCGTCCTTGTTGCTCTCCTTGTTCTTGCAGGCGCGTTGAAGGACGTATGCTATTTCATTCTCCGTCAAGCCTTTGAGGGCGAGCGTGATTTCGCGGACGGCATCTTCCGGGATGTTGAGCGACGAATCTTCCGCGGCGGTCTTCTTGATGATGTCGACGATTTCGTTCTCGTCGGGCGTGGGGACTTCCAGAAAATGGATTTCCTTCTTGATGGCTTCGGGGACGATGTTCTCCGCGCAGACCAGGAAGATGGTGCGGTCGCCTTTGGCGCGGCCGTCGTTGTAGGCTTCGCGGATGGCGCGGAGCGTCTTGTTGTCGTTGAGGAACGGCGCAAGGTCGCACATCACGATCATGCCATGGGTATCCTTGGCGATGATGGTCTTGATAGCCTCGACGGGGCTTTGCGTGGCGGCGTCTTCGCCGTCCAGCCCGCGCACGCAGGACCATGTGATGACGGGCGTGCCGTTCTGCGCGGCGATTTCGCGGATGCCGCGCAGGATTCGCTCCTCCTCGGGGGAGAAGACGTAGACGATCGGCGAACGCCCTGCGACGGCGTTCTGCAGCATGTTGAGCATTTCTGACATAAGCGTGCCTTCTTTTGTGCGGTGTTGCCTGCCTGATTCAGGAAAATCTGAATAGTCTAGTTGTCAATATGGTAAAATAGATTAAAATAATGTATAAACAGGAAGCCGCAAAGTGAAATGACGAAAGAATAGACAGAAAATACAGGGAAAGTCGATGAAAACGTATCGTGTCGGTGTGATTGGTTTTGGTTACATAGGCAAAGTCCATGCGTTCGCGCATAAAAATCTGCCGTTCTTCTTCGGCAATCTGCCGTTCAGGACGAAGATCACGCATGTCTGCACGAGCCGCGCGGAATCGGCCGCGGCGGCAGGCGAGTTTCTGGAGGCGAAAGGCGTTACGGATTACCGCGAAATCACGGAGAATCCGGACATCGACGTCGTCCACATCTGCACGCCGAACAATTTCCATAAAGACGCCGTCCTGAGCGCGATGGCGCATGGAAAGCACATCTACTGCGACAAGCCGCTGACGGTGACATTGGCGGAGGCGGAGGAGATCGAAAGGGCTCTTCCGTCGTATAAGGGCATCCACCAGATGACGTTGCAGCTTCGCTTCTTCCCCGGCACGTTGCGCGCGAAACAGCTGATCGACGAAGGCTTCATCGGCAAGCCGCTGCAGTTCCGCTGTTCGTTCATGCATTCGGGCAACATCGACCAGAAGAATCCGCTGAAATGGCGGTATTCCGACGCCGCCGGCGGCGGCGTCGTGGCGGATCTTGGCTCCCACGCGTTGGATTTGACGACGTGCATGCTGGGCAATATCAAGCGTTTGTCCGCCATGACGCAACTGGCCGTTTCGGAGCGCCGTTCGTTGACGGATCCGAACGTCATGCTGCCTGTCGATTGCGAAGACGCGATGTTCTCTATGGTCGAACTGGAGAACGGCGCGAAAGGAACCGTTGAAGCGACGAAGCTGGCGACTGGCGCGGAGGACGAAATCCGTCTGGAGATGCACGGCACGAAAGGCGCGATCCGCTTCGATTCAATGGATCCGCATCATCTTGAAATCTATGATGTTCGGGCGGCTGATTCGCCGATCGGCGGCGTGCGCGGCTGGACGCGCGTCGATACAGGGCAGCGCTATGACGCGCCGTCCTGCTTCCCCGCGACGAAATCGACGATAGGCTGGCTGCGGGCCCATGTCCAATGCCTGTATCATTTCATGGACTGCGTCGATCGCGGCGTGAAGGCGGAGCCTGGCCTGGAGCAGGGCGTCATGATCCAACGCGTCATGGACGCCGTGAAGCGTTCGGCCGCCAGCGGCCAATGGATCGACCTGTGACGCCTTTGACGTTCGGGAAGGCGCCTAAATTTCCATCACGTCGCCTGGCAGCGGCGTGATCGTGTTCGGGAAGATGGCTTGGGCGGCTTTCAGATTCTCTTCGCGGAGGCGCGGATAGTAGTGGACGAGAGCCAGTTGGCCGACACATGCGTTTTTGGCGAGTTCCGCCGCGTCAGGCGCGCCTGAATGGCCGCCCGGAAGCAGCGGATCGCGTTTGTGCGGCCCGTAGGAGGCTTCGTGCAGCAGGAGATCCGCGTTTTTCGCATAGCGGATCAAGCCGTCGTATTGTGCGGTGTCCCAGCAGCATACGAATGATTTTCCGCTTGCTTTTTCCGTGAAGCGGTAGCACAGGCCGGGCACTGGATGGATGGTCGGGCAGGTCATGACGTTGTATCGCGGCGTTTCAAAGGATTCGCCTGGATCCAGTCCGACGATGTCTGGCGCTTCGCCGTTGAAGAAATGGTATTGGTCGTTGCGCAGGAAATGGATGGCGCGTTCGACGACCATGCGGATTTCCGTCCGTGGCCCTACGATGGTGAACGGATTGTTTTTCTTTTTAGCGCGGTTCGCCATCGCATGGTAGAAAAGGATTTGCGGCAGCCCCATGTAGTGGTCGTGGTGGCAGTGGGTGATGAACAAATAGTCCAGATCGCAGGGCGTGACGCCATGGTGAAGCATGTTCACCGTGGCGCAGAATCCAGTGTCAATCAAGATGTTGTCATCGACCAACGCGCATGTGCAGTCTTGATTCGGTTCGTTTTCCGGCAAAGCGCAGCAAGTGCCGAGCATTCTGATGGAAGCCATGTGAAACTCCTTTGGGCTATTGTAAGAACCACTAATGGACGCCAATGGACACGAAAATAATGCCTCGCAGACGTCGCCCATGATGCTGATGATTTTGCACAGGCATGATTTTATGATTGCTAAATATCAAGATGGGCTCCGTCTGCTCGGCGGTTTTCATCCGCTTCGCGAGACTTTCGTTTTATCGTTTGAGGGAATAGGTGAAGACGGTGGCGGTTCCGGGTTTCAGCACAAGTTCGACGGTCGGGCCGCCTTCGAAATGGCGCCCTGTATAGAGGTCCTCATAGGCGAGCCGTTTGGCGGTGACGCCTTTCAGGGAAAGGATCAGCGAGGCGCTTGGTGCCTTCTCGTTGCGGACGACCTGCAGGACGCCGCTCTGCGTCACGGGATCGTGGAACTGGCAGACCCACCACTGGTCGATGCCGAAGACTTCCGGAGTCAGCAGATAGTAATCCGCATCCACTTGATATGGAGCGACTTTGCGGCAGACTTCATTCCATTTCTGTTCGGCGGAATTGTCTTCGCGCAGATAGGACGGCGCATAGACGGTGTGGAACGGCGCGATGTCGATGACGGCCTTCCATTGGTTGAGCGTCGGTCCGTCGTAGCAGTGCTGAGCGATATTCTTATAGTAAAGGAACCATTGGTTCAGCATGTGGTGGTAGCGCTGTTTCGCGATGAAATCCGTGTAGCCAACGTCGCTGTAATGAAGCGGGACGGCGCCCTGGCGGAGCGTTTCCAAATCGTTGCGTCTTCCGCCGGAGGCACATACGTCTATCAACAGGCCGGGCTTGGCCTTCTTGAGGCCGTCCCAGAAACGGAACATGCCTTGAATGGCCTTGTTTTCGACCAGGCCGCGGCGGCCGTCCTTCAACGCGTCTTGCGTGCTCATCCAGTAATGGATGGGGCCTGCGCCGTTGGAATCCTGCCGATAGAAGCTCACGCCGTTGTCCTGCAAGGACTTGCCGATGGTCTTGATCAGATAGTTGACGGTTTCCGGCCTGGAGAGGTCATACCGTTTTGACAGAATATGGTTCGGCGGGGCGAGATATTTTGCAACGTCCGGCAGGACGGGGGATTTCTCATGGACGCGTTCCGGCTCATACCAGAGGACGAGTTCGGAGCCATCGCGGGCGAGTTCGTCTGAAAGCGGCTTGAACATCCGCGGGAAGCGTTTCGGATCAGGCGTCCAGTCGCCGGTGAGGAACCATTGGCCGATGGGCGGATTCGGCAGGAGCTCACGGATGTACCATCCTGCGTCAATCCACCATGAATCGAAATGCAAACCGCGTCTGCGCAACAGCTTGACGAGTTCGATCTGCCGGTCGCTGGTGATTTCGCAGTAGAGCTCGCCGTGTTCATGGCCGTCCGCCACAAGGCGCGGGCGGATGACACGGCCGTCCTTTTCTCGCGGCAGGATATACTGCCTGAACCACTTACGCCAGAGGTTGACGGCGTCGTCCTCCTTCTCATAGGAAAGGACGGTAATTCGCGGCGTGATGACTTTTTCATCTGGCTTCAGGAAGAAATCGACCGTCTCCTGGCCTGCGCGGACGGAGACGCCTTTCGCCTGTCTGGCGATGGTGGCATGCCATTGGCCTTCCCAACCGACAGCGACCGTATAGCCGCGCTTGGGGGAATAAACGCGGAAGTAGGGGAAGGCATTGAAACTCGGATATCCTTCAATCGGAGACATTTCCACGGCTTTTCCTTCTTCCAGCGGCATGCGCGTGAAAGAATAGTTGTCCGGCGGATTCGGAGCTTCGCCGATGCCTTTCCACAACGTGACGGTTTCTTTTTTGTTGAACGGAATCGTGAAATCGGCGGACGAGATACGTGTGAAACGGCCCGAATCCTTCGCGGAACGGTTTTCGAAGGAAAGCGACCATTCGACGACGGGATGATTCATGTAGATGGTCTTTTCCAGAATGAGCGTGACGCCGTTGGACTCCGTGGCCGTGATGATTTCCGTCTGCTTGTCTTTCTGTTTCAATAACTTCCTGTTTTGTTGCCAGTCTTTTGGAATGCCTGTGTATTCCTTTTCGCGATAAGTGAAGGAGAACCGCGGGAAGGGAGAAGGCGCGGCGAATGCGACGACGGAGACGGCAAGACAGAGGAGGGAGGTGAGTGATTTCATCATAATATTCTATATGGTTGGATTGGATGGTTTTCAGCCGAGATGGGAGGAAAGGTAGTCGATGATTTTCTTTGCGGTTTCGATGCCGACGCCGTCCGCCTGCTTGGCGAGTTCCTCCGGCGTCAGCTTGGCGATGGCTTTGACGGAGCCGAACTGCGTAAGCAGTTGCTTGCAACGGTTTTTGCCGATGCCTGGAATATCCGAGAGGAGTGAGTCGGCGATCCGTTTGCTGCGGAGCAGACGATGGTAGCCGTTGGCGAAACGGTGCGCTTCGTCACGGATGGCCTGGAGGAGGCGGAGGCCCGGATTCTCACGTGGAAGCTCCTGTTCGACGTCGCTGTCCGGCCATATGATGTGCTCATGGCGTTTGGCGAGGCCGATCAGCACGATGTTCGGCATGCCGATTTCGCGGAAGACCTCCATGCCGACGCGAAGCTGCCCCGCGCCACCGTCGAGAATGATAAGATCCGGCAGCGGAAGGTTTTCCTTCAGCAACCGTCCATATCGGCGGGTCAGGACTTCCCGCATGAAGGCGGTGTCGTCGTTGGCGGTTGCGGAGCGGAGGCGGAAGCGGCGGTAGTCTTTGTTGGACGGGCGGCCGTCTTTGAAACAGACCATGGAGCCGACGGCGAGCACGCCGGAGATGTTGGACATGTCGAAGCATTCCATGACGAGCGGCGGTTTTTCCATGTTCAGCGCTTTCTGGAGGGCTTCGACGGCCGCCATGTTGGACACCGCCAGACGGGTGCTGAGCGTATGGTTGATGAAACGTCGGTTGGGCTCCAGGACGGATTTTAGATTGGCGATCATGTCGCGGATGGTGGCGGCGCCTTCGAAATCCATCTTGCTCGCCTTCTTCTGCATGTCCGCCGTAAGTTCCTCCACGAGTTCGCGGCAGTCGCCGCGAAGAATGGCCATGACTTTTTCAAGCCGTCCTTGATAGGCTTCTTTCGTGACTTTGCCGACGCATGGGCAGAGGCAGTCGCGGATGACATCTTCATGGCAGTGGAGCTTCGTGTCCGGGCATGGCTCCGCCACTGGGCAGCTGCGGAGTCCGTAGCGGACTTCCAGAAAACGGATCGTCGTCCGCAGGGCGGTCGCCCACGGGAACGGGCCGAAGTAGACTCGTCCGTCTTCGCGGCGGAGGCGGGCCGTCTGGAGGCGCGGGAAGGTTTCCGTCGGATCGATGCAGACATGGAGATAGCGTTTGTCGTCTCGCAGATCGACGTTGTACCGCGGATTGTACTGCTTGATGAAGCGGTCCTCTAGCAGGAGGGCCTCCTGCTCCGTCTCCACGGGGAAGATCTCATAGCTGGCGATGCTGTGGATGAGTGCGCGGCGGCGCGGATCGCTCTGCATGGCTCCAGACGGCTGGAAATAGGAGCACATGCGGCTGCGCAGATTCCGTGCTTTTCCGACGTAAATCACTTCTCCTCCGCTATTTCTATAGACATAGACACCTGGTACGCGCGGAACGTCCTGGCTGCGGAATATAGGCTGTTTCGAATCTTCTGGCACAAAGTTTTTCCTTATGCATACGCTTTCATTGATTTTTGCTAAGAATAATTTAAAGTAAAAGCAAAGTAAAACAAATCATTTCACAGGTGAAAAGACGTCTGGGAGCCACATGCCGGTCGAAAACGGAATCAGTCAATTGTTGAGCGCGGAGGACATGACGCGTTTGTCGCGTCTGTCCCTCGGCTCCCGTTTCACGGTGGAGGGGACGATGACGGGTGCGCATCGAAGCCAGTTGAAAGGCATCTCCGTCGAGTTCGCGGACTATAGGCAATACGTGGCCGGAGACGATCCCAAGCATCTGGACTGGAAGGTTTACGGAAAAAACGAACGGCTGTATCTCCGCCAGTATGAAGAGGAGACGAGCCTTCGCGTCCATCTGCTGGTGGACGCGTCGCGCTCCATGACCTACGCGTCTGACGAGAAGGCGGACAGCAAGTACCGTTACGCCAGCCGTCTGGCGGCGGCGTTGGCGTACATCACCGTCCATCATCAGGACAGCGTCGGGCTGGCGTTGTTCGATTCGCGATGCCGCGCCTTGCTTCCCGCGAAGAGCGGCCCCGAACATCTGCGGACCATCTGCAACACGCTTGTCGCCCACAAGCCGACGGACCAGACGGATCTGGCGGTGACGCTGCACAGCCTCGCGGAACAGAGCCGCCGTCGCGGGCTCGTCGTCATTTTCTCCGATTTGTTCGACGACATCGAGAAAATCCGCCCCGCGCTGTCGCATTTCCGCCGCAAGAAGCATGACGTGATCGTCTATCAGATTCTGGACCGGCAGGAGATCGACTTTTCGTTCCGCGACGCGACGGCGTTCGTGGATCTGGAGACAGGCGAACGGATCGTCACGAATCCGAAGGATGTCCGCGCAAGCTACCAGCAGGCCGTGGAACGGTTTCTCGGGCAATGCCGCGAAGCCTGCGCGGGGCTTGGCGTGGAGCATGTGCTGGCGTTGACGGACCAGCCGCCCGTCGATATCATCATCCGCCATCTGCGGCAACGCGCATTGGCCGGAAGGTAATCATCAAGTCATTGGAAGACAACAACATGAAATTGGATTTAGACCATCTTGCACAATACATCCAGGGGGCGGAGGCCATCGTCCGCAAAGACGACTGCATCGTCCCGCACCGTTTCACGGCGGCGGAAATGCACGCCTTCGACGGAAATTCGGACTTCCGCCGGAAATCCTACGCGGCCTCCTGCGTGCGGCTGGCCTTCACGACGGACGCCAAGGGCTTCTCCATGGCCTACCATGTCGTCAAAGGCTCTTCGCGTACATTCTATTATTTCGACGTCTATGTGAACGGTGTCATGGTGCGGCACTCCGGCCATGAATCGTATCTGGAATGCCCTGACAATGAACTGCATGTGACGTTGAGCGGGCAGCTCTGCGATGTCGTCGTCTACTTCCCGTGCCTTTCCGAGATCGACATCAAGTCGTTTGAACTGGACGGCGGCCGCGTCATCGCCCCCGCGATCCGCTTCCGGACGCTTTTCAGTTACGGCGATTCCATCACGCAGGGCTATGACGCCAAATATCCGTCGCTTGCGTATCCGAACCAGCTGGCGGACGCCATCGGGGCGGTGGTCTACAACAAGGCCATCGGCGGCGATGTCTTCAATCCCGCGCTGGCCACGAAGACCGGCCCGCACAAGCCGGACATCATCACCGTCGCCTACGGGACGAACGACTGGTCCCACAAGAACACGAAGGAGACGTTCTTCGCGCAGATGAACGGCTTCTACGCCAATCTGCACAAGCTGTATCCGAAAGTGCCCGTATTCGCCATCCTGCCGATCTGGCGGCGCGACCACGACCGCGTCACCGATATCGGCACGTTCGACGAACTGCGCGGATATCTGACGGAGGCCGTCAAGCCGTACAGCAATTTCCGCCTGCTGGATGGATATCAATATGTTCCGCATCTGGAAGAGGCGTTCAGTGACAAATATCTGCATCCAAACGACTTCGGTTTTGAATTCTATGCGAAGAATCTTATCGCGGAGATAAAGGACGCGTTGAACGGATGAACGACCCAGTGACACATCTGCCGTTTCCCGTGCGCCGCATCATGTTCGTCTGCCACGGCAACATCTGCCGTTCGCCGATGGCGGAGATGGTCATGGCGGAACTGCTCCGCAAGGCCGGACGGGACGACATCACGACCGCTTCCGCCGCCACGAGCACGGAGGAGATCGGCAACGGCGTCCATCCGGGCACGGTCCGTCTGCTGAATCGTCACAACATTCCGTTGCGGCGGCATGAAGCCGTCCAGTTGACACGTCGAGACGCGGAACGATACGATCTGTTCATCGGCATGGATTCCGCCAATCTGCGCAACATGCGGCGGATGCTCGGCGACGCCGCCGAAGGGCGGATTTTCAATCTGCTGGATTTCTCCGACAGGCCGCGCGACATTTCGGACCCATGGTACACGGGGGATTTTGAAACGACCTATTCGGACGTCATGGAAGGCTGCCAGGCGCTGCTGGCCGTCATCTGTAAACCACAAATCGTTGATTAGGAACCACGAATGGACACGAATGGACACGAACATTGCTTCGCCGCCGGGCCGACAACCTTCAAAAGGCTTGATTTGTGGAAGATCGAAATCCAACCGTGAACAGAATCCAACGGCTCCGGCGGCTCGGCGGTTGTCATCCGCTTCGCGGGGGATTGGTTCGTAAAAAGTGATAATATAAGGATAGTAAGTTAGAATGAAATTCGACAAGAAAGATTTGATTGGATTGGCGACCGCCTGGGCGGCGTTCATCATTTTCACGCTTGTGGTGCTGACGGTGGATGTGCAGCACATCGGTCCGCAGAATTCGAAGGTGGGGCTGGCCGGACTGAACAGCGGCCTGCAGGCCTTCGGCTACCATGAAGGATGGTACAAATTATCGGAAGTCTTTGGCCTTATTGCTCTTGCGGTGGCCGGCGGATTCGCTCTTCTAGGCGCGTGGCAGCTTGTCAAAGGGCGTAGTTTGCGCGCTGTGGACAAAGGTGTCTGGCTGATGGGAGGATTCTATTGTCTGGTCGTTTTCTATTATGTGTTTTTCGACAAAGTCATCGTGAACTACCGTCCCGTCGTTTTCGAGAAAGGGCTGGAGGCGTCATATCCGTCGTCGCATACGATGCTTGCGATTTGCGTGCTGTTCACGGCGGCGCATCAGTTCCACTATCGTCTGAAGAAATGGCCGCGGCTTTGCCTCTGCGCGATCATCATCTGCTGGGTGGTCATGGCGGAGACGGTCATCTGCCGTCTGCTTTCGGGCGTCCATTGGCTGACGGACATCATCGGCGGCATCCTGCTGTCGACGGCTTTGATATCCCTGTATTTCTTTGTGGAAAAGCATCTTCTGGAGAAGAAAGAGTAATTGCCATGAAGAAGTTTGCCGCGTTTGACGAATTGCGTCCAAAGTTGGAAAAACAGTATGAGAATGTGGTCTATTCTCAGAAGGACTGCTGGAGCGAAGAGCAGCTCCGCACGGCATGGGAGACGCATAAGTCACAGAATCCCAATGAAGAGCGGATTCTGTCGCGGGCATTTCTCACAGCGTTGATTTTGCGGCATGCCCCCGTCGGTGTTGAACCGTTCAATCCGTTTCCAGGCAAATTCGAGACGTTTAATTTGCTTCAGGAGGATTTGAAGGAGGGATACAAACTGGCCGCGGAAAAAGTGCCTGGAGTCGTCTGCAACGGGGCGGACATGGAGTTGGGGATCGGCTGGATGGTGGATCGCAGCCATGTGGCGCCGGATTGGAAAAAACTACTGGCAATCGGGCTGCCCGGCCTGATCGAACGTGCGAAAAATGGCTCTTCGCCGTTCCATCGGTCGGTCGTGATGGTCTACGAGGCGTTGGCGGAATTCTGCCGTCGAATCGCCGTCGTCAATGACAATCCGGTCTATGAGGCGATTGCCGACCATCCGCCGCGTACTCTCCACGAGGCGTTTGCTTTGGCATACGTTCTGCACGACGCCATCGAATTCGCCAACGAAGAGGTTCGGACGATGGGCCGTTTTGATTCGCTTTATATTGATTTTTATCGCAACGACTTGAAAGCAGGGCGTTTGGACCGTGATTCCGCGAAGGAGCTGATCAAGTTCTTCTGGATCGCTTTCTATGCACATTATCAAGGAAAGCGTTTCGGCAAGAATTTCTGCTTCGGGCCTGATATCAACGAGTTGTCACGTCTAGCGTTGGAGGCGTATTATGAAATGGACATCGTCGATCCGAAGCTGTCCATTTTGGTTCGCGACGACATGCCGCAGGATTTTGCAGAATTATATGCGAGTTGTATTCGCGACGGACGGACGGCCATCGTTTCGCTTAACTACCAAGTGGTTGTGGACGGCATGATCCGCCATGGGCGGACACCGGAAGACGCCGCTGATTTCGTCCCGATCGGTTGCTACGAGCCAGCCGTGGCCGGCAAGGAGATTTCCTGCTCCGGTTCGAGTCATCTCTACTTGCCTGTCCCGTTGCTTCAAGTAATCAATAACGGATTGGAATACAGCACCTTCGACGATTTCAAAAACGCGTATCTGGAGCAAATCCGCAAGAATTGCACGATCATGGCCGAACGGCAGATTCTTTGCGATTTGGCGTGGAAATACGTCAATCCCGTGCCGTTGCTATCTGGAACGTTCGATTCCTGCATGGAAAAGGAACGGGACATTTCCGATTCGGGAGCCCTTTACAATTCAACAGGTTGCGTTATTTCCTATTTGGCCGATGCGGTCGATTCATTGGAAGCGGTCCGTTATCTGGTGTATGAAGAGAAGCTCTGCACGTTGTCGGAACTGCGCAAGATCTTGAAAGACAACTGGCAAGGGCATGAAAAGTTGCGCATGACCGTATTGCGGAGGACTGCCAAATGGGGCAATAACAATCCACGGATCGACGATTTGGCGATTGAAATCGCCGCGTTTGCTTCCAAGATTCTTTTCAAACTGCCCAACGGTCGTGGCGGATTCTTTTACCCGTCGCTGTACGGGCAGCTAGTCGTCGAAAAAGGAAAATTGATCGGCGCCTTGCCGTCGGGACGGCTGGCCGGCGAACCGATGTCCAAGAACATGGACGCGGTCATCGGCATGGACCGTAACGGAATCACGGCTTTGATGGATTCCGTCCTGAAGGTCGACATGCGGCAGTTCCCATGCGGGACTTGCCTGGATATCATGTTGCATCCCACTGCCGTGCAAGGGGATGAAGGCATTCAGATATTGGTTTCGATCATCCGCGCATTCATCGCCCATGGCGGCAGCGGCATCCAGTTCAACATCTTCGACGCCGCCGTTTTGCGTGACGCGCAGATCCATCCGGAGAAATACACGAATCTGCAAGTCCGCGTCTGCGGATGGAATGTCCGCTTCACCGATTTGACGAAAGACGCTCAGGAGACATTCATCCGCCAGGCGGAGGCGATGTGATCATTGGCCGCTTTTTGCCGTAAATGCGATAGATGCATTCGAGATTCTGAAAAAGCAAAGGTTTTGGCAGTAGTTGGGCTTATTGTACCGTCGGAAGCGCAAGATGATCGAAGGCAATCTTTTGCTTTTGACCATCAGGCCACTGCAGGACGAGACTTCCCGTAGCCAGTTTGGTTACAGATGGAAGAGGTTGCATCTTGTTGCGGCGCAGAACAATCAGCATCAGGAAATGAGGGTTCCGTGTATTGGTGACGCTGTGGATGAAACGCTTGTGGATACCTTCGCGGGAAGTCTCGAACCAGTCGCATTTATTCGCGCCTTCTGGAGTACCGACGATGAACATGGTCGCATTCGCTTCAGAATCATTGCTTGCAGCAGAATGACTTAACAAAAATGGTTTGTTCTCGTCTTGGATAGCATCCGATATGCTTTGGACCAAGCCATTATTGAATACTTGTTCAGGTGACGCCTCTGTATGGGAGTTGTACGGAATCAACGCCATTTTCGCCAATGCGGCGCCTGTTTCACGCTTATGCAAATGGACAGTGATTTTTTCATTGGACTTCAGATGGAATTTGCGTGGTAGCAATTCCCCTCGTGATTTTATCTCCGACCAAGAGAAATGCATGGTTGGAGAGATATCCCATATCTCCGGATTTTCGTCATTTATCCGATAAAAAAAACTATCGGACTGCCCGATGGAAGTCCCCAATGCGGCTGTCAATCCAATTAATTTATAGTCATTATCGGCGGGAGCCGTGAATGTGAATGATGCTGCTGCGTCATCCATTTTATCGTCCGTGGTAAGCATCGGTCTTTTATCTTGGTCGGATACAAGAGAGACAACGCCATTTTCTTCTATGATTTTCAAGCTTGGATCAAAATGCCAAAGCCATGAAAAAGTGTGCGGAGTTTCGTCGTTTTTGCAGATGTCATCGGAGATAACCAGACAGGGAGGATGATTGTTCATAGGACGGAGCAGTAGAAACTGCCTTTCATAGCGTTTTACCTTCGCATTTGTCTGGAATGGTTCCAAATCATTGAATTGCTCTATGTTCCAGGCGTCCGCCGCATCCACTCGAATCCAGTCCCATTCATTTGAATGGGAATATCCTGTTATGTCGGCGCCGCTGTTGTTGTGATAAGGGGAAAGATGCTGTCCTTCTCCGTCGATTAGCACCATGTTATGGGCATGACTACTGCTGCTTTTATGCTGCTCTCCGTCGTTGCCATATCCGCTGTCGATGAAGAAGCCCTGACCGTAGCCATATAAGGTGAAACTGCCTTTGTCCGCCTGATCATGGCCTGCGGCATGAGGTCCCGCTTCAACTGCCAAATGCAATGAATCTTCTCCGAAACCAATACGGCTGATCGCCAAGCCACGTCCTCTGAAATGCAATGCATCTGGCAGGTATTCCGCCGGATTTTCAATTGGCGGCATGTTTTGGAAGAATAATGTGTTGACAAGTGCAAGACGTGCGTCCATGAGGCGGAGATTATCAAACAGTGGGCCCGCACTCCAAGCCCAGGAGAGCAGCCTTCCCAAGGCCGTATAGCTCAGATGGCGTTCCCCAGGCCGTTCAGGAAAATGCTGGATGTATTCCAATGGTTCGACCGTGACTGGAGAGGATGGCCATTTCTTCTCATCTGTTGATAATTCGTTCTGCGCCAATTGCGCATAACGTCCCATTGCATAGTGATAGAATTGTCCCGCAGAAGGAAGACTTTTGTTGCAGTCTGACAGATTGTTCCATGATTTGCGGCCAGGAAGCATTTCAAACACCAGCCAAGGCGCTATCAGATGGGCATTTGTGTCAATGAACAAATCGCCTCTTCCTTGTTGTCGCAATGTCTCCATGAAGAAGGGGGCGCAGCCTATGCCGTAGTTGATATAGGAAGGACCCTCTATGCAAGCTCCATCGAAATCAATGCCCAATGTCAAATAGTCGTGCAGATGTCGCCTGAATTCGAATAACATCGCTGCTTCGGGCTCATATGTTTCGCCTTCAAGTGCCAGTAATCCCAATCCTGCACAACTGACTAGTCCCGGATTCCAATTCCAAGTCCGTTGCAGGGGATGCCGCCCCCAATGCTCCACCCAACAGCGTCTGTAGATGTCTAGAATAAAACCTAAAAGGGTTGTTTTGACGGTCTTTTGTTGTTCAGTGGTCAGAAATTCATGACACCAATCATAGCCTAAGGCGAGAGCTCGTATATATTGGGTACGCGTGTAATAGAAACCATATTTCAATTCAGGGCTATCGACATCCAATGTTTCAGCCATTTTGACTAGAATCATAGCGGCCTTGCGGGAATATCGGTCATCTTGTGTAATAAGACCGGCTGCGGCAAGGATTTCAAGAGGTATTGAGGCATCCGTCAGCAGTTTCTCAAAAGCTCCGCGGTTTTTCTGGAAATTGACTTCAGAATTGTTTCGGAATGCCATGACAGACTGGAGAGGATCATTTTCATCCACATTTTGCATATAAACATCAGCCCATTTGAGGAATGTTTCATAGCCTATTTGCTCCAATCCGCCTGCGGTGGCCTTTTGGCGAACCTGTTCCAGAAACTCCCCCTTCAACAATATTTTGGGATGAACCGAACTCACATTGCGAAGACGATTATGCAAGTTTAACAGAGACAAGTGTTTCAGTTCATTTTGTGAATCGGTTTCAAGTACGACGCGCAATGAATCCAGCTCAATGACAACCGAATCTTGGAGTTTTTCCAAAATGAACTGAAGATTATCGCCTTCAACCAGTTCCGTCGCCTTTAAACGCGAGATGGTACCATACGTGGGATCAAATTTGTCGATCGGAAGGTAAAATTCATGCCACTGGCTGTTTGCCACAACCAAATGCATGATTGCCTGTTGATGGTAATGGACGTTTTCCCTGAACAGGACAATATTTGCCTTGAACGAGGCATTTCTGCCGCTGACAAGACGAACCCGTCCTGCAAAGCCTTTTATCTTGTCGTTTTCACCTAACGGGATCGGACTTCTGAACCAGCCATAATTGAATTGGCTGGTATCGATTTCAACACGAATTCGCTCTTGGTTGCAAATCAAGTGTACATTGTCTTTAGCTCGCCATTTTTTCTCATTATCCAATTGAAAATGATGGGCATCAGCAAAAGCCGACTTGAGAAGCAACAGAACAATGATGAAAAAGATTTTCATGAAAAGCCTTATGATGACGCTCTGAAGACAGGCTTCAAGATAATGTAATGAGTTTTCCATCCCATTGCAATGACGTGCCATAGGGGCGCTGAGGTTTTGCAGGAGGGCGACGATTTCGTCCGCTTCCGCTGACGGGGCGATGATGGGTAGGCCGTTCATATCGTCTTTGCGGTCGAAATTCAGATAAATCGGAAGCAGGGCGAAGGAGGTTGTTTTTCCGTTTTCGAATGTAAGTTTCGGCAGGCAGGTTTTAACTGTGTTTTAAGGATTAAGTTTCCATTCATATTTCACTAATATACATCGGAATATAAATGATGACAAATGTCCGCTTCACCGATTTGACAAAAGAAGTACAGGAGACATTCATCCGCCAGACGGAGGCGATGTGATTACCCACAAGCTACTCGTAGAATATATTTTATAGATTGACAAGTTTTACAGATTTATTACAACTACTTGATGAAAATCCAGTAGCCTTTTCCCGGCTGAAGCCCTTGTCCATTCTTTTCAATGGATATCATCTCTAAATATCTTCTATTCAATTGCCAAACCACATTAACATCCTGCGGCCAATAATCATCTCCAACTGGACCAATCAGATTCCAGCCTTTATGCAATGGCATTGGTTCGGCTTCCTCGCCTTTGAGAAGCAGTTCTCGTTTGGATGGTGCGTAAATCCACAAGCCTTGTCCTGCAAGGATTGTTTCAAGTAGCTTGAAACGTCCATTGACCCATCCCCAACAGACGCCTGTTTCTTTCAAGGCAGCGACACTTTCATCGTTGGGAGTGAACGGGATGGAACAGAGATTCCAGCCTCTGGAAAGTGAAAGTGAAAGTGTTAATTTGGGAGACAAGTCTATAAACACCACTGTTACGCCATCGGGAGCTTCAAAATTCTCCCATCCTTTGCCTGGAAGGACATAGAAGGTGATAGGTGTCGGGAAGCTGTCGTTGTTCAAAGAAGGGACTCCGCCCGTGAATTCAACCTCTTTCAGATTCGTACAACCAACAAAAGCCCATGATGAAATAGATTCAATACTCTCTGGAATCGTGATGGAGGTTAGACTTGTACATGAATAAAAAGCATCCCGATTTATTGTTGTTAATCTATTGGGTAATATTATGGATTTTAATCCGTTGCAGTTATTGAAAGTGAACGTTTCAATCGAAGTAATTTTATTTGGCAAGACAATTGAGGATAGATTGGGACAAAATCCAAAGGCACTGTTGCTAATGATCGTAATACTGTCTGGCAAGATCAGATTCTCAAGATTGTTGCAGTCTTGAAATGCTTCGGAATCTATGGACAAAACGCCATCAGGAATATGGATTGAAGTCAGTAATGAACAAAATGAGAAAGCTCCTTTCCCAATATGTGTTACACAATCAGGAATATCATATTTATCTCCTTCCTTGCCAGCTGGATATCGAATAAGTTTCGACATGTCTTTGCTGAAAAGAACGCCATCTTGTGATACATATTCTGCATTGTCAGCATCGACCAAAAACATCTTAAGGTTTACAGTTGATCCGAAAGCAAAATCACCAATGACCTCTACACTGGCGGGAATAGTAAGGGATTCTAGTTTCCTGCAGCCGGCAAAAGTTCGGACACCAATGGATGAAATGCTATTAGGTAGCAAAATGGATACGAGATTCGAGCAGTAAAAGAATGCTTCTTCTTTAATATTGATAATACCATTGGGAATGACGACCGTCTGTAATTTGGTGCAGCTTTCAAAGGCTGAATCACCGATGGCTACAACTGGATACCCGTTTATTGATGCAGGGATGGAGACATTAGTCTGGTTGCCAATGAATTTCGTGATAGTCACCACGCCATTTTCTACACTGTATTCAAAAGCAGATGTCGGAGTGACATCCTCCGCTTTAATCCAGCTGACATCATCCACCCATGCGCAATCACTGTAACTTGATATATAACTGTCTTTAGAGTAAGTCCACTTCAAATAATGGTCTCCTTCGCCAGTTATTGTGAAGCATTTCTGTTCCCAAGCAGTATCTCCTGAAATTTTATCCTGTTTTACGCCATCAATACTAAAGGAAAGTTCATCATGGCTTTTTTCAGAAGAGGCTTTCCAGTAAAATGCAAGAATACCAGGACCAGTGACTTTTGCTATCATGGAAGTTTTTTCAGAATTATTGATGGAGGCAGACTGGAGGGCTGTTGGCGCACTATTGAAAGTTTTTCTCTGAATGAACCATGGAGCATCCATAAATTCAAACAGAATTCCGTCTCCGCTGGAGAATGAAGACATTTCCGTCAAAGAAATCAGCTTGCTCTGAACAGGATTGGAGGATTTCATATCCTGCCTGAAGGCTTTAACGGTTAAAAACGAAGTCTCTGTGATATTCAAGCTATTTTCTGGAAATACAGGGCTGAATGACATAGGAATGCTACCGTCAAGTGTATAGCGAATCGTTGCATTAGGCGTATCGCAAGTCGCTGTAACATATAGGTTATCAGAAAAATAAACCGTTTCATCCACGTTTAGTATTGGAGTGGCGACTTGTAGCAACGTACCACTACTTAAAAAGATATCCTTCGAGGTAGAGAATGTCATGTCGCCGAAATCGACTGTGGCATTAAGTGTCACCGTCTGATTTACACCAGTTTTATTTTCATTTATGACATAGGCATTCCGATATAGATTTGCATATTCGGTTGAAGAAAGTGCCCACCATGCTAAAGTGCTACTAACCGAGTCATCAGACCATGTTACTTTACAGTCATATTTGGCATATTCTCCAAATCCTATTGCATCTTCAATATCTATGTTAAGAGAGACAAAACCTTTCCAGACTATATCGTCAATCCATGCACAGTCATTATTATTTGAAAATCCGGAATCCTTCGAAAATGTCCAAGTAAGATAATGGACGCCTTCTTCTGACACAGTAAATTTTTCGTATTCCCATTCGTTCTCCCGATAAGAGGAGGTCTGGCGTATGCCGTCAATGCTGAAGGAAAGAGTATTCCAAAAATCTAAAGAATGTTTCCAGTAAAAGGAAATAATACCAGGCCCCGTGACCTTTAATACAAGGGAGGTGGATTTGCCACGATCAATCATTGCAGATTGCATGGCGCAAGGAGAAGAATGGAATGTATCCGTCTGAAGACTCCAGGGGGTGTCCGTGGAATACATTGTGACATCTTTTCCACTGATAATAGCATTTGCTTCTGGAAGTTCAGTCAACGCCGACAATTTGCATTCGGCAGTATAGGAATCCTTCATGCCTGCTTTGAAAGCTTTGACAACGACCGTGCAGGATTCGTCAATTGTCAAACCGTCTTCGGGAAAGACTGGGCTTGATTGACTAGGTGACCTTCCATCTGTCCGATAACGGATGGTTACATCTGGTGTGTCACAGCTAACCGTCACCAAACAACTGCCAGTGAAAAAAGATGATGGGCTTGCCAAGAGTTTCGGTGTTGCGATTTGCGGAAGGAAGGTATAAGTTTTTGAAACAACGTCGCTGACAGGTTCTCCGTTGACAAACGCACGTGCTGAGACGGTTGTTGTTTCCGTCAGAGACAGTGGTTCCGTGTAAACCATGTCGTTTGTTGTTGGTTCGTTGGAATCCAGACGATAATGGATGACGGCTTGTTTTTGAAGGATGGAGATTTCAAGTTCTTGAATCTTTCCCAATGCGTAGATTTCCTCTGCATCAAGGCTGAAATGCAGCGAATCCATATCAATAAATTCACGAAATTCGTCACTAGATAAGTCACATGCTTCACATATTCGCTTGCTTGTCACAGGATCAATAATGACAATATATGGGTAGCCACCATACAATTCACTAGTGAATTGATAACTTTCCTCGTCATAGAAACTATAAACATACCATAACACATAGTTTTCAACAAGCATTTTCTTTATATCAACTATTTCACAGATTTCTTGGCAAAAGCTGCTGTCCAAACTTGTTGAATAAAAATCTTCTACCAAAAGGATTAATTTTTCTGATGCTTTCGCAATTTCAAAAGCCTCCTCCAAACTGTTATACCAAATCAGATCAGGTAAAAAGACATAGTTTTTCGTTACGGTTTTACCTATTGGCTCATCGCCAAGAAATAGCTGGGCAGAAATCGTCGTATTCTCAGTCAAAGTAATGGGATCGGTATAAACGGGATCTTCCAAGGTTGGAGTTTTTGCATCCAGACGGTAATGGATGACGGCTCGTTTTCTATCACAAAATATTTCTAGCTCGTAAGTGGTTCCAGGCGAATATGTTTCATCGTCATCCATGCTAAATATCAGTGTGTCGAGATTCAGAAACATGCGGAATTCATCCGCAGATGGATCACAGATACCTCGTATCATGTGGCTTGTATCATCGGGATCGATGATGACGGCATACGGATGAAAGCCATGTAAACCACTGGTAAATCGAGAGGCTTCCCAATCGAAAATTCTGGCGTACCACAAGACGTAATTGTCCAGAAGGTATTCTTTGATATCGTCTATTTCGCAGATATCATTGCAAAAATTACTGTAATCCGCCCAAGAATCATAGTCTTCAACGAGCAAAATCATCTTGCCAGTGTCTTCTGCCTCATACAATGCATCATCAAAATAGTCAAACCAGTATAGAGACTCCCCCCCCTTGAGACGAACTAAAATTGTCTTTTTGACAATGTTACCGACGTTATCTGTCGCTGTCAGATAGAGCAGTACATTGCCGATGGCTTGCTGTATTGGAGCAATATCCAGCATCCATGACGTGCCGTCACCTGTCACGGTGATGGCGTTATCTGGAAGAATATCTGGACGGCTAGAGGTTACTGATACGACAGCCAGTGGAACGTTGGAGGTGATGTTCGTCGTTACAGCGGCTCCTTTGATGCTTTCAAGCACTTCATCACATGCCAATACTGGCAACGGGGCTGGATTATCGACAATCTTTATGGTACAGCCTTCAGATGGAGTTTGCCATTCTCCGTCGATAAATGCTTCCAGTGTATAAATATTTGTTCCTGTTTGTTCAGTCAATTCATAGCTGCGTTCGGAGCCATCAATTGAAGAACAAATAATTGTGCTGTTTTCTTCTGTGGTCTTTGTTAGGCGGAACATGTCTGCCTTTAGTTGTTTAGGAAAATCCCATGAAAGCATAAGAGTGGAGTTTTGTTCAATTGACATCTGTTTGAAGACTGGTACTGGTGCGGGAGTGATGTTTGTGATGGCTTCGTTGACGATGGTTTCCTCATATCCATCCGTGAGCAGATACCAGCCATTCTCGGAGCCGCCCCAACCATAATTAAAATGATAGTAATCGAGATTGTCGATTGTTCCCAGGCCGTCCGCTACAAACAGATGGTCAGGGATGGCGACGAGCGCCGGCCGTTTCGAGGCCATGTCATCATGCAGTCTCATGTAGAGGATTTGCATTGAAAGGGGATCCTGTGAGGTGAAATAATCATGTTGGGCATCTTTCGAATAGCCAAGATATAGATACAGGTAATTTTTAATTTTATTGATGCTGGCTCCTGTTCCTCTTGGTTCATAATTTGCGTTGACGAGAACGCCCATTTCCATAGCCAGTCTTGCAACAGCCAGTTCGGAAGTAGTTATATTTGTTTCATCTGTCATGGCATAGTTGTTTTCTATCAAATTCCATTCAAAGGGGAATGAAAAATCGGCTTTCAAAGTCGCCCGCAGGTGGCCATTTACATCCTTGTATATTTGGGTTCCAATACCGGCAATTGGCCATTCATGATACTTCAGTATTTGGGCAATGGCAATTGGAACGCATCCAGTTACGGAACGTCTGTCATAATCTATATATGATGGACTAAGAATATTATAGGGAGAATCTTGGTTCCATTCTGTCTCCAGCATCGGAGGTGTAATGATGGTGAAAGGCATGACTGAATCCGCACGGGTAGGGGAGAGCAACCTTTTCCAGCGGAGTTGATTATCTTGCGCTATGGTGTTGCCACGTGTTTGCGGCTCTTTCAATGCTTCTTGGAAGATGGAGCCTTGCTTGTCCAGCATGGCGGGCAAAGGTGTTGGTGATGATTTAGAGAAAGTGGCCTTCGTGTCAAATGCCACAACAGGCGGCAACGTATCGTCTGCTGCCATGATGAGATAACCTGATGGCGTGAGCGGAACATGCCAGAGCGGGAGTTGTTTCCCATCTGCATCGGTCATGCGAATGGCATCTTTTGGCTTCGCATCTGGCTGTTCCGCCTTGAAAATGGCATTTGCGGAAATCCAACGGCGAGCCGCCGTTTGAACAACATCAGGATTGACAATATCCGCATGTAAACTGGCAATTGTACAAAAGAAGAGAAAAAATATTACAGATATGAAACAATTGTGGTTAACCTTCATTGTTCAAAATCTCTTTTGGTGTTTTTACAATTATTGTTATTTCAGTAGAACATCTTGTTATTGTGTCAATTTATCCTACCCTAACGTGATGAATTTGCCGTCCCATTTCAGTTGTGTTCCGTATGGGGCGCTGAGCTCCTGCAATAGCGTGGCGATTTCGTCCGCTTCAGCGGGCGGGGCGATGATCGGAAGACCGTTCATGTCGTCCTTTCGGTCGAAATTCAGATAGATTGGAAGCAGGGCGAAGGAGGTCATTTTGCCATTTTCGAATGTGAGTTTCGGCAGGACAGTCTGGTAGTTCTTCTTGTTGCAGTGAAGGCCGACGGTGTTGCCGCGCGAACGCGCGTAAAGCGCCTCCTGCGCCGTCGCAAAGATATCCACATCATACTTTTCCATGAAATCGGCCGGCAGATGCTCCACCTTCAGACCTTGGTAGATGAAATCGCCCAGAGAGTAGAAAATAGGGCAGCCATTGTAGATTTCAATTGGACGCAGGCGGTGGGAGCCGCCGCCGAAAATCGCCGCGCAACCCGCGTCGATGCAGGCATGGGCGAATTCCGTCAGATAGGCGGGTGGATTCTCTTCGCGCGTATTGTCGTTGTCGTGGCAATGGATGAGCATGAAGGCGTAGTCGCAGGTGATGCGGGCCTCCGCGATGGCGGCGGTGATGCGCTTCAGATCGGTGGTGTTGCAGGATGTGGGAGGCGTGTCCGGATTCGTCGTAAACATCGTTTTGCCAAGGACGAAGACGCCTTCCTTGTCCGGCGTCTTATAGCCTGTGGCGATGGATCTTTCGCGGTCGAAGTTGACGCGTGTCTTCTCCGCGATGCGTTTCAGATCGCGCAGGTCATTTTCATCGATCTGGAAAATCTCTTCATGTCGCAGATAGTTCACGCCCGGGCGGGCAGGGGTTGTTTTCGTGGCGCGACCGGCCTTGGAGGCGGTTTCGAAGGAGGCATCGACGGCGAAAACGGCGATCTTCTGGCCGTTGGCCTCCAGAATGGCGGGCTTGGCGGCCTCTTCGAGGCTCCGTCCTGTGCCGGAATGCGCAAGTCCTTTGCTGTCAAGCGTGTCGATGGTTGACAGCAGGCCGTTGTAGGAGTAGTCGAAGGCGTGGTTGTTGGCGTTGCCATAATAATTGAAGCCATAGCGGAGCAAATCATCCAGGCAGGCGCGGCGTGTATTCAGCCAAGTTCCTCCGCTGTAGGCACATGCGTAGTATTCAAAATCGGAGAGATTCGTCTCCAGATTCGTGAGTTTCACGTCGCAGGAATTGATGAAATCCGCGACGGCGCGCAGAGCGTCGTCGTATTCCTTTGGAAGATCCGAAACGAAAAGTGAATCGCCAGTTCCGGTAACGGTCAATTTTTCATTGTTTGCCATGGTGGGTTCCCATTATATATAAGGTTTAATAAAATTTCAAAATAAGAGGTAGCAAGGGCGTCCCGCCCTTGTCAAGGCCGAGACGGCCTTGCTACCTCCGTTGACTTGCCAAGGCCGGGACGGCCTTGCTACTCCTGTTTCATTGAAGACAGAGGATGATGGTTTCGATGGCGAGGGCGGTCTGGCGGACGGTCGCTTCCGGCGAATCGTCTGGCAGATGCCATGCGCCGTCGCCTTTCTGGCGGACGAGCAGGGCGGACAGGATGTCGTGCTGCCAATTGTCTTGCACGGTCGTGGCGGCTCGATCCCACGCGAAGAGGGCGCGGGCCGCCCAGTAGATGGTTTCAATTGGGGCTTCCTTCCAGTTCGTGAGCCGCGTCTCCTGACGAAGCGGCGAAAGGCTTTCCACGCCATCCGTCGCCGTCGACAGTTTCGCCGCGAATGTCTGATATGGCTCAAGTCCTTTGAAAAAAGAATCTTGCAACTGGATTTTGTCGTTTCCTTTCTGTGTCAGAAGGAGGGCGTCCAGCCGCCAAAGGCGGGCGGCCGGCGGACAGTTCGTCATGGTCGGCTGAAGGCCGTCGGCCTGTTTTGCGCGAAGCAGGGCGCGGAGATCGATGGCCCGCCGCCAATCGTCCGTCGGACGGATGTTCTGTTTCAAAAAGGCCAGCGCCAATGGAATGGCGGCGGCCGGTTCCGTTACGCGGGCGTTCTGAAGGGCGCATGCCGCGAGAGAGGTGACGGCGGGGTCATGCCGCCATGAGCCGTCCGGAAGCTGTTCGTGGACAAGATATTGCGTCCCTCTGAAGACGGACATCGCGCCTTCTAGTTGCAAGGAGGCGCCGACGGAGTCGGCGCGCAACGCCATGCAAGCCAGAAGGGCAATGACTGTAAGGGACTTAAGGGACATAAGGGACGAAAGAATTGCTGTAAGGCAGATGGCTTATTGTTTCACATTGGCGGACCAGTTGACGAGGCGGTAGAGAAGCTCCTTGTCATCGTTTGTCATGTCGGAGTCCTTGTCTCCGCGCATGATGCCGAGGCCGATGCCGCAGGCCACGTAACGGCCGCGGCCGTATTTGCCGATGATCACGACGGCGTTGTCCTTTTCATCGACGGCGATGACAGTTCCGTTCTTGCCTGGCTTCATGACGGAGAAATCGACAAACGTCGTCTCCGTAGGACCTTGCGGAATGCTCTTGGCCAATGAATGTTTGCCGGAAGCCTTCCAGACATTGCCGCGGACGGGTTCGGCTTCGACGGATTTGACGATGGTCGGACCAAGATTGAAATAACCGCGCATGCCGACGAGGGCGTGCGTCGTGATGACGGCGCCGCCTTTGTCCATGAATTTCTGGAAGAGCTTGGCGTTCTCTTCTGATTTGAACAGCTTGCTATTTTGGCGCGGCTGCGGAAGGACGATGACTTGGCAAGGCTGTAACGACTTGGGATCCAAGTTGTAAAGCGGCGCGGCATCGAATCGGCCATCGCTCTGCAAGGCGTTGAGAATGGCTTCCGAGCCGTATGCGCGGTCCTGCCAGACGGCGACGCGCGGCTTGCCATTGTTCGCGAACTGCGGCGGCTGGGCCATCAGAATGCGGAGCTTCGTTTCGTCTTCGTTGAGGACCAAGAATGACTGGCTGCGCGTCAGAATGGTCTTTTCATCCGTGATTTCGAGGCGGTAACGGCCGGGCTCGGGCGGTGTGAACTGGCAGACAAAGTTATTGCGGACACGGTCGAAACGAATCGGCGGCTGTTCCTTCAACAGATAGCCGTCTTTCATGAGACGCGGCTTGAGAGTTTTTGGGAAGACGGTTTTCGGCGGGAATTCCGCCGTGATGCGGATGGGTTCGCCGATGGGATAGGCGTCCGTCGCTTTCAGTTGCTTTCCTGGCGTGAAGGCGTAGGATGCACAGACGGAATGGTGCGGGAGGAGCTTGCCAGCAGGGGCGCTGGTGACGTTTTCCTTCAACTGTGGGAGGAAACGCGTCGCAAAACGCGAGTCGTGCTGGAAGCAGATGAAACCGTCCGCCCCGAAGCGTCTGGCGGCGTGGATTTGCTCCGCCGTTTTGGCCGGATCGGAATGTTCGTATGTGCCGATACCTGCGTAAACTGGCATTCTGGCGGCAGTTGCGGCGGTCTGTGCCGCAACGAGGCGTTCCAGGAAGCCTGTGTCGTCACGCGTGTAGTCCATGGGGCAGACGAAATCCAGCCAGCCGTTTTTGACCCATGTGATGGCGGATTGCGCGATGGATTCGGGCGTGCCTTCCCAATCCGTATAGACAGCGGCGGAAATCTTGATGTCCGGGCGGATGGCCTTCGCCTCCTTGTGGACGGCTTCCACGAGGAGGTTGATGTTGCCGCGGCGCCATTCATTGAATTTCAGACGGAGCTTTCCGCCGGGCTGGCAGGATTTCGGCCAGCCTTCGACCTTCTTGCCGAGGAACTTTTCAAACGCGTCGCGGGCGGAATCGGAGAAGTCTCCGGCGGAGCTTGGGTCAGGGTAGCGGATGTAGTCCAGATGGATGCCGTCCACAGGATATTTGCGGACGATTTCCAAAAACGCATCCAGTTCCATCTGACGGTTTTCCGGAATGTGCGGGGCGAGGAACTTGGAGTCTTTGCCGTGGATGGTGACCTGCGTCCGTTTGGCCTTCTGCATCTCCTCCACGAGAGCGGACGGCGTATGGCTGCCCATGTTCCAGCAGACTTTCCAGACGTGCATTTCGATGCCGTATTTGCGGCAGGCTTCCAGGCAGAGCTTGATCTGGTCGCCGCGGGTGGCGACGCTTGGATGGCGTGGCAGAACATCGCTTTCATAATCCGCGACATAGCCCCAGAGCATGTTCGGGAAGATGGCATTGAAACCGTTGTCGGCCAAATACTTGATGGTCTTGTCCCATCCCCAGTCGCGGATGCCGTAGGGGGAATGGATCCAGACGCCGCGCAGTTCGTTGGGGCGCGGAGGGAAGGAGAGGGCGAATGCGGATTTTATAGCGAGATCCGCTTCTTGGGCTTTCTGGATGGCGTCATTGTATTTCTTCTGCTCAAGGAGATTCTTTGCCTCGTTATAGGTTGCGAGAGCCTTGGTTGCGGCTTCGCGGGCCTTTTCCGTGCCGTCGTCCATGACCATCCGGTAGAGTTCGTTGAAATTTTTGGCGGCGCCATAGACGCCCGCCTTGTCGAAGGCGGTCTGGACGGCCTTTTCCCAAACGGCTGGAATGATGCTGCCGATGACGGCCAGGAAGAAACGCGAACCGTCGTTGGGCGATTGGTTGAGATAGATGTGGGCGAAGGCCGCACCGTGCGGACCAAGCGTCACAGCATTGTAGCCCAAGTCTTTACCGTTTTTGTCTATCCAACGGCCGATGACTTTGACTTTTGAACCGGGCTTG
Source organism: uncultured bacterium (assembly GCA_902776645.1). Classification (GTDB taxonomy): domain Bacteria; phylum Verrucomicrobiota; class Lentisphaeria; order Oligosphaerales; family Oligosphaeraceae; genus UBA1407. Next base: position 3,411 of record CACYQT010000040.1, on the reverse strand, counting down.
GGGACAGGGTGAGTGATATTCCATGAACCTTGGGCCATGGTGTCTGGCAGGCCGGGCAGGAGTTTCGTGTCAAATTTAATGGCGGTTGGCGAGCCAAGTTTCGAACCCGGAACATATTCCGGTGACTGAAGATCAAGCAATTCCGCTAGACGGCCGTCGCTGGAATAGAATGTCATGATTTGGCCGCCGTTTTTAACGAACGTCTCAATGGCGAGATAGTCATTGTCCAGTAGCGCGGCGTTGTAGGGGAAGATAGCTAATTTGACGCCTTCAAGCTTCTTGGCTGTGATCTCGTTGTCCGGAATGACGACTGTTTGGATACCGAGTGCGGCGATGGTAGAGCGGATCCGTTCGGCATGGCTGGCCATTTCCCCTGCTCCGGGGCTGTCTGGCCGGACGGTGCCTTTGATGATGGCGACTTGTTGTGCGACGGAGAGGAGGGATAGCCCGATCATAAGCGTGAGGAGTTTTTTCATGGTGTTTTGACGTGTTTTTTTATTGTCCCAAATTGCGTTTCCAATAATATAGAAGTCCATGGATGATAAGCAAGTGCGGAGAATGGAAGTCATACAGAGTCATAATCTGGATTAGGAATCTGCATGACTTTGCTAAAAAGTGAATTTTACAACTTGCAATTCTCTTGTTGCATGATAATTTAATTATCTAAAACAATATTTCTAGAAAATTGAAAAATGAAACCTTAAAAAGGAGCCTGAAATGAAAACAGAGAGACGTTTTACCTTGGTTGAAATGCTGGTGGTGATCGCGGTGATCGGAATTCTGGCGGCGATGCTGCTGCCGGCCATCAGCAAGGCACATCAAATGGGCCTGCAAGTGCAATGCCTCAACAATGAGAAGCAGATTGGCGCGGCGATGCAGATGTATGTGCAGGACAACAAGATGTATTGCCTTCCGGGCTACAGCAAAAACATTTACGACCATGGCGGGACGAATTGGACTCGCTTCATTTACAAATACTTGCAGGACACAAAGTCGCTGGATTGCCCCACCAGCCCGGACGGGCCGCCTCAAGAGACGACGGAGGGATTTCACCTGTACGACGGTAATTATGGGTGGAATTTCGACGGGATGAACGGGACGCGCGGCACGTTGTACGATCATGTGACGAACCCGAGCAAGGGGTATCTGTTTTTCGACAGCGGCGACCAATGCCTGACCGTCGGCCTGAACACATGGGACAACATGATGGAAGAGTTGGACTTGGATTGGGACAGCCGTCTGGAAGGGCCGAACCGCCATCAGAACCGCCTGCTGATCTTCTATGTTGACGGCCATGCCGAACAGAGGGGCTTGCAGTCGTTTCTGGCTTGCCCGAACAAAAGCAACGAATATCCGTGGTATGTCGAATGGGAGGAAGGAGAACTGAAGGCGGGGGCCATTCCGTATCCAAACCGCCATTGATTGACGGAATCATTTGAATGGACGCAAAAAGAGGCTATGATAATGGGCGATTGATTTTATTATAGTGGTATGGAACATACAAAGGGCGTCCCATGAAGATGAAACAAATGGTGTTGATGATGTCGGCCGCGGTTTTGGCGTCGTTTGCGCAAGGAGCTCAACCGGAAAAAGTTGCGCAAGTCATGGCAGGCGATCTGAAGGAGGCGCGCGTGTCATGGTGGGGCTTCAATCCGGAGGATTCGACGGAATTTCTGGAAGCGGCGATCAATTCGAAAGTACCCAAATTGATTGTCGATAAACAGCCGTCGCCGTGGATTGTCGGCAAAACGCTACTGCTGGTTTCGAATCAGGAGATCGTCTTTGAGGAAGGCGTGGAGCTTTTGGCGAAGAAGGGCTGCTTCAAGGGGAAGACGGACTGCCTGCTGCGGTTGCGGAACATCCAGAATGTGACGCTGCGCGGCGAAGGGAAGGGGGCCACGCTGAAGATGCGGAAGGCGGACTACCACACGGCTGAATACGAGAAGGCGGAATGGCGCCATTGCGTCAGCATTCTGAGCTCTCAGAATCTTAAGATCTTGAATTTGAACATGGTGGAATCCGGCGGAGACGGAATCTACCTCGGCATCGCGACACAGAACAGTTGGCCTGAGAACATCGTCATCAAGGATGTCGTGTGCGACGGCAACAACCGTCAGGGCATCAGCGTGATTTCCGGCGTCAACGTATTGGTGGAGAACGTGAAGATGATCAACACGAAGGGGACGGCGCCTGAGGCGGGCATCGACTTCGAGCCGAACCGCGGCAACGAGCCGATCCGCAATTTCGTCATGCGCAACTGCGAGACGCGAAACAACGCGGGGGCGGGTTATGAAATGTATCTGCCCAACATGTCGTCGGTGATCGGACCGCTGGAGATCACGTTCGAAAACTGCACGGCGGTCGGCGACAGGAGAAGCCCTTTTGTTTTGATTTCGCAATCCGGTCCAGGCAAGACGATGAGCGGACAGGTGACCGTCCGAAACTGCGAATTCCGCGACGCGGGCGGCAGTGTCAACCTTCGGGGCACAAGTCCGAACGGCTTCAAGACGCTTTTTGAGAATGTGAAAATCCGCAACTGCGCCAAGAACAGTGGAAAAAGCCCTGCGATACTAGTCAACATCGGCCCGAAGGACGAAGATCCCGCCGGCAATATCGAATTTCGGAACGTGACGGTGGAGGATGATTCGCAACGCGATGCGTTCTGCTTCATCGACGGCGGCCATCAAGGCGGTCTGGAAAAGATTTCCGGCTCCGTAACGGCTATAATAAATGGTAAGAAAAACGTAATGGAATTTTCGGACGAATGGGCCAAGGCGACATATCCGAAACTGGTCGTCCATCCCGTCGATCCTTTCGACATGACCGGAAAGACGTTGGAGCCATTGGCCCCGCAGGCGGTCATGACGGGAAGCAAGCTTGCGGACCTGCGGTTGCGCCATACGGGTGAATACCTGTTCTACGCGAAGGCGGGGGAGACGATCCGCTTCACCGTTGAATACGGGCAGCTTGTGAAGTTGGAAGGCCGCAAGGCCTCCATCAGCTACACGACGCCTTCCGGTAAAAAAACGGCGTTGGAACCGATTCTGTTCAAGACGGTTGCGGAACGCGTCATCGCGAATGTGCCCGAAACGGGCATTTACACGGTGAGCGTCGACGCGGGGCGCAATTGGTCGCGGCTGATCAGGAGCGACCATCCCGTCGTGTCGCCCGTCGAGCCGTTCCCTAACAATTTTGTCGCCGGAAAAGGCAATCGCTTCTTCTACGTTCCGGAGGGGACGGAGAAGTTCGCCGTCTGCTTCCGCGGCGACGGCGTCGAAGGATTGAAAGCGACGGTTTTCGCTCCGGACGGCAGCCAGATATGGCAGAAGGACGACATTTCGCGCACGGAGCAATGTTTCGTTGACGGTGAACTGGCCAAGAAGGGCGGCGTGTTCCGCATGTTCATCGAGG
>CACYQT010000039.1 GCA_902776645.1 uncultured bacterium | reverse complement strand
CAACTATTTTTGTAGATTTTTGTTTTTTATTCTAGTTTTCTAGGCGTCTAGGCGTCTAGAAGCCTAGCCTCCTAATGCCTTCTGCTTTAAGCTTTAAGCTTTAAGCTTTAAGCTCTTCTATGCTCTTCATTCACCAGAATCGTCCCGCCGATGACGAAGCCCGGAATCAGCAGGATGGAAATATACGGTATCATCAGCAGCAGAAAAACCATCATGCCGAAGCCGTATAAAACGGCTTTCCGCCCCGCGAACCGCTGCTGCAGCAACGCGATGGACCAACCTTTGTTGAAGCCGGATTCCGCGCAGTAGCTGATGCCATAGCGATAGCCGACAAAGCACGCCGCCAAGGCGTGCGCGAAAAATGGAAACACAAAGCCAAGCAGCAGAAGCGGTATGTTCAATATCACCGTCCCGACGGAATAGACAACGCAGCCAACCGTGTTCAGAAGATCCTGCCGCCATGTCACAGGCGGATCCAGCGGCCGTTCATAGACGATATGTTCATATCGTCGTACCATATATGTAAAAAACACGCCGCCGAACATTTCGAACAGCATGCTGGTGATGGACGCCATGAACAGAAAGAACGCGATGACCGCCGTCCAATGCACGACGAAGCCCGCCACGACGGCCAATGTCTCCATCCCCCAGCTGGAAATCATCGCCGTCAATCGTTCGACCAACGGCTTCACATGCGAATTCATAACGTAGTATGAAACTACAGCGAACAAGGCCTTTACGCAGATAAACGGCACAATCGCGTACACCCACAGGCGTGGCCGTTTCCAGAAGCCCATGATGCCTTTGAACACATAGCCGATGCCACGGCTGAAATCACTGCCGACGCTGAACATGCCCCTCCACCGAATTCCGCAGGACGATTCCGGAGAAAATCGCCACCGTCACATCGTCGAGCATCCCCAGAAACGGAAGCGAATCGGGAACCAGATCAATCGGCAGCAGCACCCAAACGACCGCCGCGACCAACGCCAGCACGACGCGCGGGAAGACGGCCAGCTGCGTCAGCAGGCTGTCATGGCAGCGCAGCAGCGCGTTCGGCTGCAGAAACAGCCCTTCCGCATCGCCGCGGACGACGACCAGATCGTATTCATAGACCATCCGCTGAAGCACTTCCCCCGCAATGAGCTGCAGATCGGCCGGCGTCATCTTGCCGTCCGGATCGTATTCCGCCCGGACGAGGCTCAGCAGATTCTTTTCGGACATGCGCGTCTGGTTCTGCAGATCCGTCATCGTCCGCAGGATGACGGCGGCAAGCATTGAATCGAGACTCGTGGACGCCCGCAGCCGATGGAAGATGTTCTCAAAATAGAGGATCTTGTCATAGCGGCAGAACTGCATCGCCATGCCGCCGCCGAGCAGAATCATGCCGGGCAGCAGATAGCCGACGGGCCCTTTGGCGATGACGCTCGCGAACGGCACCAGCAACGCGCAGACGACGGAGGCCACCTTCAACGGCAGGTTGCGGAAACACAGGAAGAACAACACGAACGCCAGCAGGATGCAAATCCGCCAGTTCGTGAACAAATCCGTCACCCATACGGGAATCCCGCTGACAATGTCACCGAACAAACGATTCGACCATCCTTTCATCATCTCCACCGCATGGCCGAAAAGCGATTCCGGCTCGTCCGGAACGCTCGCCTTCGCCGTGATCCGCGCCATGAACAGCGACAGCGGAAACACTTGTATGACATGCAGCAGCAGATTCGCCCCCACGGGCTTGCCGAAGAGACACATCTCCCAGTTGAAGGCGGCGGCCACGACCGCCGCCAACAGCAGCGTCACCAAGCCCTGCTGATAGACGAACGCGCCATGCTGATGGAAAAACGGATCGTGCGCAAATACTAAAAATGACGCAAGATACAGGAACAGCACGACATAGAACTTCTTGTCGCTGAAGCTCGATATGCCGTTGGCATGATGCCGCGGCAGGAACATCCAGTCCCATCCGCGTCTCGCCGTTGTCACCAATTGCTGCGTCATTTGTGCTTTTTCCGTTATCTGATTTATCTAGCAGGCTAGGATTCTAGGATTCTAGTTTTCCAGATTATTGCCCTGCGCCTTTCTCCAACCGCGTGTTCACCATCGTGATCTCCATGCGCAACGCCTCGTTCGTGTTATGCGTTGCGCCATTCCAATAATAACGGTTGATGTTCTTGGACTGCGCCATCACCGTTTCCGCAATGAATTTCCGCAGCCGCAGATATTCCACCAATTCACGTTTCACCTTTCCGACGGGGCGGTAGCGGTCCTCCGTCTCACGGCAGATCCGCATCGCCTCTTCGCGGCTCTGGACGCCTGGATCGCCGTAATCATCCGGAAACACGCTCTTTCCCTTGCCGCCTTCCAACATCCAACGCGCCGTCAGCAGACAGGCAAGGGAATATTTCAACTGATAGAGATTCTCCAGCGTCTCCTCCGTCGCATCCGTCGTCATCGCCTGCCGTTCAATGCTTTCCACCAATGGACGGACACGGTTGATCCACATCTCGTTCTCGCTTAGCTTCCGCTGCCAGATATGCTTGTAGCGGCCTTGGCTGAGCCGTGAGTGCAGCAGTTCCACGTTCAGATATTCCTTTGCGCAGAGCTTGATGCGCATGATGTCCCATTTCACTTCATCGTGGTTCAGGGAGGCGAACACGTCGATGTATTTCTCCGCCATGCGTTTCGTCGTCGTATCGACGCGGCCGACGCGGACGGATTCGAAGAAATAGTATAGCAGACGGTCATGCGATTCGCCCAGCTGGCTCCGCCTGTCCAGAAGCTCCGGAATCTTCGGGGCCAATTCAGAAGCGCACTTCGCATATTTCTGCGATTCAAACCGTTCCTTTGAAAGGACATACAATCCATAGTACTCGCTGGTCTTCGGCACGTCCGTCGTCTCGATCTCCAGACTCGTCTCCAACGATTCCGCCGGCGGCTGGACAGGAAAATACCGCCAGACAATCGTCAATGAAATCGCCAGAACGGCGATAATCAACGCCCATTGCGCGGGCGAACGGCGTTCCTCCTCCGCCTGCAGTTGACGCAGTACTTCGCGGCGGACGCCCTGTGGCAAAACGCGCACGACGACCTCCTCCTGCGCCGCCGTGTCATGGGCGAGCTCCGTCTTCACAGGCAGCAGAACGCGGCCATTGTCGCCGCGCATCAACGTCACGGCGAACGACGACGGGCTCCCATGCCCCGCCACCGTCAGCGCTTCGTTGTTTTCCGCCTTTTTCTTCTTCGACATGCCTCTCGCCTACTCCCGTGTGATTTCGTTCTGCCTCTCCCATTCCTCTATCTTGCGCAACGTCTCTTCATTGCACGACGGCGCGATATGCTGCGTGCAGGAACGGAACAGCTCGATCGTGTAGCGGTCCGCATGACGTTCGAACGCCGTCTGACGGATGGACTGCACGATGCCGTTGATGTCCGCGCCGCTGCATTTGCCGGTGGCGGACGCCAGATACATGATGGCGTCTTCATCGACGGGATACTCCACATGCTTGAAGGCGTTGCGGATAATTTGTTCGCGCGCAGGAAGATCCGGCAGGCCGACATACGCCTTCACATCGAAACGGCCCGTCCGCATGAACGCCTCGTCGATCATCCACGGCGCGTTCGTCGCGCCGAGCAGAAGGAACGGATTCTTCCCGTCCTTCACGCCGTCCAGTTCCTGCAAAATGACGGAGATGACCTTCTGCGTCGTCTCGTGGATGTCGCCTGTCCGCTTGCGGAAAATCGTCTCCAGTTCGTCGATGAACACGACGGACAGCGGGTTCTTCCGCGCCTCCGCGAACAAGTCGCGGATGTTGTTCTCCGACTCGCCGACGTATTTTCCGAAGATGTCCGCCGCCGTGATCGTGTAGAAAGGCAGATCCAGTTCGCCGGCCACTGCCTTCGCGATGAACGTCTTGCCCGTTCCGGGCGGTCCGTACAGCAGGATGCCGCCGCCGACCTTCAAGCCGTGCTTGCGGGCCTCCTCCGCATGCTGCAACGGATCGATCATCCGCAGGCGGATCTGACGCTTCACGTTCTCCATGCCCGCCACGTCCGCCATGCGGACAGATTCCATCAGCTCGTTCGCGTTGCTCATATACGCTTCACGCAACTTTCCCGTGCATTGATTCGCAAGGGCCAACGCGAATTTCGCCGCTTCCGCGACATGATAGAACGCCGACGGGAAGTCGTCTTCCATCAACGCCTTCTCCGCCGCCTTCTCATGCTCCAGTTTCTTTTCGTAATTGAAATTGCTCATGCTGCGTCAACTCCATGCGCGACAACGACTTTCACTTCTCGCTGATGATCTTCTTGAGGCGCTCCGCACCTGCGCTGATGTCGTCATGGCTCACGGGCTTGTCCGTCACAGGCGTTTCCGCGACCTTCGGGCCGAGCACTTCCGCCGCGCATTCGTTCTCCAACGCGGCCATCAGTTCATCGTCCTTGTAGCTGATGTCGCCGGCGGCGACTTCCTGCGCCATGTGGTCCAAATCCTTGTCAAACGCCTTGTTCATGATCTTGTCGGAATCCAGAATGTCCTCCGCGATCATTTCGACGTCGTCGAGGCTTTCGGCGAGTTTGTCCGGATCGATATTATGGTCGGCGGCCATCGTCTTGATGTCGTTCAATGTCGTGTTGACGTTGCCGGCCGTGCTGACCTGCAGGGCCTGGCTCTTGAGGAAAACCTTCTGCTTTTCCAGTTTGTTGATGGCGATGTCGTACTTCTTGTAGAACAGCAGCGTCCGTTGCGCCTCCGCCTTGCGGCCGCTTTTCAGCAATTCGCGGGCCTGGTTCCAGACTTTCGTGCGCTCTTCCGTCAGCTTCGCGATCGCGTCGTCGAACTTCTCGATGTCCTGCTCCACCTTGCGTTCGTTGCGGCGGCGTTCACGGCGCTGTTCGCGTTCACGCTCCTCCCGTGATTTAAAACAATCAAACAATCCCATAACAACTCCTTTTTATTTTTTCTAGGCGGCTAGTTGGCTAGAAGGCTAGGCTGTAAGGAGGCTAGAAAGCCCATGCAGCACAAGAGGTTACGCTTCGTCCTTCTCTTTCTCCGCTTCTTTCTTCTCCGGCTTCGGCGCGGAGAACGACAAATCCACATCCTTGAACTCGTCCTCCGCGGCCTGCAGCGCCTTGTCGAAGTCTTCGTCGATTTTTTCCGTCTTCTTCAGCGTCGTACTCTCAAGTTGCTCAATGGTCTTCGCCTGCTCCTTCAAGTCGTCGATGATGTCCATCTTCTCGTCGCGGATCTCTTCCAGATCATGGTTGTCCGGATGCTGGCGATGTTCCAGTTGCAACACAAGATTATGGCGGACAAGCATTTCGGCGTTCATCTGCTGCGCAGCCATCTGGCGTTGTTCGCTCATGCGTTCACGTTGCTTGAGGATGTTCTTCATGCGCACGGCGAGCGTCTCGCGGACGGCGCCGCTCGCCGTGTCGTACTGCGTCTTCAGTTCGAGAAACTCCGCCTCCATATCCTTGATGGCTTTCACCTGGTTCTCAAGGCCTTGGTTCAAAGAGCGGATATTTTCGTCGCATTGAGCGATCCGCTTCTTCAGTTTCTTTTCCTCCGAATCCTTCAAATGCAAAATCTCCAGCAGTCTGATGAGAAAATCCGGCAGTACCATTTTCTGTAATCCTTTATGTTAACTTGTTGACACTCTTAATTTTCCATCATCTGACGCTACGGTTCCGCGTATGCCAGATGCTCCATTGGCAACCGAGCCCCGCCACAGCGGGCAGCACCCATGCCAGCTGGCTCCACAGGCCGCTTATGCTCCCGCAAAGCCATAACGCACTGAAGAAGATGATTTCCACGATGCACAACACACAGACGGCGTTCAGCCAGAAGGCCTGCCGTGAAGTTGTGTCGTAACGGCGGCAGCGTCTGGCCCATTTTCCGGGCGGAAGCGTCATGGCGGGGCCGTAGATGTAACCGCGCGAATCACGGCCGTAGCCGCCGCGGGCGAACAGCGTGTCCAGCCATCGCGACAAGAAGCCGTGATATGTCGATGAATCCAGCCGAAGCCGTTCGCGCAGGGCGTCCTGCGTGATGAAGCTCGTCTGGTCCCAACGGTCGATTTCCGCCGCCATAGCGTCGGCATACGCGTCCCGCATGCCGGGCAGGATGTGCAACAGGAAATCCGCCGTCGGCATGTCGATGTCGCCGCGCGGCAGACGAAAGTCCCACAGACCGTTTGACAACGGATGGCAGAGGACGACCGTCGGCCGCGCCAACGCCTGGCAGCCGTCGTCGAACGGCCTTTCGGAACCGATCACATAAAAATAATGCAGCGTCGGAAGGCCTTCTTCACGACGGAACAGCTCGTATTTCCGTTCGACGTATTCACGCAATGCCGCCACGTCGCCGCCGTCCGCCAGACGTTCACTTTCAGGCGAAAGAAACGCGCTGACAACGCGGAAGCAGCCTTTTTTGCCAATTGGAATCCGAAAAACGCGCGCCACGAGACGCACATCCCCCCTGCCGTTCTCCGCGAAATGGAACTTCACGTCCTCCGAGATGTCCATTTCCGCGACGTCGAACGCGGCGGCATCCGCCGCCGGACGGTAGAACAGCGCCCGCTGCCAAAGCGGCAGACGCATCGACGGCAACGGGCACGGCGATTCCTGGAAGCTCGCCTGCTGCGTCGAAAAGAATTCGTCGCAGACGGACTGCCATGTCCTGCTATGTTGTTTTTCCGTTTCGTTCATCGTCTCGTTTTTCCTGCGTTCGTTCCCTCGCCCTATAACCTATATGAATCAACTATCACTTTTTTCTAAAACCGAAGGGGTAGCCAGGCCGTCTCGGCCTGGAATGGCATGCGCGATGCATTTTCCCAAGGGGGACGCCCTTGCCACCTCATGCAAAACATGTTTTTTCAGCCAATTTTCATAGAATCAAACAATTACAATAAATCTTTTCTAGAAAAACTCAACTTATGTCTATATTAGTATTATAGAAAAACTTCATCGCCTTTCCCAAAGGAGGTCGCCAACATGTTCAAACTCGTCTTCAACATCGTCAAATATTGTGTGTTCGCCGTCTTGTTCTGCGTGACGGCATGGTATTGGCTGACGCCAGATCCGCTTCCTCTCGCCGTCTCCCGCAAGGAAGCGGCGGACGCCGCCGTCAAGACGATGCTGGTGGACATCCGCGCCAACCGCGGAGCCGCCAAAAGCGCCGTCCTGCTGCACTTTGACAACGATCCGACCGATTATGTTTCCAACGCCCTCCGCAAAGAAATCCTCTCGACGGGAATTCTTGATCTGAAGGAAATTCCGCTGGCCGACCGCATCCGCGCAAAGCTCCATCTTCGCATTCCGACCTACGCGACGCTGGAGGAAGCCACAAACGCCACCGCCCAGGCGGAAACGGATCTCGTCATCTGGGGACAGCTGACGTCCTTCGAAACCACCGACGGCGATTCCGCCGTCATCAACGGCCAATATCATCTCATCGACGCGCAGACCATGCAGCCGTTGTTCACGGGAACCATTTCAACGGCGAAGCAGGAAGCCGCGGCAGAGGCAGTTCCGGAAACGCAAGCCGTTGCGGTCGTGGAACAAACCGCTGAACCGGCCAGTTCGGCGCATGAAGCGACCGTTCCCCTGTACGCGCGGATTCTCGCTTTCGTCTTCATCGCCATCCTCCTTCCCATGATCACCTTCCCGTTCTTCCGCAGCACGGCCGCCAAACGCTCCAACCAGGCCAACGCCGTCGTGCTCGCGCTGTACGCCGCCATCGGCGGCATTCTCGCCTTCCTCATGATCGGCGGCGCCTTCGCGACGCCCGCCCTGACCGCCCTCTTCTTCATCGCCTTCATCGCGAACGTCATCTACGATCTGGCCATGCTCAGTTTCGCCACGCGTCTCGAAAAATAACCACGCCTTACCCTTCTGTCCGCCCATGCTTCTTCTGAAAAAAGTCACAAGCAATTCCGACATCGAATCTCTGCAAATTCCGTTTGCGGAGCAGAATATCTATCTGCTTGCGCAGGACGCCTCTGGCAGGCAGATTTTCGGCCGACAGACTGTCCGCGGTACGAAAAACTGGCCCAATTCGTTTTTCATAACGCCGCTTGAATTCAACGCCACGTTGCTGCCGGACATCCAGCGCCACGGCCAGCCGCAGACCGCGACCGTTGAATTGACATTGAAATTCAACATGCTCGGCAACGCCGTCGGCATGTACGACTGGATGCTCCAAAACAGCATCACGTCATTGGAGGACAAGGATTTATCACAGAAACTACAGCCGTATGCGCACAGCCTCGGCGGCGTCATTGAACGCCATCTCGCCCAAACAAACGACTGCTATCTGACGCCTGATGAACTCGTCGATGTCTTTCCCTCATGGCTGCAGGTCGTGCGAATCGCCTCGACGGAAATCGGCCCGCGTCTCGCGAAACCAATCACCATGGCGACACCGACGGATAAAAAACATACTCCGTCCAAGCCAGCCGTCCATGTTGCGGAACCACCGAAAACCACGCCGCCGCCTCCGCGCCCCGCGCATCAGCCGCCCTGCAAAAAGACCGACAATCCACCGGACCTCTTCCGTCAAAAACAACCACAGCAACCGCCTAAACGCAAGACGCCGCGCGGTTGCTGCTGCAGTCATTTCTTCCTGTTGCTGCTGTTGATCTTCTGCATCATCGGCGGCGGTCTCATCCATCTCGTCAAAGCGGTCAAAAACGCCGTTGTCAAAGTCGCGACGCCTGTCGTCGAATGGGTGACACGCCCCGCCTCCTCACCCGCCCCCGTCATCATCAAAACCGACGGCGGAAAAACATCCTTCATGCTACCGTCCAACATCCCGTTAGAGTTGCTGAAAGTCAAGGCGGGCAGCTACCAGCCGACGTCGCCCTACGGCAGCGTCCAGCCGCCGTCCTACCAAATCACCATTCCAAAGGACTATTGGCTGACCGAACAGGAAATCACGGAAGCCCAATGGCGGACGTTGATGACGACGTCATTGAACACGATGGGCGTCGGCCTTGATGAAGCCAATGACTTCTGCCGACGGCTGACCAGTCATTTCGCAAGCCAACTCCCGCAAGGCTACCATTTCGCCTTGCCAACGGATGCCGAATGGAATCTCGCCGTCATGCAATACAAAGGCCGTCTGGCGGGCCTCGCCCGCCGCGGCGACGTCTTTTCGACGCGCCTCTACGGCTTCCATCTGGCATTGGTGCCAGATGGGCAGCAATAATTTAGAATCCTATGAAAAAGATGGCGCCCCGCCGAAATCATTCAGCGAGGCGCCATATCTTATTTACTGTAGAATCTTATTTTTCCTTGAACCAGAGATTCCTGAACCACAACGTGTTGCCGTGATCCTGCAGCATGAGCGGGCCTTTCGGCACGGCGTTTCCGCCGAGACCGCCAGGCGTCGGCTTGACACGGAGATGGTCATGGATGAGAACGCCGTTCTGGCGAACCGTCAGGATGGCGTCTTCAATCACCTTGCCTTCGGCGTCGAATTTCGCAGCCGTGTAGTCGATATCGTAGGTCTGCCACGTTTCGGGCGGAAGGCACATGTTCACGATCGGACGGCTCTGCTGGTAGATGCCGCCGCATTCGTTGTCACGGCCTTCAAGAGCATAGCTGTCGAGAATCTGCATTTCGATGCGGCCCTGCGTATAGACGCCGCTGTTGCAACGGCCCTGTCCACGCGCTTCAGGCATGTAGGACGTCTTGAATTCGACATGCATGATGCAGGAGCCGTATTCGGGGCCGCTGACGATGCTGCCGCCGCCGCGACGCACTTCCAGCGTGCCGCCGTCTTCGCTGACGCCCCAGCGTTCGCCGCCCATGCGGCGGTCTTCCACAAGCTTCCATTCGACGGCTTCGCCTTTTTCAGGAGCGAACGCCTCGTTCATGGCCGCAAAACCGTCTTTGCCCTGCATGGTGAACGGGCCGGCGATGTTCCACGCCATGATCGCGCCTTTCTTGTCCATGGCAAGTCCCTGCGGATGAAGCTTATAGGAAATTCCCGGAACGGCATTGCCGTCCGCCCCGCAGATGCGGGCATGGGCCTGCCAGTCGCCTCCGCCCTGTGAAACCTTCAGCAGCAGCGCGTTTTCGCCTTGCTTCAGATTGAGCTTGATCGTGTCTTCATCCGTCGCAAGACTGCGCGGCACGTTCTTCTCATAGACCTTCTGGCCGTTCAGGAAAACCACCAGGCCATCGTCCGATCCGGAACGCATCGTGACGCTCTGCGCCTTGTCACTGACGATCGTGTTGCTTAGATAGCCGACGCAGTTGTTTGCACGGGCCAGACGTCTGTTCAAATCGACGATGCCTGCCGCACGTTCGGCATTGCGCCACTGGGACATACGTTTGCCTGGCCCCATAAGGACGACAGCGCCTTCCGGCGGCTGCAGCCCCAACGTCGGAGAGACCAGTTTGAACGTCTTCAAATCAATCGCGCCCAACGGGATAGTGCCTTTGAACAAACCGTTGGCGATGGTCGCGCCACCTTGCGGGAACACGACTTTGTCGCCGTCCACCTTGCCGTCCAGTTTCAGCAGGACTTTCGGCTTTGGGGCTTCATAAATCGTCTCCGTGAACACCGCCTGGTAACCGCCCTTGCCGGTCGCCCAGACCTGCGCGCAAAGCGCGCTTTCCTTGCCTTCGGCATCCTTCAACGTGCCTTTGTAATCGCCCATGAAGACATCCTGCGCCATCGCGCAGAACGACATGAGCACCGCCATCGCCATGAATTTTCTGAACATCTTGACTCCTTTCATTGATACATTTCTATAAAAAACACATGAAAAACAACCTATACCATAGAATAACGTCGTTTTGCCAAAAAGCAATTGAATGAAAAATCGCCATTCCGCATTAAATTAATATATTTTATTTTTCCGTTCGTTTTTTCGCAAAAGCAACCATAAAGGCAACATCATGAGCAACGTCCCCGAATCCCTCCTGCGTCTCGCCTCCTACAACATCCGCACCCCCTGCGACAAGGCCCCCAACGACTGGGCGTCCCGCCAGCCGCGCCTTCTCGCGCTGCTCAACCGACATGACATCGCCATCGCCGGCCTCCAGGAGGCCATGAAGATGCAGATCGACGGCATCCTCTCCGAAGGCTCGTGGGACTACACGGGCGTCGCCCGCGAAGACGGCGTCGAAAAAGGCGAATACTCCTGCATCATCTACCGCAAAGACCGCTTCATCTGCCACGGCTCCAAGACCTTCTGGCTTTCCGAAACGCCGGACGTCGCAGGCTCCCGTTCATGGGACACCGCCTGCACGCGAATCTGCACATGGGCGACGTTCACCGACAAGAAGACAGGCCTCGAATTCACCCACTTCAACACGCATCTGGACCATCGCTCCAAGCTCGCTCAGATCAACGGCGTCAAGCTCATCTTCCAGAAGATGCAGGAAATCTCCCCGAAGGGCCCCGTCGTCCTCACGGGTGACTTCAACGTCCTGCCGGAAGACGAAGTCATCGCCCATGCGGAAAAATTCATGCATAACTCGACGAAAATCACGGAGAATCCGCTTGTCGGCCCGACCTACACGTTCACAGGCTACCGCGTCATGAAGGACGGCGTCGAACCGCCCCACAAAGGCCCCATCGACTACATCTTCGTCAACAACGAATTCCACGTCCGCAACCTGTTCGTTTTCGACGACATCGAGAACGACCTCTATCCGTCCGACCACTTCCCGCTCGTCGCGGATCTCTACTGAGGCGTTTTTGAAGTGAAGCAACCATGAGCAGCAGCAAACGCGAACATGCCGTCAACGCCGTCGCCGACCTGCGGGCACGCCCCCCCATGCCCGCGGCCGCCGCGTCGCTGGAACATTATGCGGAGGACGTCTTCAGCGAAGCCGCCATCCGCCGTTTTCTTTCAAAAGAAACGGCCGTCAAACTTCTTGCGACCATTTCGGGCGAAGCCCCCTTCGATCCGGAAATCGCCGACGAAGTCGCGCAGGCCATGAAGGAATGGGCCGTCTCCAGAGGGGCGACGCATTTCACGCATTGGTTCCAGCCGCTCAACGGCGGCACGGCGGAAAAGCATGACGCGTTCATCGAACCCGCGGGAAAAGGGCAGGTCATCATGGAGTTCTCCGGCAAGAAGCTCATCGTCGGCGAACCGGACGCTTCCAGCTTCCCGTCCGGCGGCCTGCGCAGCACGTTCGAGGCGCGCGGCTACACGGCGTGGGATCCGACAAGCCCCGCCTTCATCAAACGCCACGCCAACGGCGCCACGCTGTGCGTCCCCTCCATCTTCTGCTCATACACGGGCGAAGTACTCGACAAAAAGACGCCTGTCCTGCGTTCTCAGCAAGCTCTTGCGCACGCCGTGCAACGGCTCATGCGCTGTTTCGGCCTGCCGGACGAACATGTCCATATCACGCTCGGAATCGAACAGGAATACTTCCTGATCGACAAGAAATTCTATCTGCAGCGTCCGGATCTCATCCAGGCGGGTCGCACGCTTTTCGGAGCGCCGCCGGCCAAACACCAGCAGCTGGAAGACCACTACTTCGGATCCATCAAGCCGCGCATTCTCGCCTTCATGGAGGAAGTCGAAAACGAATTGTGGAAGCTCGGCATCCCCGCCAAGACACGCCACAACGAAACCGCTCCCGCTCAGTTCGAACTGGCTCCGATTTTCGAAGACCAGAATCTCGCCATTGACCATAACATGCTCATTATGGAGGTCTTGCGGCAGGTTTCGGAGCGGAACGGACTCGTCTGCCTTCTCCACGAAAAGCCTTTCGCAGGCATCAACGGCTCAGGCAAACACAACAACTGGGGGCTTTCCTACGGCACGAAAAATCTTCTCGATCCGGGCGAGACGCCGCAGGAGAACGCCATCTTCCTGACGCTTCTCACGGCCATCATCCGCGCCGTCGACATCCACAGCGACCTTCTGCGCGCCGCGACGGCCACGGCGGACAACGACCACCGCCTCGGCTCCCATGAAGCGCCGCCCGCCATCATTTCCATCTTCCTCGGCGAACAGCTCACGGAAGTGCTGGATCGCATCGGATCCGGCGTCGCCGTCGGCAACCGCAAACCCGCCAAGATGCGCCTCGGCGTCGATTCCATTCCCGTCCTGCCGCGCGACACGACGGACCGCAACCGCACAAGTCCTTTCGCGTTCACAGGCAACAAGTTCGAATTCCGCGCCCCTGGCTCCAGTCAATCCTGCGCGGAGGTCAATCTCGTCCTCAACACGATCGTTGCGGAATCATTGGATTATTTTGCCGACAGGCTTGAACCGCTTGTCGGCGTCAAAGACTTCAACAAGAAGCTACAGGAGCTCTGCCACGAAAGTCTTGTCAAACACCGCCGCATCATCTTCAACGGCGACAACTACGGAAAGGAATGGCTGGAGGAAGCCGCCCGCCGCGGTCTTCCGAATCTGGCCAGCACCCTCCCCGCCATCGACAACTTCCGCAAGGAAACCACCAAGAGCCTCTTCCAGAAATACGGCGTTCTTTCCAACACGGAAATCGATTCACGCTATGAAGTGTTCCACGAAGTCTATCATCGCAAGATCCGCATCGAAGGCGAAATCGGCCTCGAAATCGCCCGAAGCATGATCGGCCCCGCCGCCGAACAGCAGTTCGGGCGGCTTGCCGCCGCCCTCGCCAACGCCAAAGCCTGCGGCCTCAAGGCGGGCACGGCCGGCCTGAAGGCGAAAGCGCAGAAAATCGGCAATGGCATCGACCAGCTCTCCAAGGCCAACAACAGCCTTGCGGCGGCTCTCCATGACGGCCCGGAGAAAATCATAGACGCTCTCCGCGCCCTCCGCGCCATTATCGACGCCCTTGAACTGGATGTCGACGACGACCTCTGGCCGTTGCCCAAATACCGCGAAATGCTGTTTATTTATTAAAACACTTCAAACAACGAAAAAGCCAGAAGGTCATTATTCAGCCTTCTGGCTTTTTTCGTTTTCTAGCCGTATATCTTATTTACGGCGCGGCTCCAGCCGCACCCCCGTCGGCATTTTGCTTTTTTGATCCAGCGTGTATTTCATCGGAACGACTTCCAGAATCGGGAACTCCGGATAGGAATCCGTCACGAACGACGTGCCATCCGGATAGAACACTTCCACATAAAGGCCCATCTTGGCGGGATCGTCTTCGTTGCGCTTCTCCCACATGACCTGTATGTCGCCGTTGGGCGTCGGAATCATGCCGCCTGCACGACGCTGTCTGCCCGGATACGGCTTCACTTCGAACTTCTTGAAGCCAGGCTCCAACGGACGGACGCCCAAAATGATGCAATTGATATAGTACGCGGGAATCGCGCTCCATCCATGGCAGCAGGAGCCCGCCCAGTAGAAGTCGTCCGGCCCGGTCGGCGTCTCCGGCAGGGAGGTGAAGCCATTGACCGTCCACTTGCTGAACTCATCGTAGATCAGATCGTAGATGTGCATCCGCGCCTTCGGCGTCTTGTCCGCCATGCCGCGAACCAGATACGGCAGCGAACTGTAGGTGCAGGCCACCAGCTTGCCGCCGCAGATGCTTTTCACAACGGCGTCGATCTTCGCTTCCGGCACGAGATTGTTGAAAAGCATCAACGCCTGGACATGCTCGTAGTCCTCCTGATTCGCGTTTTCGGATGGCAGCAGATAGCCGTAGCACTGTTTCTTGTCATCCCAGAAGGCTTTTTCAATGACCGTTCCAAGTTCCTTTGCCGCAGCGCCATAGCGTGCGGACGCCTCGCTGTCGCCGTCCGCCGCCGCCAGTTTCGAGGCTGCGCCCAACGCTTCGTACATATATATATTGTATAAGGAATCAGGGAACGCGGGGCAGCGGTCCAGACGGCCCGTCCATTCAAAGAAATTCCATATCCGCTTTTCGTTGCCGGGCTCGTAAAGGCCTTCCACGCGGGACTTTCGGGCCAATGCGGATTCCAGAATCTTCTTCACGGTCTCCTTCTGCCGTTTGTATTCGTCCAGACTGCCGGAATGCATGTAGAGCTCAAGCAACGACGGAATCCAGACCATCGTGAACGACGGAATCGTGATGGACGACTCCGCCGGCGCGCAGATCTCCAGATAGCCGTTGCCAAGATACGAGCGGCCAAGCAGTTCCAGCGACGCCTTCGCGAAATCGTAGTTGCCCCACACATAGTATCCGTACAGCATCTGGTTGCGGGAATCGTATGCGTACAGCGATTGTTCGCGCCACGGGCAGTCTTCATAATGGTCGTGCATGCAGCACGCCAGCGTGTTGATTGACACGTTGCGCATCTTTTGCAGCATGCTGTCCGCTGTGTCCAGATACGTCGGCTGCGGCAACGGATAGTAGACGCCGCTGATGCCCGCGTAATGGACGGCGGGCATCGTCTCGCCGTATTCAGAGAAGATCAGTTGCATGTAGCGGCCGCCGATGCGGCGCAGCGGATAGGTGAACTGATTGCGGCCGTCATGGCAAATGTATCGGTCGATGAAATTGCGCGGACCGATGACGGAACGCGGATGGCCGTCGTCAAGATGTTCGCCATGATGGATTTCCACCACCGTTCCGGCCGCCGCTTCCACGTCGATCGTGATGAATCCCGTCGATTCCTTTCCGAAATCCACCGTGCAGGCCAAATCCATGTCCGCCTGCGGCGGCTTCTTGAAACGCCATGCGGGGCCGTCGGGCCGAATCGTGGGCTTCAGACGGTTGACGCCCGCCCTTTCGGCTTCCGGAACGTCGAACGCCTCCTGCACGAATCGCGACCCGAAGAACGGGACGCCTGCCGCCTTCATCCGCCAGCCCTGCCAGACAAGTTTCACGGGCTCGGGCGGCAGTTGGTTCAGTTGCAAAATGGGACGTTCCTCCATGGACGCCCAATGGCCGTTGGCCGTCGGGCGCTTGTGGACGGTCGCCGCCTCCCAGCCGCTGTCGTCGAAGGAGGGCTCCATCCAGTCGGCCTCCTTGCGGGCGTCATATTCAAATGTGAAACCAAGCTGCGGGCTGACGATGACCTTCCGGTTCTGCGTATAGCCCGGATCCATGCTGCATTTCCATGTCGCATCCGTCACGGCGACAGGCATTCCCGCCTGCGACACGATGGCCATCAGGCCCGGATCGCATTTGTAATGCGTGAAGAAGCTCTGCCCCATGTGATGCACCAGCACGGCGATCACGTTGTCGCCTTTTTTCACGAAATCCGTCACATCGACGGTTGCAAACGTCTTGCGGTCCGGAAAATCCGGAAACTGCAGGACGTGAACGCGTTTTCCGTTGATGAAGACCGTGTAGTCCGAATCCGCCGCGATGCGCAGCATGGCTCCTTTTGTATCCTTCAATTGGAAGCTCTTGCGGAAACGGTAATACGAATCAACGGGGGCGACCTGCTCGCCCAGCCAAATCAACGAAGCCATCAATAACATGTCCATTCATCTTCTCCTTATTTATATTTATATAATTGCATTGACCAACCACTAACCACTCATCCCTCCGTGGCACCATGCTTTTTCAGCACGGCGATGACACGCCCTGTCAAATCCGCCAGATCGCCACGGTTCCACGTCTCCACATTCAGACGCAGTTTCGGCTCATTGCCCGATGGCCGCAGGCAGAACCACCACCCTTGATCGCCGTTGTCCTCCACAAGCTTCAGATCGGGAGCCGCGAGTTTCGTCGCGTCATATCCGCCAACGGCGGGCATGCAGCGATTCAAATCCAGTTCTTCGTCCTTTCGTATTTCATAACGCGACATCGATCCGCCGAATTCATTCGCGACGTCCACGATGGTCGCCTGGATGTCTTCACGCGACTTCAGATCATAGTTCAGTTCGCCGCTCCAATGATAGGTATTCCGCCATTCCACCAGTTTGTCCGCCAGCGTCTCGCCGACCGCCTTCCACTGCCACGTCTGCGCGATCAGATGAAGCGCCGTCAGCATGCCGGAATCCGCGCAGAAGAAGTCCGGGTGGAAATAATGGCCGGAATGTTCACCGGCGAAAACGACACGGTCGGAGAACGCCTCATGGCGCATCAGCCGTTTGAACTGCCCATGCCCCACCGGCAGATCGATCAGTTCGACGTCGCCACCCGCCGGGAACAAATGCTTCAGCAATTGCGAACCGCAGATGTTCCGTAATACCACTGGCTTCCGAATCTTGCAGGCGGCCAGTTTCCGTTGCGAAACCAACGCCAGGATGTGCGACGCCTCGACTGGCGTGCCAGTGTGATCGACGAATCCCGCGCGATCCGCGTCGCCGTCGAAACCGATGCCCAAATCCGCTTTGTTCTCTTTCACGGCCTCCGCCAGCCGCTTGTTGAAATCCGGCAGCAGCGGATTCGGGACGCCTCGCGGGAAAGTTCCGTCCGGCGTGTCCTCCACGAATACAGTGTCCAAGCCAAACACTTCCAGCTGTTTGGCGATCGGGCGGAAGGCGACCGCGCCGACGCCGTTGCCGGCCATCACGACGATTTTCAAAACACAGCCCAACGGCTTCCATGCGTCGAAGCCAGCCAAATGAAGCATGTATTCCGCAAATTCTTCTCCAACAGGCATTACCGGAACAGGCTCCAGCAATTGCAGGACACGCAGACGGATGAAGGCCAGATCCTCCGCCGAAAACGGCACCGCTCCTGAACGCATCATCTTGAGGCCGTTGTAGTCCCGTGGATTGTGGGATGCCGTGACCATCGCGCCGCCTGCGAAACGGTCCGCATAACGGCCGCACGCGTAATAAACCTGCTCCGTGGAGGCCAGGCCGATGGACGTGCAACGCCCTCCCGCCTCCTCGACGCCATGCGCAAACGCCGTCAGCAAATCAAACGATCCGAGGCGCGCGTCATGCCCGAGAACGATTTCCATTTTTCCATCCGCATTCGCGGCAAGCAGCTCCGCCATGGCGCGGCCTGTCAGCCGCGCCACTTCGGCGTTCAGTTCAAATGGCCAGATGCCTCGCATGTCGTCCCGTTTGAAACATGCCTCCACGCTTGCATGGCTGTTTTCCGTCGGTGTATGATTGTCCATTCATTCGCTCCTGTCAAAAAAACCGTCCTGTCGCCATGAAAAATCGCGTTCGCGACTGGCAAACTCTCAGACTATTATTATCATAATATATACATGGCAAATATTCCATGTTTTCCGCTGAAAAAAAACGGCTCAACATGGATTTTTATTGCCCTTTCCGTCCTTTCGACCGTCTTACAGTTCAAACATCGCCTTTTCCGATCCGTGCAGCAACCAGATTACCCATCATTGGCCGAACAGGCAGGCTTCGTCAAAATCGCCTGTCTGAAACCGCCGCGCCTTGCGGACGGCAGCCTCTCCAAGCATCTCGACGAATGGCTGCGAAGCAATGCCGGTGCTTTAAACTATATCGACTCCAAACGGGACATTCTGGTCGAGCCGTTTGCACAACGTCCTTGGGCCAAATCACTTGTCATCGCCAGTTTCCTTCCAGAACGCGACGATTCGCCATTGCTCCAACTGCCGTCGGCCCACGATGGCCGCCCCTTCGCGGAAATCGCCCCCTACGCGTTGGACAAAGACTATCATGAGACAGGACGGAAAAAACTCAAACGGCTTGAAGAACTGCTGCTCCAGCAGTTCGGACCGGCCCAGACGGAATTGGGCGTCGACAGCGAACCCGTTCTGGAGAAACCACTTGCGCAAATCGCGGGTATCGGCTCCCGCGCGATGAATTCGCTCATCTACGACGATCGTTACGCATGCGGCGTCAATCTCGCCATCCTGTTCACCGCGCATGATCTTCCGCCGAGGCTTCTGGACGCGCCAGCGGAATGTCCGCATTGCGGAGCATGCCTCAAGGCATGCCCCACAAAAGCCTTCGGCTCGGCCGAAGGCTTCCAAGTCCGCCGTTGCCGCGCATGGCTATCAGGTGAATACCGAAAACCGCTAACATGGGAACAGCAAATCCTCCTCGGGCCGACGCTCTACGGCTGCGGAAAATGCACAAGCTCTTGTCCAAAAACAAACTACGTCAAGCCTCTGGCCGTTGACGCGGAAGAATTCCTGCGCATGCCGTCCGCCGCTGTCACGCGGCTCATCAAAGGAACCGCCCTTGACCATACGGGAACAACCGTCCTGAAACGCAATGCGGCGGCGGCCATCGGGCAGCAACTTCCGCCAGACATCCGCGACGCCAGCAAGCAGGAGCTGCTTGCGTTGTGCGCTTCACCGACCGTCCGCCAAACCATTGAGGTCTGGCCATGAAACAACCTAAGCAACAACATACCAACAACATGCAGACATCCTTGGAAGGAGACAACCTGCCGCGGGAACGATTCCAGAACCAAGGCCCGGATTCTCTGACGGACAGCGAACTTCTCGCCGTCCTGCTTCGTACGGGAACCCATGGAAAAAACGTGCTCGAACTCGCAAATGAACTGCTTCGTTCGTTTGACGACAATCTGCTGGACTTGAGTTCTGCCACCGTCCGGCAGCTCCGTGAAATCGGCGGCATCGGCGAAGCGAAAGCCGTCGGACTTTGCGCGGCCTTCACGCTCGCCAAACGGCTGGTCAAGCTCCGTCTCGCCATGCGGCCGCTCTTCAACAATCCGGATTTCATCGCCGAGTATATGCGCGACGCCATCCAATCGCGTGAAAAGGAGGAGACGCATGTCTTCCTGCTGGACTCGCAAAGCCGCCTCATCCGCGACGAACTGATCTCCATCGGCATTCTCGACAGGGCGCTCCTCCACCCGCGGGAAATCTTCCGCCCCGCCGTCCGCGAAGCCTGCCGCTCCTTCATCCTCTGCCATACCCATCCGTCCGATGATCCGACGCCCTCCGAAGAAGATATCAAACTGACTTACACACTGCTCATGGCGGCCGAAATCATGGACATCCAGATGACGGACCATCTCGTCGTCGCGCTTCGGCCAGCCCCGAACAAGCCAGGCTACTTTTCGTTCAGCCTAAACAACTTATTGGATTTGAACGGATTAAAGGAGCAATTGTGCTCACTTTCCTGAACGCGGCTTTCTGGACACGCCGTGGATGTTCACGGCAAAGGCTTTCGCCGAGAATCCGCCGTAACGGATCGCGACATCGCCATTGGCGAGCATCCGCCGCTTTGACGACAACGTGAGCGTCACAGGCTGCCATTCGGCACGCGTCACACGCATCACTTCTCCGACGCGCAACGTGTATTCCATCCCGTCATGCGGCTCGATATGATCGGAGAACACCGCGCCATGCTTGTCGCCAAACACCATCGTGGCGCGCAAATGGCTCGTCACCTCGGAAACGCACAGGAACAAATACTCGAAACGCAACGGCATGTAGAGGGCCGTCAGCGTATCAGGCTTGGCGTTGACGCCAAGCCAAAGCATGCCGGTTGTCAGCGTCGCAATCGGAGACAGCCGCCGCGTCGACAAGTCCAGAAGCTCCAGCTCCTTGTCGTTGAGCGACAAAGGATCCAACACAGCCAGATGCTGCAGTGACCACAGATGGTTCGGGCAGATTTCCAGACAACGGCGGTAGGCGGCGATCGCCTCTTCCTTCTTATGGGTTCCCTCCCAGACAAGCCCTGCGTAATAAGAGGCCAAATGACGCTGCAGCCATTGCGGACGCCCTGCTTCGAACTCCTTCTCCAGCGTCTCGAAATCCCTTGCAAGAGCATCGCCATGCAGGCCACGCTTCACATACAGGACCTTCTCCAGGAAACGGACGCGCAAGGCGACCGATTCCTTCCATGAACTTTCGGAACCGCCCAGCAATTTTTCAGCTCCGTCGATGACCTCCCGTTCGACAGGCCCCTCGATGTACGCCAGACGCATCAACGTCTGGACGGTTTCTTCGTACTTGCCCAGGAAGGACTGCAACTGCGCCTCGAGCAGAATCTCACGCTGGCAAAGAACGACATTGCCGCGTTTCTTCAGAAGAAGATTGAGGGCCTCCCGCGGCTCGCCGTCAGAGAATTTTGCAGAGGCCTCGTCCAACGGCAGTTGCGCTTCCTGCAAGGCGAGCAGCTCACGCCAGGCTTCCGCACGCGCCTCGTGACGTCCGGACATTTCAAGAATCGAGCATTTCGTCTTGAGCAGTTCCAGATGTTCTTTCGGCTCAAGATCCATTTTACGCAGACGCTCCGTCAATTGGAGAGCCTCGTCAAAAAGCCGACGACGCAACAGCAGACGCACCATCGCCTTCTGCGCATCCAAATTGTCCGGAATGACTTCCGCCAACTGCTTCACGCCGCCCAGAAGCTCTACCAGAATCGAGAATATGGTGTCGTACGACCTGCTGCCATAGGCCAGCGCGGCCAGCAGATGGTCATGGGCCTTCTGCTTCAGCGTCTCGGTCTGCGGATCATCGAAACTCTCCGCCAGCACATATGCGCGGTAGGCGGCCATGCCAGCCCGACGACGCGTCTCCGCCAGCGTCGGCTGGCATTGCACCGCCCAGTCGTACAAACTGACAATCAGCCGCCGTGTCCGCGTCAGCTGGGAGCAATCCTTCGCGGCCTCCCAGTAGATCGCGCACTGCAAGGCCGCGTCGCCGTCGCCAGGCGCCGTCATGATAGAACGCGCGCTTTCCACGCAAGCCTCTTGCCAATACTGCTCATTGTATTCGTCCGCGGCCTCCGCTTTCACGGCCGAACTGCGCCAAAGGACATAATGGTCGTCCGGCCAGCAACGCATGATGCCCTGCAGCATCTTGATACGCCGCTCGCAGTCGAATTTCACAGGCCTCCCCTCGACGACCGGCTGCCGCAGGTCATTGAGAAAATCCGAATACTTCCATCCGGCGTACATCCGCTTCCCGCAGACCGGCACCCCGATGAACAGTACGGCCAGCGACAACGGGACGAGCGCAAGACGCCAACGCCATCTGTCATGGCGGTTCTGACGACGCTTCTCACGGTTCGTCGCCGATTCCTTCGCCTTCTCCTCCTCCGTCTTTTCATGTTTCAAACGGCGGTGGCGGCTGCTTCCGCACACGGCGACGACTGACAGCAACGCCGTGAACACCAATGCGTTGGACCAGGCCAGAAGGTTGAATTCGACGCATTCGTGCAACGTGACGCCTATCAGCGCCACGCCTGCGCCCAATCCTGCCCATCGATACGTCCTCTCCTGATGATGGAGAATCCTGTACATGGAACGGAACCACATGACGAGCGCCATGGCCATCATCAGCACCATGGCCGGAACCCCTATCTCCGCCGTCAATTCCAGAAAGTCGTTGTGGGCATGGGCGATGCGCGCATCCGTGAAACGTCCGTCCTCGTAAGGCTGGATGGACGTCTCGAAACCGCCCAGTCCGGCGCCTAACCGCCAGTAGTCCTTTATCATGCGGCAGCTGTCTTTCCACACTTCGACACGGGAATCCATCGTGATATCCTCCGCCGTCAACGCCTCGTAGCGTTCGGACAACCGCTGCAGCACAAACGGCATGCCGATCAGAAACGCCACCGCGACCACCGCCAGCAACGCGAACGTCTTCTGACGCATGTGCATCGACTGCCCGCGGATGCTGAATGCCCAGAACACGCCGAAAAGCAGCAACGAAACGACTGTCGCCATGAACGCGCCTCGGGAAAGGCTCATGACCATCGCCGTCAACAACACGAACAGGATGATGCCCAACGGCACCAGCAGTTTCGTCCACCATGCCTCCAGCTTGCTGCCGTGACGCTTCGATCCCGTCAGGATGCCCATCAGGCCGACCGTGGACATGACGCCCATCATCATCATGAACGCGAAATGGTTGCGGTTGCCGAAGACGCCGTTGAACGACTCCCGCTGGTTCATTCCCGCCGCCACGCTTCCAAACGATTCAACAAAAGCGAATATCGCATTGCCGAGCGCCGTCGCGATGATGGCCAGCAGCACGAGCCTTATCTGGTAGGTATGATGCAGCTTGCTCGTCAGCAAGATGAACAGGAAAAGGCAGATGCCGAACAGACTGCACATCTGCATGGTATCGTCCGGCGAGACGCTTATCCGCGTCCGCATCTTCCCGCGCTTCAAATCAATCTTCTCCGCCTCTTTCAAAGCCTCCGCGACCGCCTCCGCGTCATCAGACTCCTCCGGTTCAAGCTCTGGCGTCTCCATGTCCTTGGCCAGCACCGCCATGGCCTCCCATTGGCTGAACGCCTTCGGCGACAACAACTTCGTCACTCCTTTGAGAGGCGCAAGCTGAAGAGCGCCGACCAGCAGCGGAATAAGGAACAGCAGTCCCCAGACGGAAAGTTTCACATGCGCGTAGTCCTTCCCGCACCACCAGACGGAAAGCCCCCACATCGTATAAGCCAGAACCAATCCCAGCCAGACGGTCGGCATCCACCAGCGTTCGCCGCCGAAATACGCCAACGGCATGAGAACCACCAGCCCCAGGGCGACGGCGAACGGAAGTTTCGCCATCGCATGGAACACCTTGCTCGCCTTCTCCTGGATGTGGTCCCACATCCGCGAATGATGATGGCGCCCGGAATCGGACGACGATGACGACGTGGAGGAGTGATGATGATGGTGGTGATGATGATGCCCGGACTCAGACGGCGCATGCATACGTGGGTAGTCGTATTCTTCTGGCATGGTTTCTTCTTTGACTCGGCATTGGACTTCTCCCTCTACTTTATAAGATAAAGGTTTTTTGCAAAAATGCCATTCATTCAGGAATTAAACCTCGCGGATGGCCGTTTTTCCATACCCGCCGAACAGCCGCGCAATGTCTCCCCTTCCACAATCGAACACGTTTTTACCTTTTTTTCATATTCTTTTCTATGAAAACAATAAAATGAAGCCATATTATAGTTGAAAGAGAAGAGTCCGTCATCAACAAGATCAAAAAACAACATGAGCAAGGAAGGCATCCGAACCTTGGCGATCTGCCTGTTTCTGCCAGCGACGGCATTGTTGCTGTCGATGTTGTTGACGCATGCCATCATACCGGTCCTCGAAACCTTCGGCATGCTCGACAAACCGGAGAAACGCCATATCCATACTGAGACGTGCCCGCGCGGCGGAGGCATCGCCATCATGGCGGCATTTCTCATCGTCGTCGTCGCCTATGCCTTGCTGGGACGTGACGTGACGACTTGCCAGCCCAGCTGGACCACCCTCAAACTTTTCATCCCCCTCGCCATTCTCATCCCCCTGGGCATCATCGATGACAAATTCCGCCTTTCCGCCAAGGTGAAATTCATCTTCCAAATCATCGCGGCCACCTGCGCATGGTATCTTGGAGTCCATATCGACCTCCATGCGAAATGGCAGATCGCCGCGCCGCTCAATGCGTTCCTGACCATTTTCTGGATCACCGCCATGATCAATGCGTTCAACATGATCGACGGCGTGGACGGTCTCGCAAGCGGCATCGGCTGCATCTCCGCCATCGCCCTCGCCTTCATCACGTGGTTCACGGGAAGCCGTTTCAGCTCGCTCATTCTTCTCACTTTCGCGGGATCGCTCTGCGGATTCCTCTACTACAACTGGCATCCGGCCAAACTCTTCATGGGCGACACGGGCAGCATGTGCATCGGCTATATTCTTGGAGTCGCAGGGCTCAACGCCACATCGCAAGTCGCCACCATCTCCGCCGTCGTGATTCCGATTCTGGTCTGCGGCGTCCCCGTGCTGGACATTTTCTTCGCCGTCTGGCGCCGTATCATCAATCCCGTAGAGAAGGATCCGGAACATCAGAAGAGCCTCTTTAAAAGAATCCTGCAACATATTATCGCGTTGGGGAAGGCGGACAGCAACCACATCCACCACCGCTTGCTCACCTACTACCACAAAAACCAGAAGAAGACCGTTTCCAGCATCTACCTGCTTGCAATTGTCATGGCATGCGTCGGCATCAGCATCCTCTTCATCCCCCCCAGACTGTGGTGGCTGTCCTTCATCATCGTTTTCACAAGCATCGCCATCTGCGTTGTCCGATACGCATCCATCGAATTATGGCATTCGACGGAAATCGTCTATAAGAACTACCAGAAACCACGCTTCGGACTCCTGCTCAATATCTTGAACCCCATGTGGGATGTCTGCATCTGC
This sequence comes from uncultured bacterium, assembly GCA_902776645.1. Taxonomy (GTDB): domain Bacteria; phylum Verrucomicrobiota; class Lentisphaeria; order Oligosphaerales; family Oligosphaeraceae; genus UBA1407. The sequence goes on along the minus strand of CACYQT010000039.1, from coordinate 10,089 downwards.
ACCGCCGCCTTCGTCTTCGCCAGAAACCATCTTGACTACACCGAAACAGCCTTTTTCATCATACCGGTCTTTCTGGTCATCATCATCTCGCGCACCTATTCCGTCCTTTGGAACTACCCGTCCACGGAGGAATACTTCTGGCTCCTTCTCACCGTCGCCGGAGCGTTCTCCATATCCGCCATCATCAACGCCATCTTCCAATTCTATCCTTTCACCCTCCGTGAATTCATCACCGCCACGGGCATCGCCGACGCCGCCATCATCGGCGAACGCATGCTCTTCCACGCCCTGCGGATAGCCCTCATCAAGCAACACGTCAACGCCTCTTACTCAAACACGACTCCGGACATCACGACTCTTCTTTGCGGTATCTGCCCACAAGGGCGAATGTACGTCAATTCAGTCGCCATCGACATTGATCGCGCCGGACGGGAAAACATCATCGGCTTCATCGACCGCAACCCGCACTTCAGCCACAGCTACTGCTACGGTCTCCGCGTTCTCGGGACGTTGGAGGATCTTGAACAAATCCATGAAAAACACAAACTTGGAAAAATTGTCGTCTGCTCGGACAACTTCCAGCATGAAGAACGGGCGGAACTTCTGAAGTTCTGCCGAAAACACGGCATTCTTCTCAAGGAATACCGTTGCAACGAAATGGACTACAATTGACGACGACGCGTCGTTTTCCACAAAAAACAATCGAAATAATCATAAACTGCCAATCAAGGAGGTAACATGAAAAAGGTCATCGTGACAGGCGGTGCGGGTTTCATCGGCTCCGCGCTCATCCGTCATCTGGTCGGCAACCAGCTCGCGGAAGTCGTCAATCTCGACAAACTGACATACGCCGGCAATCTGGAAAGCCTCCAATCCGTGGAAAAATCACCGCTCTATCATTTTGAACAGGCGGACATCTGCGATCCGGCGGCCGTCAAACGCCTCTTCGACGACTTCCAGCCGGACACCATCATGCATCTGGCCGCCGAAAGCCATGTGGACCGATCCATCGACGATCCGCTCTGCTTCGTCAAAACCAATGTTCTCGGAACCGCCAACCTGCTGCAATGCGCTCTCGAATACTGGCGCCCCCTGCCGGATGAACGCAAAGCCGCGTTCCGCTTCCAGCATATCTCCACGGACGAAGTCTACGGCAGCCTCGGCGCGACAGGCTTCTTCAAGGAAACCACCCCCTACGATCCCAAATCCCCCTACTCCGCCTCCAAAGCCTCCAGCGACCATCTCGTCCGCGCATGGGGCCATACGTTCAACCTCCCCGTGCTCATCAGCAACTGCTCCAACAACTACGGCCCCTTCCACTTTCCGGAGAAGCTGATCCCGCTCGTCATTCTCAACGCATTGGACGGCAAACAACTGCCCATCTACGGCAAGGGCGAGAACGTGCGTGACTGGCTCTATGTCGAAGACCATGCCAAAGCCCTTTGGCTCATCAACGAAAAAGGCGTCCCCGGAGAGACCTACAATATCGGCGGCCATAACGAGCGGACGAATCTTGAAGTCGTCAACACCATCTGCGACATTCTCGACGACCTCCGCCCGAAGCAGCAAGGGAAATACTCAGACCAGATCGTCTTCGTCACGGACCGCCCCGGCCATGACCTCCGATACGCCATTGATTCGGACAAGCTCCAGAAGGATCTCGGCTGGCGGCCGGAGGAGAACTTCGACACGGGCATCCGGAAGACCGTCCAGTGGTATCTGGACAATGCATGGTGGTGGAAACCCATCCGCGAAAAGAAATACGCGGGCCAGCGGCTTGGCGGCAAGGCGTGACATCCAAAAGGCTGTAAAGTCATGGCCGACGGCGCTGTCCATTCAGCCAGTCTTTTTACCTTATTAATAATATAAAAGTCATAAAAAGGACAAATTTTCCATGAAAGGCATCGTCCTCGCAGGCGGCGCGGGAACACGGCTGCACCCTATCACCATGGGCGTCTCCAAACAACTCCTGCCAGTCTATGACAAACCGATGATCTACTATCCCGTCAGCGTTCTCATGCTGGCGGGCATACGGGATATTCTCATCATCACGACGCCGGAAGACCAGCCGGCCTTCATCCGCCTGCTCGGAGACGGCTCGCGTTTCGGCATCAACCTCTCCTACGCCGTCCAGCCAAGCCCCGACGGCCTCGCGCAGGCTTTCATCATCGGTGAAAAATTCATCGGGCAGGACAATGTATGCCTCATTCTCGGCGACAACATCTTCTACGGCGCCAATCTGGGCGATCTCGTCCAAAGCGCCGCCGCCCAGACTTCCGGCGCCACCGTCTTCGGCTACTATGTCCGCGATCCGCAACGGTTCGGCGTCGTCGAATTCGATGAAAACTTCAAGGCCCTATCCATAGAGGAAAAGCCGCAGGCCCCCAAATCCAACTACGCCGTCACAGGGCTTTATTTCTACGACAACGACGTCATCGGCATCGCAAAATCGCTAAAGCCCTCCGCCAGAGGGGAACTGGAGATCACAGACGTCAACAACGCCTATCTCCGCCGCGGCGACCTGCGCGTCGTCCGCCTCGGCAGAGGATACGCATGGCTTGACACGGGCACCCATGAATCCCTCCTGGACGCCGCCAATTTCATCCGCACCATCGAAACCCGCCAAGGGCTTCAGGTCGCCTGTCTGCAGGAAATTGCCTTTATGAACAAATGGATGACAAGCGCGCAAATCCTTGATTCCATTGGTAATTTGCTGAAAACGGAATACGGGCAATACCTCAAAAGACTGGTCAGCGCATGAAAACGCTTTTTCAGCTTATGTCCCCCGATTGCCTTTTCTTGCAAAAATCAAAAAAAATAAAAAAAAAGATTTGCCTATTGGAAAGAAAAAACTATATTAATTTAAAATCATTGATTTTTAATGTTCATAAGTATAAAAACGTTCCCAAACCCAACAACAAAGAAGAGGTAGAGTCATGAAGAAATCCATTGCAGCACTGCTCGTCGCAATCCTTGCTCTCAGCAGCATCAGCGCCTTCGCGCTTAATGTCACTGACAGCGCCACCGCCATCAAGAAAGCCGCCACCGCTGGCATCAAGTCCGGCGACATGAGCGAAATCGTTGACCTGCTCGCCAATATCGGCAGTGCCGATGCCAAACAGCAGGCTGTCATCCTCAACGCCATCAAGACGGCTCTCAACACCGCCACGCTGAAGAACTACGCCCCCGCCGCCGTTGCCGCCCTCAACGAGGCTGGCAACGTCAGCATCACCAAGGCCGCCGGCGGCAAGTGGAACATCGCCATCGTCGAAACCGACACCACGACGGGTTCCGTCATCAAGGAAGACATTCCCAAGGCCGCCGTTGAAAAACCCACGCTGAGCACGAACCCCGCAGTCAACGCTCGCTAATCGTTTTTCACTAACTATTTAGGCTGGCTTCCGGCCTCATTTCCCGGAATCCAGCCTTTTTTTTCATTTGTTATTTACCTTGTGGGGCGACAACATGGACATGAGGAGCATTTCCCGTTCTTTCAAAGTCGTAGCAGCTGTCTTGTTTTCAAGCATCTGCATGTCTCAACTCCAGGCCCAGTCATTCCTGAGCGACTATTTTGAGACGGCCGCGGCCGCCATCCCGAACCGACTTACTCTCTCCGCGTTCGAGGAGGTCCGCTACAACGACAACATCCATGATTCCGCCACAAGAAGAGTCGGCTCCTTCATCAATGAATGCGGTTTATCGCTAGACTGGTATAAAAATTACGAAAACGGGAAGTACGGCGTCATCGGAGACATCTCCTACGAATACTATGACAAGGACTCCGATGAAAGCGAATTCAAGTGGAACATCTCCCCGTTCATCTTGGGCGGCATAGACCTTCTCGGCAATGACCGTCTCATGCTCACCCTTTCTTCACGCAGTGTCAATGAAAAATACGATACGTCGGACACGAACCACACCACGCACATCGACAATACGATCGGCCTGACGTACGATATGCTGAAATTCGCCCGCTGGGGCGTCGCCCTTTCAGCGAGATATTTCAACAAATATTATACGGACTCCGACTACAAGGACAAGTCCTACCAGGAATATTCGTTCGGAGTCGCGCCATACTACAATCTGACCGACAAAATCAAGCTGGGCATCCGGAGCTCCTACAAGGAGAAGATGTACCGAAACAACAAGTCGAATGACGACTCCAAGACCTATGAAATCGCGCCGTTCATCGACTACCGCCAGAGCAGCAAATTCTCCGCCCATCTCGGCGCCGGTCTTTCCCGCACCGAATACAAGGGTCGTTCCAAGGGCACCAACGGCGACGGCGACTGGGAACCTGTCGCCAATTTGACCTTACGCTACTATCCCGTTTCCAATTTCTTCCTTACCTACCTCTCCTCCATCGAATGGGAGGACACGGGATCAGGCCGCGGCGGACGCATGTCCTACTTCAACTCTCTCCGTGCCACTTGGCAGCTGACCCATCGCATCTCCTTCACCCCTGGTGTGAGCATGGAAATCCAAGACGAACGGAACTCCATCTATGACTCCACGGAATACTCCGCCTTCGCCAATCTGGACTACAAGATATCCCAGCGGTTCTCCACCTATCTGGGCTACGAGTACGAACACACCAAATACAAGTATCGCTCCAACAGAGACTACGAAGTCAACGAAGTCTGGCTCGGAGTCAAATTCACCTATTGAAAACAATCCCCTTTAGCATAAATCGTCTAAAAAATCCTACGAACACCCATTATGCGCAACCTGACACTTGTTCTGATTCTCCTCTCCTGTTTCGTTCTGGCCCAGAATGCCGATGACTGGAAAGCCTCCACCCTGCAGCCGGGCGACGTCCTTTCCATCCAAGTCTTCCGCGTCGCGGAATTCAGCAAAGTCATCCGCATCGAAGAGGACGGGACGTTCCGCTACCCGTTCTGCGGCACCATCAAGGCTAGTGGCCTCACGGCCCGCACGATCGCCGAAAAACTGGAAAAAGAGCTGGCGAACGCAAAACAGGTGACGGATCCGCACGTCGACGTATTCGTCCAGGACTGGGGTCCGCGCCGCATCTACATTCTTGGCGAAGTCAAATCCTCCCAGTCCATGGAACTGCCCACATACGGACGCATGACCGCCCTGCAGGCCCTTAGCGCGGCCGGCGGCTTCACGGAAAGCGCGGATCTCAACAACGTCGCCGTCCTCAGACGCTCCGAAGGCAAGCTTGTCCGCCACAAAATCGACGTCAGCGCACTCGTTTCCCGCCAGTCCGGCGGCGACGATTTCAAGCTTCTGCCTGAAGACACGCTCATCGTCCCGAAAGCCCCGCCGGTCTTCGTCGCCGGCGAAGTCAACAGCCCCACCACCATTTACATTGACACGCAGCGTCCTCCGCTCGTCTCCGAACTCATCATCCGCGCCGGCAGCATGAAACCCGGTGCCGACGCCGGCAATATCTGCATCATCCGCACGAACGCCAAAGGCGAACGCGACATGATTCCCGCATCGCTCAAATCGCAAGTCCTTGGCAATTATGAGAATGATGTCCGCATCGTCCCCGGCGACTATGTGCTCGTCGGCGCAGCCGAACAGATCTACGTTCTCGGCGAAGTCAGAAAGCCCGGCCCGCTCACCCTCCCGCCGGACAAGACCATCACCGCCTCCCAGGCCATCGCCCTCGCCGGCGGCTTCACGCAAGTCGCCAAACAGAACGATATCACGCTCATCCGCAACAAGGAAATCAAGAAGCTCAACCTGAAGAAACTCTATACGTCCATTGAAAACATGGAACGGGACGAAATGCTCCGCAACGGCGACATCATCTTCGTCCAGGAGTCCATCTGGTAGTCTTCCAAAATTTTTGTCCTGTTTTTAACGAGTCACCATACCGCACGAATAGCAAAGAGCAATCGATGTCAGAACAGCAACCACAAACAATTCAGCCGCAAATGCCCTCCATCGAAAACGAGGACAATATTCTTCAGACGTTGTTTGGATATTTCGCGACATTTGTCCGGCCATATCTATGGCTGTATCCAACGGCTGTGATTCTGTTCCTGGCCGGCGGCATACTGTTCCTGCGGACGGCGACCCCCATTTACAGTTCGACCGCCGAAATGATGATCGCCAGCAATGAAATGCGCGCTTTGGACGTCAAAGGCATCGCGGATCCATCCTACGGCATGGCTGGCGAAGCCTTCATCAAGACCCAGATCCAGGTCATCCAGTCAAGTGAAGTCCTCTCCAAAGTCTATGAACGCCTTGGCGAAGAGGCAAGCGGCTGCACAGGCCCGTCCATCGTCCGCATCCCCGGCACGAATCTGGTGAACATCACCGTCAAATCCCTCAATCCGGAAGCCGCCGCGAAATTCGCCAACACGGTTGCGGAAGTCTATGTCGATTTCATGTACAAGCGGAAAATCACGATTTCCAGCACGGGCGCCAACCTGCTCCGCGATCAGTTGAAAGAAGTCCAGCTCAACCGCGCCAAGGCCATGGAAGACCTCCTCAAATTCAAGGAGGAGCATGGCATCTATGATCTGAAGCAGAGCTACAACGCCCTTGTCACCCAGCGGAACGAACTGGAAACGAAACTCTTCGAAGCCAAAATGGATTGCGAAGAAATCTCCACCACGTTGGAGGAAGTCAACAACAACCGCGCCAACGCCGTCGTCATGCTTCCTTACTTGATTCCGGACAGCAACAGCAATCTTTCCACACTCCAGAATCTCCTCCTGACCCATCAGATGAAGCTTCCGGAACTACTTACCAATTATAATAAGGAACATCAGGCCGTCAAGGTTCACGAAGAAGTCAAGCAGATGATCCAGAAAGCTTCCGAAGACCAGGTCGATGTCAGTCTCAACGGCCTCAAGCTCAAGCTTCAGCGCGTCCAGAGACGTTGCGAGTCCCTCCAGGCCCAGATCAATGACAAGGAGCAGGAGCTCATCAAACTGGACAAGATCGGCGGCGACTACCGTATGCGCGAAGCCGCCTGCGACAAGCTGGACGAAACCATCACCATGATCACCAGCCGTATCAACGAACTGCAGATCGCGGACGCCACGACCATCGGCAACTACAACATCAGCAAAATCAACGACGCCAAGCCGAACAAGAAGCCTGTCTTCCCGCAGCCCAAGAAAGTCCTCGGCCTCGCCTTCCTCGGCGGTCTCGCGTTCGCGGCTCTTATCTCCTTCATTCTTGTCTCCATCAACAACAAGGTCACGGATATCAGCCAGATCACACAGGCCTTCAACGAAAGCGTCCCGGTCTTCGGTTCCCTCCCGCTCTTCAGCGATCCTGAAGGCAAGTTGCTGCAAAGCAATGGCGAAGAGCCGGTGGACGAAGTCTTCCGCGATATCCGTACAAGCTTGAACCTCTCCATGATGACGCGCAATACGAAGATCATCGCCGTCACCAGCGCCCTGCCGCATGAAGGCAAGACCTTCATGACCTGCAACCTCGCCAGAAGCTTCGCACGCGACAACAAGCGCATCCTCCTCCTCGAACTCGACCTCCGCAAGCCGCGTCTCCATCGCCTGCTGAAGGACTTCCTCCCCGAAGACGTCAAGAAACGCCAAGGCGTCAGCAACGTTCTCGTCGGCGACTGCAAGCTGGAGGATGTCGTCATCCATATCGACCAGCTGAAGATCGACGTCGCGCTCGCAGGCCCCCTGCCCCCCAACCCCAACGAACTTATCGGCAGCGTCAGCTTCCAGAAGCTTTTGGAGAAAGTCCAGAGCGAATACGACATCACCTTCATCGACACGCCGCCTGTCGTCGCCGTTTCCGACACGCTGCTCATCGCGCAGCCGAACGTCTCCCTCATCCTCGTGTCCCGCCTCTTCTATCTGCCCAAGCCGGTTCTCATGCATCTGCGCAACCGCTTGCTCCAGTTGAACATCAAGCTCGCCGGCTTGGTTTGCAACAACGTGGACGTGCCCAAGTCGTCCTACTCGAAGTACGGCTACGGCTATGGCTACAAGTACGGCTACGGCTATGGCTACGGTTACGGTTATGGCTACGGCTATGGTTATGGATACGGGAAAGGAAGCCGTTATAGCGACCGCAAACTCACCGCTCAGCCCAGCGAATCGGACAACGCGGACAACGCGGCGCCCCCCGCCCAAAAGAAAAAATAACCTTTATCCCGCATGATAGATTTCCACATCCACATCCTCCCCGGCATCGACGACGGGTCGCAAAACTGGGACGAGACGATGAAGCTTGCCCGCCAAAGCGCGGAATTCGGCATCACCCATCTCGTGGCGACACCGCACGGTTCAGGCGAAAATCTCGCCATGCTCCTGCCCAAACGGGACCAGTTGATCATGGAACTCCGTCAGCGTCTTCAGGAAGAGCAAATACCGTTGACCGTCCTTCCAGGACTCGAATATTCTGCGGACGGCCATTCTTCGGACTCCGCATTGGCGACGCCGGAATGCCGTTGCGGCAATCCGGACGTCCAAAACCGCCCGATGCTCGTCGAACTTCCGTTCACCGTCAATCTTGATTTCGCGGCCAATCTCCTCTTCAACGCCCAAATCAAAAACGTCACGCTGATTCTCGCGCATCCGGAACGTTATGACGGCTTCCTGAAGAAGATCGATTTCCTGAAAGATTTAATGGACAAGGGATTATATCTCCAGTTCAACTCCAACAACTTCAAAGGCGGCTTTCTCCACAACTCCATCCCCAAGGCCATCCTCAAGCTCATCGAATACGCCAAGGAACAGGTCATCATCGGCTCGGACGCGCATCATCCCGAATACCGTCCCGCCGGCCTGCTTGACGCAAGGAAGAGAATCACGGATGCGTTCGGGAAGGATGCCTGGACGCTCATCTCCCATGACACGCCAGCGCAACTTCTCGGGATCAAGTGATTTCCTAAATCACATGTCCCATGTAGACGTCAAGTCGCCTCCTAAACGACACTATCACCCATGGAGGGCAGAATATGATTTCAGCAATCATCGCCCAGCAATTCGATATCGAAGGCTACCTTGTCAGCATTGAACCGCTCGGCAGCGGCAACGTCAACGACACGTATATCGCCATCTTCCGTACCGTCTTCGATGAACACAAAGTCGTCATCCAACGCATCAACAAGACCGTGTTCACCAAGCCGGAGGAACTGATGCAGAACATGCATCTGGTGACGGAGCACGCCCATCAGCGCCTCCGGGAGGAACATGACGACGCTGAGCGCATCTGGCAATTGCCAAAAGTCATTCCGAGCAAATCAGGAAAGGATTTCATCATCGACGACCAAGGGGAATACTGGCGGGCCATTACGCGAATCGCTTCCGCGCATTCATATGACGCCGTCCAGAATATCAACCACGCCCTCGAAATCGGTTCCGTTCTCGGCAATTTCCACCACATCCTTTCCGACCTCCCCTGCGACCAGTTGTTCGACACCCTGCCCGGCTTCCATATCACGCCGCAGTATTTCAAAAAACTGGACGAGGCGCTCGCCACTCCGGCGGGAAAAGCGCGTCTCCAAAGCTCGCAGGTTGCCAAGAATGTCATGAAATTCATCGAACTGCGCCGTGAATGGTCCAGTTTCCTGGAAGACGCCAAGGCGCGCGGCGAAGTGGAGCTCCGCCCGATCCATGGCGACCCCAAAACCGCCAACGTCATGATCGACGACGCGACTTCCAAAGGAACCGCCATCATCGATCTCGACACCGTCAAGCCCGGTCTCGTCCTCTATGACATCGGCGACTGTCTCCGTTCATGCTGCAATCCCGCAGGCGAAGAATGCACGGATTTCACCAAAATCTATTTCGACGTCGATTTCTGCTTCGCCCTTCTCAACGGCTACCAGCAGCACTGCAAAGACTCGCTCACGGATTTCGACAAGGCGCACATCTACGACGCGGCACGCCTCATCACCTACGAACTGGCCCTTCGTTTCTTCGCGGACTATCTCGCCGGAGATGTCTATTTCAAGACGAAATACGACGGCCAGAATCTGCACCGCGCGCGCGTCCAAGTCCAGCTCTGCCGCAGCATCGAAGCCAACGAATCCAAGATCCGCCGCACGCTCGAACTGCTCTTCAAAGGCTGAGACAGCTCCTTCCTTTCCATTGCAACACAAAAAAGCCCCGTCGCGCGACGGGG
>CACYQT010000038.1 GCA_902776645.1 uncultured bacterium | reverse complement strand
ATGTTTTGTTTGTATATAATGAATTATGAATGCTGAAATGTAAACGGCTCCGGCGGCTCGGCGGTTGTCGTCGCTTCGCGAGGCGGGAACAGCATCATGTGGAAGCTCTAAGCCTTGGAGAAAATCTTTTCAGAAAAACAAGAAAATGAACGATAGTAGTACAAACGGCTCATGGATGCATCGCAATCGGGCATCTAGCAGCAAGTATACGGAAAGATTTTCTCAGAGACCGAGATAAAAAACGTCTCGATGTCTCCGAATAATGAACAGTTCCTACCGGCCGTAGTCGACACGCTCCTCCGCGACACGGAGGAGCAGATCGCTCTCCTCCTTCTCGACGGGATCGGGCGTGAACGGCGTCGAGTCAAACGGACCGACGACAATCGGAAGAATCGTGAAATTGTCGTCGGCGCCGGCCGCCAGAACATGCTGCCGGAACAGCTCCGTGATGGTCTGGGGGTTGTTGGAGGAAGCCAATATCGCTTCAATCGTCGCGTCGTCAAGCATCCCCCAGACGCCGTCGGAGCAAAGCAGATAGATGTCGCCAGGGCAGACGGCGATTCCCGTCCATTGCGGATGCAACTGCTGCCCGCCGCCGACGACACGCGTCAGGACATGAAGCAACTGCGGCGACACATTGTCGATGTTCTGCTTCCGCTGAAGCATTTCGTTGCCGACGGTATGGTCCTGCGTGATCAGGAACAATTCGCCATTGCGCAGGCAGTACAGCCGTGAATCGCCCACATGGCAGACCAGCGCCTGGTCCGGATTCCACGGATTGAACAGGATGGAGACCACCGTGCTGCCCATGCTGTTGTAATGACGCGCCCACGCATAGCCCTGGATGGCGGTCTGGGCCTTGTGCAAAGCCTGCTGTACGCTGTATTTTCGTTCTCCGGGCGATTCGTCCGCCGTGCCTTTCATGCTTTTGGCGAGCATATTGCGAATGAGCTTCGAGGCGACTTCGCCCGCGTCGCCGCCGCCCATGCCGTCCATGACGGCGAAGAAACCGTCTTCAGGCAACACCAAGTAGTTGTCTTCGTTGTTCTTGCGGACGAGCCCCATGTCCGTGTTGGCATGGTATTGAAGGAAAGAGGCGAAATTCGTCATGGCTTCACCTTCCCCCACGAACAGCCCGTATGGTTCGTGTCGATTTTCCACAGCATGACCATGATCTGCTCTTTGTCCTTTATCCACAACATGATGCAACGCCCTTCGCGGCGGTCGAGCTCTATCGTGTGCTTCATGGAATAACCTTCCTTCCGCCAACGGGAGGCGACATGCTGCTTCGCCATCGACAGCGTCACAGGAAGCGTCTCCTGATGCTGCCATGCGACATCCTTCCGATTGGCGGACGGCGTTTTCAGCGATGGCGATTCCTGTGCATAAGTAACACAGAAGCAAAGCAATAGAAATATAAGAATCGATTTAATTCGCATAATATCCCAACGAACGAGTGTATTTGGAGCTGCCCTGCTGACAGGAGCCGTCGGGCGAGCTGTCGCTGGCGGGAATGTCGTCCCCCGTGATGTCCCACAACGCCCCCTTGCCGAGATCTTCGGCCGAAGCGCTTCGATTGTATGTCTTTTCGGAGGACGACCACCGCTGCATGACGAAGAAACGGTAGTGGTCTTCATCCGACGTGTTCAGACCGATTTTCGGCGACGCCTCCACATCGTAGAACACTTTCGAAATGCCCATCAGCGAACTGGCGCGGGTGGTGCCGTGGGACGCGTCGATGGCGGCGCCCGTCATGACGGAGAAGTAGTTGGCCGTCTTGGACTGGTAGAAATTCTTCGCGTTGACGGAGGAGACGCCAATGCCAGGCGTCGAATTGAACATGCTTTTGACGTGGTTGTTCAGTTTTTCATTCTTGCCAGAATCGTCGAAACCGAAGCGGCGGTCGCCCCAGATGGACGCGAGCCGTTCGGCGGACAGCAGCTGGATGTTGCCCATCGTGATTTCGCCGATGGAGAACAACGCGCCGAAGAGAAAGAGGTACAGCGGGAAGACGATGACGGCTTCCATCAGTACCGAACCTTTATCGTTGGAATGTCTTTTATTCTTCATGAAAAACCATATTGCTGAAATACCGTTTTCCCAAACGGCATTTTGAAGCTGTTCATCGGTACGGCGCCAGCCGTCCAATTATTACTATAATAGCGATTTGCGATTTGTGAATTATTAATTGCTTTTCATTTCGATTTGTTTGACGCTCGGCGCGCCCTTCAGATCACTGCCTTTAGTCGATGTCCGTTTCAGATCGCGACCTTTGTTTTCGATGGTCGCCTTGCGTTTGACGGATTTGTCCTGTTGGTCATCCTTCCCCATCATCGTTTCCAAATCGCTCTTCAGGGTTTGCAACGATTGGTTCATCTTGTCGGATATGTCGATATGTTCGAGATCGACGGCCAGATTGATGATGCCCATCATAAAGCCTCTGATTTGCAACGTGAAAGAGGAAAGCGTGTCCATGATGCCGTTGGCGAAATCTTTGTAGGGCTGCATTTCTCTTTCCAGCCAGTCCATTGCAAATTGGCGCTCCCAAGGCAAATCCAGATCGAACTTGTTAAATTCATCCATGGTTTTCTCCAAATCCTCAGTCATATTGGTCATCAGGTCTTTCTTAGGCCCTTTTAGGGTGTCGACCATGAACTTCAATTCCCCGGTCAGACTGGTCTCATTGTTGGAATCGGCCCCATCGTCACCGAAAATGGCATCCAACGCCGCATCTATCGCTGGATCTACGATAAATTTGTCAGAAAAATGCGACACGATCGAATCAAGTTTCTCCCCTTGTTTAAGCATACCAACTCCAGGCATGGTCATTGCCATCACATCGGTTACGACATCAACCACTGAATCCACTTTTGCCTTATCCTTGCTATATTTCTCAGAGAATTCAATGAGATCCTTCGCGGCGGCTTCCGTTGCTCCTTCGCCAAATTTTTCATCAAGCTGTTTGACGATATACTCCCCCCCCTCTCTTTCAATCGTTTTTTGGATAACTTTACCGCCGACCTCAGCAACTTTTTCACCAATCTTTTTACCGACTTGCCCACCGCCAGGTTTAACGCTGCCAATGACCTCGCCTATAGCCCCGCCGATCGGGGTCAATGCCTTTTCTGCCGCAAGCCCGATAGTACCGCCGGCAACTTCGCCCGCGACCTTCTTGGTGGTTTCCGACGTCATGCCATCTTTCGCGGCATCAGACTCTTTGCCCGGTTTCATGAGTATTTCACTTCCCTTTGCAGCTGTGGATTTCTCATCATTGGCATTACTTATCTGATCAGGGATTTCAATATCCAAATGACTGCCTGGCTTGCGTTTGACATAAGTGATTTTGGGCGGCGCGGCGCTGTTCCAGACAGCGGGAGCCCATGAAGCAGGCCGTCTGGAGCCGATGTCGATGGGTCTCAGAAAATCCTGCCTGGTCACATGGGCGGCCAGCAGACGGAGCGCCTTTTGCGGATTTCCGTCGAAACGACGGCTATCCGAAACGCTGGGGGCGATGTTCTCAAAGACGTTGTCCTTCAGTTCCTTGGCGTCATTCATCATGCTTCGGATGACATCATCGACCGCTTTTGGAACCGCCTCGCCCTGCTTCAGCGGCGCAAGGCCTTTCAGCGATTCCGCCGCCTGCTTCGCTTTCTCGTCGAAAACAGTCCGGACGGAGGAAACACGTTCTGCCGCGCTTGTCTTCAAGGCGTCCGCATTCCGCCCGTACGCCTCCGCGATGGCCGCCATTTCCTGCCCGAAATCAACCAACGCGTTGTCACAACGATCCATATACTCTTTCAAGACGGCATCCAAAGCGGCCATGAAATCCACAAAGGCCGTTTCCTTCTTCGCCAGTTGTGTCTTCAGCGCAAAATAGTTTTTCAGCAATGCGAAACCATACCCGAGGGTGTATTCCTCCATCTGATCGTTGAGGACATCAACCCAATAGGTGATTTGTTCATCGAAAAATGCTTCATACTCGCAATACGGCTTCAGCGTCATGAAGAAAGTCTTGGAAAGTTCGGACAGCTGCTTCCGCGCCGCCACATAGCCCTCTTCCGGCGGTGTTTTCTTCAATGCGGCGGATGCCTCCGTCATTGCCTTCGACATGTCATCCGATGCTTTCCGAAGCTTTTCCAGCAAGTCCGTGGTCTTCTTCTCAAACGCCTTCCATTCATCGTCAGCGGAGCCGGAAAATTCCTCCACGTCGATTGCCATGTCTTCCAGCCGGCGTCTGAACGCCACTCTGGCAATCGTCACCAGCCAACGGGCCGGAACGACCATCAATGCATAAGGCCGCATGTCATCTCTCTCCTTCGCGTTTTTTGCCACGGGGAATGCCGCCCCGGCCTTGTCCAGCTGGCCCGCGATTTCCCATCCGGCCTGCTTCACTCTTTGCGCAAGTGTCTTCCTAAGAGGAATAAGCGACAGCGTTTCCTCCACGATTCCATCCAAAACAGACGATTCAGGCCGCCTTGCGTTTTCAACGGCCTGCGGGCAGGCCTTCAGAAATTCGGCAATATAGTCCGTCGTTGCCTCCAATGAAGCTTTCAACGCCTTCGCTTGCTCATTGGAAAAAACGTCGTCATCGACATTTACATTATGCCATGCGACATCGAACGTCATGCCCGGAAACCATCCGCCCGCGCCATTTTCCATTTTTCCGCGAATCGTCCATGCCGCGTCATTGACGACATCACGATTGGCGAAGATGTTCTGCAATGCACGAACGCCGACGCCCAAAGCATATAGCGCCTCGCCCCGTTTTTCTTCCTTCATGAGGGCTATCGCCTTGTTCAAGTATTTGCGGGAGTTAAGGTAACGCGTGTCGTTAGGCGAAACGGAAAATGCTCCATACGTCTTGACGGGCATGCCTTCCGCCAAAACGCCAGTATTGAACGCGCGGTCTTGATTGCGGAACGCGGAGACGCCTTTCTCCCCTTCCCTGCGTTCGAGGCGTATGTCGTTGCCGTCATACCATGCGCCGTCACCGACGCAAATCGCGGCCGCTTCACTGAAGCCGAACGCCTTGCAGATGTCCTGCACGCCCTTCGCATGGACGGCTGACTCCCATGCCACCGCCGACGGCGCCATGATAAGAAGGCACAACATGATGAACAGGAAGGCCATCTGTTTCATTTTCCGTCTCCTTTCATCTTGGCGACAGCCTCCATGATGGCCCGGTTTCATCCTTCAATTCATAATAGGAATAGATGACGAACTGCTCGCGCACATCGTCCGGCAAAAGCATGATCGAGCGGATGTGTTCATTATTATCGCGAGCCTCCGCGAAGAGTTTGCGGAAATCGTCACGCGTCCCATGCTGGAGGATGATCTGCATCGACTTCATGATCTTCAGATCGTCATGGTTCTTCAGCATCTTGCCCATGAATTTGAGACGCATGGCCGCACGCAGGCCGATGAGCTTCATTTCGTCCTCCAGATTGGAAATCGCGAACTCGCCGAGGCTCGGCGTCGCCTTCTGCGGGAATGTCTTGTCGAAATGGTCCGCCGTCTTCTTGAAAACGATCGCCAGTCCTATGAACAACGGGTCTTTGGAGACGACGGTCGTGAACGGATATTTGGCGGGCGTTTCGCCGCGGAACGTCTCTCCCGCCAGCATGGCGAATTTCGTAACGGAACCATAGCCGCCCATTTCCGGAAGCTTCAATTCCAATAATAGGATCGTGTCCCAGAACGGATTGTAGATCGCGCTGATTGCGCTCTCCTTGTCATAGCTGCCTGTGATTTCCATGGCCCCGACGAAGAAATCCACCAGAAACTCCTTCCTCAACGGCTCCATGCGCTGCTTCCAGCGGCGGAAGCAACGGTCTTCGAAAAACTTCTCCGCCGCCAATTCCGGCTCTCCGATGGCCATGCGATGGAACTGCGTGACCGTCCCCATGGCCTGCAACGCAGGCCGAAGCGCGGCGGCGGAGGGCACTTCGGCCGCTGTTTGAGCCATCGCGCACAAGCAGAGAAGCCATGCGACGGCAAGAAGTTTTTTGATCATGCGCAAGTCCTTGTCCATCAGTTGATTTTCGCGCCTTGGAGGCCAGACACGTTAAGCTTTTTACCATTCGGGAGCGATGAATTCATGATACTGCTGCCGCGGACCGTGTTCGGATCCGTCTGCAACGTCCCTTCATGGGCCAAAGAGCCCCACTTCGCATCGCCCGCCATGCCGAACAGCTTGTATGTTTCGGCGGCGCATTCCTGCCATTCGAAATCGTCTTCCGACGGCGTGCCGTTGAACGGCGATTCATAGCCCGCGGCATAGCGGACGGGCAGCAGCGTGCCCTCCCAGTCGGGCGTGCAGAGATTCCAGATGTTCTTCAGCGGTTCCGTCTTGTCGCAGATGCAGCCCTGGCCGACCGTCTTGGAGGTCACGCCGAAGACGGATTTATCATCGTCCGGATGCCAGACATGCGTCACGCCGTTGTAGGCGACGTCGTAGTCGCGGTCGCCCGCCCCTGCGCGATGGTAGGCGGCGCGGGAGGCCGCGACCGTCCAGATATACTGGTCTTTCACGGGATTGAAGGCGGTGAAAATGCCTTTCGAGATGGCGCCCCTTCCGCCGCCGCTGAAGATGCGCGTCAGCGGGTTGTGCATCTTTTTGGCGGCGAAGACCATGATGGTGCCGTCGCCTTTGAAGAACTCGGGGCTGAGAATCCACGGCTTGCAGGTTTCCGTGACGTAATATTTTGGATCGTAGATGGCCTTGTCATCGCCGTAGATACGGGCGTTGCCCGTCATAAAGATATACTTCAACGGCAGTTGCATATTGATCAGGAAATTCATGGCCAGAACGCACTGCTTGTACTCGGAGCGCTTGCTGTTCGACAAGCTGAAGGGGACGAAATTGGTCGTC
Organism: uncultured bacterium; assembly: GCA_902776645.1. GTDB lineage: Bacteria > Verrucomicrobiota > Lentisphaeria > Oligosphaerales > Oligosphaeraceae > UBA1407. The sequence goes on along the minus strand of CACYQT010000038.1, from coordinate 48,048 downwards.
CCTTCATGTCCATTGCAATCCGTGGAGAACATGGCGATGATGGGCGACGGCAGATGGACGCAGATTTGAAAAACGGGAACGCTGATGCAGAACCACTTGTTCGAAGCCCAGATGTATTCCGCGCAGAGCGCGACGGATTCATCCGGATTTTCGTACGCCTTCTTGCAAAGATCCAGATAATTGTCCTTCGTCGCCCTGTAGTTCTGGCAGGACGCGGGATTGCAGATCATCGCCAGCTGCGCCCAAAAAGGAACGCGCAGCTGGTCGCCGCCTTCACGGAAATTCGCATTCTTGTATCCGCGGGTGATGCCGTAGCCTGGCGACGGAATCGTCTCGTTGCGGGTCACCTTTTCCGCATCCTTTGAGAATTCCTCCTCATGGCCGCGGATGTACCAGTGGTCGAAGCCGTTGGAGACATCGTCCAGCCCGAAATAGGACATTAGCTTCTTGTGGTGTTTGCCCTGCGTGTCCGGCGAGCCGTCCGCCATCGCGAGAAACAGCTGCTCATGCTCTTCCGTGTTATAAAGAGGATAGAAGAAGCAGCCTTTCGTCTTTTCATACGGATCGGTGCTCTTCGGCACGCGCACATGGAACTGGTAGTCCTTCAAAACATCGCCGTCGCCGGATGTGACGCCGCGCAGCCGCAGATTCTGCCGCAACGTCTCCACGGCAGTCTGCTCAATGGCGCCCGACATGGATTTGTTCAACGACGACAACAGCTTGTTCATGGCCTGAATCGCCTTGCGGTCGTTGTCGATGCCTTTTGCCAACGAGTCTGGCTTGGTCGTTTTGAGCAGGTTTTCAATTGTGCTGATGTCCGTGCTCTTCAATGACTTGTTCAAGCGGACGGCATCCGGCGTCACTCCCGTGGGCAAGTCCGGCATGGGGCCGGGCGCGCCGCACCACCAGCCATTGCCGTTCTTGTCGTCGTGCGTCCCCGAACAGCATCCGTTGCAGCACGAACCGGCGCCGACCAAGATAATATGATCATAGTAGTCCTTGCATGTCTGCTTGTCGTTTTTGAACTGCTTCACTGTGTATTCCAGCCATTTGGCGACGATGTAGTCCATCTGGCGGTTGCACATCTGGACATACGTCCAGCTCATGGCGCGGTTGACGGTCGCCATGCGGGACAGGATGTCCGCCTGCACGTTGGAGGCGGAATACGCCGCCGCGTCGACGGCGTTCTGCAGTTCGATCTTCTGGCGGACGTTTTCGCCGATGGCATAGACGCCGCCCGTCACCATGACGAGAAACATGAAAACGCCGAGCGTGATGACCAAGGCGGCGCCGGAATCGTCACGGCGGATATCGCGCAATCGTTCGTTGGCTATGTCTAATACTGTGGTTCTCATTTCATTATAATAATTAAGTCCTGCACCGCTACGCGGTTCTGGCATTGATGTTCGTCTTTTCCGTGGGTTGCGCTTCGCTTCACCCACGGCTGGGGTCCGCCGCCCCTACGGGGCTGTTTTTGCTTTCGCTTTAAGCTTTCAGCTTTAAGCTTTTAGCTGTTCAATCTCTGTCTCTCGACGGCATCTGCGGAAACGTCGTCGTGTTCCATGGACGCGGCAGGATGCAGGTCTCGGAGAGATGGAAGCACGGCGTGTTGCCACCCTTCTTGACCTTCTTCATCTTCTCCCTGAACGTCTTGTCCGGCGAGAAACCGGTCAGATCCCATGCGTCGTCCGCGTTGCCTCCCGCATGGAAGTATCCGATGACTTCCGCCGCGTAGGGGATGAGCATCGGGAAATTGAAATTGACCGTCACCTTGACGGCCGGAATCTCCTGCGCCTCCATGAGGTCTTGACTATCCGAACCAATTGATACTTGGTTCTTTATGTTAGCGGAACCGGGGATCTTCCCCCAGCCGGGAACTTCAACTTTATTGGCCTCCTTGCCGCCGCTGAAACCGAAAAAGGCCAACGACGTGACGGCCGCCTGATGGACAGGACCGCTGTTTGTGAAAAAGCCCTTTCCTTCGGTGGCGTTGGGGACACGGTAATCCTTTGGATTATAGACAATTGCGGCACGCGCCGCGTTGAACGCGGCGTACTGCGTCAGCTGCTTCGCCATGAGAATCAGCGCGAACTGCACCGTGCCGAATATCAGCAGCAGCAATACCGGCATGACGATGATGAATTCCAGGAGGACGGAGCCTCGGTCGTTTTTTTTCATTGGGAGCCACCTCTAACCAGAAGTGTTTCAATGACTAATGTAAAGACAGTCCCCAGCGAGATGGCCACGCCGTAGGGGACGCGGAAACGTTCGTCGCTGGCTGGCGGAAGCGATTCGCGCCCCGCCTTGCGGTCGTATTTCGGATTGAAAACGCAATTGGCGTAATGCTTCAGCCGCCGTGTGTCGGCCAGGCCGACGCAGATCATGACGACGGCCAGTATCACGCCCGCGATGGACGTGCACAGCAGAAATCCCGCCACGCGTTTCAGGCCGATCGCGCAGCCGACCGCGAAAAACATTTTCAGATCGCCGCCGCCGACTCCTTTCATCAGAAAGGGAATCAGCAGAAAAAGAAAGCAGACCAGCCCGCCTCCCAGGCCAAGCATGGCGAGTTCGACGCCGCCATAGCCCAGCCGCCACACAAGGGCGGCGCAGGCCAGCGGGACCGTTATCGCGTTGGGCAGCCGCCGCAGCTTGCAGTCCGTATAGCAAAGGACTGCAAGCACGGGGGTTAGCGCCAATAGGATGGCCAAGGAGGTGGTCATGCGGTCACAGGATTACTCCGTCTTCTTTTCGCCGCCTTCGGCCTGGTTTTCGCCGCGGATCTTGGAGGAATTCTCCAGCTGCTTGTCAACGTCTTTGACGGTGTTTTTGATCTGGTCCTGACGCTGCTCGACAGCGGCTTCCACGCCGGCTTCGCCGCCGAGGGACTTGGTCGTGGCGCCGAACATCTGGGCGATGTTCTTGCCGAAGACCATGACCAGGCCGACGACCGCAGCCGCGACCAGCAGCGCGATGACGACGTATTCCATGGCGACGGCGCCTTTGTCATCGCCGAGGACGCGGCACAGGATACGGCCGAACGCGTTGCGCTTTGCTCTTTCTAACCACACTTGCTTCTTCATTGGGACTCTCCTTTTGATTTGTTTTGGAGTTGGTGATGTCCTTGCGGGACATCGGGTTGCACTAAACACTAAACACTAAACACTAAACACTAAAATCTACGGCAGCGGCATGGCGATGCCCGCCATGACCTGCTGGAAAAACGCCTGTATCTCAAGCCCCGTTCCCTTCAGCTGGCCCGTCGACATGTCGTAGACGCCCGGATAGCCGAGCACCTCCGCGCCATGCCACACGAGAAAGATGGGAATCGCCGCCAAAAGCGTGACAATGACGTATTCCATCATGATGGAACCATTGTCTTGACGAAGATTGATTTTTTTCTTTTTAAGCGACATAAGCGACATAAGCGACACGTTTTGACTTTTAGCTTTTGGTTTTCAGCTTTTAGCTATCGTTTGATTTCCGCCCAGCTGATCTTGACGATGGAATCCCCCGGGATGCCCATGTCCAGAATCTTCTGGCGGTTGGCGATGATCTGCTCAGGCGTGGCGTCCTGCTTGGCGATGGCGCTCGTCTTGGCGCGGACGGCGCGCACCTTCGCATTGATGGTGTCAGGGAAATCATCGGGCAGCAGCTTGGCCTGCTGGCCGAGCAGGATGGCGATGCCGCCGGCGATCGCGGCGGAACGGTCTTCTCCGGCCAGCGCGAGTTTCTTCATGGAAACAACCAGTTCGTCACGCCGCTGGATGACATCATCCGCATGCATGACGTATTCCGCCGCCTTGTTGCCGTTCTTGATGTTGCGGATATCCTTGAAGGAGTCGCGCTCCCAGAATTTCATGAAATCCTCCAGAACGCTGAAGTCCTGCTGCGCCAGATAGATGTCCGGCTTGAACGAGGCGTCCTCCAGCGAGGCGGAGTCGAATTCCGTCGGCAGCATGGTGAGGAAGTTGTAGAACACTTCCATGCCGAGCACACGGTCGTAGTTGCCGGCGGGCTCCGTGCGGTTCCAACGCGGCAGCGGATGCTTGAAAATGTCGCAGTCCAGAACGTCCGCCTGGACTTGCTTGTTGAAGAGGCGTTTCATGTAGTCCGGCATCTGGCCTGACGCAAGATTCCTGTTGGTAATCGTTTCGACAAGATTGCGCATCTGCTGGGCGTCTTCGACGAGCGTTTTGTTGAGTTCTTCCAGTTCGGAACGCTTGTCCGCCAGAACGGGATAGACGCCGCATTCGGCCGTCGTCGGCAGCGGCAGCGTGTCGATGATTTTCGCGAACTCCAGAGCGGCCACGGCCTGGTAGTTGGCCTGCAACGACTTCTGCGCGTTAGCCAGCTTGTCGAGCGGCTGCCGCAGGTCTGCGACGAACGCCTCCACCTTCGTGGAATACCTCAAGCCTTCCTTCTTGCGCTCTTCATGGCGCTTTGCGGCCGTCTCGCTGATGACGCCCAGCCTGGCGATGACGTCCGGCAGTTTGGCGATATCCTTGAAGTCATTGAGCGCGGCGTCGATGCCCTTCAGCTCGTTGCTCGTGCGAACAAGCTCCTCCTTGATATCGATGGCTGTCTTGACGAGGAATTGGCAGAATTCCGGCACATTGCCGGGCAGCGTGTCCAGTTCATGGGAGAGATTCTTGATGGAGGCGTCGATGGCCGCCGGTGTCGAGCTGTTCTCCTCCAACGTGGTGCGCGCTTCCAAAAACGCGTCGTTGACGCGTTTTACGAGCAACGCCTCGTTCTTCGCCTGGGCGGCCGTCGTGTCGTTCCATTTCCACAGTTCCATGTTGGTGCTGAGCATGGGGCTGAGAATCTTGTTGGCGCTGATCCATTTGCCGTCGGCGAAAAGCGTCTTGATCTCCGCCCATTTGACGATGGTGTCCTCCCACTGGTCCACCTGTTTGGACAATTCGTCGCGTTCATAGCGATGCGTGTCCGCGCCGCGCGCGTTGGCCGCCGATTCCAACTGGGAGCGGGCGGTCTTGAAGTCCTCGTTCTGCGCCGCAATACGCGCCTTTTCGATGTGGGATTTCGCGGACGGCGTCGCGTTCAGCCACATGAAATAACCGCCGAGCACGACGACCAGCGTCAAGACGACCGTCGCGATCTTCATACCGATGTGGGAGCGGACATGCTGGACGTACTTGTCCCAGTAGCGCAAATCCACATAGGAGATGGTGATGACGTCGCCGTCCTTCAGCAGACGTGCGGAGTCGTTGAGATTCGTCGAAAGCGGCGTGCCGTTGACCTTCGTGCCGTTGCGGCTGCCCATGTCCTTGATCCATGTGGAGCCGTCTGGGCGGCATTCCAGACTGGCATGGTAGTGGGAGACGACCGCGTCGTTGAAGACGATGGCGCAATCCGGAGCGGATCCGATTTTCATCGTCTCCTGATCCAGATCGTAAAGCTTTCCCTTCGCCTCGCCGTTGAGCTGCTCCAGGCGGTTGAAGGGATGGACGGCCTTGCGGCCGCCGGTCTCCGCCGCCGATTCCACCTTCAGGAGGCAGTCGCCGAGGCGGATCTGGTCGCCCGGCTGGAGCTTGCGCTCCGTGATGCGCTCCCCCTGGAAGAACGTGCCGTTGCGGCTCTGCATGTCCTTGATGACGACATGGCCGCCTTTTACGAACAGCTTGGCATGGTTGTTGGAGGCGGACTTGTCCGTCGGCGGGATGACCCATGTCGAGGCGGGATTACGCCCGATGGCGATCTCCTCATGGATGTCCTTCGAAGACACTTCCTGCAGGATGTCGCCATTGAGTTCAAGATGTATGATGAGTTCTTTGGAGCTGAACATTAGTCCCACTTGTTTTGTCTGATCTTGTGATAACGCATGTCCTCTTCCGACGGGAAGACGGCCTGTAGATTGTCGCGGATGGTCGCCATGGTCTTCGTCTCCTTGTTGCCCTCCGCCAGTTTGTAGGCGATTTTCTGCGCGTTGAAGTAGATGACCTGGTGGTCGCGAAGCTCCTTCAGGAGGGCGATGGCCTTGTCGTACAACGCCTTATCCATGCTCGCCTGCGCCTTCAGCTTGCACAAGGCGCTGCGGATGAGCAGGTAGGCCTTTGGCCAGACGGATGGCGAATTGCGGACGAGCAGCGCCTTCGCCTCGTCCAGATTGGCCTCGACCGAGCCGTCCTGCGTCTCCTTCATGCCCTCCCACTGGTTGAGGGCGAAACGGTCGGAGAACGCCAGGAAGCTGACCTTCTCAATGAAACCCTCCGCATGCCAGCGTTCGCGCGTCGGCACTTCCTTGAGGAGGATGAACGTCCAGTCCTCGAAACGGATCTGCACGGCGAAGCCGCAGTAGGATTCGTTGTTGACCGTACGGCTGTAGGGCACCATTAAATAAGGTACGCCATGATGTTCACCGTAGAAGGCGATGGAGCGGACCAGATCGAAGTTCCAGTTGCCGTTGCTTTGGATCTGCTTCTCAATCCAGACGTTGAAGTCATCCAGACGGTCGGTCGAAAGCGAGGCCGGATTGTGGAACGCCGTGAACACAAGCCGCAACGGCACGTCATGGTATTTGCCGATGAACGTGTTGACTTCGATGGAGCCTTCGCCGTTCTCGATCTTCGTGTTCGGAAGCTCCGGATACTGAAGGTTGATGTCGTTCTTCAACGGGCATGATTCGATGCCGATCATATTGGACAGCATCCCGCCCTGCTCATCCCGCGGCCATGAAACGACATTTTCCGGCGGACGGTAGACGAACATCCGGTAGGCGGCGAACAAGGCGCCCAGAAAGACGATGACGGAGACGACAATCATCGTCAAACGCTTCGTCTGCTTCTTCTGCGCCTTGCCTTTCATGATTTCAAGCTCTTCGGGCGTCGCCATGCGCGTCTGCATGGCGACGGTTTCCATTCCGGCTTCCGCATTATCTTCCGGCGGAGGCGGTTGCGGCGCGGCGGCCGGTTTGGGCGCAGGTTTCGGAGCAGGCTTAGGCGCGGGGGCGGCCGCAGGCTTCGGCTGCGGGGCGACAGGCTTCAGCACAGGTTTCCTGACGGCCGGCTGCGGGGCGGCGGCAGGCTTGGCAGGAATGATCGTCATGTCATTGTCCGCCGGAGCGGCAGTTTTCGGCACGGCTGGTTTGATATTGAGATTGGTCGCGTCGTCATCGGAGGACGCGACGGCCGACGGCTTCGGAGCGGCTGGCTTCGGAGCGGCCGGTTTTATATTAAGGTTGGTCGCATCGTCATCGGAAGACACGGCGGCCAACGGCTTCGGCGGAGGAGGAGCCATGGAAGGCTTCGCAGGAAGCGCCGTCTGCTCGTCGTCGTTCGATGGCGCAGGCTGTGGCGCGGCAGGGGCGGCGTCCGGCAGGCATTCGAGAACAAACGCCGTCGAACTGCCCATGGTCACCGTCTGCCCCGCCATGAGCGTCTTGCGTTCCGCCGCGGCGAGCGGCGCCGAATCCACCAGCGTCACGCGGGAAGACAGGTTGTCCATGGCCACGCCGCCGTCTGACAACATCAGAACCACATGGCGTCCAGACACATCGGGGGCGGACAGCTTCAATTCGTTGGAATGGGAGCGGCCGATGGTGAGGGCCTTGTCCTCTGAAAGCGGAAAACACTTTCCCGCGATTTCGCCTTGGGTGAAACGTATCTGGTATTTCATTTCATGAGCCCTCCAAGGCCGCTGGATGAAATCTTGAGCAAAACGGGAATGCCGATGACGATGAAGATCGCAGGCATGATGAACACCGCGATCGGCAGAATCATGATGGACGGGGCACGGGCGGCCTTGCGCTCCGCGATGTTGAAGCGCGCACGCCGCATCTCCTCCGCCTGGACTTTCATCGTGTCGACGATGGAGGCGCCGATTTCCGTGCCGTGCGCAACCGCTCCGGCGAACGACGAGAAATCGTCGTTCTGAATGCGGCGCGCCATGTCCTCCAACGCCTCGATGCGGTTCTTGCCGAGCTCCATCTGCTTCAGCATGACGCCGAATTCGATGGCCAGCGGGTTGTTCTTGTTCTCCGTGCCGACGTAGTAGCGGATGGCCGCGGAAAAATCCAGTCCGGACCGCATGGCCGCCCCGATCAGATCAATCGCGAACGGCAGGCTGTGGATGATCGCCGTGATGCGGTCCTCCGCCAGTTTCGCGACTTTCATGGACGGCGTCATCAGGCCGAGCACACCGAACAGCAGCCCCGCGCCAGCCGCATAGCCGACGCGATTCGACAGCAACATGACGAGGATGGCCGGAATAATCGCACAAAAGATACCCATAAACGTTTCCAGCGCATAGACATGCTCGGGGGGCAGCTTGATGGCCGCCTGCGCAAGGGCGATGCGCATCTTCGCCGTGCGGGCTGGCTGCAGCTCCGCCATTTTCACGCCGACGGAATCCGCCAGCATGGATGTCAGCCAGTAGAATTTTCTGAACAACGGCGGCAGATTCCAGCTGTCGATGTCGTCGGGCGTCGGCTTCCGGGTGCCCAGGCACATCTGCAGAAACGCATACGGCGCAAAGACCGCAAGGAAGACGATGACATAGATGGCGATATTCGAATTTCCCATGGCGTCACACCTCGATGGTCACGATTTTGTTGATGATATAGAAGCCGATGGACACCAACGCGGCGATGGCGGCGATGCCGCACCAGCCCAGTTTCGTCGTCAGCATCGGCCCCATCAGATCCGGATCGACTAAATATAACAGGATAAAGGCGAGAATCGGCGCGCAGGACATCGCGATCGCCTCGAACCGCCCCGCCGCCGTCATGTTCTTCAGCCGCTCCTGGAACTCCGTGCGGCTGCGGATCGTATCGACCATCTTGTCGAGAACATCGACCAGCGAGCCGCCGGATTTCGTCGTCAGCTTGATGGTCGTGACGAGCAGATGGAGGTCTTCGCAGGGCATCCGCTGGTTGAGGCGGTCCAATGATTCGGCCAATTCCAGACCGAGGCGGTATTCGCGCAGCACGATGGCGAGTTCCTCCTGCATCGGCCCGCCGATACGTTTCGAGGTGGCCTCCAACGCCTGCGGGAAGGCCAGGCCGGACTTCATGCCGTTGGCCAGCCCCATCGTCAAATCCAGCAGTTTGCTTTCGAATTTCTCCTTGCGCTGCAGGCCCTTCCATAGATAATACCAATACGGCAGCATGTATCCGAGAACGCCGAAGCCCAACGCCACCGGAACGTAGATGAACGGATTCAACACGTTGACGGAGATGAGAATCAGCAATATGACGGCCGCCATCAGCATCGCAACGGAAAAACGCATCCGCAGCAACTTGCCTGGATCGATGAACTTCCGGATGGCCGCGCTACGGGCGGCGTCGCCTGAAATTTCATATTTCTCCTGCGACCGCTTGAACAGCGTCACAATGGCCAGAAACGCGAAAACCGCCACCGCCGTGAAGACGAGAGCGTATGTCAGATAATTCTGATTGGCAAATTGTTGCGGCATGATGCGAACCTCACGCTTTGGGGACGAAAACGGACATGTCGAGCTTGAGCCGCCCGCTTTGGCGGAGCTCTTCGATGAAGACAGGGATGTTGCCGGTCGCGGAATGGTAGCCTTGCACCTTTCCGTCCTTGTCCATTCCCGTCTGGTTGAAGGTGAAGATATCCTGCAGAAGAATCACATCGCCTTCGCGGCCAGTGACTTCCGATATCTGGATGATTTTGCGGGAGCCGTCCGGAAGACGCGTCTGCTGGACAATCAGATCCAAGGCGGACGCGATCTGCTCGCGGATGGCTTTGGACGGCAGGTCGAAACCGGCCATCATGACCATGTTCTCAAGACGCGTCAACGCGTCGCGCGGATTGTTGGCGTGGGCCGTCGTCAGCGAACCGTCATGGCCCGTGTTCATCGCCTGCAGCATGTCCAACGCCTCCGCGCCACGGCATTCACCGACGATGATGCGGTCCGGTCGCATACGCAACGTGTTGATGACCAAGTCTCTGATGGTGATACGCCCCTTCCCTTCGATGTTGGCGGGACGCGCCTCCAGCGAAACGAGATTCGGATGGTCGAGCTTCAATTCGGCGGAATCCTCCACCGTGATGACGCGTTCGCCCTTCGGAATGAACAGCGACAACACGTTCAGCAACGTCGTTTTACCGGAGCCCGTGCCGCCCGAGACGAGAATGTTCTGGCGGGAGCGGACGGCTTCTTCCAGAAACAGCGCCATTTCCGGCGTCATACTGCCGAATTTAATCAAATCATCCGTCGTCAGCTTCTTCTCGGAGAATTTACGGATCGTGACGGAAGCGCCCTGCAATGCCAGCGGCGGTATGATGGCGTTCACACGCGAGCCGTCGGGCAGACGCGCGTCAACCATCGGCGACGCTTCATCCACATGACGCCCAAGCGGTTCCACGATCCGCTGGATGATGGAAAGCAGATGCTGTTCGCTGAAGAAGCGGATGCCGCTTTCGAAAATCTTTCCTTTGCTTTCCACGAAAACGTGGTCCGGGCCGTTGATCATGATTTCGGAGACTCGCGACGAACGGAGCACGGGGGAGATCGGGCCGTAGCCGATCAATTCATCCATAAGTGCCTGCCGGAAAGTATCCAGCGGAATCCGCGACGGAATCTCGTGGCGGCGTTCGCGGAGAATCTGGTCCATGACGTGGCTGACGCGGTCCATCGTCTCGTCGTTCTTCACGTCCAGCGTGCCCTGCGTCAGATTCAGCCGTTCCAGAATGTCCGTATGGATCTGCTTCGTCAGCTCCATGATGGCGTCTTCGTAAAGCAGCGTCGCGTTTTTGAATTCGTCCAGGAAGTTGTTGACTTCCGGCGACGGCGGCGCGACAGGAGCGGGCGGTGGCGGAGGAGGCTGCGGCGCAGGCATTTCCGCAATCGGTTCAGGTGCTGCTGGTTCCGCAGGAATTTCCGCAGCCGCGTCTCCTTCCGACGCGGCATCCTGGATGCGGAGCGTATTGTCGCCGATGGCGACGATGTCGCTTTCCTCCAGCGGCGTCATCGCCTCGATGCGTTCGCCGTTCACGTACGTTCCGCCCGAACTTCCGACGTCTTCGATGAAAAGCATCCCGTTGGCCTGCACAAGGCGGGCGTGATGGCGCGAAATGCCCGCCCCCGAAAGGACGATGTTGCTTTCGGAATGCCGACCAAGCGTCATTTCAAGATCGCCTTCCGGCAGCTCCAAGACCAGGGCCGCCTCCTGCACAGGCGTGTCAACGATGAGTCTTCTCATGATGGTGACGTTTTACCGTATGGTTAATTAATGGAAGATAGTCTTGCCGAGAACAGGCCGCGCCGCCGCGCGGCCTGACCGCGATGCGTCATTTGCCGAACCAGCGTTTGAACCACGGCTTCTCGGCTTCCTTCTCCTTGATGTCCTCCTTCAGGTCGCCCTTCGCCTCCTTGTAGGTCGGCGCGGTCTCCTGCGAGACGGGAATCTCGATTTCGACCGTGTTGTCTGCGGAGGCCAGCCGCGGACAGGCCAGAATCAGCAGCCGCGTCTCGCTCTTGTTCTTCCCGTCTTCGGACACGAACCACTTCAGAACAGGCGTGTTGCGGAGAACGGGAAGGCCGGACTTCTCCGCGGACTGCGAGATCTTGCGCGAACCCGCCAGAACGACCGTCTTGTTCAGGCCGCAATGGATGGTCTGCTGCGTCGAATCGACGGCACGCGTGTAGGCGTCGCCGGTCGTCGTCACGAGCGACGTGTTTTCAATGGAAAGATCCAGTTTGACTTTGTTCGCGTCCACGAGGCCGCCTTTGACCGAGATCGTCAGACCGTAGTCGATATCCTGCAAGGCGCCGGAGTTCATGCCGGAAACCTTCACGGAAACCGTGCCGCCGGTATGGAGCTTGCCGCCCTTTTCATCATGGTTGAGGAAGGTGACATGGCCCGCCTCGTAGGTGCGGGTGATGCCGTTCTGCGCAAGGAAGCCCAGCGTCTGCTGCATGTTGCTGCCGAACGTAATCGTGGAGGCTTCATCCTTGCGGCCGTGGATCAGATCGAACAGCCAGTTCATGTTGAAGTTGGCGGTCGGCGCCTTGGAACCGATGCGCTCCGCGTCTGAATCCGTCACGCCCACATAGACGATGTCCACCTGCAACGGCGTCTCGATGACGTTCAGATTGACGATGCCGCGGACGCGCCCCGCCGCTTCATTCGGGGCGGTTTCGCCGACGGCCAGCCATGTCTGCGTGCCCAGAATCTGGTTGATTTGAGTCACTTGCGACTGCGAGCAGAGTTCGCCCGCGATGACGACCGCGTCCGGCGTGATGTTCATGGAGATCTGCCCGAGCCCGGGCTTCGTCCCTTCCTCCGCGAAGACAAATCCGGCGTCCTGCAGCATTCTCTTCAAGTTCAGCAACGTCTCGGCGGACGGACGGAACTTCGCAAAATTCTTCACGCCCGGATACATCGGCAGTACTTTCTGCAAAAGCCGCCAGTTCTCAGGATTGCTCACCGTGCCGTGGATGACGATCAAGTCTTCGTTGATGGAGATGTCCAGCTCCGGAACGGTGTCCAGATCCGTGCGCAAACGCTTCAGAATGTTGTTGATGTTGCTCTTGACGGAGATGCGGTATTCGCGCGTCAGCCCGCCGCCCATGACGAAGAGGCTGCAGTCGCCCAAGGCCGTGCCCGTCACGTTGAGCTGCTTCTTGTTCAATTCTTCCACCGTGACCTTGCCCTGCGGCGTCAGACGGTAGTTCTCGACGGCGAACGGCAGGTCCAGACGCTTGCTTCCGCCGACGGTCAGACTGAACGTCTCCGCATCCTGCGCCAAGACGGCGACCGCCGCCATCATAAAGGCGGCAAAAGTTGCAAATAGCTGTTTTTTCATAATTTGTCACTCCTTGATTTCAGCGGGGACTGCCGGGATGTCGATGGGAGTCAGGCCTTCGATCATACGCGTCAGGGCGGAATTCTCAAAGATGCCGCCGTCCTTGCGGTTGAGGGCCTTCGTATCGTTCGTCTTGCGGAGCAGCGGATACAGCTCCGCCTCGCGGGAAATGGCCGTCAGCGCCAAGGCCTGCTGCGGCGGCAGCGACAGGAAGACGCCGCCACTGGGCGTGATTTCCAGAATGCGCACACGCGGGAAGATGACGGACGTGACCGTCCGCGTGAAGGTCTCCTCCTTCGCGTCCAAGTTCTTCCCCTGTTTCACCGTCTCGCTCACTTTGAACGTGCCGATGATGGCGATTTCATCACCCGGCTGCAACATGGCGACCAACGACGAATCCGCGAAATTGATCGGGAAGCCCCATTCGCCGTCGCCGATCACATTGCCCATCGAACGGGACATGCCGACGTCCGACAGCAGCAGATAGTCGCCTTTCGCGATCGTGTGCAACACCTTCTGGCCGATGACCATGCTGCGGTTGTCCCACTTGATGTGCTGCTTCGGCAACGCGGACAACGGCACTTCGCGCGGAACGATGAACGCCTCCGCGACCGCCTCGCCGCTGCCGAGCATGCGCGACGCCGCCACAATCTCAACCATCTCCTCCGTGTTCTCCTTGTTTTTCGACACGGTCCTGCTGACCGCGAATACAGCGGTCAGCCCCAAAATCACCGCGATCACGAGCGGAATGATGTTTTTCATCTGGTCAATCCTCTTTGTTTGCCTATACCTTAATATTAATGAATTTCAATATTGTTGGAATACCATAGTTGTAGAATCACGCATTTCAATACTTATAGTCATTGAAATACAACTTTTTCCAGAAAAAAAAATCACAATTCCATCAGTTTTTCATAGCAATGGACGCGTTCCGCGATGCCGCCGTCGTTCGCCTCGTTCTGGATCAGACGGATCTTCGGGGCTTTCTTCAGAAGGCCCATGACGTGCTTCCAGTCGATAAGCCCCTTGCCCGGCAGGAAATGCTCATCGACAAGTCCATGGTTGTCATGGAGATGGCAGTTGACGATCTCTGGCAGGAGCTTCTCCAGCGTCTGTTCGTCCCAGCCGACGGGCAGGCCGAACGCCCCCCAGCATTTGTCCGCGTTGTTCGGAACTTCCCGCGGCTTGGACGCGATGTGGGCGTGGCCCGCATCGTAACAAATTCCAAGCCAAGGGGATTTGAAGTAGTCGATGAATTCCAGCAACCGCTCCGCCGTCGTGATCGGCGACCAGATGTTCTCGATGCACATGACGACGCCGTTCTTTTCGGCGACAGGCAGCAACTCTTCCAAACTGCGGCGCGTGTAGTCGCAGAGCAGCTTCACGTCCGTCTTGCCTTCATAGACGGGCATCCCGCTGCCGACATGGATCGTAATCGTGTCCAGTCCAAAGAGATTGGCGATTTCAATCGCATATTTCGTACGCGTCAGCATGAGCCTGCGATATTCGTCAATCGGCAGGCAGAGGTCGCTCAATATACCGAATGGAGCATGAGCGTCCAGAAACGACACGCCGGCCGCCTTCGTCTCCGCCATGAGTTTCTTGGCGAACGCGGTGTCCGTCATGATCTGGGCGACGCAATGGTCGGTCAGCACGATATGCTTTCCGCCTGCATCGGCGAAATCGGCGAAAATACCCTGGCGGACGCGGTCTGACAATCCATGCAATGCGTAGAAATGGGTCACGGGAATCATGTTTTCTCCTTTTTGTTGGGTAATTATATGCCACAGATTTGAATAATATACCGCCTTCAAGCCATTTTTCTTGACTTTTCGTGGGATATCTGGGATTTCTGGGATATCTATGACAAAATAAGACAATAAATACTCATCTCAGAAATCTCAGAAATCTCAGATATCCCAGTCAAAGTAATTGTTTCGCGTTCTGCTTGACAATGATTGGGCAGATGATACCTTTTTACAAAAAAATTCAACCCAAGGGAATCAGCCATGTACGAACTGAAACGAACCAATCCGGACTATGTCGTCTATATTCCGAAAGGCCCTTCCGCCGGAAAACGGGACGGCACGAACCATGTCGTCACCGTCCTGCCCGGTCTTAAGGAACGCAGTTTCATCGCCTTCTGGCTGCAGGACTCCGCCGAGCAGGCCCCTGATTCGCACTATGTCTGCTCACGTTCCGAAGACGGCGGGAAAACGTGGACGGATCCGGTCACCATCGCGGGGCAGAATTTCGATCCGAAGACCGGTCGCGACCGCTGCAGCTTCGGCACCGCCTTCCGCAACGCCAAAGGACGCATCTACCTCATGCTGAACCATTACAGCGGCTACGCGGATCCGCATGAAAACGGCTTTCTCGACATGACGTATTCAGACGACGACGGTCTGACATTCGCCGAACCCGTCCAAGTCTTCTTCCAGAAGCTCCCCGAATACGATAACGACGATCCGAACGTCCCGCCGACGATGATCGCCTACCAGCCGCCACAGAAAATCTCCACCGGCAAATACGTCGGCGGCATCACCCGCTATGCGTCGCTGACGAAATTCCCGCGCCGCCCGCACTGGACGGACGAAGAATCCGTCTGCTCCATGTACGTCATCGAAAACGCGGACGACAATCCCGCGCCGCAGGATTTGAATTTCACATGGACGACCTGCCTGAAAGCGCCCTCCCGCAACAATCCCGCATGGTGTGTCGCGCAGGAGCCGTCCATCGTCGAACTGCCGGACGGACGGCTTTTCTGCGCCTTCCGCACGAATTCAGGCTCGCCGTGGTATGCGATTTCAGCCGACGGCGGCTACACATGGGGCGAATCCGAAGTGCTCCGCTACGGCGACGGCAAGCCCGAAATGCTCCATCCGCTGTCGCCCTGCCCGATCTACGGCGACGGCCGCGGCCATTTCTACATGTTCATCCACAACCACGATGGCCATTTCGGCCCATGGGGCCCAAAGGACACGGAGCACCACCGCCGTCCGATCTATTTGGTACGAGGCGTTTTCACGCCGGACGCCCGTCAGCCGTTGACGTTCGGCGAGCCCGAAATGTTCTTCGACGACGACGGCATCCCGCTCGGCTACCACTACAAACGGGCCGATCTGGCCCTCTACGCCACCATGACGCATGTCAACGGCCAAAGCGTCCTCTGGTATCCGGACCGCAAGCACTATCTCT
Source organism: uncultured bacterium (assembly GCA_902776645.1). Classification (GTDB taxonomy): domain Bacteria; phylum Verrucomicrobiota; class Lentisphaeria; order Oligosphaerales; family Oligosphaeraceae; genus UBA1407. The sequence continues at coordinate 32,056 of CACYQT010000038.1, read as the reverse complement.
GCGGGAAGATTGTGCAGGAGAGATGATTTTGATTAATGACTAATCCCACAAATCCCTAAGTTCCCTTGCATTTCGCTAAAAGCATTAAGCTTCAAGCTTTTAGCCCTCCGTCAATCCGTGCAACGACGCAGCCGATAGTCGTCCACGCAGCGTTTCAATCCGTCCAGAACATTGCTGAATATCACGCCGTGACGCGTCGCCTTGCCGCAGTCCATCCACAGGTTGTGCCGCGGCGGGGCGTCTTTCACGACTCCCGTCCGCCCAAGATATGCCAGCAGCTCCTGCGTGATCTCGAACATGGAAAGATCCGTCTCGCTGCCGAAATTATACGCGCCGCCAGGCAGGGCGATGACGTTCGGAATGTTCTCCGCGACTTCCCGCAGATAGGTGACTCCCCTGTATTGCTGGCTGCTGTACGTCAAATAGCCGTCCAGAACGTTTTTGATGTAGTTTCCTCTCGCCGAGACGACGTCGTACATCCATTCCGCGCGGAGCATGACCGCGTCCGGAGCGATGTCAAGAACACGTTTTTCCATCTCCAACTTATGTTCGGCATAGATGTTCGCCGGACGGACGTTCTCTTCCGTATAGGGGCCGTCCGCCTCGCAGCCGCTATAGACCTGGTCGGAACTGAAGCAGACCAATTTTCTCCCTTGCGCCGCCTTGGCGAGATAGACCGGCAGCATGACATTTGCGATATACGATTGTTGCGGATTGTTCTGGCAAACACCGATGTCCGAAATCGCCACGGTATGGACGATGACGTCGGCCCCGCTCTCCTCCACGATCCGCTTCACGTCGTCTTCGGAGACGTTTCGCAACGACGGCGACGCGACGACATCCTCCCCGTATGTGTTTTTAATTCTGTTGCCGACAAATCCGTTGGCTCCCGTCAACAGCATTTTCATGGTTCCGCCGCTCCTTGTTTCTTGAATGTATTTCACTGTCACAAACGATTCATCCGGTCAGTTATACATTATAACACTATGTCGGAACAATATCAAGAAGAAAACAACCGGTAAAATACATACTGAAAACCATCGTTGCCTTCAATATATGAAATGCATGGCAAGCCGCAGGCTTTCATTATCGATATTCATCAAAACTTATTGAATTTTATCAAACTTAATGATATATTAAAGAAGCTGTGCAGTTGAAAGAACTGCCGTCGAATGAAACTGTCACAAGAAAAAGAAGAGGAAATCAAGATGAAACGGGTATTGAGTTTTACACTGATTGAATTGCTGGTCGTCATCGCCATCATCGCGATTCTGGCCGCCATGCTGCTTCCCGCCCTGTCGAAGGCCCGTGAGAAGGCGCGCGCCATTTCCTGCACCTCCAACCTCAAGCAGATCGGCATCGGCATGAACATGTACGAGCAGGACTACGTCGATTACACGACGCCGATCTACTGCTTCCAAAACACGGGTTGGAACGGTACCTTGTATTGGTTCTGCGACTACACCGTTACTTACGTTGGCGACAAGAGCCTCTATGTCTGCCCGGCAGCCGACTCCAAGGACATCAACCAGACATGGGGCGGTGCTGAACGTCGCGCAGGTCTTGACGCCTCCTTCAAGAACAACTATGGCCGCACCCGCAAGGCGAACGGCAACATTTTGTACGGACAGGGCACGAATGGAAACCTTGACAGCCCCAAAGCCAACAAGTTCATCCAACCTTCCTCCACGATTTCCCTCTGCGACACCACGACGGGAAACGACCCGCAGCTGTATGATGATTCGCATCTGACGATCAGCAACACTGCCTGTCGCATCGGCAGAATCCACACGCAGCGTTTCAACGCCCTCTTCCAGGAAGGCCACGTCGAATCCAGAGCCTACTCCGATCTGAAGAAGGATTGGCAGCGCAATCCCTCCAACTAATCATAAATTAGTTTCCTGAAAAAATGCGTTCCCTCACGTCGGGGGAGCGCATTTTTTTTGCAGCCATGATGGCGCCTCATGGGCAATTGCACCATGTCTCAGACAATTTACTTGGAATTCCATGTAAATTGTCTGTCAAATTCCGTGACAAACGATGCAATCACCAAAACTAGAAGTCTAGAAGTCTAGAAGCCTAGATGCCCAGACGCCCAGAAAACTAGATGCCTAGACGCCTAGAATTCTAGCTTATGGTTTTCTAAGTCTCACATCTGCAACATGGCCTTCGCCAGTTCGCGGGCGTAGTCCAATTTGACCATGAGAATCTCTTCCGGAACGCCGCGCTCGCGCGGCACTTCATAGTTGAAAAGACCTTGGTAATTGACGTCGCGCAACGCGCGAACGAAAGCCTTCCAATCGATGGTCCCATGGATGTACGGGAAGTAGTGGTCGTCCTTCTTGCCGCCGATGAGAAGGCAGTCCGTCACATGAAGCGCCTTCAGGCCGCTTCCGGCCTTGCGGACGTATTCCGCGCAATCGCCGTCGTTGCACGCAACATGGCCTGTATCAAGGCAATAGGCCAGCCGATGCTCCGGATCGCGAATCATGTCGATGAGCCCTTTCACGTCTTCATACGTTGCGTAGGCGGATTTGAGATTCTCCAGACAGAAGCTGAACGACATCCCCTTGCTGTATTCCAAAAGCGACTCCAACATGGCGGCGGAACGTTCGCGGCTGCCATCCACCAGAGGTCCCTTGCAGGCGTGGACGACGCCCGCCTTGATGCCGATGGCGTTGAACAAATCGCACCACCGTTTCATATTATCAAAAACTTTGATTTGATCGGCTTTTTCTTTCACCGCCAAATCAATATACAGATAGAAATGGCCTTGATGGATGTCAAAACCCAATGCGTCGCAATGCTTTTTGAATTTCAAACCTTCCGTTTCCGCGTCGCCGCGGTCCAGCAGCATCTGGGCATGTTCCGTCGACAATTCCGCGGCGGAAAAGCCATGCCGCGCGAGAACGGAAATGGCCGCCTCCGGCTGCCATTCATACAGAAAACTCGTCCACATCGAAATCTTCATACGTTCTTCCTTTTTGTCTTATATCTTGAATTACAATGATTATCACATATCACGACTGCTGCTGAAAGCAGGGCCGCCCGCAGCCACATAGCCTCCCGAAGCGCCTTTTCCATTCTTGTCCGTCCAGAACGAATACAAATCGCCACGGCCCATCTTGAAACAAAGCCTGAACGGACGTCCTTTCAGATTCGCAAAATCCGCTACGCGCCAACGGATTTCCGCGCATGTCGAATTGCCGCGGAAACCGACGCAATCCGCATGCGTGAAGCCTGGCAGCGGTTGGCAGCTTTCATCCTGCGCTTCAACAGTTAGCAACTCGCCCGACGTGTTCGCGTTGACGTACAGGCCTTTTCCTTCCGTGAAACGCAGTTTTCGTGTCCTCACCCAAGCGTTTTCAACCGTGGAACGCAACGACGCGAAGCCGTCGCGGCGCATTTTCGCAAGACCGAGAGCGCCGTTGCCGCACATGCCGTTGACGGACCAATGAAGCCCCGCGCGGCTTGGATCGCCGCCGTAGGCGGAATAATAGAACCACATTTCGTCGCCGACGAGCAGCGCAATGCCGCCTGTCGGCTCCACATAGCCGTATTCCCACGAATCCGGCTCACGCCGCGCGCCGATGAAGGGCGTGCGATCAGGGCGGAAGAAATGGAATCCGTCACGGCTCGTCGCCAGAACCAGTTCCGTCAATTTCGGTTCGGCTGCGCGTTCACAGATTTGGTTCGGCGGGCCTTGCAGAATCTGATAGAAGCCGAGCATGACGCTTTCGTAGGCGTTCGCATCAAGATTGTAAAGTTCAGGGAAAGTGTAGCGGGAACGATCCATTATGTCCGCTCCTGTCCAATAGACGGGCTGGCCTTCCTGCCAGCGGCCTGATTGCAGAAAATCATCGTCCTCCCAATACAGGCGGCAACGGTTACGCCGCGGTGAAATCCAGCTGCGGATGCTCTGCACCCATTTGCGGCGGAACGGGTTGTAGAACATCGTGCTACGGTCGTCCATATCGCCAGTCTGCACAGGCTTGCTCCAATGGATGCCGTCCGCGCTGGTAAACATCAATGCGGGAAAATGGCCATTTTCAGGCCGGTTCGGTTCGCGGATGAGCATCTTGAAACGCTGCGATTCATCCACCGTCTCCTTGTCCAGCCAAACCGTGCCCGAATCCAGATGGATATCCAACGGCAACACAAGATTGCTTCCTGCAACGACATCCAACTCCGGCCGCTCCCAATGGACGCCATCACGGCTTGTCGCGTATGCCATGTTGCCGAAATAGCTTGCCATATACCACATCTTGAACAAACCATCCGCGGGATCATGCCAGATGCCGCCGCATTTAGGCACCGTAGCAGACGGAAGTTCTTCATTCCGTTCATATTTCGTCGTCGAAACAAACAATGGGTTACCGTTGTATTTCACGGGACGATGGAACATCGGCGTCATGCCGCATTCATCATAAAGAAAATCGTCGCAGAAAAGCTGCCGTCCAATCGTGATATCGATAACATCCGGCGGATTGGAAAGATACGGCACACGCATGGGCTGGAAATCATACGGATTGATGTCCTTCGGCGGCCATTCTTCCGGCAATTTGATTCCATTGTACAATGTTTCCGACATGCTGTCTTCCTTTCAAAACACCAAACAAGTGTCAATCATTTTGACGACTGCATCCGCGAGAATATTGTATCCGTAGCTGCTGAAATGACAACCGTCCTTCTGGTCTTCACGCAACGGCTTCGCGACTGAATACAAGTCATTTACGGGAACATCTATTTCTTTGCAGACCTTCACGGCGATGTCGTTGTATTCCGCGATGCAATCCATGCCGAAATACCGTTCTTCATAGGATGGCAGAGGCGTGCTCAATGCGAATATCACCTTCATGCCATGCGCCTTCAAATCCAGCAGGATATTCCGTGTGTTTTCTGCATATTCCGCAGGGCTCGTGCGGGTATGGAAGCCCTTGGATTCGATCAGCTTAATGCGCGCGGGACGATCCAGTCCGTCCAATTCGGAGACATGCTGGTCATAGAAGAAAATCTCCTCTTTTTCATTGATGAAATGATGATCCCAGATGCCAAAGTTTACATGGATGACATCCCATGGCTTCTCTCCCAGCCAGTTGCCGATTTTGCCGCGCGACCGCAGATAGAATACCGACGGCCCGCAGTTGCAGGCAGGCCGCGTCACAAACGCCCTATCCTTCATCTTCTCCACGACAATCGGCGTGTAGCCAAGCGATATGGAATCGCCGAGAAGCAGCACGCGCGGCAACGTGCCGTCGCCTTCGCTTGCCATCTGCTTAATGGTATCTTTCTTCTCCCAATCCATCATGGTTTAACCTCCTTGGGAAGTTTCGTATCAGTTAAAGATAGTTCGACGGCTTTGTCCAACACGCTGCCGTCCTCTAGTTTGCGCAATTCGATCCGGATCTTGTCCGCCGTGATCGTCAATAGCGTGAAATTATCGATTCCTTCTGAATAATACGTCTCCCCCTGGCGGAATTTGGCGGTCGCCAATCCGCGAAGAGACGTTGTGTAGCAATAGTTTCCGATTTTCATCCGGTCCCGTGCGGCGATATAGCTGTTGCCGCTGAAATTCACCATGCACTGGTTGAAGAGCTTCCACAACGCGTTGTTGTTAAGCGTTCCGACCGAATGGGCGGAATTGTGCAGCGTAAGACGGAACTTTTCGGGAGCCTCCGCAATTGTTTTCTCAAACCATTTATATTGTTCCGATTCAGGATGATAGGCATGGCACGAGCCCCATGTCGTCCCGTAGTCGCGATCGTGGTTCAAATCCAGTCCGATAAAGCGGAGATTCGTGTTCGGCACGTCGAAATGCCACGTCCAGCGGTTGTCCGGAAGCGGGAAGAATTCGCAGAACGCGCGGCCTTCAACATCATAGGCGGCAACCGCTATGGGATTCTTCTTTTCCTCCTCCGTCAACGGACGTTTTTCGATTTTGGCGCGATCGCGGATCTGATGGTCGTGGTTGCCCATGACTGGCATGAACGGCGTCGTCGCGAACCACGTCATCTGGGAGCGGATCAGCCGCACGTATCTTGCCAGATTGTGGACGGCCGTTTCGCCAAGATGGTCCGCATCATACAGAAGCGGCACATTGTCGCCGACGGACAGGCCCATGTGCGCGTCGAGAGCATAGACCGCTTTCCAATTGCGCTCCTTCACGTTCCAGTAGCCGCGGTTGCCGATGATGATGACGCGCATCTCCGCACCGGGCTGCCGCAGATCCGGATATTGCTTGAAACGACGCGGCATGGAGTTCTTGTCCCCCGTAAAGACTTGGTACTGATAGCGTTTCGTGCCAAGTGTCACGGGAACTTTCACATGATGCAACGTCCGTTTCCCTTCGACGACGATCTCCTTCTCCGCTTCGCCTTCCAACGCGATTTTCACCCGTGATTCGCCTGGTTCGGGAGACATCCAGCTGATGGTCACGGTGTCCGCCGTCGGTTCCGAATGGGTCAGCCAGATGCAATCGATGGCCGGCTTCGGCTTCTCCTGGGCGTACAGAATGCACAGAAGCCCCATGAAGATGGCAAACAATGTTTTTCGCATGTTCCTCTCCTTCTTGATGTTGGGTGATATCACACGGTGACGCGGAGTTCTCTCTTGAAGACAATCGCCAGATAGATTCCGGACACGGCCGAAACCAGCAGCCATGACACGGGGAAGCACATCAGCAGTCCGCCAAGCGTGCGGTGATGCGGGAAGATGAACAAAATCCACAGGATGCGGAAGACGCATGCGCAGAACAACACGATGATGAACGCCGCGAACGACTTGCCGATGCCGCGCATCGTCCCGCTGAAGACCTGCATGAAACTATGCGTGAAGTAGAACACGAACACGATGCGCATGCGCTGCATGCCCCAATCGACGACCACCGGATCCTTCGTGAACAGCAGCATCAGCTGCGGACCGAAATACAGCGCCGTCAACGCCATTGTCATGACGACCACTTCAGACATGCCAAGGCAATAGAAGATGAATTTCTTCATCCGCGCAAATGCCTTTCCGCCATATAGTTGGCCCGTAAAACTGATGGCCGTGTGGTGGAAGGCACTGGAGCCTGAATTCACGAGCATCTCGATGTTCAGCGCCGCCGTGTTGCCCGCCATCGCCAGCGAGCCGAACGAATTGATGGACGATTGGATGACGATGTTCGCAATGGAGAAGCTGACGCTCTGGAAGCCCGCCGGCAAGCCCAGCTTGATGATCTGCTTGAGGATGGCCGGATCCAGTTTCAGCTCGCGGACATGCAAACCGCCGATCTCCTCCGTGTTCGCGATGGCGCGCCATACGAGACATGCGGAGAACATCTGCGAAATCACGGTCGCCGTCGCGACGCCGTCCGCATCCATGTGGAAACAAATGACAAAGATCAAATTCAAAACGAAATTGATGATTCCGGCCGTCGTCAGATAGTACAACGCGCGTTTCGTGTCACCGATGGCCCGCAGGACGGCGCTGCCGAAATTGTAGATCATGATGAACGGCATGCCCGCGAAATAGATGCGCATGTACAGGACGCCCTTGTCCAGAACGTCCAGCGGCGTGTTGATCATCAGCAGGACAGGCCGCGAAACGGCGATGCCCAGCAGCCCCATCACAATGCCGCCGAAAACGGAAATCGTCATCGCCGTGTTCACGGTGTCTTTCAGCCGCGAATATTCGCCCGCCCCGTAGAAATGCGCCGTCAAGACGTTCGCGCCGATGGAGATGCCCATGAAGAAGTTGATGATCAGATTTGTCACGACCGTCGTCGAACCGACCGCGGCCAACGCCAACGGCGACGCGAAACGCCCCACGACGATGTGGTCGGCGGACGTGAACGTCAGCTGCAGCAGCGTCGAGCAGAACAGCGGCCATGCGAAGACGATGATCTCGCGCAGCAGCGGCCCATGGCACATGTCCATGGTGTATTTGGAGTGATGGCTATTCATATTACTAAATGTAAACCATGGACGGCCAATGGCAAACTTTTCCAAGCCACAGGAAGCACCATCATGCCCAATCGTCCCAGTTGTCTCCATTGTCCTATTGAAAGAATTGTATTTTCTAAAAAAGCATATTATGGTAATTTGTTCTCCAACCACTTGCAAAGGAATCAACCATGCCAACCAGACAATATGATTTCAATATGTATCGTGAATTCATGGCCACGCAGTTGCCGAAGGCGTTGCGCCCTGCGGAAGTGAAGGCCAATCCGCCATTGCGTTATTGGCCGGATGTCGATGACTACACGATGAGCTGCGGCATGGACATCACGCCCGCGGGACGCGTCTGGCTGGCGTGGTTCGCAGGCGGCGACAACGAAGACGCCGTCGTCATTCTCGCCTACAGCGACGACGGCGGCATGACGTTCTCCAAGCCGCAATTCATTCTCGATCCGGGCTATGCGGATTGCGGAATCCATCTATCGGCCGTTGTCGCCAACCTCTGGACCGCACCGGACGGACGGCTTTTCCTCTTCTTCACGCAAAGTCTCGGCTATTTCGACGGCCGTTCAGGCTCATGGTTTTCCGTCTGCGAAAATCCGGACAGCGAACAGCCAACATGGTCAGCACCCGTCCGCATATGGCATGGCGCCTCCCTCAACAAACCGACGGTTCTTTCCAACGGCACATGGCTTCTGCCCATTTCCCTCTGGCCCGCCAATTACGAAAAAATCGAAAAGAAGCTTCAAGATCCCAAAGGACCGCGATTCAATTTCTTCTCTGAACTGGAGGATCAACGCGGCGTCAACATCTTCGCATCACGAGACATGGGCAAGACATGGGAACGAATCGGCCATGTCCGCAACGCCCGGGAGCTTTCCACGTTCGACGAACCGATGATCGTCGAACGAAAAGACGGCTCGCTCCTCATGTACACGCGCATCACGAACGGCACGACGCAAAGCATCTCGACGGACGGCGGCCGCACATGGACGACGCCCGAACGCACGTCTTTCACCAACGCGAGCGCGCGCTTCTTCATACGTAAATTACAGTCGGGCAACCTCTTATTAATACGTCACGCCAATCCGGACGCTCCATTGGAACGATCTTTCATGACCGCCTATATTTCAAAAGACGACGGACATACATGGCTTGGCGGCCTCCTGCTGGACGAACGGAAAGGCATCTCCTATCCTGACGGTTTCCAGACATCAGACGGCCGCATCCACATCCAATACGACTACAAACGTGAATGCGGCGAAATCCTGATGGCCGTATTCAAGGAGGAAGACGTTCTTGCAGGCAAGAACGTCTCAGGCTTCGTCCTCCTCAAACATCCTGTGGTACAATCTTTTACGGCAAAGAATACGCAATAGGGCAAAATTACTGGATTTCCAGCGCCTTGCCTTCCCAGTCGCCGTCGGCGGCGACGCCCATGACGGAGGCGATCGTCGGCGCGATGTCGATGATGTTCGCATCGCCCAAGTCCTTGGAGGAGAAGGACGGATGATAGAACAGAATCGGAATCGTCATGTCTTCGGGCTTGTCCGTGCCGTGGGAGCGGTCATGGCCGCCGTGGTCGGCCGTCAGGACGACCAGATAGTCGTCGGAAAGCGAACGGCAGACGGCTTCGATGCATTTGAAGCTTTCATCGACGGAGCGGAGGTATTCCTCTCCCATCCAGCCCTTTGCGTGTCCTGCTTCATCCGTCCAGCCCAGATAGAGGAACGTGAAATCGGCGACGCCTGTCTTCAGGAACGGGATGACGTTGTCCGTCAGCATCTTGTTGGCTTCTTCATAGCCGTAGTCGTGTCCGGCGATGAAATTCGCGTAGCAGAGTGAGCCAGGCTGCGCCAAATCCTTCAGTTGCTCCCAGTTGTAGAAAAGAGCGCTCTTCTTGCCGGCGGCTTTCATCACTTCACAGATGCCGCGGATCGGGCGGACCTGCGGGACGTAGGTGTTCGTCAAGATGCCATGGCGCTGCGGCGCGACGCTGTGGAACAACGACATGTGGCAGGGCAGCGTCACGGACGGCATGACCGTCGTCCCCTTGAGCGTATAGGTGCTATGGGCCTCCATTTCCTTCACGAACGGATTCCCGCAAAGCGCAAGACTTTCCGGACGCATTCCGTCAACCAGAATCAACACAACCTTCTTCATGCCGTCTTTCCTTTTTTTGAACTGAAAACACATCGCAGGCGGACGGCGTCCGCCGTCCGACCGATTACCAATATAAAATCATCGAAATAAGATAGCACGTTTTCCCGCATGCGCCATATAATTTGACTTGCCATTTCAACCATGTACATTGTATAATTGTTTGTCGGCAAAAATCCAACCAGAAAAAAGGAACGCATGATGAAATATCTGAACACCATCGCCCTGCTGATGTGCTTCGCCGTCTACTCGCAAGTCACGCCTGACACGCCCGGCTGGACCGCGTTTGAAATTCCAAGCCTTGAAGCGCCGTCCGGCACGCCCGTGGACGTCGGTTATCTGACAACGGAACCAGCTGGTTACCATGGATTTATCCGTGTGAAAGACGGTCATTTCGTCGATGACCGCAACATCCCGTTGCGCTTTTTCGGCACGAATATGACAGGCGACGCATGCTTCCCCGAGCCGGAGGACGGCCGGAAGCTCGCCAAACGGCTCCGCCAGTACGGCTTCAACTGCCTGCGCCTCCATTTCATGGATCTGAATTGGAACAATGCCGCCATCTGGCAGGACGCCAAGAAGAGCGAATTCAACGAAGAGAATCTCAAAAAACTGGACCAATTCATCGCAAACTGCATTCAGGAAGGCGTCTGGATCAACGTCAATCTCCATGTGGCGCGGATGTATCCCAATCAGCCGGGCGGCATCCAGGCGTTCCGCATGGGCAAGATTCTCGACCGCTGGTATCCGCCGTACATCGAATATCAGGAGGACTACGCGAGCAAGCTATTGGGGCGCGTAAACACGGTCACGGGAATTCGTTATGCAGAAACGCCCGGCATCATGTGCATCGAATTGAACAACGAGAACACGATGATCACGGATTTTCGCGACGATTTGAAGAAGCTTCCTCCCGAATTCCAAACGGAATTCGTCTCCCAATGGACGGCGTGGCTGAAGAAAAAGTACGGAACGGACGAAGCTCTCCGCGCCTCTTGGGAGAAAGACTACCAGCCGCTCGGCGAAACGGTTGTTTCCGGTAAAAATGGCTGGTCGAGAGAAAACGCCGGCGGTTCGGATTCGATCCTCACGCAGACGGAAGACGGCGCCGCTCACTGGCAGACCACGAAGACCGGTTCGGCCGATTGGAACCTCCAATTGCAGATCAAGAAAATCAAGCTGGAGCCTGGCCTTTACACACTGTCGTTCAAGGCTCGCAGCGTCACATCATCGACTGTTACCCACGGCATCATGCTGGATGCCGCCCCATGGCAGGGACTCGGTCTGAGAATCAAATGCGAACTCACGCCGGAATGGCAGGATTTCTCCGTCTTCGGCGAAGTTCCCACAGCCGTCAACGACGCTTTCCACCGCGTCAATTTCTCCATCAACAACAAGCTCGGCGACGTGGAAATCAAAGACTTCCAGATCCGCCGCGGTGGCGGCCGCAAGCTGCCGCCCGAATGCACGCTGGCCGGCGGCATCCCAATTCCGGCGGCGGATGCGATGGCGCCGGTCATGGAGGATTTCTACGCCTTCCTCATCGACACGGAAATGGCGACGACCAGACGGCTTAAGAACCATGTCACCAACGTCGTCGGCTGCAAAATGCCCGTGACGGACACGCAGGTCAGCTACGGCACCGCAGGGGGTATAAAACGCGAAACGGAAATCTCCGACTACATCGACATCCACGCCTACTGGCAGCATCCTTCCTACACGAAGGACGAAAAAGGCACCACCATCGCCTTCCGCATTCAGAATTCAGCCGACATCGCCAGCCCGTCCGGCGGCTGCATCATACAGCTCGCCCCATGGCGCGTCCAAGGCAAGCCGTTCAGCGTGTCCGAATACAACATTCCCGCGCCGAACGACCACTCCGCCGATTTGTTCCTCCTGTACAGCGTCATCGCCTCCATCCAGGACTGGGACGCCTTCTTCAGCTACACCTATTTCGACTTCGGGCATGACTATTCCAAACCGTACATTCGCAGCTACTTCCAAATCGCGCACCGCGACTCCATGCTTGTCCACATGCCATTCGCCTCCATTCTCTACCGCAACCGTCTGATGCCGACAGCCGCCAAACAGACCGTCGTCGGCATTCCGCGCAGCCAAATCGCCTCGCTCACCACCCACCATAAAGGCCCGGTGGCCCTTCTGTCGCAACTGGGCGGCGAAGGCATCGCCGCCGTCTCGCAGCGAATCGTCAACCGCATCGTCGATGACATCGACAAACCTGCCCTTGTGGAAGGCGATGGCAAGGCCATAAAGGATGACAAAGGAGTCGCTTGCAGCGAAGACGGCTCATACCGTATCTTCCCCGGCGATCCGGACGGCGCATGGACCACACTGAACCTTCCCTCCGCACGGCTCGTCGCAGGCCATGTCGCAGGCCGCTCATTCACCGTCGGCGATGTCCGCTTCGACATCGCCAACCGCCCATGGCCCAAAGACTTGCCGGCCTTCTCCTGCATCAGCATGATCGCTTTGGACGAAAAGCCCATCGCGGAAAGCCGCCGCATCCTGCTGGCCGCATCCGCCCGTTCTGAAAATACGAATTTCAAATGGAATGAAACACGCACGACGGTCGCCGGCAGAGGCCGCGACCGCTGGGCCGAATCGCCCGTCGTCTCCGAAATCGTTCCCGCAACCATCGCCCTGCCCTTCGACGGCGATGTGAAACTCACCGTCCTGAAAGGCGACGGCACGGCCGCCGCCTCCCGCGTCGTCAGCGCGAAAAATATCGCCGTCACCGCCGACGACAAGAGTCTTTGGTATTTGATTGAAAGGTAATAACCACCATGACCACACGTTGCTTTTTCATGCTTTCCTTCACGCTCATGCTGACCGCCGCCCACGCCCAGACGCTTCCGTTCGACAAAATCGACGCCTTCAAGAAGGACTGCTGGGCGCAGTACCTTAAGAAAATAACGGAAGATCCGCAGCGCCAGAAGGAAATGGCCGAATCCGCCATTCCCTATAAGAATTCCGTCATGAAATTCGCCCTGTATCAGATCGGCGACGAACCGGAAGGCGGCTACCCCCTGTTCATCGCCCTCCACGGCGGCGGCGGAACCGCGCCGGAAGTCAACGACTCGCAGTGGGAGCATATGAAAATCTACTACAGAAGTTCCGTCAAATGCGGCATCTACGTTGCGACACCGCCGGCGGCGACGGCGTCTATCAGATCGCCTCCCGCATGAGTGACCGATTCGCCGCCGCCAACATGTCCGCCGGCCATCCCAACGGCATCAGCATCAACAACTTGGCAAATCTTCCGTTTTTGATTCAGCTTGGTTCCAACGACGTCGCCTACGACCGCGCGCGGCAGGCCGCCGAATACACGGAGAAACTCGACGCCATGGCGAACCTCCATCAAGGCCTCTTCCCGCATCGCCTCCATCTCCATTCGAACAGAGGCCACGGCTTCCGCGACAACATTCCCGACATCGTCCCGCAGGAGATCATCGTCGATTACAGCGGTTGGCTCAACGGAAAGGAGCGCTTCCCGCGTGAAGCCACCGACACGAACGCCATCCGCTGGCTGGAGCGTTTCACCCGCAATCCGATTCCGAAACACGTCTTCTGGGATTTGAGCAACATCGCCGCCAGCCGCGTCGCCGACGGAAAGGAAACGGCGAAAACCTACACGCAGTTCTACTGGCTGGAATACGGCGGCGAAAAATGGGACGCCAGCGGAACAAAGGTCATTGAAGCAACTTACGACAAGGCTCAGAACAGCGTGGCGCTCCGCCATCCCGCCAACGCCATGCGCATTCTGCTCAATCGCGACATGCTGGATCTGGCCAAGCCGATCCATCTTGTCATCGACGATTCCTTCCAGCGGGACATCACCGTCACGCCGAACGAAACAACCATCCGCTCCACGCTGGAATCGCGCGGCGATCCGTCATGGATGTTCGAAGCGGAAATCAACATCCGCAAAAACGGCGATTCATGGGAAGCCCAGTAAGTAAGCCAAAAACATTCAGCATTCAGCATTCAGCATTCAGCATTCAGCATTAATAACTAACCACTAACCACCAACCACCAACCACTCATGAAAACCATGCTCACCTGCCTACTCTGCGGCGGCCTCGTCGCCGCGGAAGCCATCGCACAACCTGCGACATTCTCCAACGACAACCTCAAGGCCGACATTGCCGACGGCATCCTGACGCTTTCCGACAACGGCGGCGCCGTCGTCCATTCACCCGCCGAAGGCCATTGGTCCATCGCCACGGAATGGAAGGACAACCATCCGCAGGCGTGGTCCCACGGCAAAATCGCCTCCGTCGAAAAAACATTGGATGGTTTCGTGCTCCGCGGCGACGTAACGCTCCCGAACGGAGCAATCTGCGAATGCCGTGATTCCTGCGAATGGCGCGACGGCGTCCTCTTCATCACGCGCCGTTGGCATTACAAAGGCAACGCCCCGTTGCCGCATGTCACGCTATCCGCCCGTTGGCAGCAGCCCGGAGCGTTCGGCGGCATTTTGCTGCCTGGAATCCTCTACTACGGCAATCCGTCAGGCGCCGCCAGCGGCGCCGTTCCCGTACTTCCTAAAGCAGTCGGCAACAAGGGGTTCTACGAAGAGCACCGTTATCCCGCGCCGTTCGCGTCATCGGAACAATCCAACCAGACGATGGCCGCGTTGCACACGTTGCCGTCGCCAGTTCCCAATCCGGAACGGCCCGATCTCTGGTGGTCGCTCGGCGTCGAATATCTTGCGGACGCGACGGAGCTCGCGTGCTACACGGGATTTGTCTCCAGCAATGGAACGGACGGCGTCGTGAAGGCCGGTCAACGCAAATGGCTGGAAATGCCGAACGCCTGCATGACGCTTCAGCCGGACATGACCGTTGAGAAATCCTTCGCCATCCAAGTCGCCTCCAACTTCAAGAAAGGCAGCGGTTTCTGCCCCGCCATGGACTACGCCATCAACTTCTGGCAGCCGTCCCGTGTCCCCTACATCGACGGACAGCGGCTCGTCCGCAGAAAATACGCCTACGCGCTCACGCGTTACCATCGCGAGGAAGGCGTGGCGGGCAGCCTTTTCCATCCCGTCGGCTTCCCCGCCCCCGTCGAAATCGTCTATGGATGGTGCGGCCGCAGCGAGACGTTCGGCTACGTCGCGCCGATTCTCGGCCCGCAATGCGGCGATGAACAGTGGGAGAAACGCGCGGAGGAATCCATCGATTTCATGTGCAAGTCGCCATATGATGAAAACGGTTTCTGCGTCCGCTACGATGTGCCGACGAAGAAGTGGAGCGGGAAGGATTTCGTCTCGCAAGGCCAAGCGCTCGAGACATTTACCTCCACGCTATTAGATCGCAAGGAGCACAATCTGCCCGTCAAGCAGGAATGGCTTGAGTTCTGCAAGAAGAACACGGACGTCTTCGTCAACCGTATCCTGAAGGATGATTGGAAGCCTGTCAACACATGCGAAGCGACGCTGGGCGCCCCGATCGCCAACGCCTATATGATTTTCAAAGACGAACGGATGAAACAGGCCGTCCTCAAGCTCGCCGACTACTACATCGCGCGCCACATCACGATGGACGAACCGTATTGGGGCGGCACGCTGGATGCGCGCTGCGAAGACAAGGAGGGCGCCGTCTGCGCCATGTACGCCTTCTACGCAGCATGGCTCATCACAAAGGACCGCAAGTATTTGGAAGCGACGGAACACGCCACGCAGGTCTTCCTCACCTACGTCCAGCTGTGGGACATCCCCATGCCGCCGAGCCGTCTCGCCGACAACCATTTCATCAGCCGCGCATGGACCGCCGTCTCCGTCCAAAACATGCATCTGGACGTCTTCGGCATTTTCGTCCTGCCGCATCTGTGGAAGATCGGTCGCGATCTCAACCGCCCGGACTGGCAGAAACTCGTCGTGCCGATGTTCGTCAACTGCGGCCAGATGATGGACGCCTACGGCAGCCAAGGCGAGCAGATCCAACACACGAATTATGCGCAACGTCCTCCGTTCGAACCGATTGAGGCCCTTCGCGGCGGCTATGCGGAAAATTGGATGGTCTTCTGGATGACCGCCGCCTTCCTCAACACATCCGCCCAATTCACACGTCTTGGTATTGATTATAAATAAGTAAAAACAAAAAAGGATCTTCCCATGAAAATCACAAGGATTCTCAGTCTTCTCTGCCTGGGCGGCGCCGCCGTCGCGCAAACCGTCCAAATCGCCAATCAAGGCAAAAGCGACTACGTCATCGTCACGCCGGACAATCCCGCGCCCGTCGTGAAGACGGCCGCCGCGGAGCTCGCCAGCCATCTGAAGGAAGTCACGGGAAACACCTTCGCCGTCGTTGCGGAAGCCGCCCGCCCCGCCGGCAAGCCCGCCTTCGTCGTCGGCCCCGCGAAGGCTTCCGCCGCCGTTTTCAAAGATCCGACATTCACCAACGCGAAGCCGGACGAAATCGCCATCATCTTCAACGGCAACGACATCTACCTCAACGGGCAGATGCCGCGCGGTCCGCTCTACGCCGTCTACACCTTCCTGGAAGACTATGTCGGCGTCTGCTGGTGGACGCCTGAAGAGCGCACGATTCCGCACAAGCCGACGCTGGTCGTCGCTGCGAAAAACCATGAATACGCGCCGAAAATCATCTGCCGCGAGACGTTCTACAGAGGCGCCCTGCAGGCGAGTTTCGCGCCCTACATCAAATGCAACGGCCATTTCTCCGGCATTCCCGCCGACCATGGCGACCATCGCTCCATCATCGGCTGGTGCCATACGTTCTACCAGTTCCTCCCGCCGGAAAAGTACTTCGACGCCCATCCGGAATGGTATAGCGAAATCGACGGCAAACGCGTGAACGGCCGCTACCAGCTCTGCCTCACCAACGAAGAGATGCGCAAAGAATTCGTGAAAGTCGCGTTGGAGAAAATCCGCCAGAATCCCGCCGCAGGCATGATCTCCATTTCGCAGAACGACTGGCGCGGCAACTGCCAGTGCGCCAAATGCAAGGCGATCGAAGAGGAGGAAGGCAGCCCCTCCGGCCTGCTGCTCCGCTTCGTCAACGCCGTCGCGGCGGACATCGCGAAGGAGTATCCGGACTTCCTCATGGAAACCCTTGCATACCAATACACAAGAAAGGCGCCGAAAATCACCAGGCCCGCCAAGAACGTCGTCGTCCGCCTGTGCAGCATCGAGATGAATTTCGCGCAGCCGCTTGAGACGGGCCCCGCCAACGTTAGCTTCAAGAAGGACATTGAAGACTGGAGCGCCATCGCCCCCAACCTCTTCATTTGGAACTACGTGACCAACTTCTCCAACTATCTTCTGCCGCAGCCGAACTACCGCGGGCTCGCCCCCGACATCCGCTTCTTCGTGAACCACAACGCCATCGGCCTGTTCGAACAGGGCGACGCGGGTTGCTGGCTTGGCGATTTCGTCCGCCCGCGCCAATGGGTCATCGCCCACCTCCAGTGGAATCCCTTCCAGGATGAAATGGCCCTTGTCAACAAGTTCTTCGACGGCTACTACGGCGCCGCCGGTCAGCCGCTTCTGAAGTACATCAACTTCCTCTGCAACGCCGTCGAGAAGGCCCAATACAACCTGCGTTGCTACAACGCCAACGTCTATGGCTGGCTCACGCCCAAGCAGGTCTTGGATGCCGTGAAGCTCTATGCCGTTGCGGAAGAGGCGGTAAAGGACGATCCGATTCTCGCGAAACGCGTCCGCCGCGAACGCCTCCCGCTCGATCTTGTGCAGATCATGTACGCACAGGAGATGAGCCGCACGAAACGCTTCCTTGGTAAAGACGCGGATCTTGATTTGAACAACATCGTGAAATTGGCCGATGAATTCGTGGAACTGACAAAAGACGCGGGACAGTGGCGTGAGGGCCGCCCGTTCGGCGACTACGCCGTCAACCTCCAGAAGAGCGTCCACGCGCTTGTCGGTGCATCAACCTACGTTCCAGAGATTTGCAAAGGCAAAGCAATGGACGCGTGGGATGTCTTCCCCGTCATCAGCTTCAATCTCCATGGCGAAGGCCGCTGGGTGAAGGCGGTCAATGATCCCGCCGCCGCGCAAGGCAAAGTCCTCCGCATGCCCGGAAACCATAAGGAATGGGCCGCCCAGACGAACGCCATCCCAATCAACTACTACGATACCGAAAAGCAATGGAAACTCGTCGTCACCGTCCGTTGCGACGCCGCCGCCAACTCTGGTGACGCCCTCCATTTCGGCATTTACGGCACAGGCCTTTTCTACATCAACGAGAACATCTCTGTCGCGAAATGCAAAGGCCAGAAGTATGTCCGCATCGAATCGAAGCCCTTCTCGCTTAAGCCATTGATCGGCAAATCGCCGTACATTTGGTTTGCTCCCGTCAACCGTCCTTTGGATGAAGTCGAAGCCGTCTATATCGACGAAGTCGTCATCATGCAGGCGGATTGATGTAGAATAGGTATTGCAAGCAATCAGGCGGCCGGAATTCCCAAATTCCGGCCGCCTTTTTGTATTGCATTCACTCAAAACTGCCTTTCTTGACAATTCACTGTTTTTATACCTGAAATTACACGAAATTCCACTTTAGATTTTTAAAGGGGCTGTTGCAAAACCTCAAAAGGCAAGCAACAGCCCTTTTTTTTGTGTTGTATTCTGCGTCTGAAAGAGGGATTTCTGATTATGATTGCTTCACCCCCGCTCTGAAGAGCGGGGTTACCACAGATGACGCCTTTCAGGCTTGTTGATATTTTGTTTTTCCATTAAGGCGGAAACAAGTCAAGAGGTTTTGCAACAGCCCCTTTTCTAGCCTTCCAACCTCTTACTGTACCTTATAGAGCTCCGCATCATCGAAATAAACCTTTCCCTTGCAGGCGGTTGTTCCTAATTGCAATGACATTTTACCCACGTTGTCAGGAGCGGTGAAAAAGCCTTCAATCACATGCCATTCGCCTGCTTTCATGGCTTTCGGCGCGTAGAACTTCGTATCATGGCAATTGGCCCAATTGCCGTCCGGCCGACGCCACCGCAGACTGATGGTCGCATCGCTTTCCAAAGGATTTTCGATTTTCACGCGGCAGCGCACGATGTACTTCGCATGCGGTTCCGTTTCAACTTGTTGCAGAAAACAGGCGTTATCCGTCGTGTCCATGAACGCGACGTTGGAACCACCTTCCTTCACGACACCGCATGTGCCATAGTTCCTGCACCAGAACACCCATGAGGCGAAATTGCTCTTCTTCCAATCGGCCATCGCGGTTTCATCTTTCGGACCGTTGCCGAGGTCTTCAAATTTTGGATTCCGAAGCAGATTTGCATAGTTTTCCGGATTCGCCTTCTGCTTCTGCGAAAACGCCTTGCATGCGTCCCGCACAGGCTGGAGATTGTTCTTTTCAAAAACGGCGGTCAACCGTTCCAGCAGTATTTTCGCCTTCGGAGCCAACGGTTTCGCGGCGGCCCGTTCAAGAATCTTCCGTATGGTTTCGCATTCGCCGCGTTCGGCCAAAGCCGTCCAGTAGTATTTCTGGCTTGTATTGTATTTTGACGCGGCGGGATGCTCCTTCCAGACGCGTTCGCAAATTGCGAAAAACTCTTCAAGATCCTGCGCGGCAGGTCCATAGACGCGTGTCAGAAACTCCTTTCTCAACGCATCCACGTCTTCATACGGATCCCACAACAGCTGCGAACCAACCCACATGTACATCGCGTTGGTGTCCCAAAAATCCGCCTGCGTGCCATTTGTGTAGCGTGACGGCTTGTCGTTGTCCGGAATCAGTTCGGCATGTTCGCCATAGACGTTGTTCTCATATTCGTAGCGGAAATCCGCCGCCATCGTCCTGTCAACGGCCCGCGGGAAACAGCCCTGGATTCCATAATAGTCATAGACGACAATCTGCACACCTTGCGGAAACCAGTCGCGAAGCCGCGACCACGAATAGTCGTTTTCTGGCGAATTGACAGGATACTTCACATTCTTGTAAATCGGACATAAAATGATGTCGATGTTTTTCTCAAGCTGAACGGCCGGAGGAATTTCCGCATAATGGTACGCGAATGTGCAGATATGCACGCCCGGATGTGCGATCTGCATATATTTCGCAAGCCTATTGAGAAACATGTAGAAACGCGTCGATTGGAAATTGTCCGCTTTATTGTTTATAATTTTTCCATCCGGCAGCACGATGTCCTTCATGCATTCAGGGCATTCGCAAGCGTTGTGGTTGTCCTCCAAGCAGACCGCGATGCTCTTTGCGTTTGAAGTGGTTGCATACGCCTTTTCAAGCTCTTTGATGAAATCGGCGACCATGTTTTCGTTCGTGAAGCAAAGCTGTGCATGGCACGTCTTTTCGCCTTTTGGAACGAACGGATCGATGCGCTTTCCGTTTTTCATTGAATAATATTCCGGATGCGTCTCCCAATAGTTTTTCCGATTGATATACCGACGGCAGACGTTGTGCGCATAGCATGCCTCCTGCCAAACGCCCCAACCAGGCCGTTCACGGTTGGCGGCGGTGTTTCCCATGCCGGAAGTCCATGTGGCACAATTACGTACGTTCCACATGAATTCATTCGGCGGACATGGGAAGAAGACCTGCCAACCACGAACATGGAATTTCGGAACGTCAACGCCGTTGTCAACATTGAAAACGACATCTTTTTTCTTGGTGAAAATCGTCCCGTATTCCGGATTCGGCCGCGCCCAGATAATATCCGTATTCTTACGCAGCAGCCGATAGACGGCGTTCAATGGCCCTTTGGACATCGTGCCGTATATCGTCAGCGTCTTGCCATCGGCATGAAGGCCGTATCCATCGATATCCTTCAGCAATTCAGCCTCTTGTGGATGTTGCTGAAGGATTTCCGGATCAGACGTCAGACGGATTTTGTATTCCGCCGCGGATGGCTTCGCGACGACGGGAAGCTCCGCGTCGGAAATCTCCTTCACCCAATGCCGCAGTTCATCCGCGGCATGCCGGATTGTCACGTCCGGATTGTCGCCAATGACGATTTCCGCACAGGCTAACCAATTTTTTACCAAGATGATAGGCATGCCTGTGCAGCATTGGGCGATTGCAAGAAAACAAACAAGGCCAAAAAGTTTTCTTATCATGGATTCTCACGTTTTTTCAGTTCAGCAAGATCCGCGACGGCCGTGTCCGCCCACAGCTTGCCTGTGCCTTTCGGCGAACGGACATGGCGGCAGAGCTGCGTCTCGTAGCTGCCTTCGTCCAACGCCTTGTCCGTCGCGATGTAGCCGACCGTTCCGTTTGCGAGACCGACGACCATCGTCTGCGGGAACGGCGACCGCTCCTTCGTGTCCAGACCGATTTCCACGAACACTTCGCCGTGCAATCCGACGATGCCCAAATCGTTGACGCACAGGCTCTGGACGGGAACCTCCAAATCCACCGGCATCTTCGCGACTTCCACGATCTCATTCGCGTAGAGGAGCTTATGCGGATGGATGCCAGCCGGATTCGCCAGCATCCTCTTCGACTCCTCCAACTGCTCCGCCGTCGGCGTGCGCGCCTTGAACGGAACCATCGTCAGCTTTCCATCGACGAAGCCTTCCGTCTTGAAGTCTTCGTCCCGCAACAAATTCCACACCTTCCAAGCCTCGCCCGCGCAGACGTTTGCGACGCGTTCAGCCTGCTGGAAATTCGTACGTGACGTGCGGGGCGGCTGCGTGAAGTCGCAGTTGTTGATGTTGCCCTGCGTACCGTTCGCCATCATGACCAGAAAATCCTCACCCGCAATACGTTGCATTGCGTAGGCGAAGAATTCGAAATAGTCGGCGGAGATGATCGTATGGACTTTCATGGGGCCTACGTAGTGCAACGCGAGATTCGCGTACAACGCCAACGGCTTTTTCGTTTCCGGATCGCGGGCGATCAGCAGGCCGAGCTGCGGATCCGTCGGGCCGGCAGGGCAGACGGCGTTCGGATTCTTGTAGCCCGGATTCATGACCGTCGTGCCATCCTTCATGTGCCAACGGCGGTTATGGACCTCTTCGTGGACATCGCCTGAAGCATGCGCTATCTCCGCGGGAACACGTGAGTTATGCGCCAACGTGAAGGCGTCGACGATCTTCGGGATCACGCTTTCCGCGTAACCAGGCTCCTCCGGAGCGCCGAGCAGCGCGACGATGGCGGGCCCTGTATGCGTATGCGTCGCCGATATCAGAACATGCTCCGCATCGACGCCTGTCTTCGCCGCAATCAGTTCTTTGGACTTCTCGACGACGAACTGCGGCAGATAGATGGTGTCCACGAGAATCAGGCCGATTTCGCGTTCGCCGTCAGAAATCGACAGCGCCTTCACATACAACGGATCGTGTATATCTGTTGAGAGGCGGTCATTAAAATAGCCGCACATATGGCAGCCCAGACCAGGCGTGATGTCCAGTTTCGCCGTTCCAACCGTAAACTTGCCCATGAAAAATCTCCTAAAAACTATTTTCTTTTTCGTTGCGCGAAGCGCCTTCACAACCGCCGAGCAGACGAAGGCCACCTTGATGTTTTGCATTTTGCATGCTCTTTGGAGGACAAACTTATCAGCATCACGGCCGACGTCTGCGAGGCTTTTTGGTGTATTCAGTGTATTCTGTGGACTGAATTTTCGTGCCTTTCGTGGTTGATTATCACTAATTTACTGCTGTTTCTTCAGCAGTTCGGCGAGGCCTGCGACAGCCGTGTCCGCCCACAGCTTGCCCGTTCCCTTCGGCGAACGGACGTGGCGGCAGAGACGAGTCTCGTAGCTGCCTTCGTCCAACGCCTTGTCCGTCGCAATATAGCCGACCGTCCCGTTGGCGAGACCGACGACCATCGTCTGCGGGAACGGCGACCGTTCCTTCGTGTCCAGACCGATTTCCACGAACACTTCGCCGTGGAGGCCGACAATGCCCAAGTCGTTGACGCACAACGTATGAAGAGGAATGACAAGATGCGACGGCATGTCGTTCAACTGCACGATTTCGTTGGCATAGACGACTTCGTCAGGCTTGTAGCCGTTCGGATTCGCCAGAACCTTCTTCGATTCTTCCAGCAGTTCCGCCGACGGCGTGCGCGCGTCAAACGGAATCATGGAAATCTTCGCATCGACGAAGCCTTCCGTCTTGAAGTCTTCGTCCCGCAGGAGGTTCCACGCCTTCCAAGCTTCTCCCGCGCAGACGTTTGCGACGCGTTCGCACTGCTGCCAGACGGTGCGGGACGTGCGGGCTGGCTTCGTGAAATCACAATTGTTGATATTGCCCTGCGTGCCGTTGGCGAGCATGACCAGATAGTCCGCGCCCGCGATGCGCTGCATGGCGGCGGCGAAGCAGCCGAAGTAGTCCGCGGAGATGATCGTATGGATTTTCGACGGGCCGACATAGTGCAACGCCAAATTCGCGTACAATGCAAGCGGTTTCTTCGTGACGGGATCACGCGCGATCAGCAGGCCGAGCTGCGGATCCGTCGGGCCGGCGGGTCGGATGGCGTTCGGATTCATATAGCCTGGATTCATGCGCGTCGAACCGTCCTTCATGTACCAGCGGCGGTTGTGAACCTCTTCATGAACGTCGCCCGAAGCATGGGCGATTTCCGCAGGAACCTGCGCGTTGTGCGCCATGATAAACGCGTCGGCAATACGCGGGATGAGGCTGTCCGCATAGCCAGGCTCGGCGGGCGTGCCGAGAGCGGACATCACGGCGGGGCCCGTGTGCGTATGCGTCGTTGAAATCAGAATGTGCTCCGCGTCGACGCCTGTTTTCGCCGTGATGAGTTCCTTCGCCTTTTCCACGACCGAACGTGAAATGTCGATGATGTCCAACGTAATCAGGCCGATCTCGCGTTCGCCGTCTGAAATCGCCAACGCCTTCACATACAGCGGATCGTTGATGCCCGTCGCGATGCGGTCTTCAAAATAGCCGCACATGTGGCAGCCCAGTCCGGGCGTGATGTCCAACTTCGCAGTACCGACTGTAAAATTACCCATGAGAGCCTCCTAAAAACATAGAAATAAACCAAATATAAAAATCTAAACAGCAAGGCCGTTTCAGCCTTGGCAACGGCGGGACGCCATCGTTACTTATTTTCTTCTTTCTTTGAGGGAATCAACGAATCATCGAAATGGACTGGCGCGTTGGCCCCCACGAGAATCTTCTGCAGTTCGCCGACGGGAATCTCCGCAACAGGCTTCTTGCGGTCGATGGCGACGGACGCCGCGTAACCGGCCGCTTCGCCTGTGACGATCGCAGGCGGAATGACGCGCAGCACGTCCCATCCGAAGCCTTCGGCGCTGGCGGAACGGCCGCCTGTCAAGAGATTGTCGTAGCCCGCCTTGCACAACGCACCGTAAGGCACTTCATAGACGCGGTCGCGCCGCGTGAAATCGCAGATGGCGGCGATGGACGTGTCGTAATGCTTGTAGCAATCCGTATCGACGAAGACGTGGTCGCCGATGATGCAGCGTGTCTCGCGGAACTGGCACATCGTCGGCAACGTAATGACTTCACGCGACTTAGGATCTTCCTTCGACAGTTTCTGCAGCATGAGCAGCTGGTTCTTCAGCAGATAGTCCGTCACATTGTCGACGGTCGTGCCCGTGAACAGCGGCATGCCTTCCGGATGGCCTTTTCCGGACAGCGCCGCCGTACCGCCGTTGCGCCCCCCGAAAGCATAGCGGATGTTGCCCGCCTCAGCGGCCTTGCGGCAGCTTTCCAGCGTGATCGCCTTCGCCCAGTAGGTGAAGAAATTGCCGCCCTGCCGCGTCGGCACGCCCGCGCGGTAGAGGATGTCGCAGTCGCCCGTCGTGTCGATGACGATTTTCGCGGGGATGAATTCGCGGCCGGATTTCGAATCGACGATGACGCCTTTGCAGTGGCCGCCTTCCATCACGGGAGTTGACGCGATGCAGTCGAACAGCAGCTGGACGCCTTCACGGTGCAGCAGATCCGTCAGCTGCAACGCGAAAATCTGCGGCGAATAGCGGTTCGTATAGCGCTTGTTCGTCGGCTCCTTCGGCTCTCCGTTCTCCCATTCCTTCGGCAACGTGTTGAAACCGACCTTCATAGACAGGCGGAGGAACTCCTCGCACATGCCGAAGATGACCTGCTTGCCGCGGCCATTGCAAAGCGGTTCGAAATAGTTGATGAGGCCGATGGTCGCCAAACCGCCGAGCAGCGTCGTCTTCTCCAGCAGCAGGACGTCCTTTCCCGCGCGTTTCGCCGCCAACGCGGCCGCCACGCCGGCCACGCCGCCGCCCGCCACCAAGACATCGACGTCTTTGCGAATCGGCAATTTTTCGACATGCTGCAGCACATCCCCCGTCAAAGCAGGGACTTGCGCATCCGGTAGCGTGACAGCAGGACCGTATTCGATGGGTTTGGCGGAAGCCGTCGCGGGCGTCATGCCCAACGCCGTCGTCGCGAGAAATCCCGCACCGGCCGCGCCCAGGCCCAGAAAATCACGTCTGTTCATTTTATCCATCTGAAAGCTCCTGTATTTACATGCTCATTTTGCAATTTGCATCAATTAACGTACCACCTGCGCGGAAATCTTGCAAGTTTAAACAAGCGACGTATTTGACAATCGTGTTTTTTCATCTATTCTTCTCTATAGCATACCATATATTATAATAGAACCATGACAAAATTCGACATCACCATTCTAGGCTGCGGCGCCGCCCTCCCCACATTGCGCCATTTCACGACCACGCAAGTCCTGAACATCCATGAAAAGTTCTTCATGCTGGACTGCTGCGAGGCCGCGCAAATCCTTTTCCTCAAAGCAGATCAGCTGAAATTCGGCAAGCTCGACCATATCTTCATCTCCCATCGCCACGGCGACCACTGCTTCGGCCTGCCCTGCCTCCTCTCCTCCATGAGCCTCATGGGACGTATCGCTCCATTGCATCTCTACATGACGCCTGATTTGCTTCCAAACATGCGGCAAGTCATTGATTTCTTCTGCCATATTCCGTTCGAAATCGTCTTCCACACGTTGGATCCGGACCAGCCAGAACGCATCTACGAAGACAAGGAGCTGGTCATCGAATCCATTCCCATGAACCACGGCGTGCCCTGCTGCGGATTTCTGTTCAAAGAAAAACAGAAGCCAAACCGCCTCCTGCGCGAGAAGACGGACGCCTACGGCATTCCCGTCACGCAACTTGCGAAAATCAAAGACGGTGCGGACTATGTTCTTCCAGACGGCACCGTCATTCCGAACAACGAACTGACGGAACCCATTGACGAGCTGCCGAAATCCTACGCCTTCTGCTCCGATACGCTGTTCAACCCCAACATGTTCGAACAGTTGCGCGACGTCGATGTCCTCTACCATGAGACGACATTCAGCGATGCCGACAAGGATCGCGCGATTGAATGGAAGCATTCCACCGCGAAGCAGGCCGCCGAAACGGCCCGCGCCGTCAACGCCAAACAGCTCGTCATCGGCCATTATTCCACCCGCTACGACGAAGCCGCCCTTCTCGCCGAAGCGGCGGCCGTCTTCCCGAACACCGTCGCCGCCTATGACGGCATGACAATCACCTTGCCAGAGAAAACAAAAACGAGTATTCTAGAAAAAGCCAAACAATAAAGAGACCACCATGCTTCTTGGAATCGATATCGGCACATCCGCCTGCAAAACCACCATTCTGGATTCCGCAACGGGACGCATCGTCGCCACGGCGCGCCATCCGCTCAACTATCTCTATCCGGATTCCGTCCGCGCGGAAATCGACGCAGAAGACCTCTGGCATTCCGTGACGTCCGTCCTGCGGCAAATGTCCGCCCAATATCCGAAGGAGGTCGCAGCATTGAAAGCCGCCGCCGTCAGCATCGTCTTTCCGACGCTTCTGCCGTTGTCGGCTGACAACACGCCGCTTTGCAACGCGATCCTCTACAACGACAGACGGTCGCAGCCGCAAGTCGATGAACTCAACCGCCGTCTCGGCCTTCATGCCGTGGAACGCATTACCGGCAATACACTTACGCCTGGCACAAGCATTCTGCCGGGCATCCTCTGGCTGAAGCAGAACATGCCTGAAATCACGGCGAAGACCAAAACCTACGCCACGCTGGGGACGTTCATCATCCACCGCCTGACAGGCGTCATCGGCATGGATCCGGCCCACGCCTCGCTGTCCGCCATGTGCCCCATGGGCCGCGAACATGAATGGTCGGCCGAACTGCTGCAAGCCGTCGGCATCACGGCCGAACAGCTTCCCGTCGTGCAGGAAGGCCTTGGGACGGCGGGCCATCTTCGCGCGGAAGTTGCGAAGGAGACGGGACTTCCGGCAGACTTGCCCATCGTCTGGACAAACGGCGACTCCGTGTTGTCCGCATTCGGAGCGGGCGTCGCCTTCCCCGGGCAGGTCTTCGCCGCCTGCGGCAGCACGGACAACATCATCGTCTGCGCGGACCGCCCGTCCGGCAATCCGATCTTCTGCAACGTCCGCCACATCCTGCCGGATGTCTGGTCCGCCACAGGCTCCATGAGCGCGGCCGGCGCATCCGTCAAATGGTTGTGCGAGAGCCTGTTGCAATGTTCTGTCGACGCCGCCATGGCGGATGCGAAAAACGCCGCCGCAGGCTGCGGCGGGCTCGTCTTCCTCCCCTATCTGCTCGGCGAGCGGACGCCCGTATGGGACGCTAACGCCCGCGGCGTCTTTCTCGGCCTGTCGCTCACGACAGGCCGTGCGGAAGCGGCCCGCGCCGTTCTCGAAGGCGTCGCCTGCGCATGGCGGCAGATGCTCGAACTGCTCGAAAAGGAGTTCAGCTTCCGCCCCGCCGAAATCGTCACGGCGGGCGGCGGCAGCACGAACCATCTATGGAACCAGATCAAGGCGACCATGCTGGACCGTCCGCTGGTTGTTTTGGATTTCAACGATGTCGGCAGCCTTGGCGCCTGCCTGACGGCAGGCCTCGGCTCAGGCGTCCTCAAGACGCCGCAACAGGCTTTCGAACTGACGGCGCCATTGCGGAATTCGCACATCGTCGAACCAGTTCCGGAATGGAAGGACGCACTGGATTCCGCATTCGACCGCTACAACCAGCTCTATCCCGCCGTGAAACATCTATTCTGAACACGTCCGCCCACGCTGTCGCAACAGGCCCGCTGATGACGATTTTCATCGACGGGCTGTTTTTTCTCGTAGAAGTCATAAGAATTTCAATGATTCTTTATGACTTGTTATGACTTTTTATGATTATGATATGCTAGCTATTTGAATAGCTTGAATATTCCTTTTCATCAGCTATAGTATTTTTATTGTCTGAATGATTTGTTATTTTGAAAATTTATTCTATACTATAAACACTTACTGGGAATATGGGCAAAAAGGATAGTTCGACAAAAGTGCTGATGAAGCGGCGAGAGATTTTCGCGGATGCGTTCGGCCTGCTGTTCCAGCGCGCGGGCATCACGGTTGACATGGACAGCCTGGAAGAACGGGACACGGTGGTGACATTGCCAGTCAATATAGGAGATGCGGCGGAATGGGTTGACCGGGCCAACGATGTGGCGTTCGAAGCATACGTGCGGCATGTCGGAGATACGGACTTCGTGCTGCTGTGCGTTGAAAACCAGTCGGAAGTGGCATATGACATGCCGTTGAGGAATCTGATCACATCAGGGCTTCAATGGTGGAAGTACAGGACACAACTTGCAAAGAAAAACCAAGAAACAAAGAATCTGGCCAAAGGAGGAGAATTCCTTTCCAAAATACGGAAAGACGATCGGCTTCCGCCAGTCGTCATCATGGTGCTGTATCTGGGGTTGAAGCCCTGGACGGGACCGGAACGTTTCCAGGACATGGTCAGTCCGACCATACCCGGACTACGGCAGTTCATGTCGGACAGTCCGACCAATGTCGTGTCGCTTGTCGATTTGACGGCGAAAGAACAGACCTATTTGAAATCCCCTCTCCGCATTCTGTCGAAGTTGCTTCAGACACACGGCGACAAGAAGGCGATGCGGCGTGTATTGCATGAGGACCCGATGTCCCATGACATACCAGCCATCATTTTCCGTGTTTTCAATGACTTGACCAATTCAAAACTAACCATACCAAGAAAAAAGGAGCATAACGACATGTGCAAGGCTTTGGACGATATTAAAGAAGAAGGAAGAGCGGAAGGAAGAGAAGAAGGAAGAGCGGAAGGAAGAGCGGAAGAACGGGAAAATAATATCCACAATCTAGTCAATTCATGTGAACAACAAGGATTTTCCATGAAGCAAATCCTCAAAGTCCTCATGGATACCTTCGGCTTGTCGCTGGAAACAGCTATGACTTATCTACCAGATCCCATAAATTAAAAACATAAAATTAACGATACCAAGAAAGAATAGCATAACAATATGTGCAAGGCCTTGGACGATATTAAAGAAAAAGGAAGAGAAGAAGCAAGCGATAATTGATCCAAGATAGACATATTCGTGAACAGACACCAACGCTACGCCTAGAAGCTCTAGAAGCTCTAGAAGCTCTAGAAGCTTTAGAAGCTCTAGAATACTAGAAACAATAAAACCCCTCCGCACCACTTATCGCGGGGCGGAGGGGTTTGCATTCGCTTTAAGCTTTCAGCTTTAAGCTTTTAGCTCAGCCGAAGGCTGTTAGTTGCCGCTGACTTCGTTCTTCTGGTAGCGGAGATTGCCGCCGTAACCGACCTTGCGGACGGAACGCCAGTTGCGAAGTTCGACGTGGCCGTCGTAGAACTCAAGATTGACGCTACCATTGTGGACGGCGGAGTCTTCGTACTGCCCTTCAGCCGGATTGGAACCGACGGCGCAAGCCAACACGCGGTAGAAATAGCCCTGCGGGGTCAGGCCGCCGCCAGTCTGCCAGCTCGTGCCGGTATGGCCGATCAAAGGTTCGCGGCAGTCGGCCATTTCAAGGCTTTCGCTCGGGTATTTGATGATGCTCAGGACCCAGCTCTCGTTCTGGCCCAATTCGCTGTAGCCGTAGTTTGGCTTGAGGTTGCTGCCGCTACCGCTGTCAACTGTCCAGTTGTCGATGTACCAGCCATAGCAGTCACCGGTCTTCTTCTGGTTGCCGGGGCACTGGTAGGGCTTCACATCGCCGACGTAGTTGTAGGAGGCCTGATGCCACGGCGTGGCCTCATGGACGTTGGAGGAGGTGCCGCCGCTGATGCGGTGGAGGCCCCAGTTCCAGTACGGAATATGGTCTTCGTTGTCCGTCTTGTACATCATCAGACCTGTGGCGATCTGCTTGCAGTTGGACGTGCAGGCGATGGTGCGGGCCTTCGCGCGGGCCTTAGACAGCGCGGGCAGCAGCATGGCCGCCAGAATCGCGATGATCGCGATGACCACCAACAGCTCAATCAACGTAAAACTCAATACGCGTTTCATCTTGGTTTCCTTTCTTTTTTCCTTTTGTTTAATTGTTTTTGACCACTGGCATTTTGATGTATGCCCTGTAATCAATATAATCTTAATATTGATAAATTTCAATTCACATCGATACTTTTTTCTTTAATGCGACAAAAAAGCGCCGCAGGGCAATGCCCTGCGGCGCTTCAATGAATGTATCTATTTCAGATTAAGTTAGTTGGCGCTGACTTCGTCCTTGTTGTAGCGGAGGTTGCCGCCGTAGCCGACCTTGCGGACGGAACGCCAGTTGCGGAATTCGACATGGCCGTCATAGAAGCCGAGGTTAACTGAACCACCGTGTGCGCAAGAGCCTTCATAAGCAGCTTCCGCGGGGGAGGAACCTTCCATGGAGGCGAGAATGCGGTAGAAATAGCCCTGAGGCGTAAGACCCGCGCCGGCCGCCCAGTCCGTTCCCGTATGGCCGATCAGGCCATAGCGGCAGTCGGCGAATTCAAGGCTTTCGCTCGGGCGCTTGATGATGCTCAGCACCCAGCTCTCGTTCTGGCCGGATTCGCTGTAGCCGTAGTTCGGATAGACGTTGCTGCCGGAACCCTGGTTGGCGTTCCAGTTGTCGATGTACCAGCCATAGACGGAACCCGTCTTTTTCTGGTTGCCGGGGCACTGGAAGGGCTTGATGTCGCCAATGTAGTCGTAGGCGGCCTGATGCCACGGCTTCGCCTCGTTCTTGGCTTCGTTGGTGCCGCCAGTAATGCGATGGAGGCCCCAGTGGAAGTACGGGATGTGGTCGTCATTGTCGCCCTTGTACATCAACAGGGCGGTGGCGATCTGTTTGCAGTTGGACGTGCAGGAGATGGCGCGGGCCTTCGCACGGGCTTTCGCCAACGCGGGTAGCAGCATGGCGGCCAGAATCGCGATGATCGCGATCACGACCAGCAGTTCAATCAGCGTGAATTGCAATACTTTCTTCATGTCTGAACTCCTTTTAATCGTTTGTTGAAAAAATGACGGACCGTTAAAAAAAAACAATGTTTTCAATCTGTAAAAATATACCCGTAATTTCTTTTGTCAACTAAGAAATTAAAGATTTTTTAATTTTTTTGCTAATCTTGCGTTCCCCCGATACACAAAAAAAGCGCCCCGATGGCAAAGCATCAGGGCGCCCTTCAAATAATTGATTCTATAACACTTAGCAATTACTTGACATCGTTGTCATGGTAGCGGAGGTTGCCGCCCATGCCGTAGCGGCGAACGGACTTCCAGTTGCGGAATTCGACGTGGCCGTCATAGAACTCGAGGTTGACGCCGCCGTTGTGCGGGACGGAGTTCTCATACGCGCCTTCGGAGGAGCTGCCGCCGGACAGGCTGGTGCAGATGCGGTAGAAATAACCCTGCGGCGTCAGGCCGGCGCCGTCCTGCCAGTTCGTGTTGCAGTTGCCGATGAGGCCATTGGAGCAGTCCGCCAGTTCAAGGCTCTCGCTCGGGTACTTCAACTGGGTCATGACCCAGCTGTTGTACATGCCATGTTCACTGTAGCCGTAGTTCGGGTAGACGTTGCTGCCGGAACCTTTGTTGGCGTTCCAGTTGTCGATGTAGTAGCCATAGACGGCGCCGGTCTTCTTCTGGTTGCCGGGGCACTGGAAGGGCTT
>CACYQT010000037.1 GCA_902776645.1 uncultured bacterium | reverse complement strand
CGGCGGTCACATTGCCGCTGGTGGAAAGATCGCTGTCCTCGATCTTGTAGTCCAGCGTGACGGTGAGCGTGTCGCCGGAGGCGAGGGCGTTTTCGTCGAAGGTGTACTGTCCGTCGAGGGCGGGCATGTCGTCGCCGTAGACCATTTCCTGTCCCATCGCCGTAACGGTGATGTTGCGCAGGTCGACCGTCAGGTTGCCGAAGTCATAGACGATGTCGTAATCGCCCGTGACGACGTTGCCGTCCGCGTCGTAGACGGTGGCGACGGCGGTGATGGAATCCGCGTATTCGCCGGCCTTGATGTGGCTGGAATCGGTGATGTCCGCGTCATCGATGTCGAGACTTAGATTGACAGCGATTATGTGGCCTTCCGCAAGGTCGCCTTCATAGGTGTAGGTGAGGGCCGGTTCCGCGTCACCGTAGGTCATGGTCTTGTTATCGGCGATGACCGTAATGGTGAGGTAGGTGATGTTGGCGGTCGTCGTGTCGACGAACGTGATGTCGTAGTTCTGGACATCCGCGCCGGAGAGCATGGTGTCGGCGTCGAAGCCGGTGGCCGTGACGGTCTTGCCTTCGCCGGGCTCCTTCGTGTCGAAGTTGTATTCAATGCCGGAGTCGTCGAACTGGACGTCGTCGCCTTCGAGGACGTCATCCATGATGAGGTCGACGCGTTCGGCGGTCGTGTTGCCGTCGTACTTCTTGTCCGCGGCGGTGAATCCGATTTCGATGGGCAGCGGCGTGATGTCCGCTTCCGCCGTGTTGTCGAACGTGAAGTTGTAGTTGTCCATGTCGTCGCCGACGATGACGAGCTCGCCGTCCGCCGTGACGGTCTTGTCCGTGCCGACGTTCTTGTCGGAGAAGGCGTAGGTCACATCGTTGTCGAAGACGCTGACTT
This sequence comes from uncultured bacterium, assembly GCA_902776645.1. GTDB lineage: Bacteria > Verrucomicrobiota > Lentisphaeria > Oligosphaerales > Oligosphaeraceae > UBA1407. Next base: position 34,585 of record CACYQT010000037.1, on the reverse strand, counting down.
TGTCGCCGTTCACGAAGCCGTCGAGTGTGAAGTCGCCGTCGCGCTCGGCGTCGGTGTTGCCGTCATAGACCTTGTCCTTCGCGTCGAAGACGACGGTGACGTCTCTGGGCTTGACATTCAGGGAGGCGTTGTTGAAGGTGTAGTTGTAGTTCTCGGCGTTGGAGAGGACATGGCTGTCCTCGACGATCATGCCGGAGTGGAGGCCGGCGGTGACGTTGCCGCTGGTGGAGACATCATTGTCTTTGATGTCATAAGTCAACGTGACTTCAAGCGAGTCGCCGGTGGCGAGGGCGTTTTCGTCGAAGGTGTACTGTCTGGCGAGATCAGGCATCTCGTCGCCGTAGGTCATTTCCTGCGGCTTCGCCGTGACGGTGATGTTGCGCAGGTCGACGGTCAGGTTGCCGAAGTCGTAGTTGATGGTGTAGTCGCTCGTGACGACGTTGCCGTCCGCGTCGTAGACGGTGGCGACGGCGGTGATGGAATCCGCGTATTCGCCGGCCTTGATGTGGCCGGAATCGGTGAAGGCCGCGTCATCGATGTCGAGATCCAGTGAAACGGAGATCATGTGGCCTTCCGCGAGGTCGCCTTCATAGGCGTAGGTGAGGGCCGGTGCCGCGTCGCCGTAGGTCATGGTCTTGTCGTCTGCGATGATCGTGATGGTGAGATAGGTGATGTCCGCGGTCGTCGTGTCGACGAACGTGATATCGTAGTTGTCAAGATCCGCGCCGGAGAGCATGGTGGCTGCGTCGAAGCCGGTGGCCGTGACGGTCTTGTCTTCGCCGGGCTCCTTCGTGTCGAAGTTGTATTCGATGCCGGAGTCGTCGAACTGGACATCGTCGCCTTCGAGCACTTCGTCCATGATGAGATCGACGCGTTCGGCGATGGTGTTGCCGTCATATTTCTTGTCCGCGGCGGTGAATCCGATTTCGATGGACAGAGGCGTGATGTCCGCCAGAGCCGTATCGACGAATGTGACATCGTAATTCTGGAGGTCGTCGCCGGTGAGGAGTTTTTCGGAGTAGCCTTCCGCGGTGACGGTCTTGTCCGTGCCGACGTTCTTGTTGTCGAAGTTGTAGACAAGCGTGGAGTCGTCGAAGGAGACGTCGTCGCCTTCGAGCACGGCGCTCATGTCGAGCTCATCGCGTTCGGCGACGGTGTTGCCGTCATAGACTTTGTCTTTGGCCGTGAATCCGATTTCGATGGCGAGCTTCATGATATCGGCGGTCGTCGTGTCGACGAACGTGATATCATAGTTCTGGAGGTCTTCACCGGAGAGCATGGAATCTTCGAAGCCGGTAGCCGTGACGGTCTTGTCTTCGCCGACATTCTTGGTGTCGAAGTTGTATTCGAGAGCGGAATCATCGAACTGTACGTCGTCGCCTTCGAGCACTGCATCCATGACGAGCGCGTCGCGTTCGGCGACGGTGTTGCCGTCATAGACTTTGTCGTTGGCGGTGAAGCTGATTTCAATGGCGAGCTTCGTGATATCGGCGGTCGTCGTATCGACGAACGTGATATCATAGTTCTGGAGGTCATCACCGGAGAGCATGGTGTCGGCGTCGAAGCCAGTGGCCGTGACGGTCTTGTCTTCGCCGACGTTCTTGGTGTCGAAGTTGTATTCGAGGCCGGAGTCGTCGAAGGAGACGTCGTCGCCTTCGAGCACTGCATCCATGATGAGCGCGTCGCGTTCGGCGACGGTGTTGCCGTCATAGACTTTGTCGTTGGCGGTGAAGCCGATCTCGATGGCCAGCGGTGTGATGTCCGCTTCCGCCGTGTTGTCGAACGTGAAGTTGTAGTTGTCCACGTCGTCGCCGACGGTGACGAGTTCGCCGTCAGCCGTGACGGTCTTGTCCGTGCCGACGTTCTTGTCGGAGAAGGAATAGGTCACATCGTTGTCGAAGACGCTGACTTTGTCGCCGTCCACGAAGCCGTCGATGGTGAAGTCGCCGTCGCGCTCGGCGGCGGTATTGCCGTCATAGACTTTGTCCTTCGCGTCGAAGATGATGGTGACGTCCTTGGGGGTGACGGTCAGGGAGGCGGCGTTGAAGGTGTAGTTGTAGTTCTCTGCGTTGGAGAGAACGTGGGAGTCTTCGACGATCATGCCGGAGTGGAGGCCGGCGGTCACGTTGCCGCTGGTGGATAGGTCGCTGTCGGTGATATTGTACTCCAGCGTGACGTCGAGCGTGTCGCCGCTTGCAAGAGCGTTTGCGTCGAATGTGTACTGTCCGGCGAGATCAGGCTTCTCGTCGCCGTAGATCATTTCCTGCCCCTTCGCCGTGACGGTGATGTTGCGCAAATCAACGGTCAGGTCGCCGAAGTCGTAGGTGATGGTATAGTCGCTCGTGATGACTTTGCCATCCGCGTCATAGATGGTCGCGACGGCGGTGATGGAATCTGCATATGAACCGGCCTTGATATGGGCGGTATCGGTGATGTCCGCGTCGTCGATGTTGAGGCTCAGCTCAACAGAGATCGTATGACCTTCGGCAAGATTGCCTTCATAATTATAGGTAAGGGCCGGTTCCGCGTCACCATAGGTCATGGATTTGTTATCGGCGATGACCGTGATGGTGAGGAACGTGATGTCGGCTGTCGCTGTATCGACGAACGTGATGTCGTAGTTGGCGAGATCTTGGCCGGAGAGCATGGTGTCGGCGTCGAAGCCGGTGGCCGTGACGGTCTTGTCTTCGCCGGGTTCCTCGTCGAACTGGACATCGTCGCCTTCGAGGACTTCGTCCATGACGAGCTGGTCGCGCGTGGCGATGGTGTTGCCGTCATAGGCCTTGTCGTTGGCGGTGAATCCGATGCTGATGGCCAGCGGCGTGATGTCCGCCAGGGCCGTGTCGACGAACGTGACGTCGTAGTTGGCGAGATCCGCACCGGAGAGCATGGAATCTTCGAAGCCCGTGGCGGTGACGGTCTTGTCCGTGCCGACGTTCTTGTTGTCGAAGTTGTACTCGATGCCAGTGTCGTTGAAGGAGACGTCGTCGCCTTCGAGGACTTCGTCCATGACGAGATCGACGCGTTCGGCGGTAGTGTTGCCATCGTAGACTTTGTTGTCGGCGGTGAAACCGATGTTGATGGCCAGCGGCGTGATGGCCGCGGTCGTCGTATCGACGAACGTGATGTCGTAGTTGGCGAGATCGGCGCCGGAGAGAAGTGATTCGTTATAGCCCGTGGCGGTGACGGTCTTTTCTTCGCCGACGTTCTTGTTGTCGAAGTTGTATTCAAGGGAGGAATCGTCGAACTGGACATCGTCGCCTTCGAGGACTTCGTCCATGACGAGCTGGTCGCGCGTGGCGATGGTGTTGCCGTCATAGGCCTTGTCGTTGGCGCATCGTAGACTTTGTTGTCGGCGGTGAAACCGATGCTGATTTCGAGCGGCGTGATGTTGGCCAAGGCCGTGTCGACGAATGTGATGTCATAGTTGGCGAGATCCGCACCGGAGAGCATGGCTTCGGCGTCGAAGCCCGTGGCGGTGACGGTCTTGCCGTCGCCGACGTTCTTGTTGTCGAAGTTGTATTCGAGAGCGGAATCATCGAACTGGACATCGTCACCTTCGAGGACGGCGTCCATGATGAGGTCGACGCGTTCGGCGGTGGTGTTGCCATCGTAGACTTTGTTGTCGGCGGTGAAACCGATGCTGATTTCGAGCGGCGTGATGTTGGCCAAGGCCGTGTCGACGAACGAGATGTCATAGTTGGCGAGATCTTGGCCGGAGAGCAGGGAATCTTCGAAGCCCGTGGCGGTGACGGTCTTGCCATTGCCGACGTTCTTGGTGTCGAAGTTGTATTCGAGAGCGGAATCATCGAACTGGACGTCGTCGCCTTCGAGGACGTCGTCCATGAGAAGGTCGACGCGTTCGGCGGTGGTGTTGCCATCGTAGACTTTGTTGTCGGCGGTGAAACCGATGCTGATTTCGAGCGGCGTGATGTTCGCCTCGGCCGTATTGTCGAACGTGACGTTGTAGTTCTGGAGCTTGGCACCGCCCAGGAGAGCATCCGAATAGCCTTCCGCAGTGACGGTCTTGCCGTTGCCGACGTTCTTGTCCGAGAATGCGTAGTCCATCTGGGCCGCGTCAATCGTGACATCGCCGTCCGCGATGACACCGTCGATGGCGACACCTGTAAGTGCAGCGTCGGTATTGCCGTCATAGACCTTGTTGTCGGCGGTGAAAGTGATAGTAACGTCCTTGGGAGTGATATCGGCATGCGAAATAAGATTGATGTGGATGTCATAGCTTTCTGCATCCGCGCCGACGATGACGAAATCATCCGTGGCAGTGACTTCGATGTCCGTTCCGACATCTGACTGTCCGAATGTATAATTGACAGCATTGTCAAATATTTTTACGATATCGCCTTCGAATAATGCTTCACTGAAAATGAAGTCCGTAGCCGTGTCACGCAATCCATTTGTGTTGCCATCATAGACTTTATCGGCTGCAACGTAGTCAACTGTGATCCCCTTGGCATTGACGGTGAGATTGCCAGGGTTGACTCCGTAGATGTAGTTTGCAGCGTTTGTGAGTTCATGGGATGCTTCGACAAGCATACCAGGATGGAGGCCGGCTTTGACAAAACCGGCGTTTGAGATATCTTGTGACTCGATCTTGTAGCCAACATTGACTACAAGCGAATCGCCGCTGGCGAGAGCGTTGCCGTCAAAGGTATAGCCTTCACCTTCATATGCGGGAGTTGTACCGAGATCAGCACCGTAATTTACTTCATAGGGTTTGATCGTTACAGAGAGAACACGCTGCGCGACGATGAGAGCACCGTTGTCAAACGTGATGTTATAGTTTTGTGTGACTTTCTCTCCAGTTGGATCATAGATTTGTGTTCTCGTTTCATCGAATTTTATGGCGTCTGCGTATGGATTTGGACTGTACTGGATATGGCCGGAGTCCGTTCTATAGGCATCCAGATCTGACGACAAAGCGTATTTGGCATAAACGTAGTCCCCTTCAATGAGTGAACCTTCCACACCATATTGGAATTTCAGACTGCTTTCATTATCGCCATACGTCATGCGGGCATCGCGAACTTTGAGTGTGATATCACGCTGGTCGATGATACCGTCTGCGCGGAGGTTTTCCGCGGCGCGCGTCTGGACGAGTTCCTCTCCGTTGACGAAGATGTCGACGTCACTAAGGGAGCCGCCGTCGATGGTGAAGGAACCGATGGTGATGGAGTTTGTCGTGACATCGTTGCCGTTGAATGTGACATCCTGCACCATGACCAGATAGTTGTTATGGGCGTCGTCGCTGAAGCTGAAAGTCCATGTGTCGTTATGGTAGATTCCGGAGACGGAGAGATCCACGCCGTCCAGCGAGACGTCCATCTGGAGTTCGTCGTTCTCGACATCATTCGTCCCGTCATAGACCTTGTGGGCGGTGAAATCGATGCTCAAATCATGGTCGCCAGCGCGGGTGTCTGCGTTGAAATCGTCTGAATCCGCGTCCGCGTCAGCATCCGCGTCGATGTCGATGACCGTATGCTCGGCCGCGATGGCGGCGACAGCGCCGTCGACAGAGACCGCATCGGTATTGGCGTCGATATCGTCGTTCGCCAGCCAGTTGCCGAGAATGTCATGGTCGGCATCCGCGTCGGCGTCGACGGTGAACGAGTCGGCGTTGTCAACATGGAGGGTGCCTTCCACGAAGCCATTGTCCGCATCGGCATGAACGTCGGCGTCTGCGTCGGCATCGGCATCGGCGTCCACGGCCGGAACGGCGGCGATGGCGTCGTCCATGGCGGGCAATGCGCCTTCGACAAGCGCTTTTGCCTGGGCGTCGATATCCGCCGCGTTGGCGACATTCGCGTTTGCCGCGTCATTGTCGTTCTGGGCTTCCGGAGCGACGAAAAGCGCGACATTCAAGTCGTTGTTGTTTTTATTCTCATCATTGTTTCCGTCATCGCCAGCATCCTGCGCGGCGTCTGCGGCGGCTACGATGTTCGCGGCTGCAGCGGCCTCAAAGAGCATGCGTTCTTCAAGACGGAAAAATTCATTGTCTTTAATATCCATATTGTCAGTTATCCCCCTGACTTGTAACGTGATGTTTTATCACAGGCCTTCGTTAATTGGAAATGTGGACTACGACAGACGGCGTCCGCCGGTTTCCCTTTATATATTATATAATATGGTAAAGGGAAAACGACTGTCGCTCATCAATTGAACATTTCGTCACTCCACTTCGCGCCGACAGGCTTGTTGGCGTCTTCTTCCTCTTTCTTGGCTCTGGATTCTTCGTATTCCTCACGCGCCTTCTGGAGTTCGGCGTCCGCGTTGATGCGGGCTTCGGCGAGTTGGGCCTTGATTTCATCGACGGTCGCGGTGTCAAGGTTTTCCATGCCCAGCGTGTTGAGGATGCGGAAGTAGGCGACGTAGTAGTTGCCGAGGGCGAGGAGCTTTTCGATTTCCGTTTCAGCGGTGGAGAGCTTCATGTGGGAGACGTTGATCTGGGAGACTTCGCCGGCGACGTCGTTGCCGCCTTCGACCTTCTGGAGGTTCTTCGAGTAGGCGCTGTTGACGCGGCTGTTGATGTCATAGCGTTCCTTGGTGGCGAGGAGGTTGGCGTGGGCTATGCGGACCTGCGCCATGATGGCGATGGCCTGCGCGTAGGTGCGGTATTCTTCGGCTTCGATCTGCTTGTTCAGGGCGCGGTAGCGGCTGATCTTCTGCGGGAGCTTGAGGAGGTTGTAGGCGGAGCGGATGCCCATTTCGCGCCAGCTGTTGTGATAGAGGAAGCTGTTGTCGACGTGGTTGTAGTCATAGAAGATCTTGACGTTCGGGAACATGGTGATGATGGTCTTGCGGGCTTCGAGAACGTTCACGTGGCGCTGCATGTCCATTTCAAAGAGTTCCGGGCGCTTCATGAGGGCGATCTGCTCCATGAGCTGGATGTCGGGGAGGGCGAATTCGGGGACTTTGTCCAGAACGGAGTCGTCAACCTTGATGTTGGCGTTGGGGTAGATGCCGAGGAGGGCGCGGAGTTCGACGCAGGAATTCTCGAATGAACGGACGTAGTTGGTCAGTCTCTTCTCCATTTCGATGAACTTGGAGGCTTCGTCAAACGCGCGGTAGGGGGAGATTTTTCCGTCTTCGCCCAGCTTGTCGATCTGCTGGTAGGTTTCTTTGCATTCGGCGAGAAGTTTTTCCGTGATGTCGATGGCGCGCTGTGCGGAAGCGACCTGGAAGTAGACGCGGGCGGTGTCCAGCACGAGGTTCTGGGCGGCGCGGCGCAAGCGCTGGTTGCGGAGAAGCATGCGGTCGTTTTCCTGCAGGCCGTTCACGAACGCGAGACCGAAGTCAAGGACGCTGAGGGCGAGGTCGACGTTGAAGTAATTGATGGTCTTGTCCTGGCTGGTGGAGTAGGTGTAGTTGCCGGGGCCCTGGGTGCCATGGACCTGCTTGCTGCTGGAGGCGGCGACATTGTCGCGGTGGACGTAGCTGTCGCTGACGGTCAGGTCGGGGAGCATGCCAAGCATTTCGCTTGTGCGCATCTCATGGGAGACCTTTTCTTCCAGGCTGTAGACTTTGAGGTCGACGTTGTTTTCAATGGCGAGTTCGATGCAGTCCTTCAGGGAGAGGACTTTGTCCGTCGGGAGATCCGTGTACTGGGCGCGTTCGAAATGTTTGATGGCGCTTTCAACCCGTTCGTTCTTGTAGTCTTCATACGACTTGCATCCAAAAAGGGCGATGGCGATGAAAACCACCAAAAGATTCATCAAAGACTTTTTCATGTTCTGGTCCTTTATGCGCTGGGGTAATTGTTTCTTTTTCTTTTGTGTTCCGAATGAATGTTTGGTTGTCAGGACGTCTTCTTGCTTACTTTTGGTTTTTCTGGTTTTTCTTGAGCACCTTTGCTTCAACGAGTTTGTCAATGAGCTGCTGCATGGAATTGAAAGCGGTGAGGAAACCCTGCGGCGGCATAATGATGCGGATGTTGCTCTGCGGGGCAGGCTTCTTTCCTTCTTCGTCCGGCTGGAGCGTCATGAAATCAAAGCGGACCATGCCGCCAGTGAAATGAATCTGCCCGATACCGTCAGCGAAAATCTCTTTTTTGTCAGCCATTGTGTTTCCTTTTTGTTGATTGATTTGTGATTATGACTACTTATTTATAATTTTCAATATCCTTTACCATATATTAAAAACAAAAAATTATTATAAAATATGCACACAAAATCCAATTGCAAGAAAATAAAAACGCAAAAAAGTCACATTTTTCACAAAAAATGTCAAAAAAAGTGAGATTGGTTGTATAATTGATGTTTTTTAGGGCTTTTATCGGTGAATCTTATGGTTTTTTGTGTATGAATGATGACCATCCGCTTGCCGAAAAAGAATGAGTCTCGTCAGGAAAAGAATAGCATTAATGAAACACTAGCGTGTCGTTTATTAATGCTTTTTTAATAAAAAAGAATGAAAGCGAATTGGCTTTCGTGGAGATTGCAAGAATCATCGGAAGAGTTGTCAAGGCGTGAAAATGGCTACAAAAGCATATTCACAAACGAAAACAGCCTCTTCCCGTTGGAGGAAAGAGGCTGTCTGGATGCTTCAACGTTCCAATGGCATCCCTAATGCAGGCGGATAGGCCTGTATTTTGCGGCTGTCAGAGTTTAGTCGTTGGGCTTCAAGGCTTTGGCGCCGATGCGCAGACGGAGGGCGTTGAGGGCGATGAAGCCCGTGGCGTCCGCCTGGTTGTAGACGTTGTCCTTTTCGAATGTGACGACTTCCGAATCATAGAGCGTGTACGGGGAGCGGCGGCCGCTGATGAAGCAGTTGCCTTTGTAGAGTTTCACGCGGACTTCGCCCGTGACGTTCTTCTGGCTTTCCGTGATGGCGGCCTGGAGGAATTCGCGTTCCGGCGAGAACCAGAAGCCGTTGTAGACCATGTTGGCGTACTGCGGGATGAGCTGGTCGCGCATGCTCATGACTTCACGGTCCATGCAGATGGACTCCAACGCGCGGTGGGCGTGGAAGAGGATGGTTCCGCCGGGGGTCTCATAGACGCCGCGGTCTTTCATGCCCGTGTAGCGCGTCTCGACGATGTCGATGCGGCCGACGCCGTGCTTTCCGCCGAGGCGGTTGAGTTCGCGCATGAGATTGGCGGGGCTGAGCTCCTTGCCGTTGACTTTGACGGGAATGCCCTTCACGAATTCGATGGTGACGTATTCGGGCTGGTCGGGGGCCTTTTCGACGGGTGTCGTCAGGACATGGCATGTCTCGGGGGCTTCCTGCCACGGATCTTCCAGCACGCCGCCTTCGAAGGAGATATGGAGGAGGTTGCGGTCCATGGAGTAGGGCTTCGCGGCGGAGACGGTGATCGGAATCTTGCGTTCATGCGCGTAGTTGATCAGATCCGTGCGGGAGCGGAACTTCCATTCGGGCGTGCGCCAGCAGGCGATGACTTTGATGTCCGGATTCAGGGCGTAGGCGGACAGTTCGAAGCGGATCTGGTCGTTGCCTTTGCCGGTCGCGCCATGGCAGATGTATTCGGCACCTTCGGCCTTCGCGACATCGACGAGATGCTTCGCGATGAGCGGGCGGGCGATGGACGTGCCGAGGAGATACATGTTCTCGTAGATGGCGTTGGCCTGGAACATCGGGAAGATGTAGTCTTTCGCGAACTCTTCCGTCAGATCTTCGATATAGGATTTGACGGCGCCTGTGGCGTACGCTTTTTCATGCAATCCGTCCAGTTCCTCTTCCTGCCCGACGTTCGCGCAGTAGGTGATGACTTCGGCGTTGTATGTCTCCTGCAACCACTTGAGGATGCAGGACGTGTCCAGACCGCCGGAATATGCGAGTACGATTTTCATGGTGATTCTCCGTGTGTTGGGTGAATGTTTGAAAAGAACGATGTCTTAGGCCAAATCTATTAATATAAACCGCTTTCTCTGTTTTTCATTTTTTCATGCGTTGAGAATGAACGGCGATTTCATGATGCCGAGCGGAAGGAGGAAGTAATCATAGGTGAACATGTCGCCGTTGGTTCTCCATGCGTTGGGGCCGACCCAGCGGATGCGTCCGCCCAGATGGATGGGGCCGAAGGAGTTCTCGCGGTTGCCGTACAGCGTGAGATCAAGCTTGTGCTCGCCGGCGGCGAGCTTGCCGAGATTCAGCTGGAACGGCGAGAAGGCGATGTCGCCGACCGCCTTGCCGTCCAATGCGACGCCGATAAGCGTGCCGCGGAACGATGCGAAATCGATTTCGCGGGCTGCCTGGCGCCCCCAGAGTTCGGGGCTGAAATCGGCCTGCCGCGAGGGCAGGCGGAGCGACGCGTTCTTTTCCTCCGGCAGGGCGAAGGTCGTATGATAGGTGATGTTGCCGCCATAGAACGGAAGGCCTTGCGGCGCGACATCGCCCCAATGAAGCGTGCGGACAGGCTCGACGATGGTCAGGCGGTCGCCTTCGACCTTGACGCCGAAATCGCCAAGAAGGTACATCCGTTCGATGTCGGTGTCGTCGCGGTAGTCGCGGATGATCTGGATGACGTGTTCGCCTGGCTTGAGCGGCGGCAATTGTGTCTTGCGGACGCATTCGTCCGTCCAGTAGCCTGCGTCCACAAATTCTATCAACTTCCCGTCGAGGAAGATCGTGGATTGCTGCGGCTGTTCGAGGGCGAGGAACGACCGGTCGACGTACGCCTGGCAGTGGATGCTGAATTTCAGCGTCAGCGTGCCGTGGACTTTCGGCGAGACGGGATAGACCCATGGCTGGACGATATGGCCGGTCTTCGGGCGGAGGCCGATCAATGCGCGGACGCGGTTGTCCAGACGGAGGATTTCCTCTTCGGGCTGCCATTCGCCGTTGTCGAGCTTCCATGTCGGTTCATCGAGCACAAGCACGTTCGGTTCGTCCAATGTGACGGGAATGCAGTCTCCTTTGACGCGTGCGACGATGCTGGATTCGATGACTCCCTGATTGATGGGGAACCGCGGGATGGGCTGGCCGTTGCTCATGTCGGACGGCTTGAGCCGCAGGAGTAGATGGCCGTGCGGATAGATTTCCGTTTCGACGGTCGTCCATCCGTTGGCGACATCCGCCTGCAACGGCGTGATGGAGCCGTTTGACGTGTCCAGATATTCCAGCTGCCATGAGCCTTTCAGCATGACGCGGGACGTTTCGACGTTGCCGTAGCGGTCCGTTCTTGTCAGGAAGAGATAGCGGACGCCGTCTTGTTCGCGCAACTGGTAAAGAAGACCGCCCATGGCGGCACCGCGGGCTTTGCTGAGGACTTTCAGTTCGCGGCGCGAGTCCAAAGCCGCGAGCAGGGCGGCTCTTGTGAAAACGGTCTGGCGGCAGTTCGACGCCAGTTTCGCGGCGCGTTTGGACGGCTCCGCGTCGCACAATGGCGCGACATCGCCCGCGAAAATGACATCGCCGCCTGCGGCGCGGAAGTCTTCCAATATCTTCAGCGTGGAGGAACGGAGCGTGATGCACGGCGGGACGAGAATCGTGGAGTATTTCATTTCGCCGACGCAGAGTTCTTTGCTTTCGACGTGGACGTTCTGGATGGGCAGGAGGGATTCGGAGAGAAGGTCGAAATCAAGCAGTCCTTTGAGCAGCCATTCGAAGAGATTGCCGAAGTTCTCCTCCGCCTGCTGCCGTGCGACGGACGTCTGGTCCAACGGCCCCCAGAGGAGCCAGAAGGATTCGACGGGATGGACGACGGCGATGTGCGAGACGGCCTTGCCGCGCGTCATGGCGGCGTTTACGCGTGCGAAATGATCCGCGATGACGGGATATTTCTTGTACCACGGCGACTGGTAGTGGATGGAGGCCGGATAGTCGCGTTTGGCCTCGCCCGCCATGGAGACCCATGAAAGATGCGGGACGCGGACGGTCACGCCAAGGGCGGCCTGCCAGTCGCCATGGCCTTTGTGCCCCATGAAGTTGAAGTCCCAGTCGGTCACGCCGTTGAGTTCGCTGAGGACGCCGCCGCGGCCGAATTGACGCGAGGCGGACTGGGCCTGTTTGGCGGTGGAGAGCTCCTGGCAGTCGCACAATGTGTCGATGCCGGGGAGGAGGAAGCCGCGGTAGCTGCGCATGGCTTCGCCCAAGGCGGCGGTCTGCGACGTCAACGTCGGCTCCTCCATCATATGGCCTGTGCTGCGGAGGTTGTTCTTTTTGCACCAGTCGCCGATGGTGTCCGCGAAAGCGGATGCAAAACGTTCGGCCACATGGTCATGGAAACGATAGCGGGCCAGCGAGTATTTGCCATTCGGCAGTTCCCAGACGAGTTCGGGAAGCGTGTCGTAGAAATCGACGCCGTAGGCCGCCTTGTAGGTTTCGGGGAAGTCGTCCGTGAATGGGAGATTGACAATTTTCTCCTCCTGCGCGAAGGTGAGGGAGCTTTTGCGGGTGAACTGCGGTTCGTCCGTGAAAATGGCGGGAACGGTCTTGTCGAACTCCTTGCCGATGCTCTTGCGGTAGGCTTCGTGCGTGACGTTGACGAACTCCTGGATGGCGCGCGGGTTGAGCGTGTCGACATAGGTCTGGTCGTTGTACCATGAATCCTTATTGGAGACCATCAGATAGCAGAAGATTTTGCGGAATCCAAGCGGCGTATCGTCCTGCGCTTCGCATTTTTTGTACTCCGCAAGACAGCCGTTGGAATCCAGTTTGACAAGATAGCAGGCCAGAAGGCGGCCCGAATTGTCGTTTTCCGGATTCGGCGGCGTATCCAGTGGCTTGAAACGGATTTCCAGATGGCGCGCACGATATTTCGGGTTCTTCGTGACGATGCCGCCTGCGGCGCCGGACGGCCAGCGGTCTTCATCGTAAAGCCATGCGAGCATGTTGCGCTTTTTGGCTTCATCGACGCAGTTGTCGACGCGTTCCATGAATTCCTTCGCCAGATAAGGAGTCCCCATGCCCGTGCGGGAGTGCATATGGAAGCCGCCCATGCCCATCTCCTGGAAGACGGCGATCTGACGACGCAGCTGGTCTTCCTCAAGCTTGCAGTTCCACGCCCAGAACGGCGTGTCGCGGTAAAGCGAGCCTGGATTGGAGAAAATCTTTTCGAAGGGGACGGATTGGTCTTTCTGGTACAATGAATCCATGTGAATGCTCCAAATGAATATGGATGGGAAAAGGACGGCTCAGCCGTCCAACGTTGTTTGGATATCTTCTAGAGTGATGGGGCCTTGGCGGAGAATCTTCAGATCGCCGCCGACGATTGAGACGACGGTGGACGACGCGCCGCCTGTGACGGTGACTTCGCCGCCGTCGATGAGCAGGGCGGGGCGGCCGTCCAGATGGGCGACCGCATCCGATGGCGTGATGGCGGCGGTCGTTCCGGACAGATTGGCGGATGTGGCGGCCAACGGCTCGCCGAGTTCGCGCAAAAGTTTGAGAACAAATGGATGGTTGGGAATCCGCAGGCCGATGGTGTCGCCGTCGTTCGCTTCGACGATGACGGTCAACGGGCCGGGCCAAAAGGCCGCGGCGATTTTCCGAAGCATGTCATTCGGCTTCAAGCCTGCGCGAATGGCTGTTTCGACATCCGGGGCCAGCATCTGGAGGCGTTTGTCGGCGGGGCGATGTTTCAGACGGTAGATTTCCTGCCGCGCGGTGGCGGATTTCCACAATGCCATCAGACCGTAGACGGTTTCCGTGGGGGCGGCGATGACTTGGCCGCCCCGCAGGGCGAGAACAGCCTGCGGGATAGTCAGAGGGGAATCTTGTAGAAGCGTTTCCATTGTCACATCGTCATTTCGACGCGTTTGATGACATGATCCTGATAGGGCTTGTCCAGTTCGACGAAATAGCCGCTCCAGCCCCAGACGCGGACGATCAAATTGCGGTAGTTCTCCGGATGCGCCTGCGCCGCAAGCAGTTTATCACGATTGACGGCGTTGAGCTGAAGTTGATGGCCGCCGCGTTGCGCGAAGTATTGGACGAGCCGCGCGACTTTGGCGATGCCGTCCGGTTCGCGGAAGGTGGAATCATGGAGCTCCAACGTCAGCGGCCCGCCGTTGATGACGCGTTGCAAATGCGGCTTAGTGAACGACTTGACGACGGACAACGGTCCGTTGACCTTCACGTTCAGCGACGGCGCGTAGTTCGCGGGGAACGGCTGCTGTTTGAGGCGGCCGTCCGCCGACGCGGGAATCTCCGCCGCATGCCACAGATAGTACATGGCGGAACCTGTTCCCGCACGATAGACGCCGCCGCGCGCGTTTTTGCGGCCTTTCCATGAATCCGCGTAGGCGTCCAGAAGACGCGTCGCGATTTCATCGACGTCGTCGATGTCGTTGCCCATCTTCGGGCAGTCGTAGCGGACTTTCGCCAGCAGTTCAGGCTGGCCCGCGAAATCGGTGTCCACGAGTTTTGCGATTTGCTGCAATGTCAGTTCATGGTTTTCGAAGACGAGTTTCTTGATGGCTTCCAATGAATCGACGGCGGTCGCAAGACCTGTCCCATGGATGCCGAAGTTGTTGTATTTGTTGCCGTGGCAGACGTCGCGGGCGTTTTCGATACGTCCGTCGCAAAGGACGGAGACGAACGGTCCGGGCAGGATTTCGACCTTCTTCCAGTTCTTCTCCAGTTCGTCCGCCTCCAATGACAGCTGGGCGGCGATGTCGTCCATGAATTCATCGAAATTGCGCGCATTGCTTCTGCGGACGACTTCGTCGACGACAGCTGGCAGCGAAACGGCGCCGATGTTGGCCAAATCCATGCCGACGCCTGGAATGATGAACTCCCAGCAGGCCGCGACGGCGTAGTCGCGGGCGTCCTCCAACGCGTAGCCATGGGCCACGAGGCCTGGAATCACGACGTCGTCGTTGGAATATTGCGGGAAGCCGAGGCCCTGTTTTGTGAGTTCAGTCGCCTTCTCAAGTATCTCGATCGGCGTGTCATGGGCGATGCGCAGATTGATTTTCGGGTCGATGAGCTTCAACTCGCAGGAGGCCTTCAACGCCATTTCCGTCAGAAGATTGTAGGCGTTGTTGCCGTCGCGGTCCACGCCGCCGAGAACGAGACTCTGGCCGTTGTCGCCCTGCTGGACGCCGACATAGAGGTCGGAATCGCGGTTGAACGACAGGAAGAATTCCTCCAGCAACTCAAACGCCTGGTCTTGCGTAAGTGTTCCGTTGTCAAGATCATGCTTCAGATAGGGGAACATGTATTGGTCAAACCGACCGACGCCGTTGTGGTATTCGCCTTCGCACCACAGCGTGTAGTGGAGGATGCGGAAGAACTGCAGAGCCTCATGGAACGTCGTTGCGCCGTTTTCCGGAACGCGTGAAAGAATGGCGGCGATTTCCGTGCGGCCTTCCTTTTCAGCGGCTTCGCGATAGCGTTTCGCCAGATCAATGACGGCGTCAATGCCCGAAATGGCCGCTTCCAGAAATTCGACGCCCATGTCGTCATGCTGTTCGCGGGCGACGGCCAGACGGTCAACGGCGATTTGACGGCGTGCGCGAAGGCCCGCCTTGATGGTCGTGGCGTAGTCCGGACTGATGTTGAAGACAAAGCCTTTTTCATGGAGATACGCCTTGGAGCGCATGTCCTTCCATTCTTCTTCCGTGAATTGCTCCGGAATCTGCTTGACCGTCCGCGTGAAGGCGATGCGTTCGTCCAGAATGAACGCGGGCGTTTCCGCCGCGAGCATCGCCTTCAAGGCTTCCGCGGAACGTTTTGTCGGAGACAGTTTCCGCGCGGAGAAATCGTCTTCGAGATGCCAGTCTGCGTCATGGCGAAGCGCATGATGGTTATGGGCGTTGATGTAATCAAGAAGTGACTGGATGTGAGGAGTCATGGGCATGTAGTCGGTTTGGAGGTGAAATGGTGTCTGTGGACACTATATATAAATAAGGTATAAGATTTTTTAATGTGGTATTAGTTTTTGAAAACGGCGATGAACTCCTGGTTCCCTTCGGGACCGAGAATCGGCGACGGAATGACATCTAAATTTATCCAATGTAATTCCGATTGCGCAAAAACCAAGATTTTATCGACACATTGTTGCCTTATTTTGTCGTCTTTCACGACGCCATGCTTGCCGATGTTCTCGCGTTCCGTTTCGAATTGCGGCTTGACGAGCACGGCGATCCATGCGTTTGGCGCAAGAAGCGGCTGGCAGGGCGGCAGGACTTTTGTGAGAGAAATGAACGACACGTCGCCGACGAGAATGTCGATCGGATCCGGAATGAGTTCGCGCGACAGCTGCCGCGCGTTTGTCTTCTGAAGATTGACGACGCGCGGATCGGCGGCGAGTTTCGGATGCAGTTGATCCGTCCCGACGTCGACGGCGTAGACTTTTGCAACGCCATGTTGCAGAAGGACATCTGTGAAACCGCCAGTTGACGCTCCCAAATCGAGAGCCGTCCTGCCTTCAAGTTCTGGCTGGAATTTCTCGATGGCGGGAAGCAGCTTGTATGCGCCGCGCGAGACGTATTTCAGCTCTTGCAAGACGTTCAGCTGCAACGAGTCGTCAATGCCTTGGGCGGGCTTGCGCACAGCCGTCCCGTCCGGAAGCAGGACCTGCCCACTTTCGATAAGCTTCTGCGCGGCGGACTTCGATGGCGCAAGCCCCGCATTGACAAGCAGTTGATCAGCTCTGACTTTCATCTTAAGTACGAAACAAGCACAAACAATGCGATTGTTTGTGCTTGTGGTAAAGAATAAAAACGTGTGAGAGAACAGTTATTTGACGGAACCGGTGTTGATCTTGAGGTCTGCACGGTTCTGGAGCTTGTCAACGGTGCCGTCCTTGATCCAGAGGATGCGGTCCGATGTGGCGAGCATCTTGTGGTCGTGGGTGGCGGTGATGACCGTCACGCCGAGCTGGCGGGAGAGGTCGGACATCAGCTTGATGATGTCTTCACCGGTCTGCAAGTCCAAGTTGGCGGTCGGTTCGTCGGCGAGGATGATGGCGGGTTCGTTGGCCAAGGCGCGGGCGATGGCGACACGCTGCTGCTGACCGCCGGACATTTCGTCCGGGCGGTGGGTGAGGCGGTGTCCGAGTCCGACCATCTTGAGAACTTCGATGGAGCGTTCGCGGGCCTTGTCCGGATCCATGCCGCCGAAGAGCAACGGCAGGGAGACGTTGCCGATGGCGTCATACGCGTACAGAAGGTTGTAGGACTGGAAGACGTAGCCGATATGGTGTCCGCGGAAGTGGGCCAACTGACGGGCGGAGAGCTGCGTCAGGTTGATGCCCGCGACTTCGACGGAGCCGGATGTCGGCGTGTCAAGAGCCCCGATCATGTTGAAAAGAGTACTCTTACCGGATCCAGACGGACCCATGATGGAGAGGTATTCACCGCGGAAGATATCGACGTTGATGTCTTTCAGGGCGTGGACGATGACTTTACCGAGATTGAAGGTCTTGTTGACCCCACGTACTTTGATGAGTGTTTCTGGCATTATTAGATATCCTGTTAAGAAGGAGTTTAACCCAATGATTGCGTTTGACTTGAATCACTTAGAACGGGAGTTTGATAACGGCCTTGGAAAGGAAGGTGACACCGACACCGACCGTGGTGATCAGACCCATGCCGCAGGAGAATCCGGCGGCGACGACAGGAATGTACTGCCTCCATTTCAGCTTCAGTCTCTTCTTGAAGTAGAACTGTCCGATGAGGGCTCCGATGAAGGAGGGCAGGATGGTGTGCGGCGTGCTCTGGCCGAGGCCGCGGACGACGCCGTATGTCAGCATGATCGGGGCGCCGAGCATGCTCATGCCGCTGAAGAGGACGACGCCGAACAGCGTACCCGCACCGATGATCCACATGTTGAAGGCTTTTTCGAACATGGAGTATTCACCCATGGTGGCGGTGAACATAACGCAGGAGTTGGCGGCGTTCAGTTCCCACATCTTCTGGGCGTAGGGGTATGCGACGGACGGGATGCGGTCGAGGCCCCAGATGAAGTTCATGAAGAAGATGGTCGCCAGCAGGATGATCGGGAAGAGGACGAGCTTCGTCTTCCAGATGGAGGTGAACTTCGTACCGGTCAATTCGCACTGGCGGTAGAAGACGGTCATGGAACCGTAGTTGGCGATCGGGAGCGGGAGGAACCAGATGGCGATGCCGTGGTATCCGGAGAGGATCAGCGCGGCTTCGCGGATCATCGGGACTTCGACGACCTGACCGACCATACCTTCCAGACGGGCGGTGACGTAGGAGATCAACGGCGTATAGACGAAGCCGAGGATGATGAGGACGATCAAGACGTTGCGGATGTCGCGCGTCCAGCCGCCATGGTGCCAGATGAGCAGGCCGATGGAAAGGCCGGTGTAGGTCATCGTGACGAGGAAGTAGCAGAGGATGATGAACCACGCCGGGAAGTCGCCGCGGCCTTTCGGAACGTCATGCCATGAACCCATGGCGACGTCCTGCGTCCTGTTCTTGCGGGCCTTGCGGGCCTTCGCCATGGAACTGAAGACCTGCGCAAAACCGGCCAGGGCGATGGCCAGGGCGATACCGATATGGAAGGAGAAATAGAAGTCGATGTTGTTTTTGAAGAGGGTGACGACGGTGTCGTCGCCGGTCTTCCAGTCGGAGAGCAATCCGTAGTGGTAGAGGATCGGGTTGGCGACGAAGGTGATGATCAGTCCGACGAAGGAACCGACCATGCCCCAGTATGGCATGACCATGCCGCTGATGAGATTGCCGAAGGACCAGTTGATACCGGTGGCGACGGCGGGTAGATACTGGCCGGTCTTGTCCGTGAAGTCGGAGAACGGGATGGGGAAGATCTGGATGGCCGTACCGGTCAAGGCGCCGGAGATGACGGGGAGGAACAGATAGATGAGACCGAAGGCCAATCCCAAAGCGCCGCCGATGGCGAACACGCGCCAGCGCCAGGAGTCTTCGTCATTCTTGTTGTTCTTGGATTCAATGTCTTCCGCCATGGCCATGATACCCTGCGCACCGACAGGGGCCATCGGGAAGGGGAGCTTCTCCATATCGGACGCGATACGGAAGAGGCCGTAGCCGAGGACTAGGTGGGAAAGCTGTCCGACGAAGGAGCCGATGAACATCATGGCGATCGGCGGCAGCCAGTCGACGTTGAAGAAGGAGCGCTTCGCGTAGGAGTCGGACGTGAGCGGTGGCGCATACCAGCGGGGGAGCAAATCCGTGATGCCGTTGGCGGCGGCGGCGTCAGACTGGATGAAGAACTGATGCCAGAGGAGGCCGCCTGTCGTGGCCGCGCCCATCAGGGCGCCGGCCATGTAGAACAGGACGAAGATTTCGGATTTGTTCAGATAACGGTGGGCGCGTTTCGCGACTTCGATGAAGAGGATGACGGTAACCCACTGTGCGGCGCCGCCGATGCCCTGACCGGCCAACAGGCCCATGTAGATGGCGCCAGGCACCATCAGCAAGGCGACGAATATGGCTCCGAACAGGGCGGACCAGCGGAAGCCCTCCTCGAACGTGGAGGGGACTTCCATGATTTTTCTGAACTCATCAAGTTCAGAGTCGATCTTGTGGTGCGGAGCTTGTGACTTCGGCTGCATGACTTTTGCGTTGTTTTCCATTATAGTTACCTCCGCTGTGGTTAGTTGTTAGCCGTGGGTGCCGTCGCTTCAGCCGGAGGATTCTGGCTGTTCTTGGCGTCGCCGGTTGCCTGCGGAGGATTCGCCCCCAACGTCGTGAGCGTCCGCTGACGATACATTTCCATGGTCGTTCTGGGGATGGACCGCCAGATGAGGAACTGCTGCCGGAGGTCGTCCAGGAAGACTTTGTTCAGTCGCTGCCAGTCTTTCGGCTGGCCGGAGATACGGTTGAGGATGACACGGACTTCGTCGATGCCTTCGATTTCGGACGGCGTCGAGCGGAGCTTGAAGTTCTGGGAGACACCGAGGTCGAAGGGGGCGAGGGCGAGCGTTGCGTCAAGTCCGAGCTCCTGCGTGCTCTTGTCTCTGACAAGTTCCACTTCGGAGGTCATGAAACGTCCAAGACCCGTATCGGTATGGTTGGCGAAGTGTTCGAGGAGGAAGGAGAGGACGCCCGTGATGTCGTACTGGGAGACAGTGAACGGGAAGACCAGATCCAGCACGTCGCCCTGCGGTTTGGGCGGACGCCAGATTCTCATCAGGCCCGGGTTGGCGGACTTGGACGCCTTGATGGCGGGATAGACGGAGGAGATCAGAACCGTGATCATGACGATCAGGATGGTCACGATCGTGTTCGTGGAGGACATGTTCATTTCCGGCACGCGGACGAGGCCGTATTCGGCGGCGACGCCGAGGCATTTCAGCGTGCCTTGGGCGAGGAGGTAGCCGCCGAGACCGCCGATCAGGGCGTAGACCATGGATTCGGCGAAGAACAATGTGGCGACGTGCTTCGGGGCGAGACCGAGGGCGGAGAAGGTGTAGATTTCCTTCTGGCGGTCGGCGACGGAACCGAGCATCGTGCCGAAGATGACGAGACCGCCGAGGACGATCGGGAAGAAGAGGTCCTTCGCGCCGGAGGCCTTCAGGACGGTTCCGAGCAGATGGCGGTAGACGCCGTTTTCACGGGTGGCGGGAATCGGGAAGGAAAGGATACGGGCGAGTTTTTCAGCCGTTTCGATGGCGGACTTGAAGCTGTCCGTATAGACAACCAACGCGTAGAGGTTGGCGCCAAGGCGCTTGGCGGAATCGGCGGAGACGATGACGACCTGGTCGACAGGGATGGACGCCCAGTTGCGCTGCGACATGGCTTCCATTTCGTCTTCGTTGTCCGTGTTGGTGGGCATGTTGGCGGAGGTTTCCGTGAAGTCGGCGGGGAGGATGGAGGAGGTGTCCATGTCCTTCGCGGCGGAGACTTTGACGGCGTCGATCAGCTGGCCGACGGTGAAGGTGCGGCCCTTGAAGATGACCTTGTCGCCGGTATCGACCTTGAGGGAGTCGGCGACGGCCTTCGTGATGAGAATCGTGCTGTCGTCGATCTTGCCGAAGTATTCGGAGAATTCGTCGCGGTATTTGATTTCCTCCGGTTCGATGCCGAGCACGCCTTTGATGGTGAGCGGGTTGGAGCCGTCAGGCCGCGTGATGAGGATGCCGGGGTTGTCCTGCGTCTTGGGGGAGATCCAGAGGCGGCGGCAGGCGGCAGGCGGCTGCTGGTCATGCTCGCTGGAGGAGTCGATCCATGAATAGCGGATGATGTCCTTCAAGTCTTCTGAAAGCGGGTTCCAGTTGACGTTGTGGACAAAGACGCCCGTGTAGTTGGGGTTGGGGGCGACGGACAGCGTGACGATACCGCTCTGCGTGCCGAAGGAGGCGAAGCAGAGGATGGTGAAGGTCAGCAGGATGATCGTGATGGCGGTCAGGGCGGTACGCGTCGGGCGGCGTCTCATGGTGGAGATACCCATCTGCATGGCGGCCATGAAGGTGGAGACGCTGGAGACGTCGTTGACGTGGACGGTTGCCGTCATGCCCTGGATGGCCTTGAGTTCGACTTCGAACTTCCGCATGATGATGAAGATGACCATGACGGACATGACGACGATGGCGAACCCGAGGAAGATGATGATCGGCGTGTTGGCGATGGCGAACGCGGGGTGCGAGAGGTAGAGGACCACGAACGTCAGTGCGAAGAAGAAGACGAACCAAGAAATCTGCTTGTAGATAGTGGTTGCGCCGATGATGACGCGTTCGAGGGCGAACGCGAACGGGACGGACAGCGCGAGGAGGATGAGGACGGCGAACACGAGGTCGTCCAGCATGGTGCGGACCTTGTTATAGACGGGGCGGGATGCCCAGAAGGACGTGGTGTTGAGAGCTTCGCGCTTCATGGGGTGGGCGCCCTGCTTGGCGGCTTCGATCAGGAGGTCTTCCGAACGGCCGTGGAGTTCGGCGAGGGAGGAGTCCAGAATGCCTTTCGAGCGGAGAATGTCCAGACGGGACTCGTTCAACCGCCAGAGGTCGGAGGATGAACGGGCGGCGGCGTTGATGGCGATCGGCTGTCCGGTCATTTCAAAACCATCGCCGATGGAGTCTTCTTCGGAGTTGCCCTGCTGGTCCGGATCGGTGGCTTCGGCGCCTTTGTTGTGGCCTGCGGTTTCAAGGAACTGCGGGCCGTTGTTCAGACCGACCATCTGGCGGAGGGAGAAGAGCTTGACGCCTTTTTCACGTTCTTCGGAATACCACGTGACGACGCCGTCGACTGTTTCCGTGAAGGACTTGTTGGTCTGCAGGTCGGCGTTGGCCTTGGCGGAGAGGAGTTTGACATCTTCGCCGGGGAGCTTTTCCGTGCGCTGCTGCGAAGGCAGGACGATGTAGGCGGATTTGGCGCGGAAGGTGTTCAGACGCCAGCGGATGGACGTGTAGGTGGAGTTGCCGGAGACTTCCTTTACAATGCCGTTGTCGTCGAAGATGGCGGCGAAACCGCCTTTGGAGCCCCAGGCCTTGGAGTGGACCGGGCCGATGGTGTAGATACCGTTGGAGTTCGTGCGGAGGACCTGGTAGTTGTCGAAGCCCTGGAACTTGTTTTCATTGTAGGCCAGTGAGAACCAGCGGTTCAGGCGGAACTGGATGATGGCGCCCTTCATCGGCGTGTTCGGGATGGAGGTGCCTTGGAGCATACCCATGACGCTGGGGCCCTTGACGGTGTAGTCTTCCGTGAAGGACGGGATGACGTAGTCCTTGTTGGCGACGATGCCGCGGCGGAGCGAAAGGCCGGGCTGGTTGCCGAGGAGGGCGGTGGCGACGTCTTCGGGCGTGTCCTTCGTCTGCGCGAAGAATTTCGCGATGTCGATGGCCTGGCCGTAGACGGAGGGGAGTTTGATGCGGTCGAGCGTGTCGTCCGGCGTGCCTTCGCGGAGGGTTGCCTCCTGGACGGTGGCGAGAGCGAGATTGTAGATGCCGAAGATACCGGCAGGCTCGCCGGAGTGGATCAGATGCGGGGCACCCCAGATGACGCGCGTCTGCGGGAGCGTCTGGTCAGCGGACTCGACGAGGAACTGGTTCGGTATGTTCTTGGCGGCGATGGCTTTGTAGGCGTCAAGGAAGGCCTTCTGGATCTTGCCGTAGAGGCCGGGGTTGTCGTCGGAGGAGTGCATGGCGGATTCGCCGCCGATGACGACGGCCCACTTGTTGGAGGTGTCGCCAAGCAGGAGGGAGGCGTGAAGGGCGATCCACTTCTGCCCGATGAGTTCGAGAAGTTCGTTGTCGGCGGTGAGCGTCTCGTCTTCGAGTTTGAGTTCGGCGGCGCGTTCCTCCATGTCGACTTTGACTTCCTTGAGGATGACGTCAAGATTTTCGAGAACGCGCTTCTGGGTGGGTTCATCGACCTTCTTGCTGAATTCTACCTGCTTGTCAGAGCCGGAGAGTTTCTGTTTTTCGCGACCGATCAGACGTTGCAGTTCGTTCCAACCGCGTTTGAGAGGAGTGACTTCGTTGTCACGCTTCGCGATATTTTCTTCGATCTTCTTCTTGACTTCATCCGGCATGTTGCCGCCGTAGGTCTGGCGGTAGGTGAGATTCTGGTCATTCAGCTTGTATTCCTGATCCTTATAATAATAGGCGTGGTTCTGCGCCTTGTCGGCGAGACGGTCGAGAAGCTTTCTGCGGACGGGGGAGTTGGATGTCAGCGGGTAGTCCTTCGCGAGCAGTTCGAACATCTTGGTCACGAAGTCCATTTCGTTCGTGTAGGACTCGCGGCGTTTTTCCATCGTGACGTCTTTCTTGTCGATTTCCAAAGCTTTGTAGAAAGCGGCGGAGCCGGCATGGCCGCGGGCCTGGCAGTCGAAGAAGGCGATGAGCGTATGGCGGCGCGGACGGTTTTTGGCGATATGCTCGGCGATTTGGAGCAGGGCGGCGCAGTTGGCGGCGGAGCGTCCGCCGGGAGACAGCGTGGGGACTTCGCCGAAGGTGTCCAGATTGGTGGCCAGGATGATGACTTCTTCCTTCTTGTCGTCGTCGTCGCCGAATTTGGCGCCGGTGCCTTCAAAGTAGGCGAAGATGTTGCGGCCGCGGACGGGCTGCCAGACGATGGAGGAGTTGATGCGGACGTTGGTGCCTTCCTTCGGAAGATCGGAGGCGGGGCCGTCGTAGAAGAAGCGGAGAAGGTTCACGTTGGTATCCGCGTAGTGGGGGGAGCGGCCGTCGGCGAGGCCGTTCTTCGTAAAGATGACGGCTTTCGCGCCGAGGCGGAACGCGCGGATGAAGCCCTGTCCGGAGTTGTAGTCGAGGACGACGATGGCGCCTTCGACATGGACGCGGTCGAAATCGTCTGCACTTCCTTTGCCGATGTGGATGATGTTGCCGGAAACGCCTTCAGCAGGCGTGGCGGGCGGGATGATGCCGTTGGGGCGCATCGGGTAGAGCTTCAGCGGCGTGCCGTCCTTGTCGTCGGCAGTGATTGGCGTGACGGTCGCGACAGGATCCACGAAGGCCGTGTAGGTCGTGCCGTCCGCGTTTTTGGCGGTCTGCGGCGAGAACGTCTGGGCGGTGTCGAACTTCTGTTCGATGATCTTGTCCGGATTGAGGGACTGCAGTCTTTGGAGGATGTAGTCCGCCGCCGCCTGGTATTCCTTCGTGCCGGTCAGACGGTTGGTTTTGGCTGAAATGACCTTGCAGTCCGCTTCGAACTGGGCGATCGTCTGCGCGAACAGCGACTGGGTGAGCGCCGATGCGACGACGACGGCAAGGCAAGCTGTCTTGAATGGTTTTAGGGTTAATCTCATATTCGTTTCCTAATTCCTGTGGAAGTTGTTTTGCAAGATCACTTTTTGTCGTCGTCAATGGACGCGAGTTCGATATGGACGTCTTCACGGTTGGCGATACGCTCGATCTGCCCGTCGCGGATCCACATGAGGCGGTCGCAGATGTTCATCATGCGGTGGTCATGGGTCGCGCAGATGACGGTCACGCCCTTTTGTGTGTTCAGGCGGACAAGGATGTCGATGATTTCCTGTCCGGTGTGCATATCGAGGTTGGCGGTCGGTTCGTCGCAGAGGAGGACGGACGGGTTGTTGGCGAGTGAGCGGGCGATGGCGACACGCTGCTGCTGACCGCCGGACATTTCGATGGGGCGGTGATGCCAGCGTTCCTTCAGTCCGACAAGGTCGAGGATTTCCATGCCGCGGTCACGGGCTTCATCGGGCATGACGCCGCCGAACGCCATAGGCGTCGTGACGTTTTCGAGAGCCGTCATATATTTAATAAGGTTGTATTGCTGGAAGATGTATCCGATCTTATGGCAGCGGAGGTATGCGAGCTCTTCGGCGGTGAGCTGCGCGACGTCGACTTCGTCGATGAAGACACGGCCGACCGTGGGGGAGTCAAGAGCTCCGATCATGTTGAAGAACGTTGATTTACCTGAACCGGACGGTCCCATGACGGAGATGAATTCGCCTTGGTAGATGGCGATATCGACGCCACGGAGGGCCTGCGTGAGGACGTCTTTCATCATGTAGGACTTCTTGAGTCCAACGGTGCGGATGATGATACGTCTGTCGGCGTTTTTGTTGCCTGGGCTTTTCGCCTGTTCTGTTGCGATGTTTTCTGCCATATTTGGGATTCCTGCTTTTTACGATGCAGTTATTATATTTTTAAGGTTAAGGATTATTCGACGCGCATGGCTTCCATCGGGGCGAGACGCGCGGCCTTCCACGAGGGGATGATGGCCGCGATGGCCGCGAGGAGGGTGCCGAGGATGATGGAGACGATCATACCCATGATCACGTCCATGACGGGGATCGCGGAGATGAAGTTGACGCCGAAGGAGGAGAGCATGCGGAAGAGACCGATGAGCGCTCCGATGATGGCGCCGATGGTGCCGCCGACGACACCCATGAAGCAGCTTTCAAGAACGAACATGATCATGATGAAGCCGTCGAGGGCGCCGAGGCATTTCAGCGTGGCGATTTCCGTGAAGCGTTCGGTGACGGACATCATCATGGCGTTGGCGATACCGATGCCGCAGACGAGCATGGACACGCAGAGCAGCCAGGCGAGGCGTTCGCCCAAGCCCATGAAGCCTTTGCCGGCGTCCATGGTGAGGCGCTGCGCGCGTTCGAGTGCTTCAGCTTCCTTACGGCCTTTGGCGAGGCTGACCAGAAGTTCGGGCGTCAGCCCTTCGACGTTCTGGCCGGATTCGGCCATCTTCTCAATATAGCGTTTGGCGAATTTTTCATTGTCGAGGAAGTCCCACATCATGACGTCGTTGACGTCGGCGGGGAGGATGTTGGCCTCCTGCGCGATCAGCTGGCGGACGGGGCGGTCTTTGATGGAGTTCTTCATGCGGGTCGTGTCCTGCAGGCGTTTGGCCTGTTCGGCGACGATCGGGGCGACGGTTTCCTTATTGAAGACGAATCCGGTCTGGCGGATGAAATCGCCGAATTCCTTGTCGGCGTTCGGCAGAGCCATGGAGAGGCGTTCGGCGTCGTTGTTGGCGTTGGGGAGCTTTTCACGGAGGGCGTGGATGATTTTGGTGTTGGCCTCTTTTCTGGATTCGAGAATCTGGGCGATTGTCTTCTCAAGTTTGGGAAGCTGCGCTAGCAGGGCGTCGAGTTCCTCCTGGCTGAGGTCGAACTGGATGGATTTGTAGCGGGAGAGTCCGAGATTGAAGACCTTCATGTTTTCGGGCTCGCTGAGATAGTTGAGGATGTCGACGCCTTCGGAGGTATGGATCAAGTCACGGCGTTTGGCGTAGTCGAGATTGTCGAAGAATTCGAAAATGTAGTTTGTCTTTTTGGCGATGGCCTGGAATTCCGCCATGCCCTGGGCGTCCAATTTGGCGAAGCCCATTGTTTCCTTGTAGAGGTCGTCGTTCGGGGAGAGGGCGGCGGTTTCGGTGATGATGGATTCCGGCGAGCCCGGGGAGGTGAGTTTTGACGCCCAGACGGAATTGAGCAGTGATTTCTGGATTCGTTCGCGCGTGTTGCCCGCAATGGAGCGCTTGATGAGCGACTCGGACAAGATGTTCATGAGGAATGCGACGGCCACCACGATGACGGCTACGGTTACGGATGCCCGGAAAAGGCGGTATCGGATACCGTCCGCCGTGATTTTAACCGTTCTTGACATGGAGAGCCAGGGCTGATTGTCGATGTTGAGTTCTTTCATTTTTCTTCCTGGATTATGACTGCGACGACTCCGCGCTGAATCAATTTCTTAAGGTATTCGACGACGCTTGTCCTGGCCTCGTGGAAGGTCAGTTCATGGGCGTCCTTAAACTTGTCTATGATGTTCTCAACGGTATTTCTGCCGTTGCACCATTTCCACAACTGCGAGCCAAGCTTGTCCAGCGTGATGTCTTTCTTCGGGGAGAAATGAACCACCCATGAGAATGGGGGGATCATGTAGTCCGGCTTGATGTTCTTGACAGTCACGGTGACGAGTCCAGACTCTTCATCGTATTTGGCGTTGGCCGCGGTGTTGGGCGTCGGAATCGCGAGAAGCATCTGCTTCCATGATTTCGGCGTCTCTGGCTTCAGATTTTCGGTTTTGCTGCTCACAGCGTCATCTCCAGCGAATCGCAGCAGGCGATATGGAGCGGCGCATGCTTGCGGCCTTTCTTGTAATCCGGCGCCAGCTTGGCGGCCATGTAGAGGCGATGGTCTTTCGGGCAGATCCAGGCGGATGCCGTGATGGTCCGCACGCCGTGGATCCAGTCCACGAGAACCGTCGGTTTCCGTCTGGCGACCAGCGAATAGACTTGATGTTCGTTTTCCGTCCGCGCGGTCTGGCTGGTGACTTCGTATTCCTTGGGGACCTGTTTGGCAAGCCATTGGTCCACAGGGATATCGAGCCATTCCGGCACCATTCCGCGGCGGGCGATGGTTTCGATTTCCTTTCTGTCCGTGCTCCTGAACATGAACTGCGTCTTGGCGGGTTCGGCGATGAGTTCGTGAAGGTAGTGGTCGTCCTTCACGTCGAAATCAAGGCCGAAGGCCTTCCAATGCTGTTGCGAATCCTCCTGGTAGGGGGCGACGAAAATGGAATCCAGCACCTTCCCTTCGAAGGCCGGACTGTATTTCTCGCCGTTCGGCCAGAGGAACACGAGTTCGAGCATCAGGCTTCGGGACGGAAAATAGTTGACATATCTAGAGATGAAGTTGTCCGCTTCCTGGGCGGAGACTCCTTTCCAGGGGAGATGTACGGCTAGTTTCGCGTCTTTTGTTCCATCTTCCGCGAGCTTTGACTTGTAATCGGAGGCCATCCGGTCCAAGTCTGGCGGGGCGGAAACGGTTGACCAATCCAGTTCGAGTCTGAACTGATAGCGATCCGCGAATGCGATTTTCCCGTTGTCTGAACTTTTGGAGAACTGCAGGAGCTCCCATTCATCAGGCAATTCCAGGTTGATGGCATTCCAGGCGATTGCTTTCATTTTTTCAAAAACGAACTAAAATGGACAAACCATGACAAAAACAGATAATCCAGGCATTGAGTTACCCCAATGTCTGAAAATTTATCTGAAATTAGTCAAAATTAGCATTAAAAGCCAAAAAATCAAGGAGAGACATTTATATAATAGTAAAAAAAGAGCTATGAAAAAACAATGAAGTTCATGAAAAAGGAGTGACGGCGGTTGTTTTTGCAGTCACTCCATGAGTTGTCGGCGTTTGTCAGGCGGCCTTTTTCTTCAGTTTTGCGAACGCCTTCCCGAGCGTCCATTCGAGCATTTGCTTGGACTCCTGCAGCTTCAGGAGGAACGAACCGATGATGAAAGCGACGCCTGCCGCCGCCATGGTGGCGGCGATGCGGATGGCGATGCGGATGCGGCTGATGTTGGAGAAGAGCTTCGCCTTTTTCGGTTTCGACTGTTGCGCGGCGTCTTCCGCAACGGCGGACGGATCGTCCGCCGCCGGGAGCGCTTTCTCTTCGACAGCGGTTTCCGCATGGGCCTCCGCCTGGAGCTGGACCGCCTTCATGGTCTTGGCGAGGCCGTCCGGAACGATTTTTTCGCAGAGGCGGGAGGCGCCGAAGGCGCAGACGCCGACGAGCGCCGTCAGAACAATAAGTTTGGGCAGGAAGACGAAGAGGTCTTTCGCGGGGAAGATCGGCGTGGAACGGCGGAGGTTGATGATGAGCATGATGCTCTTGAGGAACTTCGCGATGACGAAGCCGAGGGCGACGGTCATCAGGGCGCCTTTGGGCGAGACGCCGATGTGGACGATGAAAACATAGCTGATGATGACGGAGATGAAGCTTGTGCTCAATCCGATGGCTGTCACGGCGATGGTCTTCCGTTCGGCAAAAGAGCCTTGCATGAGGACGCTTTCAATGGCGGCGGCCGGGAGGACGAAGCAGTAGCAGATGGTGGAGATGCCGCCGAGCGCCGCGACTTGCACGTTTGTTTCGCCGCCTTGGAAGATCAATACAGTCAACGGAATGCCGATGATGGCGAGCGTGACGGCGGCGGGAACGAAGATGGAGAGGAGCATTTTGCAGCAGTTGCTGATGACTTCGCCGAGTTTCTTCTTGTCTTCGTTGTTGGCGAGATCGCAGAGGAACGGGAAGAGGGCGATCTGGAGGGCGTACGGCACCATCCATTGGATGGTCGCGAAGAGC
This sequence comes from uncultured bacterium, assembly GCA_902776645.1. Taxonomy (GTDB): domain Bacteria; phylum Verrucomicrobiota; class Lentisphaeria; order Oligosphaerales; family Oligosphaeraceae; genus UBA1407. Next base: position 5,121 of record CACYQT010000037.1, on the reverse strand, counting down.
TTGCGTCCCAAGTCGTTGGCTTTCAGGACGTCCTGCTGGTTTTCAATATAGCCGCCGGTCAGGATGTAGATGTTGTTGAAGATGTCGCGGACTTTCGCGAAGACGACGCCGGCGATCAGCGGCAGCATGAGCAGCAACATGGTGCGGAAGGCGGGATTCTTCCAGTTGAAACTGGGGCGCAGATACTTAAGCTTCGGGAAGAGGGCGAGCAGATGGGTGATGACTTTCGCGACGGCACCGACGAGAATGGCGAAGAACAACGCTTTCACGCCAAGATGGAGGGCGGCGCCGACGATGAGGCCGATGATGCAGCAGATTTTCGTCGACGCGTCGCCAAAGGCGGCCATGAAGAATTTCTTGTAGCCGTTCAGCATGACATAGGTCGTCGTGCCGAGGGAGAGGAAAAGAAGGGCGGGGGCGATGATCGGGAGGCCGAGGCGGAGGCAGCGGTAGATCTGGTAGCTGTCGAGCAGTTTTTTGTAGGCGATGAATTCGGCGGCTGTTTCAGGCGTGCCGACTGGCGGCGCAACTGGTTCCAACACAGGCGGTTTCAACTGCGTGAAGACGGAAATATAGAAATCCGGAAAGCACATGATCGTCGCGCAGATGACGATGAGAATGAGCGACTGGAAGCTGATGGTGACGTTCGCCAGATCCCATGCGGCCTTTTCATCCTTGTCCTTCATTTCCTTCGTGAAGGTCGTCATGAGCGTGGGGCGGATGAGCTCTTCGCCGCTGAGGAAGAGTTCGTTGATGATGCCGCCCATGGCGATGACGATGATGGCGCTGTATTCAGCGGAGGAGAGGAAGTGCGTCGCGCATTTCGTGTAGATGAGCCCTGTGAATTTCAGGAGGATGTTCGCGATGCCGACGATGACGGAGGCCTTGATGATTTTGTCCGCTAATGATTTTTGTGGTTTGGGTGGCATGGCTTTGCTGTTGGTTTTATGAAATAATGGATATGGTTTATGATCATGACAAACATTGTTGATAACGGACGAATCCGCCCTAAAGTTTGTCGTCGATAAAAAGTTTGGCGCGGTTGCGTGCAAGTTTTCTGGCGTCGAAGTCGCTTTCAATCAATTTGCGGGCGTTTTGGATTCGTCGTTGCCGCTCTTCGAGCGGTGTTGACGCAAACGTTGTCAATGTGTTTGCCAACTGTAATGGAGATAGAAAATCAATCATCCAGCCTTTGTCGTTTGACAAGGCTTCGGCGATTCCGCCCACAGGGGTGGCGATGACGGGCAGGCCGACGGCCATCGCTTCCAGAACGGTGTTCGGGATGCCGTCGCGGTCGCCGTTCGGGGCGACGACGGACGGTGCGCATAAGCAGGATGATTGGCGGAGGATGGCGCGGACGTTTTCCGGCGGCTGGACACCATGCCAGTGGATGAACTCTACAACCTGCTGTTGGTTGGCAAGTTCTTTTAGTTCATCTTCAAGTGGTCCAGAACCAACGATTTCCAGAGAAAATTCGATGCCGCTCACTTTTAAATAATGCAGGGCGCGAATCAAAATGTCCAGACCTTTTTTGGGAACAAGACGGCCGACGAAAGCGATCTTGCAGATCGGTTTGGGCGGCTGGCAGTCGTCAAACGTCCATTTTTGAAGGTCGATGCCATGGTGGATGACGGTGATTTTGGATTTTAGCGACGGATTGGCGGCGATGAGAGCGTCTGCCGCCGCCTGGTTGCAGGCTGTGATGAAGCGCGCATCGCCGAAGAGAGTGGAAGGTGGATATTTTGCGCAATGGACGTCAAATGCATGGATTCCAACGCTGTAGGAGATGTTGAGACGTTTTGCGGCCTTTGCGGCGAGCAGGGCGGGAAGATCCGCGAATTCCGCATGGATATGCTTGATGTCCAATTGCTTAAGTCTTATGCAAAGGGCGTCAAGCAGTTTACGGTGCTTCAACAATGAAAGCCATGCGCGGAATTGTTTGGGAAGAAAGGAAAGCCGTTTGGATGATGATGGTTTGGCGGAAACAGACGGAACGTTTGTTTTTTGAAGGACTTCAGCTTTCGGCCAGTCCGCCTGCGGTTCGCAGTCGCCTGAAAAGAGCGAAATGGCATGGATGGGGAGGCCTTGTTCGAGAAGAAGCGCAAGATCCTGCCGCAGAAAAGTCTCGCTCCATTTGGGAAATGATGAATAGAGGAAGGCGATGGTCATGGCATGGCGTCGCGCTATTATATAATAAGGTAAAGGAAAAACGCCTGGCGCGGCATGGCGTCAGGCGTTTGGACGGTTTGTCAGTATCTGTAGTATTCCGGCTTGTAGGGGCCTTCGACGGGAACGCCGATGTAGTCGGCCTGCTTCTGTGTCAGAACGGTCAGCTTGACGCCAAGCTTGGCGAGATGGAGCCGCGCGACCTCTTCGTCCAGTTTCTTGTCGATGCAATAGACGCCGACAGGTAGATTTTCCGACGCAAGTTTCAGCTGCGCAAGGACTTGGTTCGTGAACGAGCAGCTCATGACGAACGACGGATGGCCGGTGGCGCAACCGAGATTGACGAGACGGCCGCCCGCGAGAAGGATAATGCAGTGGCCGTCCGGGAAGATGTATTTGTCGACTTGCGGTTTGATATTCTTGACTTTGATGCCCGGATAGGCCTTCAGTTCGGCGACTTTGATTTCGTTGTCGAAATGACCGATGTTGCAGACGATGGCGTGGTCTTTCATCACGGCCATGTGCTCGGCTCCGACGATGTCGCAGTTGCCAGTGCCTGTGACGATAAGATCCAGTTTGTCTGCTACATCTTCCAGCAGAACGACTTCCAAGCCGGCCATGGCGGCTTGCAACGCGCAGATAGGATCCGCTTCCGTGACGACGACGTGGGCGCCGAGGCCGCGGAGGGCTTCGACGCAGCCTTTGCCGACGTCGCCGTAGCCGCAGACGACACAGAGTTTGCCGGCGATCATGACGTCCGTCGCGCGTTTGATGCCGTCGATGAGCGATTCACGGATGCCGTAAAGGTTGTCGAATTTCGATTTCGTGACGGAATCGTTGACGTTGATGGCGGGAACGAGCAGTTTTCCGGCGGCGAACCGCTGGTAGAGACGATGGACGCCCGTGGTGGTTTCTTCAGAGATACCTTTAAGGTCTTTCAGCAGTTTGGTCCATTTGCCGGGCTCGGTCTTCAACGTCTGCTGAAGGTTGAGAAGGAGTTCGCGATAGTCTTCGGAAGCGTCTGCCGGAATGTCGAGAACTTTGGGATCCTTTTCGGCCTCGACGCCGAGATGGATCATGAGCGTGGCGTCGCCGCCGTCGTCCACGATGAGATTCGGGCCTTTTCCGCCGGGGAAGGACATGGCCATGTTCGTGCATTCCCAATAGTCTTTCAGCGTTTCGCCTTTCCATGCATAGACGTTGACGCCGCGGGAGGCGACGGCCGCGGCGGCGGTGTCGCGTGTGGAATAGATGTTGCAGGAGCACCATCTGACTTCCGCTCCGAGAGCGGTCAGCGTTTCGATGAGAACGGCCGTTTCCGTCGTCATGTGGAGGGAGCCCATGATGCGCATTCCTTTGAACGGCTGTTGCGGCCCGTATTTTTCGCGCACGGCCATGAGGCCGGGCATTTCCTTTTCAGCGAGAATGATTTCTTCGCGGCCGAGTTCGGCAAGCGATGGATCCGCAATCCATTGTTGTTCTGTTTTGATCATGAGCGTCATCCTGTTTTATGATAATGTGTTATAATATTCTTTGAGGGATTGCCACGTGGCGTCCGGAAGGCGGGCTCCCGCGACTTGCACGATTTCCGCGCTGACTTTCGCGCCAAGCTTTCCAGCCGCTTCGAGCGACTTGCCGTCAAGCCATGCATGGAAGAATCCGGCGGCCCATGAATCGCCCGCTCCAGTCGTGTCGAACCTTCCGGAGCCTTTCTCGTTCAAAACGCATTCGATTTCGACGATGCCGACGGAATCGTGGCGAGCGCGCAGTTTACGGTCTCGACGACGGGAACGTGGACGGCCAGGATACTGCGGAATGGAAGGAAATCCACGGTTAAGGGCTCTGTTACCGTTCTTGAGGACGGATCAATGACCACCGGTTCCGCGGCGTTCGACCTGCTCTACAGCGCGGCGTCGGGAATCTGGTCCGGACATGCTTCCGGCTACAGGGTCTTTGCGAAGGACAGGACTAAGGCCGGTGCAGACTGGAAGGGCACCTGGAATATGGGAATTTCGTCTTCCTCCAACTCTGATCTCGGTGGCTGGGCCGTTGTCAACGTCAAGGGTACTGGCGACCTGACTATGTCCGGGCTTGTCGCCAACAACATGAAATTGTCCGGCAGCTGCTACAGCACCGTGTTCCCTGAGTGGTTCGTAGCGGCGTATCTGCCTCGCTGGGCCGGACATGGGGATGTCCGCTTCGGCCATGCCTCGGCGAAGAACGGTTTGGGGATCGGCTGCGCGCTCTTCGCCGACGGGACGCTGGACGGAACTGTTTCACTCAATTCACAGGTTTTCGACAGGGTTGAAGGCTCCCGCTGGGCGAAGGCCCTTCTCGCCGGAATGAACGGCCTGACGCTCTCCACTGTCGGCGGAGGCGATGTTTCCTTCCCAGTTGTCGCGAACGGGGCTAAGCTTTCCGCTGGTGACAACGCCTTTGCCGCGAAGGTTCGCTGCACTGCGAAGAAAGGCAAGGTGTCTCTGAAGTACAAGGTTGGAACGACTACGTACAAGGCCACTGGCGTCGCGTACGTGGCCAATGGCGTCTCTAAGGCCGCCGGATGCGGACTGCAGGGAACATCGAAGTTCTTGTTCACGATCGAGTAACCGGAGAGGCAAATGTTCTTTAGGATAAAAAATCTTGCCGTTGCCGCAGGGGCGTTCCTTTCCGCCTCTGCAGCCTTCGGCGCGCTGTCGCGGACGGAGGTTCTGCTTCCTGTTTCCGACGGACAGCTGTCGGTTGGCGAGTGGAGCTCCAACTTCGGCGGCGCACTGTCCGTTGCGGATGCATACGGCATCCCGCTCGTGGTGTTCTACGGAGGCCTCTCCTGCGGCAAATGCGAGGAGCTCCAGATGGCGTGCCTCACCGACGAGTTCCTTGCCTGGCAGGCGTCCCACAAGATGCTGATGGTGTTCACGACGAACAACTCGACGGGGAACGCCTCGGCGTTCGCCA
>CACYQT010000036.1 GCA_902776645.1 uncultured bacterium | reverse complement strand
TGATCTGCATCTCATGCTCGTACGTCTGGTCGCCCCAGAATTCCGCGTCAAAACGGCGGATGCCCGTATTGGTGTAGCAGGACGCCAGATAGCCGACCAGTTCCTTCGGGCCGAAAATCGTCACTTTCCAGCCGCCGAACTGCCACAGCAGGAACTTCAGAATGCGTTCGACATAGAAATAGTTCGCGCCCGCACGCGGATCGTCCATCGGGAAGACACGCGTCGCGAAACGGGAGACGCGATTCTGGTCGCGTTCGACGGCGATGATAAACGGAACCGCCTTGCCCGTGGCGTCGACTTCCGCCAAAAACGCGCGGTTCGCCAAGACGGGGGGCCTGAAATCCGGATCCAGAACAGGGACGGTCTTCGGAGCTACCAGTTTGAACAGTTCTTTCATGGTCGTTTTCCTTTTGCTGTTGATCTATACCTATATTAATAAATGAAAAACTCAGTTCTGGGCCTGCCAGAGCGGCTGCGGATACAGGCCAAGGGCGGTCAAATCCTTCAGCTTCTCGCGGACAATCGCGCGGTCTTCGGCGTATGTCATTCCAAACCAATGATCCGTCGTCTCCAAGACGCGGACTTGCGCGGCGCCGCGCTGGATCAGCGTATCGACAACCGTCGGAATGAAATATTCCGCCTTCAGATCATGGGAGTTCTTCGCCCAGAATTCGGCGAACTGGCTTTCCAGATGGCCGAAAATCGCAGGCGTGAAGCCCCAGAAATTCATGGAGACCGTCTCCCGCCCAGTCAGCGGGATGAACGTCTTTCCGTCGTCGTCCAGGCAATGCGCACCGCCTTCCACGGCCTCGATGCCCTTCCGTTCGACGACACTTAAAAGATAGCCTTCATGTGACTTTTGACAAATTCCGCGGGAAACGGTTCCATTCGCGGACAGCGTCCTGTTCAGTTCGAAACCGACCATGCCGAACTGCCTGTCGCCGCATTTTTCCGACTGCAGGAAATCCGCCATCAGCTCGAAGGACGTCGTGCCGTAGTAGTCGTCGGCGTTGATCGCGGCGAACGGCGTGTGGATGGCGTTTCGTGCGCTCCAGATGGCGTGTCCCGTCCCCCACGGCTTCTCACGCTTCGACGGACAGGCGACTCCGCCCGGCAGGATGGTCTTGTCCTGTACGACGTATTCGACTTCCATCCGCCCTTCAAGATTGCTTCCGAAATGCTTGCGGAGGTCTTCCTCCAAATCCTGACGGATGATGAACACGACTTTGCCGAAACCGGCCCGCCACGCGTCATAGACCGAATAGTCCAACACGAATTCGCCGTCGGGGCCGACGGGATCCATCTGCTTGATGCCCTGACCATAACGGCTGCCCAAACCAGCCGCCAATACCAACAATGTGGGTTTCATGCCTTTCTCCTGTATCTTGCGGTTCAACGCTTAGCGGCGGCGACAGCCGCCTTGGCCAATGCGGTGATGCCGGCCCAGTCGCCGGCCTTGATCAAGTCTTTTTTCGCTATCCACGTGCCGCCGACGAACGCCACTTGCGGCAACGCGAGATAATCCTTCAGATTCGCCGTCGTGACGCCGCCCGTCGGGCAGAATGCAATGCCCAGATGGCCGTACGGACCGATCAGCGCCTTCAGCATCGGGACGCCGCCGGAAACTTCCGCGGGGAAGAACTTCAGCAGCTTGCATCCAAGTTCGACGGCGCGTTCGACATCGCTCGGCGTGCAGATGCCCGGAGCGAACGGAAGTCCTTCGGCCTGCGCGGCTTTCACAATCGTCGGATTGCAGCCGGGCGCCACGGCGAAACCAGCGCCCGCCGCTTTCGCACGCTTCACCTGGTCAACCGTCAGAACCGTGCCCGCCCCCAGAATCATTTCCGGAAAACGGACGCGGGCTTCGCGGATGACATCAGCCGCGGCCGCTGTCCGGAACGTCACTTCCGCGACCGGCAGGCCGCCTGCAATGAGCGCCTCGCATAGACGCATCCCGTCGTCGACACTGTCCACCGCCACTACCGGCACGACTCCATATTCACGCAATTTGTCAAACATTTTCTGTTCTTGTCCTTTTTTGCATTATTCGATTTTTTCGGCAATCGACTCGTTCACGACCTCCACGCCGTGGCGTTTCGCCCATGCGACGCAGTCGTCCGTGTTGCTCCAGACATCGATCGGACGATGCGCGTCACTGCTCACGACGGCTTTCACCCCCTCTTCGCCGGCGATTTCCCAGAATTTTTCCAGCGGATACTGCGGACGCATGGTCTCCCCGTCCAGTTTCAGTTTCTTCCGCAATCCGTAGCCGTTGATTTCCAACGGCATATCCGCCGCAACGGCCGCCTTGCAGATTTCCCGGCAGCAGGCTGTCGCCTCCGCGGTCCAACCCTCATAGCTCACGCCGAACACGTCCGGATGCGCCATGAACAAGTACAGACCACTTTGGATGGCCTTCACGGTATAGTCGGCAAAATCACGAAGGTTTTCGTCCGTCATGCGGTAGCCGTAAAGTCCTTTCCATTCGCCATTTCGGTCCACATACGAATGGATGGCGCCAACCAGATAGCGGCAGCCGTATTCGCCCATCAAGACGTCTTTGAAGAAATTCGCATAGGCCGGATCGTATTCGCATTCCATACCCATGACGATCCGCAGTTGCGGAAACTCCCGCCGCGCGGCCTCTATCCCGTTGACATACAACGGCATCTGGTCCAAATCCATGCGCACCGTCTCCCAGCGTTTCACGGGATACGGCGTGTGGTCGCTGAAGCCCAGGACGGAAACGCCCTGCTTCACCGCCTCACGGCAGTAGTCGATCGGCTCGCCGTCCGCATGTTTGCAGAGCCGCGTATGCGTATGAAAATTTATCCTGTTTGAAAAATCCATCATTCCAAATCAAAAAACACGTTTCAACATGAAAAATCACAATTATGTATTAATGTAATCCTACTCTCTCTCTTTGCCATTGTCAATCCCAATTGAACAATCGACGACTGAAACATGACTAGATTCTTATTTATTCTCTCAATTTGCATTTCTTGTCACCTTTTCGCGCAGGCCAACTCCTTCGCCTCCCTGGAGGAAACGACGAAGGAGCTGCAGCCCTACACGCTGATGGACGCATGGCAGCATGAAATCCAGACGCCCCCCCTCACGAGGGAGATCCTCATGCAGTCGCTGGAAGCCGCCCGCGCCTACTACCTCAACCAGCAGAAGACGGACGGCAACTTCAAATACCTGCTGGATCTGTCCGACGGAAAGACTTCCGACGACGACAACCAAGTCCGCCAGGCGGGCGCCATCTGGGGGCTTTCCTGCCTGAACCGCGACTTCTTCAACGAACCGACGCGACGCGCCCTCCTCCTCGGCTTCGACTTCTTCATCCGAAACATCAAAACGCTCCCGACTGGGGAAACCGTCATCGTCTATCCGGGAGAGAAAAATCTGAATTCAGGCACTGTCGCCCTCTTCTGCCTCGCCTTGACGGATTTCCTCGCCGGACAGGACAAGTATCTGGACCAGAACACGAAAGACAAATACCGCCGCATCCTGTTCACCCATCTGCAATTTTTGCGGACGATGGAACTGGACGACGGTTCATGGTCCCGCGCCTATGAACTCAGCTCCGGCATCCGCAAGCCCGTCCCAAGCTCCTATTACGATGGCGAAGCCCTGCTCGCCTACTGCAAGGCGGCGCGCCTCTACAACCGAAAGGATCTCATCCGCCGCATCAATTTCGCGTTGCCGCGGCTCATCCACCGCTACACCGTCCAGACATGGCAGCCGGACGGCGACCAGGATCTCACGAAAGGCTTCTACCAGTGGGGCTCCATGGCCTTCGCGGAATATGTCGAAGCCGGCTGGGAGCCGCATGCGAAGCTCGCGGCGGATGCCGCCATGGCCCTCGCCTGGTGGCAGATCGACGAAAACCAGCTGGAGGCCAAAAAGGCCAATGTCGCCTACGCCGTCGAAGGTCTCGCCGCCACATGGCGGATCGCCAGAATGACAAAGCGGGAGGCGGAGGAAAAACGTCTCAAGTCCGTCATCGACAACATCATGGGCAAGCTCATCCTCTGCCAGTACAAAGGCCCGTTCATGCAATACAACCCCTACCTGATGAGTCTGAAGAACGTCGTTCCGGAAGCCTACGGCGGCATCACCGCCGCGCAGAACAGCCCGTTCGTCCGCATCGACAACGTGCAGCATCAGGTCCACGCCACCCTCCTCATGCTTGAATATCTGTATCCAGAAACCAAATAACCACCGCCAAACACCATGCGACTTTCCGTCATCATCCCAGTCTACAATGAAGTCCACACGGTCGTCGATGTCATCAACGCCGTCCGCAACTGCGGCGTGAAGGATCTGGAGATTCTCGTCGTCGACGACTGTTCGACGGACGGCACCACCCAGCTGCTGGACAGCCTCCCGCCTTCGCCGGATCTCCGCATCTTCCATCATCCGGTGAATCAAGGCAAAGGGGCAGGCATCCGCACCGCGCAGGCCAACGTGACAGGCGACGTCGTCATCATCCAAGACGCTGATTTGGAATACTCGCCGAACGAATTCCCCGCCATGCTGAAGCCGATCGCCGACAACAAGGCGGACGCCGTCTTCGGCTCCCGCTATTCCGGCCGCGAGATTCTTGTGGACAGCTTCTGGCATTACTGCGGCAACAAATTCCTCACGTTCGTCTCCAACGTCTTCTCCAACCTGCATCTGACGGACATGGAGACATGCTACAAGATGATCCGCGCGGACATTTTCAAGTCTTTTACGTTGGAATGCAACCGTTTCGGCTTCGAGCCCGAAATCACCGCGAAACTGTCGAAAAAGCGTGTCCGCCTCTATGAAGTGCCGATCGCCTATCAGGCCCGCCCGTTCGACGCCGGCAAGAAAATCGGTTGGAAGGACGGCGTGGCCGCCATTTGGTACATCCTGAAATACAATCTTTTTTCATAATGGAAATTGAATAATTCCAATCCTCGTGTAATTTTCAAAAAGCGACTATATTAAATTGGTTTTCATCATTATTTTCACCCCCACCCATAGAAACAACAAAAGGAGATTACCATGTTAAAACGCAAGTTGGCCGTACAGATGTACTCCCTCCGCAATGAAATCGAAAAGCTCGGCATGCGCAGCGTCCTCAAGACCGTCGCCGACATCGGCTACATCGGCATCGAGCCCTGCGGCTTCGGCGACCTCTCCATTCCGGATTTCTACAAAGCCGCCTCCGATCTCGGCCTCGAAATCACATCCTCCCACCGCCCGTGGTGCAATCTCGACAACATCAACGAATCCATCGACCAGGCCGGCGAACTCGGTCTCAAGCGCGTCGTCTGCGGCTACGGCCCGAAGGATTTCGAGAATCTTGACGCCATCAAACGCACCGCCGACGCCACCAACACGATGATGCAGAAGCTGAAGCCCCTCGGCATCGAACTCTTCCAGCACAACCACTACTGGGAATTCGAACGCCTCGACGGCGAACTCAAATACGACATCTATCTGAAGTACTGCCCGGACATCAAATTCCAGCTCGACGCCTACTGGTCGTCCAACTTCGGCGCCAACAACGCCGCCGAAATGGTCCGCAAATACTATGACCGCATCATCCTCCTCCACATGAAGGACGGTACCACCGAAAAGCCCAACCTCAATCCGACCATCGTGAAGGGCACCTACGAGCAGAAAGTCCCGCTCCGCCCCCTCGGCGAAGGCAAGCTCAACATCCGCGACATCCTCGAAGAGGCTCCGGAATCCATCGACAACATCATCGTCGAACTGGACAACTCCCCCTACGACATGGTCGTCTCCCTCACCCGCTCCTACATCTACATGAATCAGGCCGGCTTCGCCTATGGCCGCCGCTAATTATTGAATTCCAATAACATGACAAAGCCCGAAGCCAATCGGTTTCGGGCTTTGTCTCAAAAAGGAAAGCCACATGTCCGAGCAATCCCCCTATTCCCAGTGCCCTCCGCCTGTCCAGCCGCCTTTTGCGCAGCCAATTAATCAAGATGTCAGCCCAACTGTCACCAAGACCGAATGGTTTATCTATCTCATTCTGCAAATGATTCCATTCGTGAATCTTGTGATGCTCATTGTCTATGCCATGGACAATACCAAGCCAAGCCGCGCCAATCTGGCGAAAGTCAATCTCATTTTCCTGATCGTCGGCATCGTCCTCGGCACTTTGATATTCGTGGTTTTCTTTCTATGTCTGGGAGCTTTTGCCGGCGGCATGGCCAGCGAATTGGAAGCTGTGTTAACACCCTTTAGAACAGGAGTCATTTCATGAAACAGGTGAAAATACTCATCGTCGGTTGCGGCGCACGCGGATCAGGCTACGGAAGATTTATTCTGGGCAATCCGGAACGCGCGAAAGTCGTGGCGATCGCGGAACCGATTCCCGAACGGCGGAACGCCGTGGGGGATGCGCACAACGTCCCGCCGGAATATCGATTCAACAGCTGGGAGGATGTCGCACGTCTCCCGCGTCTGGCCGACGCGGTGCTCATCTGCACGCAGGACCAGATGCATGAAGCCCCCGCAATCGCTTTTGCGCAACTGGGTTACGACATCCTGTTGGAAAAACCGATGGCGCCGACGGCGGACGCATGCCGCCGGATCGTCGACGCCGTGAAGAAGGCGGGCGTCCTCTTCGCGGTCTGCCATGTCCTCCGCTACACAGCCTACACGAGAAAACTCAAGGAAGTACTGGCCTCCGGAGCCATTGGCGAAATCATCAACATCCAGCATCTGGAACCGGTCGGCTATTGGCATCAGGCCCATTCCTTCGTGCGCGGCAATTGGCGGAACGAAGAGGAATCCTCCTTCATGCTTCTCGCAAAATGCTGCCATGACGTGGATTGGCTCCGCTATGTCATGAACCGTCCATGCCGTCAAGTTCAGTCCTTCGGAACGCTGAAGCATTTCCGCCCCGATTGCGCTCCGGCGGGAGCTGCCGCGCGTTGCACGGACTGCCCTGCGGAAATCGAGAAGAACTGCCCCTATTCCGCCATCAAAATCTATTTGCGCGACCGCTTGGACAAAGGGCATTCCGGCTGGCCGGTCAATGTTCTCGCCCACGAAGTTACGCGGGAGACCATCATGGACGCTTTGCGCAACGGGCCCTATGGACGCTGCGTCTATGCCTGCGACAACGACGTCGTGGACAATCAAGTCGTCAACATGCTTTTCGACAACGGCAGCACCATCTCCATGACGATGACCGCCTTCAATGCCCACAGCGGCCGTTTGACGCGCATCTTCGGAACCAAAGGCTCCATCGACACCGACAGCAACACTATGACGCTGTTTGATTTCCTGACCGACAAGAAGACCATCATCGACACCGCCATCAAAAACGACGGCGGCATCCTGAGCGGCCATGGCGGCGGCGACAACGGCCTGATGGACGCCTTCATTTCCGCCGTCGCGGAGCAGGATCCGTCCAAAATCCTCTCCGGCACGGATGAAACGCTCGAAAGCCACTTGATGGTCTTCGCGGCGGAAGAATCCCGCAAGACCGGAAAGGTGATGGCAATATAGTTTCCCAACAATGAACAAAGCCCTCCAGACATCGCCTGGAGGGCTTTGTTCATGTATCGTCAGTAAAGATAAATCCTTCAGGGCAGAAGACTTACTCAATCGGCCAGATGAATTTGCCGCTCTTCAGGAATTCAGCGACCTGACGGACGGACTGCTCGGACTTCCGTTCGACGGCTTCCTGCGTGTTGAAGGCGTTGTGCGGCGTCAGAATGACGTTGTCCGCATCCATCAGATACTTCAACGGCGTGCCTTCCCAATTTTCAGGATGCTCGCGCAACTGCGGGCCGAGCTTCGTCTCCGTCTCATAGACGTCGAGACCGACGCCGCCCAGACGGCCGCTTTTCACGGCCTCCGCAATCGCCGCCAACGGTGTGAATTCGCCGCGAGCAACATTCACAAGCAAAGCGCCTTGTTTCAAGCAGTTAAGACGCTCTGTCGTGAAATATCCCGTGTTTTCCGGCGTCAGTTTCATGGCCACCGCCACAATGTCCGCCCAAGGCGCGCCGTCTTCGTATGAAACATATTCCAGATCAGCCAGACGATGGACGGGATCGACGCCTTTCACGTTCATGCCCAAGCCACGACCGATCGACACGATTTCCGTGCCGATCTTTCCTACGCCGATGACCAGCAGGTTCTTTCCGAGAATCTCGCGGCCCGTCAATCCGTCGCGATTGAAGGCTTTGAACTGACGTGTCTGCACAGGCAGTTTCCGCGCCAACGCCATCCACAGCAGCAACGCCTGCTCCGCAACCGTGCGGTTGCAGTACAACGGCAGATAGCCGCACGGCAGCTCCGCATGGCCGCTCGCCAGACGGTAGCGGCTCAGGTGGTCGTAGCCTGTGCTGCGCGTCAAAATTCCCTTCAGTTTCGGTGCCCATTCGACGGGAATGGCGGACTGCGTGCGCACCGAAATGATCGGCGCGGGCGGCTCCGTCATGCCCGCCTCCTGAATCGTCTTCCACGTGAAACCCGCGTCCAGAGATTCGGCGCCGTATTTCACCAACGCCGCGCGTTCCTCTTCAAAAGCCTCAAAGAAATATACGTTCATTTATGAGTGGTTAGTGGACAGTGGTTAGTGGTTAGTTAAGTGGATAGTAAATTGTTAATTATTAATTATTCATTGTTAATTAACGATTTAACGCCCTATGAGCGATATCCTTGCGATACTGCACGCCTTCCCAGTTGATCTTGGCGACCGCCTTGTAGGCGTTCTTCACGGCATCCGCCACATCCACGCCCAACGCCGTCACGCCCAGAACGCGGCCGCCGGACGTCACGATCTTGCCGTCCTTCAGCTTCGTTCCCGCATGGAACACGACGGCTCCTGTCGCTTCCGCTTCATCCAGACCGGAAATGACTTTGCCTTTCTCATAACTGCCCGGATAACCGGCGGACGCCATGACGACGCAGACGGCGGGCTTCGCAGACCAACGCAGTTCCACATCCGCCAGACGGCCGTCGGCGACGGCGCAGAGCGCCTCCACCAGATCGCTGTCGAGACGCATGAGAATCGCCTGCGTCTCCGGATCGCCGAAACGGACGTTGAATTCCAGAATCTTCGGGCCGTCTTTTGTGATCATCAATCCCGCATAGATGATGCCGCGGAAATTCAGACCATCCTTCTGGACGCCCTTCAGGAACGGCTGCAACACCTTCTCGTCGATGATCTTCCACATCGCGTCCGTCACGACAGGCGCGGGCGAATAGGCGCCCATGCCGCCCGTGTTCGGGCCAAGATCGCCGTCCAACGCGCGCTTATGGTCCTGCGAACTCGCCAACGGCTTGATGGTCTTGCCGTCGCACAAGGCGATGATGGAGGCCTCTTCGCCGATCAGGCATTCCTCCAACAACACGCGGGCTCCAGCCTGGCCGAATGTTCCTGAGAAGCAGGCCTTTATGGCCTCTTCGGCCTCTTCGGCCTTCATCGCGACGATGACGCCTTTTCCCGCCGCCAGGCCGTCGGCCTTCACGACAATCGGCGCCCCGTTCTTCTTAAGGTATTCCAACGCGGGGGCTTCCGCATCGAACACGGCGGCTTTCGCCGTCGGCAGGCCATGGCGATTCATGAAATCCTTCGCGAAGCTCTTGCTGCCTTCCAATTGCGCGGCGATTTTATCAGGACCGACAATCCGCAATCCCTTCGCGCGGAACACATCCACAATGCCTTCGCACAACGTCGCTTCCGGGCCGACCATCGTCAAACCGACATTGTTCTTGACGGCGAAATCCGCCATTTCCTCCAGCGTTCCAAGCGGAATGGATTCGACGCCTTTCATGCCCGGATTGCCGGGAGCGCAGTAGATTTTCTCCGCCAGAGGACTTTGGCGCATCTTCCACGCCAACGCATGTTCACGGCCACCGCCGCCAATAAGCAATATGTTCATTTCAAATGCCTTGTATGATTGTTTTAATCGACGGCGTGGACGCCGTCGTTACTTTTTGATTTCCTGACCGATTTTCACGCAGACGCCTTTCGGCACGATGATCTGCCCGCCGACGGGCGTCATCTTGCCGGTCTCGCGGTCGAACGCGAAGCAGACGACGTTGTCCGTGTATTGATGCGCCACCAGGACGAACTTGTCTCCGGGCATGAATTCGAAATCGCGCGGGCCACGGCCAAGCGTCGGATTGATCGCCATCAGCGTCAGCTTGCCCGTCGCTGCATCGACGTCATAGACGGCGATGCTGTCATGGCCGCGGTTGGAGGCCAGAAGACGCGTGCCGTCCGCCGTCAGGCGGATGGCGGAAGCCGTGTTCTTGTCTTTGTTCGGATAGTCGTCCGGCAGCATCGCGACGGTCTGGATACGCGCGTAGCCGCCGTTGGACTCTTCGAACAACGTAACCGTCGAGGCCAGTTCGTTGACGACATAGATGCGCTTTCCGCCCTGTGTGAACCACACATGACGCGGCCCCGCTCCGGGCTCCGCCTTCAAATCGAGGCCGGGCAGCGGCGAGAAGTCGCCGTTGCCGTTGTCGAAATTGTAGGCTTTCACCGTATCCAGGCCCAAATCAACGAAATAGAGCGTCTTGTTGTCGGGCGTCGCTTCGCACCAGTGGACATGCGCCTTTTCCTGCCGCGTCGGATGCGGGCCGCGGCCCGTATGGACGAAATGCTTCACTTCTTTCACGAGTTCGCCTTTAGCGTCCAATTTGAACGCGCAGCCCGTCCCTTCGCCGTAGTTCGCCGCGAAGAGATAGCCTTCGTTGCGATCCAACGACACATAGCAGGGCTTCGCGCTGTGGCAGGACTGGAAGCTCGTGAACACGAGATCGTCGCCTTTCACGTCAAAAGCCGCCACGCCGCCGTCGTTTTCAGGGGCGCCCGCGATTTTCACTTTCCCGCAACCGACATAGACTTTCGTCTTCGCCTTGTTCATGCAAAGATACGTCGGATCGGCGATGCCCGTCACGACGCGCAGTTCGCGGAAAGCGCCTGTCTCGCCGTCGATTTCCAGCACATGGACGCCGCCGTCCGGCTTCGCGTAAGTGCCGATGTATGCGATATGTTTCGCCATAATCTCCATTGCTCCAAATAAAAGGGCCACCGTTAAAAACAGTCTCACAATCACTTCCTCCCGCAGCCTGAATGCAAATCGCATTCTAAAACACAGCAAATGCAGAAGCCGAAAGACCTCTGCATTTGCTTTAAGCTTTTAGTCTTCGCATTTGCTTTAAGCTTTAGGCTTTAGGCTTTTAGCTTACATATACAGCGGGCCGAGCGCGGCGCAGGCGCGGTAGTCGTCCTGGCCGAAGCGCTGCCACATCGTCGGGCGGAAGATGTCCTTCTTGTCGACGTTCGTCATGTCGATCGGAATGCGCAGCATCGCGTTGAACGTGATGAAATCCGCGCCGACGAGACCGAAGGAGCTGCCGTCATGGTTCGGGCCGATGTTCGTCATGTATTCATGGGACGTCATGTCGCGCGGCGTCCAGTAGGTTTCGGGCCACGTCGGATCCGTCACCTTGCTGATGTGGTCGGCGACTTTCTTCGGCAGCGCGACGGATTCGCCTTCGACGACGGAGCAGGTCAGCAGATCGCCGACCATGTTGTAGCGGTAGGACGTCATCGGGATGCCGCCAGGCGTCGTGAAATGGCTGGAGAGGCCGTCGCCGGGGAAGTACGTCAACGCGGCGTTCATGTACGTCGTATTCGCGATGGCGAGTTCCATCAGCTTGGCCTGCAGCTTCTTGTCGGCCTTGATGACGTTCCAGACTTCGTTCACGCTCATCTTCTCGCTGCCTTTGACGAGCTTGAAGATATCGACGGCGTAGTCGAGAGCGGCGGCGCCGGAATTGCGTTTGTCAATGATGCCGTTCGGGCAGATCTTGCTGACATCGACGCCTGTGGCTTTCTTGATGGAGGCGGGCGTCCAGTTCGTGCGGATATCCGCGAACATCTGCGGGACGCCGCCCGTCAGGATGTTGCCGATCATCATGCCGAGGCCGTTCTTCGAGTCGTTTTCCGTAGCGACGACGTAGGGCGCGCGGAAGCCGTTCCAGTCAAACGACGAATTCAGCATGGATTCCGTCACGTCGAAGTTCGGATTGTAGTCCGTCCACTGGCGCTGGCCCTGCGTGCCCGCCGCGATGGCGTTGACGCCCTGCGCGTATTCGACGTCCGCCACGAAGCCGCACTTCTTGCCGTAGGCGGCGTCCGCCAGCTTCGCGTTGCCGTGCATCAAGTCTTTCACGATGCAGCTCATCTTGATGGTGAACTCTTCCAGTTCTTCGTTGGACATGCCCGTGCGGCGTTCGCTCGGCTTGTTGCTGTGGACACGCTTGAACTGGCGGAGGAACTTCAGGCCTTTCTTCACTTCTTCCGGATCGAAGAAGTTCGTCTTGATACGGCCCGTGATGATGCTCATGTCAACGGACACCGTGCCCATGCCCAAGTAATTAAGGAACATGTTGCGGCGGACGTCCGAACCGATGATGCCCATCGCCACGCCGCCGACGGACAGGTAGTTCTTGCCGCGCAGATACGCGACAGCCGCCGCGCAGCTCGCGAAGCGGAGCAGACGCGTCGCGACAAAGTCGTTCAGCGGGCCGTCTTCGTCTTCCAGATCTGGCGAATACACGCAGAAGATTGGCCGCTTCTTCTCGTCCATGGCGGCCGTGAAGGCCTTCAGCCACACCGCTCCGGGGCGGTCCGTCTGGTTCAGGCCGTATGCACACTGCTGCCATTCCGTGGAGCCGATGCCCATCATCGCGCCCATCAGTTCGTCCGAATACGACCAGCTGCGGCCGACCCAGATGTTCGCGCCGACGCCCTGCGTCGCGTAGTACGCCTGCGCACGAGCCGCCGTACGGGCGCCGTAGACGATTTCAGGAGCGACGACAACATTGATTTCGCCGCCGTCAACCGTCTTCACATTCTGCTTGATCAGATCATAGACCTTTTCGACCATCGCCCATGTCTTGATGACATTGTCTTCATAGGCGCCACGGCGGCCGTCGGAGACAGGCGTGATGGCGATTGTCGGAACCTGTCCGAGAATGGCCTTGTCCTTTTCCTGGAACGTACGGGCCGGATTCGCCAACTTCTTGAAATCAGGGCGGGATGTACTCATTTTCAATGACTCCTTGTGTGTTTGCTATATTTCTAAAATCACTGTTGTTTCAAGTCAATCGAATCTAAAATAATGCCCTTCGGCTGGATTGTCAATACCATTTATAAATGAAATACAGACTTTCCACAGGCATCATTCATTTTCGTGTCTGTTGTGAGAAATCTCCATGCGCAACGCTTTCAGACCGCCGCAGCCGCCGGAGCCGGTGGCATTATTCATAAGAAATGTCTTATTTTTTAATTTAATCCTCTGGATATCGTCGGCCCGGCGGCGAGGCTTTCAGTGAAAATCTGTACTACTATCGTTCATTTTCTTGTTTTTTCGCAAAGATTTTCCCTATGGTTTAGAGCTTCCGCATGACATCCTTTGCACCTCGCGAAGCGATGACAACCGCCGAGCCGCCGGAGCCGTTGACATTATTCATGAGAAATGTCTTATTTTACAATTTTATCCTCTGGATATCGTCGGCCCGGCGGCGAGGCATCTGTTTATTCTGTGTGTTCTGTGGACTCTAAAATGTTGATTTTTCGTGCTTTTCGTGCCTTTCGTGGTTCCAATTTATGTTTTGGTTGCGGCTTGACTGCTCCAGATATTCAGTGTATTCTGTGGTTTCCCATAGAACCGTTTATTCGCGAATCAGTTCATACAGCAGCTGCGCGCCGTCAGGCGATTTCACCCGCAGTTCGAAGCACAATTTTCCGTCTTTCACCGCCGTCGCGACTTTGCCCAACCGCTTGCCGCCGACATCCAGACGATACACCGTAACCTCCTCCGGCTTAGCCAGTTTCAGTTCGCAATCGACCGCCCCGTTGCGCAGGATGTGCGGCGTCATGCCCCACGAAAGAACGATCTTCCGCGCACGGTCGCCGTAGTTCTGGTTCGTGTTGTGAAGCTCCGTCACATGGTTCAGGACGAGACGGCGGCTTGTCGCGATCGGCTCCTTCGTCACGGAGGACACCCACACCGTCGCGTCCGCCTCGCGCACACTGAACGTCGCCACGTCCGTCTTGATGACGCCGCCCTTTTCGACGAATCCGCCGGCCGTCATCGGCGTGTTCAGCACCATGCTGTTCGTCTCGCCGTCGATCATGAACTGGTTGTTCGCCGTCTGGAAGATCTTGCGCCGCAAGTCCGTGCGGTTTCCGTCCGGCAGCCATTTCTGTTCACGGATGACGTTTTGCAACGCCATGCCCGCCTCATCCGGATCCATCGGATCCTTCGCGCGGATGACCGTTCCGCCAATTGGCGCGTCCGGTGTCACGGGAATCGTGACATCTGCCTTCACATCCGCTTGCGAATCAGCGACTAACACGCCGACTTTGCTGACAAGCGAATAGCCATACCAAGTGGGGCTGAAAATACGGTCCTTCGAGAACTTGTCCGCCGGCCATGCCTTGTCGATGGTCAACGCCACCGTGTGCTCCGCTGGCGTCATGTCGCCGCGCAGATACAGGCAGATGATGGCGCGTTCGTTCAGCTGGTTCAGTGGATCGGCCACTAGGTCGAAATAGGACGCGCCGCGGTTCGGCTTGAACATCTCCGCGCTGTGGCTGTAGGTGAACCGCCACAGGCCCGCCCAGTTTTGCTGCGTCGCCAGGCAGCCCGTCACGATGCCGCCGATGCCGCGATACTTGCCCGGGCCGCAGTAATTCCATTCCGTGATGGTCATCGGCTTGTCCAAATTGCGGATGAACGCGCAGTACGCGCCACCGTTGTTGCCAGTCTTGATGACCGACTTGTTTTCGCAGATCGACGGCAGCCGCCACGCCGTCTGCAGAAAGCGCGGATGGTCGATGTAGAAATGGTCGTCGACATAGTCGAACGTACTCCGCGTGCACTGCGCCCAGATTTCACGGCCGGAGTTGTTCATGTCCGTGAACAGCGCCTTCGAATGCAGCTCCTCCCGCAGGAAGCGCGTCATCTCCTGATACATTTTCTGATGCAGGTCATAGCGGCAGTGGTTGAACGCGCTGCCGATCTCCGTCGTTCCATTTCCTGGCAGTTCTTTTACAGGGAAGTCCTTGATTTTCAACTTCTCAGCCATCTCCTCCCGCGTGTAGTGATCCGCCAGCCATTGGTTGAACGCGGCCAGCCACTGTTCGCGCAGCTTCGGCACGAAATTGCCGCCGCCACGACCAGAAATGACGCCTTCGTTGACCATCGACAGCAGATTCAACGCGGGATCCTCCGCCAGCGTCAGTCCCGTGTAGGGGTTCTTATGCCCCAAGAAATTGCGTGCGAACGTCTTCCAACTCTCCATCGCTTTTTCATTGACGGGCAGGAGATTCTTGAATTCATCCATGGCGATGTTGCCCTTCTCGCCCGGATAGATCTCCGCAGCCCGCACAGTGCGGGAAACATAGACGTCCGTCGTGAAATAGATGCCGCGCTTTTTCAACGCCGCGAACAGGTAGTCGAACTGATCCATTTTCTCCGGATCGATAATCGTCGAATCCTTCGCGTCGTTCTTGATAAGATGGTTTTCATGGTGATGGTAGCGCAGCGTGTTGTAGCCGAAACGCGCAAGGCGGTCCGCCAGAATGTCGCTCTGCTCATGGGTGAGAATGTTCGCCGCCATGCAGAGATTCACGCCGTAGAAACGTTGCGGCTTGCCGGGCAGCTTCTCGAATTCGAAATTCTGCCCGACGGCTTTCGTCCAGCCATATTTTCCGGCGGGACCGTCCAACGACACAACATCCGTGAAATCAATGGCGGAGCCTTTTTCAATCTCCAGTTTGTTGACCAGCGGAATCCACGTCTCGCCGTCCGCCTTCATGACGACCGGCCCGTCCTGTATGATTTTGACGGCTTCCGGCAACGTCACCGTGAACGACACGACGTACTCTTCACCGCCCTTCCAACCGTACACATTTTCCTCCGACATCACGGCGTTCTTCGGCGTAACGCTCATGCGGATTTCAAACTCCTGATGCGTCCAGCGGCGGTTGTCCTGTATTAATAATGTATTGCCGCCGTCCAACTTCAGGCCTATCTTGCCGAATTTCGTGTCCGCCGTCAACTGGCTAGCCTTCGTGCGTAGCAGATGGATGCCTCCATGGCTGACGTGAAACACGCCTTTTTCATTATCCGTCTCATAGTCTCGACCAGCCGTAAATTCCGTCGCCAACACCACTTGCGCATTGATGGAATTCGCCTGCATGTCGCCCTGCGGCTTGAACGAATACTGGAACGACACGGCATTCGGAGCCGTCTGTTCGTATGCCATGGTCAAATCCAACGCCGCCGCGCCGTCATGGCCGCTCCGCGCGAAGACTTTTCCAGGCTCCTTCGCTTTGTCCGCAATAACGGTGAATTGCTTCGCCTGCCATTCCGGCCTGAACACAACCGCGCGGATTTCGCCGATTTTCTCCTCTCCAAGAAGGATTTCCGTATTGCCGGACGGATTCATGTTCAGAATCCATTCCGCCCCGAACGCAGACAGCCCTACGCACGCCATCAAACAGCAAGTCATTTTCTTCAGCATTGTTCCGTCCTTTTGGGTTATGTCATGGTCAATCTGTTTTCCATTATCTTAATGCCGATATTGCCATTTTCAACAAAAAGCACATTCCGCCGGACATGCCCCGCATTTGATTGCACTGCAAGCAAAACAAGACTACATTATTATTTGTACAGGAAAAGTTTTCATCCAACAGGACATCTTACCATGGGCGAACTGAAACACAATATCATCGAAACGGAATTCTGCGTTGTGGGCGGCGGCATGGCGGGCATGCTGGCGGCCATTTCGGCGGCGCGGCACGGCGTGAAAACCGTGCTCATGCACGACCGCCCCGTGCTCGGCGGCAACGCCTCTTCCGAAATCCGCATGTGGATCTCCGGCGCGGGAACGCGCGTCCCCTATCTGCAGGAAACTGGCATCATGGAGGAGATCGCCCTCGAAAACATGCACCGCAATCCCACGCGAAACTACACGACGTGGGACGCGCTGCTTTATGAAAAAGTCCGCTTCGAACCGAACATCACGCTTCTTCTGAATTGCGCATGCTGCCAGGCGAAAATGGACGGCGCTAAAATCACGGAAGTCACTGGTTTCCAATTGACGACGTATACATGGCAGACCGTCCGTGCAAAACTCTTCGCCGACTGTTCGGGCGATTCCATTCTCGCGCCGTTGTCGGACGCCGAAACACGCGTCGGCCGCGAAGCGAAGGCGGAATTCAACGAAGAGTTCGGTCTCGAAAAGGCGGATCCCTACACGATGGGCATGAGCCTCATGCTTCAATGCCGCGAGACCGACCATCCCGTCACCTACACGCCGCCGCCGTGGGCCTACGATTTCAAGACGGACGAAGAGATGAACAACAAGCCGCACACGATGCTGCAGGATCTCAACACGAATTTCTACTGGATCGAACTGGGCGGTTTGCAGGATACCATCCACGACACGGAAACCGTTCGGGACGAACTGCTTAAAATCGCCTTCGGCTGTTGGGACCACATGAAAAACCATGGCGACCACGGTGCCGAAAATTGGGAATTGGAATGGGTCGGCTTCCTGCCCGGAAAACGCGAATCGCTCCGTTATGTCGGCGACTACACGCTGACGCAGAACGACGTCGAACGCGGCGCGGCTTTCGACGATGAAGTCGCCTACGGCGGCTGGCAGATCGACAACCATCTGCCGGGCGGTTTTTTCATGAACGGCCACGAAGGCGGCCATCTGCTGAAACGCCGCCTCACGGAGGCTTACGGCATCCCGTTCCGTTCGCTCTATTCACGCAATATCAGCAACTTGCTGTTCGCGGGACGCAACCTCAGCGCGTCGCACATCGCGTTCGCGTCCGCCCGCGTCATGGGCACGTGCGGCATCATGGGACAGGCCGTCGGCACAGCCGCGTCCGTCGCATTGAAATACGGTCTCAATCCACGCGAGACAGGCCAGCAGCACATCCGTGAAATACAGGATCTCCTGCTGGACGACGATTGCTTCCTGCCGCATGTCAAGCGTTCCATTCCAGCGATTTGCAAAGACGCTGAATGGACGTCCACAGGCAATCCTGCCAATCTTCTCAACGGCATCGATCGCGTCTATGACGGCATCGACAACGGCTATTTCGGCAAGCTGAACATTCCGATCGTCTGCACGTTCCCTGAAAAACGACGCATCTCCTCCTTCCGTCTTGTTGTCGATAGCGATCTCGATCGCGAATACATGGAAGGCAATCCGAATCTCATGAAGATTCCCATGCCGCTATTTTTCGCCGCGTCATACGAACACACGTCGTTTGGCTTCCCGACCTGCATTCTGAAGGAATTCACGATTGATGTGCAGGAGGACGACGGCTCATGGCGGACCGTCTTCGAGGCGACCGACAACATCCAGCGCCTCATCCGCGGCGAAATCGACGCCGAAACCCGCGCCGTCCGCCTTGTCCCGAAAGCCACATGGCACAGCTCCCGCCTATATCACACCTACGGCTCCGGCAAGTGCCACATCTTCGCGTTTGAGGTGAAATAGCCTTTTTCTAGACTCCTAGATTCCTAGAATTCTAGAATACTAGCCACCTAGAATACTAGAAAACTAGAATTTATCTCTATTCACATAATGCACGGGATAATTCTTCTCATCCGTGTATAAATGGCCGACGTCGCCGTAGGAGATCAGGCATGGCTGGCAAGGGAAGACGTCGGGAATCTCGTCAAGATTGTCCATCGTGTACTGGAATCCGGGCCGTTCACAAGTCGCGTAGCACGGCTTTGTCGCAAAATGGACGATGGTGACGCCCGTGAAATGCGTCTGCAACGTGCCCGCAAATAGTTGATACGGAACATGGAAGAGATGCGACAGCATGACGCGCATCATGCCCGCGTGGCAGAACAGCGCGACATGGCGGTCGTTCAGCGCGACCGTGTCGTAGAAACCGTCGTCGTTCCGCACGTAGCCGAGCTTCGCGAGCATGCCGTCAAGTCCTTCCGCGATCGCATGATAGCGTTCCTTGAACTGGCGTCCTTTAAAGCCTTCGATCTTGTCGAGCGATTCTTCAATGTCCATCCCGCGATGCGCCTTCTGGCCCATGTAGATGGAGGGCATGGCGGAAAGCAGCCGCGACTTGCCGTCAGGATACGTTGTATGCGCTTCTTCTCCAAGCTCATAAGCCCACGGCTCCGTGATGATCGGAAGATTCAGCAGCTCGGCCGTCGGCTGCGCCGTCTCCTGAGCGCGGCCCATGGGGGAGGCGTGGATTTCGTCGATGCCGCTGATTTTCATGCGCGGCGCGACGGCGCGGGCCTGCTCCCAGCCTTCCGGAACGAGGCGGTCGATTTTATAATTCGGTTTACCGTGACGGATGAAATACAGATACATGGTCTTCCTTTTTCCGCCGATGGACGTCGGCAGGATGTTCGTGTCTTTTTTCCTGTTTCAGCGAAAGGAAAATTTATTAATTTATCGCGTTTTTTCCGTCATGCAACTGGACGCACCGAGCAGAAAACGCCCTATCTTATTTCAATCAAGCATCTTGCGTCCATTTCCGCCATTTTCGAGTCCTCTGGGGATACGCAATTTGCGCCCCAGTTCCTCCCCCGCCTGCCGCGCATCTTCATCGACTTTCCGCGCGTTTGAATGGATATTCCGGATACGCGGGTAGCGTTTCGCATAATACGCGTCCAGTTCGGGATGCTCCACCTTGACGAGAGCCTCCATTTCAGGGCGGCGGTTCTGCGCGGCCAGCGTCTCATGGAAGGCCGAATAGACGCCAATGGCGAAATCACGGCGACGCCGCACGCCGCCAGTCCGCCTTACGTCGGCCGGCAGGTTCTCCCACGCCATCGTCACGTAGTTGATGAGAAAATCGTACGTGTAGGATGCGATCCGCACATCCAGCGGCTTTCCGGAAATCTCCAACGCATGCCCCCATGTGAGCGGATTGAAGCTCGTCGGCACGGAAATCCAGATGACGTTCACGTTGTAGAAATCCTTCAGGATGTTCGCCAGATAATAGTATTCGAGCGTAATCCGTTCAATCGGCCTGCCCGCCGTGATGGAGACGAAATTCTCCGTGTTTTTGGAGATTTCCGGACGCTCCATATAGCCCATGTTGTGCTTCGCCATGAGTTCGCGGGCCTTCATCAACGCCATTTTCGCCTCGTTCTCGTTCGGGCTCTTCGACAGCGCCATCAGCTTGCGGATGCGCAACGCGATCGGCGACGCGTCTTCACTCTCGTCCTCCGTGAAAATCTGCATGTCCAACGGCGGATAGTCTCCGGACGCCGTCGGATTCGCGCCCAGCAGGCTGCAGAACCATTTGAAACGGTCGCCGTGAGGCGGTTCGTCGCAATACGGTGCAAATAACTCAACCAGTTGATGGGCCGTCTCATGCAATACGACATCCACGACGGCGTACCACGGATGATCCAGCACAAGCTGCGTCTTGATTTCCATCAACCGCCGCATGCCGCCTGTCCAACGGCCCCATTCATGCATGTCGTCGTTCAAGGCGAATGTGGGCTTCAAGACAAGATGCCATGACTTCTTCGGCACATGATCATTAACCGCACGCTGCCACACGTCGCTGATGGCCAATAAAATCTGCTCGCTCTCCGAAAATGAAACCAATCTTGACATTTTTTCCTCCCTGTAGAATTTTGAACTGTCATTAATTTAGCACATCTCCGCGACTTTTGCTTGCAACGACGCCCAAAAACATCTATAATATTCACGGTCACGCAGGAGCGTGCCCCCAGCCTCTTGCTTTTATCCCTTTTATCCCTTTCTATCTCTTTTATAAAAACCATGAACTGCAAACATCTCATGACAAGCCTGACCATCTGCCTGCTGGCCGCCTCCGCCATGGCCGCAGAAAACACCGCCCTGCCCCGCCGCTGCCTCGAACTGCCGCCCGGCCCGGGCAACCCGCGAAACAGCGAAGGCGCCTTCGTCACGTTGAAAAGCGGCCGCATCCTCTTCGCCTACACGCGCTTCAACGGCACGCATGGCGGCGACAACGGCGCCGCCGTCATCGCACAGCGCCATTCGGACGACAACGGTGAAACATGGACAAAACAGGACAAGATCATCGTCGAAAACGAAGGGACGCAGAACGTCATGTCCGTCAGCCTCCTCCGTCTCGCCAACGGACGCATCGCCCTTTTCTATCTGAAGAAAAACAGCGACTTCGACTGCCGCCCGTTCCTCCGTTTCTCCGACGACGAAGGCGAATCGTGGGGCGCGCCCATCGACTGCATCCCGCGCGAAATTGGCTATTATGTCCTGAACAACGACCGCGTCATCCAGCTGGCCAGCGGCCGTCTCGTCATGCCGCTCTGCCAGCATGCCAAACAAGGCGACACGCGGAGCGACTACATGGGCACGTTGCTCTGCTATCTCTCCGACGACAACGGCCTCACGTGGCATCGCGGCAAACAGGAATGGAAAGTGTTCAACGACAACGGACAGCGCATCACCGTGCAGGAGCCGGGCGTCGTCGAGCTGAAGGACGGCCGCGTCATGATGTTCATCCGCAGCAGCTGCGGCAGCCAGATGGTCAGCTATTCCAGCGACGGCGGCGAGACATGGACGAAATCGCAGCCGTCCGACATGCTGTCGCCGCTCGCCCCCGCCTCCATCAAGCGGCTTCCGCAGACGGGCGACCTGCTGCTCGTCTGGAACAACCATCGCAACATCCCGCCGTTTCTGGCGGGAAAACGCGCCCCGCTCAGCATGGCCGTCTCAAAGGACGACGGCAAGACATGGACGCTCGTGAAGACGCTGGAAGGGAATCTCGACAAGGGATGGTATTGCTACATCGCCATCCATTTCGTCGGCGACGACATCCTGCTCGGCTACTGCGCCATGGACGGCCTTGCCCATTCGCGGATCACAAAAGTCCCTGTCAGCTGGCTATATAGGGATATTCCGTTCCGCCCGTATGAATGCAGCCCGTCCATATTCGACAATGTCGCCACCGGACCGTTCACGGCTCTTAAGACATCGCTTGGAACATGGACGGCCGCCGAAGGCCAGGCGGAAGTCATAACATTCTCCCGCGGAAAAGGCGTCAATCTGAAAGGCGGCGCCGAAACAACCATGGAACTGGAATTGACCGCCCCGAAGAAGCTTTCGGACATGGCGCTGACAGCGGAGCGCTACACGGGAGCTCCACCATACGCCTTTGCCATCGAAGCGTTTGCAGACGGCAAATGGACGCTTGTCTTCACGCAGGACGGCCAGACGAAGGTCGGCATACGCCATCCCGTCGTCTGGTCTCAACCGTCGTTGACGACGCAGCGCCTTCGTTTCCGCTGCTCCTCCCCGCGCGGCGTCATCGTCGGCGATCCGCAGACCGCATCCCTCAACGCCTTCTTTGAGGACTAAGAGAATTCCAGACAAAAAACTAGGCTCCTGGCCTTCTAGAATTCTAGAAGGCCAGGAGCCTTAAGCATTTCCGATCACGCAGGAGCGTGACCTTCCCAAGCCATAAGTTTACGGCGTAAGGCGTTTCGGGCTGCGGAAGAGGAACATCGCCTCGTTGATGTGCAGACCGCAGAGCAGCATCGTCAGACGGTCCACGCCAAGGCCGAAGCCGCCGTGCGGCGGGCAGCCGTATTTGAAGAATTCAAGATAGAACTTGACGTCTTCGTCCAAGCCTTTCTCCTGGGCCTGCTTCTTCAGCACGTCGTAGCGATGTTCACGCTGGGCGCCCGTCGTGATTTCGACGCCACGCCAGATCAGATCGTAGCCCTGCGGGATGCCGTTTTCGTCGCGCATGTGGTAGAACGCGCGCTTTTCGGCGCTGTAGTCCGTGATGAAGAGGAACTCGTGGTTGTAGTGCTTCTTCACCCATTCGTAGCTCAGCTGCTCCGCTTCCGTCGTCAGATCGCCCTTTTCGGATTCGGGCACCTTGTAGCCGAATTCGGCCTCAAGAGCGGCGTAGAGATCCGCCAGCTTGACGGTCGGGAACGGAAGCGTCGGCACAACGACTTCCAGCCCAAAGGCTTCCGCGATCTGGTCGCCGTACTTTTCCTTCACGGCGGCCAACGCATATGTCAGCAGCTGCGCCTCCATGTCCATGACGTCATGGAAGGAATCGATGTAGCTGAACTCCAGATCGAAGCCCGTGAATTCCGTCGTATGCTTGTTCGTGAACGACTTCTCCGCGCGGAACACGGGGCCGCATTCGAAGATGCGTTCGAAACCGGCCGCCATCGCCATCTGCTTGTAGAACTGAGGGCTTTGCGCCAAATACGCGAAACGGTCGAAATATTCGACTTTGAACACGTCCGCGCCGCTTTCGCTGGCCGCGCCGATCAGCTTCGGCGTATGGATTTCAATGAAATCCTTCTTCAGCAGGAATTCGCGCAAAGCGGCGACGAACGCCGTCTGGGCCTTGAACATCAGTTGATTTTTCGCCGTGCGCAAATCCACCCAGCGGTAGTCCAGACGCGTGTCGATGTCCGAACGGTCCAGGCCGGGCTTCTTCTTCGTCGCGGGAATCGCCTCGCGGACGATCGGCAGCGGATCCGCGACGGAATCCACCTTCAACGCCGTCGGCAGCACTTCGACGCCGTTCAGCTTCACGTATTCGCTCGCCACCGCGACGCCTTCCACCGTGATCACGGAATCCAGCGTGACTTTCGCAAGTTCTTCCAGCAGTTCAGGATGCTTCTCCTTTTCGACCGTCACCTGCACCTTGCCCGTGATGTCTTTCAGGACGATGAACGCCA
This sequence comes from uncultured bacterium, assembly GCA_902776645.1. Classification (GTDB taxonomy): domain Bacteria; phylum Verrucomicrobiota; class Lentisphaeria; order Oligosphaerales; family Oligosphaeraceae; genus UBA1407. The sequence continues at coordinate 7,931 of CACYQT010000036.1, read as the reverse complement.
TCGCCTTGCTGTCGCGGAAATTCTCCACGAAACCACGCAGCAGCACTGGCTTGTCCAGATTCTCCTTGATGGTTCCGATGGACGTGCGCGGCAGGGATTTGCTCGTTTCGTTGCTCATGCTATGTTCCTCTCTATATTGTTATCGGTTATTTCCTATCTTTTTCACGATGAATTTCCACATGACATCGTCCACCGCGCGAAGCGTATTTCGAACCGCCGAGCCGCCGGAGGCCATTCAGATCATTCGCAATCCATAATGCCATGCCCACTCAAAATCATCAGCATGAAGGCCGACGGCGGCGAGGCATTCGTGTTCAGTCGTGTCCATTAGTGGTTCTAAATGGACAACTTGCTCACAATGAAATCATGCAGTTCGTCCATCTTGATGGTCACCTGCTCGGACGTCTCCATCAGTTTGCAGCCGATCGTTCCGTCCGCCAATTCGTTTTCGCCGCGGATCAAGACCAGCCGCGCGTTCGCCTTGTTCGCGCCGCGCATCTGCGCCTTCATGCTCCGCGCCGTGAAATCCGCCTTGATGCGCAAATCGCCGAACGACTGACGCAGCGTTTCCGCCAGCTGCAGGCCCGGCAGGACGGCCGGTTCGCCAAGGCTCAGAATCATGATATCCGCGTCACGGATCTCCTTCACGCCCATGCCGAGGCTCTCGCGGGCCAGCAGCAGACGCTCCATGCCCGCCGCGAATCCAATCCCTTCAATCGGATTCTTCATGCCGGGGAACGCGATCTGGTAGCGGCCGCCGCCGGCGACCGCGTCCTGCGCGCCAAGCCCTGTGTGCGTCACTTCGAAAACCGTGTGGACATAGTAGTCCAGACCGCGGACGAGACGCGGCGCGAATTCGTAATCGACGCCGACCTGCTTCAGGCCCTCGCAGACCTTGTTGAAGTAGTCGCGGCTCGTATCGCTCAGCAAATCAATGATTTTCGGCGCGTCCTGCGCGAACGTCTTGCACGGCTCGCACTTGCAGTCCAGAATGCGCCACACGTTCGTCTCCAGACGGCGGCGGCAGTCTTCGCACATGTCGTTGATCTTCGGGGCGAAATATTCCTTCAGGGCGGTGGTCACCCGCTGGCGGTCCTCCGGAAGACCTTTCGTGTTGATGTTCACATGACAGTCCTTCAGGCCGATCTTGTCCAGAAAACGGACCAGCATCGAAATCACTTCGACATCCATCCACGGATTGTTCGTGCCGACGGATTCCACGCCGATCTGGTGGAACTGGCGGCGGCGGCCCGCCGCCGGACGCTCCCCGCGGAACATCGGGCCGAAATAGAACACGCGGCGTTCGTCGCCCTGATCCAGCCCGCGGTTCGCGATCGCACGAATGACGCCGGCCGTCCCTTCGGGACGCAACGTCAAACTGCGGCCGCCGCGATCCTGGAACGTATACATTTCCTTCTGAACGACATCCGACTCTTCGCCCAAATTCTTCTCGAACACTTCCGTCCGCTCGAAGATCGGCGTGCGGATCTCGCCGTATCCATAACGGTGGAACACATCGCGGGCCGCCTGTTCAAGCTCTATCCATTCCAACGTCTCCGGTTCCCAAATATCCGACGTCCCCGGCAGGGGTTCTATGTTCGCGCCCATGATCGTCCACCTTCTGTCAACACTATACCTTATTTAAATAATAAACGGGAAGCCAGCCACTCTGATGATCGCCGACTTCCCGCCATTGACTTCAAAACCGAAGCTGACTTCGATTTATCTCTGTCTTACTTTTCGCTCTTCAGATCTTTCGGGTTGATCTTCACAACAAGCTTGCGCATTTCTTTGCCGGGCTTGAACTTGACAACAGCGCGTTCCGGAATCTTGACCGTCTGCTTCGGGGAGTTCGGGTTGCGGCCGACGCGAGCCTTGCGGGTCAGGACTTCGAAGACACCGAAGTTGCGGAATTCGATGTTGTGGCCTTCGGCCAGTTCTTCCGTGATGGTATCCAACGTCAGCTGGATGATGTCCATCACGTCACTCTGCTTCATGTTCGCCTGGCGTGCCACGCGCACCACTAAATCTCTTTTCGTCATGGTCATTGCTGTTTTTCCTTAAGTTTGTGATTGATGGCATTCGTCATGCCACTCCGATATTGATGCTTCACGGACGACGTTTTTTGTCCGAACGATGCTATAAGATACTACGTATTTATCCTTAAACAAGCATCTTCAAAAAAAAATCAATCTTTTTTTGGACTTTTGGCGCTCTTTTTTATGAAGAAAGCCGCCAACCTGCCCGGTTGGCGGCATTCCTTATCCTTTCATCATCCACTTTTCACGCCCATGAAAGGCAGAAAAGACACGATGACGGCAACTATTACTGCATGTTGATGGCCGTGCCAGCCGCGTTCACATAGTACTTGAAACCGTAGTCCTTCGCCTGGCCGGACTTGATGGCCGCCGCATGACCGTCGAAGTAGGAGACATTCGCCATGTCATTGTGCAGCGTGGCGATGGATCCCGTCTCGACGAGATCATCTGGAGCGCAAGCCCATTCACCGATATTGGAGCCGTTCGACCGCAGCGTGTCCATGTGAAGCATCGTTTCTGAAGGTTTCGTCACGTTGTCAAGAGTGTAATAAACGCCACCATTGCTGACCATGAACGCGCCGATACGAGTTCTGTTGGCGTTGTACCAGGCGCTGCCATTCCAGACACCGTAGAAGACGCCGATCGTATACCATTGATAGGCGGAAGTAGGCCCGTTGTTACCCTGAATAACCGGGCAATGGCACTCTTTGTAGGAGCAATACTGATGGTCTTCCGCCAATACATACGAATATGCCTTGTCCGGATAATTAGATACCATCATGTTATTATAATCAGTTGAATACATCTGCTGCGCCAGCATAATCTGCTTGTGCTGGTTTGTGCAGGTGATGGCGCGAGCCTTGTTGCGGGCCTTCGCCAACGCGGGCAGCAGCATGGCGGCCAGAATGGCGATGATGGCGATGACGACCAACAGTTCAATCAACGTAAAATTCTTGTTCTTCTTCATGGTTAGCTCCTTTTTTTGGCTTTCCTGCTCCAAGACAATGGTTTTGTTGATATTTGGACGAGTTTTCAATGTTAATATGACGATGAAGAAGCCGTTGTCAAACATTTTTTAATATTTTTTTAATTTTTTTGTCTTGCAATGATTATTTCTTCTGGCCGCTTTCATGCTCCTTTGTTTTTTCGTCACTTTCATAAAAAAGCCGTCAATCTGTTCGACTGACGGCTTTTGTGTTTTTTATTCATCGTTGTTCACGCCCGTGGAAGGCGTGAACAAACAAGACGACAATGACGATTACTTCAAGCTATATGCGATGCCAGCCGCGTTCACATAGTGGCTGTAGCCGTAATCCTTCGCCTGCCCGGACTTGATGGCCGCCGCATGGCCGTCCATATAGGAGACATTCGCCATGTCATTGTGCAACGTCGCGATGGACCCCGCCTCGACGAGAGAGTCAGGATTGCAGGCCCATTCGCCGTTCATCGCGCCGTCCGAACGCAACGTGTCCATGTGAAGCTGCGTTTCTGACGGGGTCGTCACACTGTCAAGCAGGTAATAGCAGTTGCCAACCAGAAACGCCCCTATACGGTTTCGATTGGCGTTGTACCAGGCGCTGCCATTCCAGACACCGTAGAAGACGCCGATCGTACGCCACATATTGGCACTCGTCGGAGCGGAATTGTTCTGGATGGACGGGCAATGGAACTCCTTGTAGGAGCAATACTGATGGTCTTCCGCCAGCACATAGGAGGCAGGCTTGTCCGAATAGTTCGAAACCATCATGTTGTTGTAGTCAGACGAATACAGTTGCTGGGCAATCATGAGCTGCTTGTGCTGGTTTGTGCAGGTGATGGCGCGAGCCTTGTTGCGGGCCTTCGCCAGCGCGGGCAGCAGCATGGCGGCCAGAATGGCGATGATGGCGATGACGACCAGCAGTTCAATCAACGTAAAATGCTTCTTCATTCTGTGTTCCTTTGGGGGTGTTTTTTGTTCTAACTCACTTTGGGGGGTATTTACATAATTCATCATTTGTTCTTAATATGCACTCCCAAAAAACACTGTCAACCACTTTTTTAAGTTTTTTACATTTTTATTGCCACCATGCCAACAAATGCCCGTAGACAGTATAGTCATTCAATTCCCTACCCACTACCCACTACCCACTACCCACTACCCACTACCCACTACCCACTACCCACTACCCACTAGCCACTAGCCACTAACCAACGGTCATCGCCACCACGCGAGACACCACGCCATGACGAACAGACCGATCGCCAGAAGTCCGAGGCCTGTCTGAGCCGTCCAACTTGATAAACGCCTGTCGTCCATTGGCAAAGCGGATCCGATAAGCGCCCCGACGCCAAAGCCCAACGCATGCCCCATCAGATCCGTTCCAGGCCCTGTACCATATAAATTCAGCATCGCGACCATCGATAGCAACGGCGTCCATGGAATCAATTTGATGATCGGACCGCCCGGAAACTGACGGTGCCGCCGCCACGCCCGCCGCGTATGCAACGCCCCAAGGACTCCCAAAAGTCCGAAAACCATCGTGGAGGCCCCCAACGCCCGATGCCCTTCCATGCCGATCACCGCCATCAGCCCGTTGCCGAGGAAACCAGCCATGACCATCGACAGCAAGCCGACGCCCGCGCCGGCCTCCGTTCCGACAAGGCATCCTAAAGCAAAGCCCCAGAACACGTTGGACAAGACATGCGTCGCATCCGAATGGAGCGTCAACGCCGTCAGGCTCCGCCACCATTCGCCGCCGCGGACCAATGCATTGTCCCATATTCCGACTTCATGCCAGCGGTTCATGCCGTCCAGACTTCCGCCGACAAACAGATAGAAACGAAACAGCAGCGCAAAAAACAGAAGAAACACGCAGAACGCCTCGTCGGTGACCAACGGCCGCGCCGCAGCCGCCTCTTTCTCCTGCGGTGTCTCTTCCGGCGGCGGCCAATCCGCATGCCGCGCCTCATAGACGGAAAACTCCCGCTCCGCACGCTCCGCCCAATTCCACGGAACGAGAATCAATGGCTCAGAGCCTTCGAATTCAACACGATACGGTATCTTCTGGCTCGATAGCAACGCCAACCACGGCATGAAATGCTCCCGCTGCGGCGGTCTGAACGGCACGAAATCCGGCGGCTCCGCTCCGTCTGAATCCGCTTGCGGCAAAAGTGACGGAAGCGGCGGTGGCGGCGGCAACGGAAGGATTTCAGGCCGCTCCTTCGGCCGTTCCGCACCGTCCTGCCCGCCATCCAATGGTTTTTCTGGCTGGTCATTCATTGCTTTTGCACGTGTTCGTTAAGCTCTTCTTCCTGCATTTGCTTTAAGCATTAAGTTTTAAGCTTTTAGCTCTTTTGCTCCCACGCCAGACTGCCGTCTTCCTTTCGCACCAGCCGTTCGATCTTCTGCTCCGCCTCCTTCAGTTTCGCCTGGCAGAGCTTGTTCAGACGCATGCCCTCTTCAAACTGCGCCATGCTCTCCTCCAACGACAAGCCGCCGTTCTCCAGCTGCGCCACGATCGCCTCCAGACGGGCCAACGCCTCCTCGAATTTGATTTCCTGCTTTTCTTCTTTCTTGTTCTCTTCCATTGTGATTCCCCTAATTACCTTTTCATATCACTTCCCTCAGGAAGCGCTCTTTACACTAATTAAAGATTGTCCCAGTTGTCACATCCGTCCCAGTCGTCCCATTATCTGCGAGCTTCCTTCACGCTTTCAACAGCCACGTCGAGCTCGCCTTCCCCAAGCAGGGCATGGAGTTTCGCCCCTTCGAACGTCTCGTCCGCCCGACGAACCGCATGGCCACCGCCGTCCAGCAGGATGCTGTAGCCGCGCGTCAACACGGATTTCGGATTCAACGCGTTCATGCCGACAGCGACTCGCTCCAGCCTATGCGTCCATTCCGCCATCTGCCGTTCCATGGCCTGCGGCAACCGTTCCGCCGCCGCGTCCAGCCGTTGGCGACGCGTTGTCGCCAGACTTGGAAGCACTTGCAACAGACGGGATTCCGCATAGTCCAGCCGCTGGCGGCGAGCCGTCGCCAAGCCCGGAAGTGCCTGCAGCAGACGTGATTCCAGATAATCCAGCCGTTGGCGACGGGCCGTCGCCAAGCCCGGCAGAGCCGACAGCAAACGCGCCCCCAGATAATCCACCTGCTGCGACAGACGGTTCACATAATCCTCCGGATGCGACAGCATCGGGCAGGACGACGCCCTCTCATACCGCCGATGCAGATTCGCCACCCGCAGCTGCATGACGCCCGTCATCCGCTTTTCGATGGTCTCCAGCCGTTCGCCAAGCTCCGCCTTGCCGCGCACGAGAAATTCCGCCGCCGCCGTCGGCGTCGCCGCCGCGTAATCCGCCACAAAATCCGAAATCGAATGGTCCCGTTCATGCCCAACCGCGCTGACGACAGGAATTTCCGACGCCGCGATCGCCCTTGCCAGCTGCTCGTCGTTGAACGCCCACAAATCCTCCACGGAACCGCCGCCACGCGTCAATACGATGACGTCGCAACTATGCGTCTTGTTGAAGTATTCAATCGCCTTGATCAGTTTCGGCGGAGCTTCCGCGCCTTGCACAAGTGACGGAATGACACGGACATGCATGCCGCTAAAGCGTCGATTCAGCACCCGCAGGAAGTCCTGTATGGCGGCGCCGCTCCATGATGTGATCAGGCCGATGATGCGCGGCATCGTCGGAATCGGCCGTTTCCTCGACGGATCAAACAGCCCTTCCGCGCCAAGCTTCAGTTTCAGCTCTTCAAACAAACGATTCAATTCGCCAGCCCCCACCGGCGTGATGGAACTCGCCTGCAACTGGTATTCGCCGCGCGGCTCATAGACCGTGATGCGGCCGCAGACATCCACCTCCATGCCGCGCTCCAGCCGCATCTGCATGGCCTGCTGCGCATAGCGGAACGCCGCGCCGCGAAGCTGGCTCGTCGCATCCTTCAGGCTGAAATACACATGGCCGGACGCATGCACCGTCAAATCGCTCAGTTCGCCGCGAACCCATAATTGCGGAAACGACCGCTCCACGCAGGTCTTCACCGCGCGGTTCACTTCACTGACCGTTAATGGACGTTGCGCCTCTTCCATCGTTTTCCTGTTCTCTCCTAACTACATACATTCGTTATCTTGTTTTTTTTGCGAATATTCCCTCGCGAAGCGATGACCACCGCCGAGCCGCCGGAGCCGCTGTTATTTCGTCATTCAGAATTCATTATCTACACGCAAAATCTTCAGCAGATTGACGGCCCGGCGGCGAGGCAATCGTGTCCAATCGTGTCCATTAGTGGTTCATACAGATACAAAAAAGGCGCATCCCTTTCAAGGGACACGCCCTTCTTCATCGCAGAAAAACTATTTGCCGCAGGTGATCAGAAGACGGCCTTCCTCGACCTTCACGCTCTTCAGATTCTTGCGGACTTCGCCCATCTCGCCGCATTTGCCGGACATCGCCGCGAACTGCTGCTTCACGAAATCGGCCGCCTGCTTCACAGGCATCGGCAGAAGACCGACCTTCGGATTCACATCCTCCAGCGTCAACGCGCCTCTGCCCGTCAGATTCGGCTTCCATTCAATGACATAGTTCACAGGGGCGAACTTGTACGCCGTACAGCTCAAAATGATTTTCACGTTGCCGCTGGCGAGGAAATTCACGCTGACATTGTTCGCCACCATGTTGCCTTCGCCGCTCGGTCCGTTCAGCAGGCCCATCGTCTTGTTCGCGATGTTCGTCGCCTCTTCGTTCGTGAACGTCAGATCGACATCCGGAATGACTTCCTTCTTCTTCTTGCCGCCCTTCTTGTCGCCTTTCTTCTTGTCCTTCTTGCCGCCTTCCTCCGCAGGCTCCGCCTTCGGCTTGCACTTTCCGGCCTCGAATTTCGCCATCGCGTCCGCCGACGGCTCC
>CACYQT010000035.1 GCA_902776645.1 uncultured bacterium | reverse complement strand
GCGGCGATGGTACTACGCCCAGGAGCGTGGGAGAGCAGCGCGCCGCCGGTCTTCTTCTCCAGGCCCCCAGCCTCTCGACAGAGGCTGGGGGCCTTTTTTGTGGCTGCGCGCGGGGCGGGGCCCGTCCGTCTCCATGCGGCACTTTTCATGTGGAGCGGTTTGCGGCGTATTTTTCCAGCCGCGCGTTCTCCCATCTGTATTTCCCCAGCCGTGCATCTTTTCTTCTGTGTTTCCCAGCCGAGCATGCTTTCTGTTGTATTTTCCCTTGTTGTGCTGACTTCCGGCTGCGTGCCTCCTGCTATGCATTTCATGCTGAGGGGAATTATTTTCATCTCGTCAAGTATAAACTATTATGACTTATTATGATTCTGTATGATTTTATAAGATTCCTTTAAAAACATAATTGCAACTTTGAATTTTGTGTGTAATTTAATTATCCGTTAATTTTATGCATGCTGGTATGAAGCATGTCATCAAGGTAAACATTGCAACACAAAAAGGAGTCATGCATGAGCAAACAAGCACAAGGAGAAGGCAAAGGCAAAGGCAAAGCAAAAGGTAATGGCAACGTCAAGGGGAAAGCGCAAGAGAAGAAGACGCCAGATGCAAAAGAGGAGAATGCCATTCATTTTGATTGTGAGTTTACCACAAGAATCAGGATGTTGTTCAGACAGAAACGCGAGAGTCTTGGGCTGGCGTACAGCGGTCTTGCACAGATTTTCGGCGTGAATTGGTCTACTGTGCGAAAATGGGAAATTGGAATGACTCGATACAGCAATATCTGCCATCGTCCGTTGATTGAAGATTTTCTGAACGGAAAACTTGACGAATTGCTGTTGCGCAGCCAAGATGAGAAGATGTCACGGCAAGCCATGACGAAGCATGTTCCACCTAGAATGTCCAATGCGCTTGAGAAGATTGAGAACACTTACAGGCTGTGCCTCAATTATCCGGATTTATGCGAGTCACTGCGGAAGAGCCTTGATGCCTTGAGCGTCGCCATGCTGCAAAAACTTCTGGACATCCATAAGAAATGAGTGGCCATTGGACTCAGAAAAAATCTGGAGCGGTCAAACCGCAGCCCAAACGATGGTTGGACCACAAATGGACACGACTGGACACCAATGCCTTGCCGTCGGGCCGGCAATCTCCTGAAGATTTTGCTTGTTCATGATGGAATTCGGATACTGAAAAGCCGACGGCTCGGCGGTTGTCATTGCTTCACGTAGGCGGGAACGGCATCAGGCGAAAGTTCGCAGCCATGGAGAATAATCTTCGCGAAAAGACAAGAAAATGAACGATAGTAGCACAGACCGTTGGAAATATGGTGCTGACATGCTTTTTGACGTGGACATGCCGTTCCATGGACAAGCGATGAATGGATGTCCACCGCCGTCCATGGTTTTCGCGACAGGCTGGAAAGTCGTCAGCGTTATTTGAAGGTGAAGATTGTCTTGATATCCCAATCCGTGAGGAATGCGGCTCCGAATGAAAGCGTCAGATGGAATAACGACGTGTTCCACTTGGTGTCTTTGCCCCAGCCTTCGAATGTTCGTGTGCCGCCTTCACGGAGGATGCGGTTCCACGATTGCGGATCCGTCAGGAGTTCGTAGAACAAGTCGTTTTCTCCTTCGCGGATAAGGGTGCAAAGCAAGGGGAACGTCGCGAACATGTTCGTGACCGTGAAACGCTTTGTCCGGACGATATCGAGAAACGCTTTCTTGAATTCCGGATCGTCGGGCTGTAGTTGATAAAGGTAGGCGAAGACATTGGCATGATAGCTGATGTGGTTGCTTGTGACGCTATCCTTGAAGAGATGCTTTTCCGGAACATAGAACGCCTTGATGAAGGCCTCCTGAAGCGGTTTGGTGTCCGCGTAGTCGGGTCTGCCGATGAGACGGGCGACTTCGTTCAGACATTTGATGGCGCCGATATAGTAGGCGTTGACGGCGTTGTGCATGGTCGTGCAGACTCTTCCTTCGCGGATGTCGACATCGTATCCGTCGCGGAGATTTGCCGGCCATTCAACGACGCACCATTTGTCGAGATTGTTGAGCAGGCCGTTTTCCTGCGCGTATTGTTCGCGATAGAAGTCGAGGATGTCTGCAAACGCGTCATAGCGTTCTCGGACAAAATCGTAGTTTTTTGTCAAGTGGCAGTATTCCAGAAGCATGGAATACATGATGAGCGGATATTCGGCGATTTCCTGCATCATGGAGCAATTCCCGCATGTCATGAGGCCGCGGTTGATGAATTTCGTACGGAGGAAATCATCGAAGAATTTTTCCATGAGGGCGTAGTCCTGCGTCAACAGGCAGAACGTGAGGAGGCTGTAGCAGCCATCGCCGAGATAATATCCTTTTTCACGTTCCATGCAGTCCATGATGACTTCCTGCGTGCCATATTGAAGCGAACTGACACAGAGATCCCAAATCGGTTTGACGGCTGGATCGTCATATTTGCATTTCGCCTTGAGCTCGAACGGGTAGTGACGTGCTGCCAGCACGATTGACGCTTCGTCCAACTGGATGTCCGAATTATCGGGCAGGATGATCTCCGCATAGCGGAAAGCCTTGTAGTCGAATTGGTTGAGAGTGTCATTCCTGCCAGAAAGGACGAAATATTCCACATAAGTGCAGTTCGCGCGGAGCTTGTATCGAAGCGAACCGTCCGCCTCAAGTTCCTGAGCGAACCGCAGGGTGATCGTGTCTCCGGCCTTTCCTTTTGCGGAGAAACGGAGGCTTCCGACGAAGATTCCGCCGAAATCGATTTGGATGGACTGCCCGTTTTTCTTGATTGAGACGGGTTTGATGTCTTCAAAGGCGAGTTGTTTGGATGGTTGCGGGAAGAGCTGGTAGTCGGCGTTTGGGTTGACGACGGCCTGCTGCCAGTAGGCGTCGTCGAATTCAGGCTTTTCAAATCCGACTTCGCGGGCTTCCGCATGGTATTTTTCAAGGAACTGCGTCTGGTAGCCGGCGGTGCCGCAGGCCTCGAAGGCGGAATGGATGGCGCATTTGAAAGACGTGTCTGACGAGACGACGTTTTTGCCGTCGACGGCGAGATCGAGAATCAAACCATGGCGGTTGTCGCCCGATACCCAGACACGGTTGATAAGTCCTTGATAATACGTATGGACGGCGATGGTATTCCGTCCTTTCACTAGATAATCCGACACATTGATTTCATTGTAGAAATAGTGGAACGGATAGCCGGCCGCGGGGCCTTGGTTGACGAATTTGCCATTGATGTACAGCTTGTAGTAGTCGTCGGCGGAGATGAAAATCGTTGCGTTGTCCGTTGAATCCAGCGTGAAGTTTTTTCTGAAGAGGACATGCTGGTTTCTGGCCTTTTGGTCTTCCGGCTTGAATTTCGCGGGGGCGAGCTGGCGATGGAAGACGTCAAGCGGTTTGAGATTGGCGAGGGAGCTGATGGTGATCCATTGTCCGGTGAAAGGATGGGGGGCTTTGTTCTGCATAGTGTTATGATGTGTGGGCTGTGCGTGGCCGATGATGGCCAGGCAGGTTACGATTTGACAGAGTCTTTTCATTCGCTGTGACCTTTTGGGCTTTGCCATAAGAAAAAAGATTGATTCAATAATATTGCAGATACGGCGTGTTTTTCCAATCATCAAGAATGAGAAATCATTGGAAATGGTTTGCCAGCGATGATGTCCGCCGTTTTTTAGCATGATGATATATTGTGAATTATTGATTCCGTGATATATTTGAGAATGATAAAGGAGAAAGACAAAATACCGCGACTGAACAAAAGAGGAAAATTCTCCATGATCATTCTCGATAAGGAACATATGTGCAGAAAAGGAAAAAAGAGACGTCATTTCACGCTGATAGAATTGCTGGTGGTCATCGCCATCATATCGGTTCTGGCGGCGATGCTGCTTCCTGCGTTGAGCAAGGCGCGTATGAAGGCTGAGATTGCTGCCTGCACGTCCAATATGCGTCAAATCGGAATGGGGCTTGTGATGTATTCATCCGATTACAAAGGCCGTATTCCAAACATCAACGGCGCCTACATGGAAGTGAGCATTCCGATCATCCGCATGTACGGTGGACTGCTTTTCGGCTTGGGCAAGCTTGTTGACACGTATGGCGTCACGCCTGAAATGTTCGGCTGCCCCATGAACGTCAACCGTGATCCAGGCTACGTGGCGGCCGCATGGGCCGGTGCGGGAGCCGTCCAGACGGCCTATATCTACCGTGAGACGGATTGCGGCTTTGCGGAGAAGATGAGTTCACCGGTCAATGACGGCAAGGCGATGGCGATGGATTTCGCCTGCCTGGCGGGAAGCGGAACGCGTCTTGACCCGCATCTGTTCCAGTCGGTGAATATCGTCTATTCGGACGGCCATGTGGAATTGCGCCGCAATGTCGAATCGCCTGGTGCGCTGTACACGACATCCACGGCTTCCGCGTCCGTCACGGTGCCGCCATGCGACGAGATTTGGGAAAACGCGGACAAGCATTGAACAAGCGGATATTGATCATTCAGGAAAATTGTCATGGAAATAAAAATAGAGCATGTCAGCAAGAAGTTCGGTGATTTCACGGCATTGGACGACATCTCGCTGACGATTGCGGACGGTGAACTTTTCTTCCTGCTGGGGCCTTCCGGCTGCGGCAAGACGACATTGCTGCGTTGCCTGGGCGGTTTCGAGAAGCCGACCACTGGGCGGATTCTGCTCGGCGGCGAAGATGTGGCGGGGAAGCCCGCGAACCAACGGAATACGGCGATGGTGTTCCAAGGGTATGCCTTGTTTCCGCACATGACAAAGGCGTTCCGCCGGAAGAACGTGAGAAACGCGTGAGGACGGCGTTGCAAAGCGTTCAGATCGAGCATCTTGGTGGCCGTAAGCCGAACGAGTTGTCGGGCGGGCAGCAGCAACGTGTCGCCTTGGCGCGCACATTGGTCGTGGAGCCTGGCTGTCTGCTTCTGGACGAGCCGTTGGCGAATCTTGACGCGAAGCTCCGTCGTGACATGCGGCATGAAATCCGTCGTCTTTGCAAAGACAACAAACTGACGGGCGTGTATGTGACGCATGACCGGCAGGAGGCGTTGAGCATGGCGGATCGCGTCGCGATTCTGAAGGATGGAAAAATCCGCCAGATCGGCACGCCATTGGAAATCTACCGCCATCCTGCGGACGCATTCATCGCCAATTTCATCGGCGAGACGAATTTCGTTCCGGGCAAGGTGGTTTCCGTCGAGAACGGCCTGACGGCCGTGGAGACGGCGTTCGGTATCCTGAAAAGCGATACGGCGGCCGGCTGGAAGGTCGGCGACGCCGTGCAGCTTTCCATGCGGCCGGAGACGCTGAGCTTGAAGAACGACGGCGAGCAATGCGTCAACGTTCTCAACGTGACGTTGAAGCAGACGACGTATCTGGGGGAAATAGCCGATCATATCGCCGCGGGAAAGGATGGCAGTGAACTGAAATTCTATGAATTGAATCCGATCAGCGAGATGCGGAACGGCGTCGCCTGCGAGCTGAAAGTCCGTCCGCAGGATGTCGTGGTCCTTCCGCCCGGAAAAGAAGAATAGATCATTTAAGGAAACAGATCATGTCGAAGAAAAGCCTGAATCTGGAGTATGCGGAAAAGCTCTTCAGGGAAAAACTGGTTGAGGCGGCAAATCTGCCGATGTCGTTTGTCTACAACGACAAGGCATATAAAGGATTAGGCGATCTTGCGAAGCTGGGCGATGACGCGATGGCGGACACGGCGAACGGTCTTGGCGCTACGTTCCGCTACAGACTGGACGAGAATGTGATTGTGTCGCTGGAACTTTCGTTCAACGCGGAGTTCGGCGAGATGGAATACACCGTCTGGTTCGAAAATACCGGCAAGACGCCGAGCAAGGTGCTGCGGGACGTCTATGCGATCGATACGGAAGTGACTGGGGCGGAGCCTGTTCTGCGCGGCTGTCTGGGCGATCATGCGAATTTCTACGCGGCATACGAGCATGATCTGCGCAAGGGGACGCAGTTTTTCCGTTCCGACGGCGGCCGCGCCACGCATGTCGTCTTCCCGTATTTTGATTTTGTCCATGGCGATGGCGGCACGCTGATCGCCTTGGGCTGGGCTGGAACATGGAACGCGATGTTTTCGCCGCAGGACGATTTTGTCACCTTGAAAGTCCAGACCTGCAATGATTTCAACGCGGCCTTGCTGCCGGGCGAAAAAGTGCGCACGGGATTGATCGTCCTGTTGCCGTACAAAGGACGCAATGCGGACGACGCCACGAACTTGTGGCGTGAATGGTGGATGGCGTGCAACATGCCGCGCGCGAATGCGCAAGGCGATCCGATCCTGCCGTTTTCGACGAACTGCTGGGCAAGCGACACGGGGCTTCCGAATTCAGACGGAAGCATTTCCGAACGGAGCTTCACGTGGAGGCCCACGCTGGAGAAGATTCTGAAAGAAGATGTGAAGCCGACGTTCCGCTGGTTCGACGCGGGATGGTATTTCGATCCGGAAGGCAACACCGTCGAAAGCAACTGGTGGGGGACGATCGGCTCATGGGAACTGGATCGCGTCAAATGGCCCGGAAACAGCTTCCGCGAATCGAACGAGGCCTGCCACGCCGTCGGCATGAAAGTGCTGACATGGTTTGAGCCTGAACGGGTTACGAATGTTCCCGCGCTTGTGAAGAACTACGGCTACAAGGCCGAATGGGCCATCGACAACGGCCGCGGCGTCATCACGAACAACCTTGGCAACGACGAATGCCTCCAGTGGACGATGGGCCGCATCATCAAGATGTTGGACGAGAACGCCGTGGATTTGTTCCGTGAAGACAACAACAGCGATCCAGGCTCGTCGTGGCCGGCATTGGACAATGCTGAAAGCAAACAATACGGCATTCCGCGCCGCGGCGTGAATGAAAACAAGTCGATCCAAGGCCATTACAAGCTTTGGGACGGCATCATCGACTACTGCGGAAAACACGGCAAATGCACGTTCGTGGATTCCTGCGCGTCTGGCGGCGGCCGTAACGACATCGAATCCATGCGGCGTGGCATCCCGTTCATGCGCAGCGACTACGACCGCACGACGACGGCCATGCGGCTTTCGATGACGGCCTCTTTCTGCAAATGGATTCCGTTCCATGGCGCTTCGACGAAGGAGACGCAAGGCCAGCTGGAAAGCGCGAAGGGGCGCGGCAGCGACGAATATGTCAACCGCGTGTCGCTACTGCCGGTCTATAACATCTCCGGCTATGATTTCACGCACAATCCGGACATCGATTTTGATCTGCTCCGCCGGAACTTCGGCGAATGGAAACGCTACAACCACTTGCTGAGCCGTGACTTGTATGTGCTGACGCCTTGGCATCACCATCTGGACCGCTATGGATGGACGTCGTTCGCATACGACGCGCCGGAAAAAGGCGAAAGCATCCTGCTGGTCTTCCGCATGGAGAATTGCCGGACGGACACGTTCATCGCGAAACTGCCGTTTGCGGAAGACGGCAAACGCTATGAATTGAAGAACATGGACACAGGCAAGACGGTCGTGATGGCGGGCGAGACGTTGCGGACGAGAGGCGTTGCGGTCACGTTGGATCATCCACGGGCCAGCGCGTTGTTTGAAGTGAAGAGGATGTAAGAGAAAGCGACATAAGCGACAAAAGCGACATAAGAAAAGGGGCAAGCATTATGAAAAGCTTGCCCCTTTTATTTTGTATTTGCTTTTAGCTTTTAGCCGTAGAACTCCTTATACCAGCGGGCGAAGCGGCGGAGGCCTTCGCGGAGGGACGTCGTCGGCCGGAAGTCGAAATCATGCTCCAGTTCGGAGACATCCGCGAAGGTGGCGACGACGTCGCCAGGCTGCATGGGGACGAGCTCCTGATGGGATTTGAAATCGTAATCGGCGGGCAGGACGTTCGCGGCGACGAGCTCCTGCTGCAGGATCGAAACGAAATCCAGCAGATTTTCAGGATTGCTGTTGCCGATGTTGTAGATCTTGTAGGGGACGGCGCCGTCGGTCGCTTCTGGAGCGTGCTGCATGACGCGTTTCACGCCTTCCACGATGTCGTCAATGTAGGTGAAGTCACGTTTGCAGTTGCCGTAGTTGAAGATCTTGATCGTTTCGCCTTTGACGAGCTTGTTGGCGAAGCCGAAATAGGCCATGTCCGGCCGTCCAGCGGGGCCGTAGACGGTGAAGAAACGGAGCCCCGTGGAGGGGATTCCATACAATTTACTGTAGGAATGGGCCAAGAGTTCGTTGGATTTCTTCGTGGCCGCGTAAAGCGAGACGGGATTGTCGACTTTGTCATCCGTGGAATAGGGCATCTTCGCGTTCGTGCCGTAGACGGAGGAACTGGAGGCGTAGACGAGATGGTCGACCGGATGGTGGCGGCAGGCCTCCAGAATGTTGTAGAAACCGATGAGATTGGATTCGATATACGCGTCTGGATTCTCAATGGAATAACGGACGCCGGCCTGCGCGGCGAGATTGACGACGACGGACGGCTTGTATTGGTCAAACACGTCGTTGAGCGCCTTCTTGTCCGCCAGATTGGCCTTGACGAACGTCCATGAGCTTTCCGGCTTCTGCTCCGCCAGTTTGGCGATCTGCGCAAGACGCCATTCCTTCAGGGAAACGTCGTAGTAGTTGTTGACGTTGTCGTATCCGATGATGGCGATGCGGAACTGCGATTTGAGCAGTTCCATGACAAGATTCGCGCCGACGAAACCTGCGGCTCCCGTGACCAGCACGGTCCTGCCCGTCAAATCAACATTCGGTTTCAGCATATCCTGTTCCTTTATATTACATTCCCTGCTGATGCTTGATGCTGTCGCGGATGATGACGTCATGGGCGCCGCCTTCCACGAGCGAGACGCTGGAGACGAGCGTCAGCTTGGCGTTCTTCTGGAGTTCGGGGATGCTGAGGACGCCGCAGTTGCACATCGTGTGGCGGATCTTCGCGAGCGTGATGTTGAGCGTCGTATGAAGGGAGCCCGCGTAGGGGACGTAGCTGTCCACGCCTTCGACGAAGGGGAGCGTCTTCTTGCCGCTCTGTCCATAGCGGGCGACGTTCTGTGCGCGTGCGCTGCCTTCGCCCCAGTATTCCTTCATGAAATTGCCGTTGATCTGGACGATTTCGGACGGCGATTCGTCAAAGCGGGCGAAATAGCGGCCGAGCATGCAGAAATCGGCGCCCATGGCGAGGGCGAGGGTGATATGGTAGTCATGGACGATTCCGCCGTCGGAGCAGATCGGGACATAGACGCCGGTCTCTTCGAAATATTCGTCCCGGGCCTTGGCGACTTCGATGACGGCAGAGGCCTGGCCGCGACCGATGCCTTTCGTTTCGCGCGTGATGCAGATGGAACCGCCACCGATGCCGACCTTTACGAAATCTGCTCCGGCGTCCGCCAGGAAGCGGAATCCGTCGCGGTCCACGACATTGCCCGCGCCGATCTTGACGGCGTCTCCGTATTTCTTGCGGACGAACTGGAGGGTGCGGCGCTGCCATTCCGTGTAGCCTTCGGAGGAATCGATGCAGAGGATGTCCGCACCCGCTTCGACCAATGCGGGAATGCGCTGTTCGTAGTCCTTTGTATTGACGCCCGCGCCGACGATGTAGCGGTGCTGCCCGTCCAGCATTTCCAGCGGATTCTCCTTATGCTGGTCATAGTCCTTGCGGAAGACGAAGGCGACGAAGTCGCCGTCCTTTGTGATGACGGGCAGCGTGTTCAGCTTGTGCTCCCAGATCATGTCATAGGCGGTCTGCAGGGTGATGCCCTCCTGCGCGCAGACCAGTTTGTCGATCGGCGTCATGAAGGAACTGACTTTGGCGTCAAGCGGGATGCGTTCCAGCGTGTAGTCGCGGCTGGTGACCATGCCGAGCAGCTTGCCGTGGGCGGTGCCGTCGTCCGTGACGGCGACGGTGGAGTGTTTCGATTTCGCCTTCAGATCGAGAATGTCCTGCAACGTGTTGTTCGGCGTGAGATTGGAGTCCGACGTGACGAAGCCCGCCTTGTAGTTCTTGACGGCGCGGACCATGTTGGCCTCGCTGGCGATGGTCTGGTTGCCATAAATGAAGGTAATGCCGCCTTCGCGGGCGAGGGCGACGGCCATGCGTTCGCCGGAGACGGCCTGCATGATGGCGGAGACCAACGGGATGTTCATCGTCAGGGCGGGCTTTTCGCCGCGCTTGAATTTGACGACAGGCGTTTTCAGGGAGACGTTCGACGGGATGCAATCAACGCCGGTGTAGCCGGGGATCAGCAGATATTCGCTGAAAGTGTGGGAGGGTTCGTCGTAATAGAATGCCATGATAACTCCTTGAAACGTGCCTGTAATTCTCAAATCAAGTGATATTTTGGCTTTTTAATATAACGCCCTTTCGACCATTTTTCAAATGGTCAGACTTGTTTAGAATGAAGAATCTATTGCATGGTTAATAATAAATTAATATGAGCCGGCCTTCTTTTTTGAGGATGGATTGTGTAGTTTAAAATTGATGAAAAAGTCAATGATTCGGCTGGATGAAAAAGAACGTCCAGACGTGGCGATGTTGTCGTCAAGCCTGGACGTTCTTTGTATCTGATGGGAACAATGGATTACGCGAGGTCTTCGATGCGGAAGACGACGGGCGTTTCGGAGCATTCATCCAGAACGGCGATTTCCGCGAGGGCGGATTTGAGGGCGGCGTCCTGCGCCTTGTGGGTCAGAATGACCATGGCGACGGAACTGCTGGTGGAGTTCTCCTTCTGTGTGACGGAGGCGATGGAGATGTCGTATTTGGCGAGGATGCCGGAGACTTTGGCAAGCACGCCGGGCTTGTCCATGACCTGTAGTCTTACATAGTATCTGGCAATGACTTCCGACGATTCCATGACGTGTTCGTAGCCGTCGTAGGGCGTGAAGGCGGGAAGACGGCGGAGGCAGTTGTTGGAAATGTTGAGGCCAAGGTCGATCAAATCCGCGACGACGGCGGAGGCGGTCGCCTGACGGCCTGCGCCACGACCGTAGTACATTGTGTTGCCGACGATGTCGCCGCGGATCCAGACGGCGTTGAAGACGCCGCTGACGTTGCCGAGCAGGGAGGCGGCGGGCACGAGGGCGGGATGGACGCCCAGTTGGATGTGGCCGTTGACTTCTTTGATGATGGCCAGCAGTTTGATGCGGTAGCCGAGTTCGGAGGCGTATTGGATGTCTTGCTGTGTCACGCTGGAGATACCCTGCGTATCGACTTGCTTAGCGTTGAACCAATGGCCGTAGGCGAGCGACGCGAGAATGGCGGTCTTGTGGGCGGTATCGAATCCATCGACGTCCAGAGCAGGATTGGCTTCTGCGTAACCAGCCTCCTGCGCGGCCTTTAGGACGGCGTTGAAGTCTGCGCCTTCCTGTTCCATTCGTGTGAGAATGTAATTGCATGTGCCGTTGAGGATGCCGAGAATCTCTTGGACATGATTGGCGGCAAGACCTTCACGGAGGGCTTTCAGGCAAGGAATGCCGCCACCGACAGACGCTTCAAACCAAATATCGACGCCGTTTTCCTGCGCGGTGGCGAAGAGTTCCTGTCCGTAAGTGGCAAGCAACGCCTTGTTGGCGGTGACGACGGATTTCTTATGCTGAAGAGCCTTGAGAATGAACGTCTTGGCGATGGTCGTGCCGCCGACGAGTTCGACGACGACCTGTATATTCGGATCTTCAATGACATCCATCGCATTCGTAGTCAGCACACCGTCTGGAACTTTCACGCCGCGATCAGTCGTGATGTCCAGATCCGCAATACGTGTGATGACAGGCGTGAAGCCAACCCGCTGGCTGATGAGCTGTGCGTTTTTCTGGATGGCTTCGACGACGCCCGCGCCGACGGTCCCAAAGCCGATGATGCCGATGTGGAGTTCTTTCATGTTGTGTTTTCCTGTAAACTAAACGGATTAGGCAATAAGCGACGAGACTTCCGTTCCGTTGCTTTCGCCGTCAAAACATAAATTTATATGGAGAGGCGCCTGACGGCAAGAAAATCCATGTCATTTTCCCATTTTCTTACGGATTTTCTCCGCCGATTTTTCGTCGTTGTTGTTCAAATGGGCCTGAATCATGATCTTCTTGTCCCAATCAGCGAACTGCGGGTCGGCGTCGATCTGCTTTCCGCTGCCGCGGTCAAGAGAACGGACGAAGGTGTTGAGGAAGCGGACGGCCTCCTGCGTCTGGCCGGTCTTTTTCGTGAAGTCGAGATAGGCCTGCAGCTCCGTGAGGATTTTCACGCCGTCCTTCCGTTTCGATTTGAGGAAGGATTCGTATTTGAGACGGGCGGCGACGGGATCGGCGTTTTCATCATCAAGATTGACGGAAAGATTGGATTTGAAGGCTTTTTTCTCCAAATCGTCTCTGTCACGAAGGGCGCGTTTGGCGCGTTCGAGAACCTTTTCCGCGAGGGCGTCGTCGCCTTTCTGGCGGAGTGCGTCCGCCTGCTGCTGGCGGACGATGAGCACGACGTCCGGATAATTCACGAAGGCCCTTGCTTGGTTTTCATAGCATTCCATGAGCTTTTTGTGGTCGTCTTTTACAAGATTCTCATAGACGTCCCATGCCGTCAGATTGGTCTGGTTGGCGACGATGGCCTGCCTGACGGCGGTGACGGCGGCCTTCTTGAACTGCAGCCCCGCAAGCGTCTGGGCGATCCGTGTATAGGCATTGGACTGGATGGATTCGTTCTCTTTCTGGAGCTTGTCGCAGAGCAACTTGACAAGATGGTCGTTGTAGCCGACGCCTGTCTGCGGATGGACGGCGTTGCCGGCCGTGTATTCGTCGTTTTCATAGCGTCCGACATCCATGTCCCATTTCCCGTTTCCCTTCATGACGGCGGCCCATGCGTGGAAGCCGCGTTTTCCCGCTCCTGAGAAGAAAATGGACGGGACGCCGCGCGATTTGGCGGCGATGGCGGTGTAGGCGGCCTGGTCGACGCAGATGCCGCCGTTCTTCTGGATGCTCTGCAGCGTGTAGGGGCCGTTGGGCCAGCTGAACTGGCCGTTTTCCAGCCGCTTGTGGTCGTATTTGATGGATTGGAAAATCTTCTCGTATTTGCCGCCTTTGATGTTCTTCGCCGCCCATTGGAGTTCTTCGACGGGAATCGGCGCGTCGACGACGAAGCAGAGGGCGGAGACGGTCAGGCGGCTGAAGGGGATGGCGCTGCGGTGGGAGCCGTAGAGATGTTGGAAAAAGTCATAGCGGTTCTTGATGTCCGGATTGTTTGACGGGATGTTGTTTTCGCCGATCTGGCCATGCATGGGGGGGCGTGGCGAATCCCATACAAGGGCGATGGCGAGCATGAGCGGGAAGAATTCGTCTCGTGATGCCTGATCATGATTGTATAGCGTCTCCAGTATATCGATGACATTCGGCAGATTGTCCCTGCCAGGCGCGAAGTATTCCATGAAGAGGGCGGAGCGTTGCGGATTGCCCCACAGCCATTTGGCGAACTTCTGGGAAGGGGCTTTGGAAAGTGGCTGGCCTTGAAGGAGGGAGAGCGCGTAGACGGCATCGCACGGCGGTTGGAGGCGTCTGATTTTCTCCACGGGGAGCGCGGCGTTTTTATTGTCGTCAAAATAACTGGAGATGATCGTGACCAGCGGCTGGAGGGCTTCTCCGACATTGTTCTCCGCATAGAGTTTGGCGACAAGATTGTAGAATGTGTCCGATTTCGGCGACTGGCCGAGAAACGCGGCGGCGTCCGTCTGGGCGGCGGCGGACAGGGCGAGAAGGATTGCCGTGACGGCGATCAGGAAATGTGTTTTTTTGACGATCATGGTGAATTCCGTATGGTTATGGTTTGGAGGCGGTTGTTCCATTCCTGCCGAGGCGGTGTGAAAGCAGAATGCGTCTGGCTTGGACGCATCCGCCGTTGGCCTTTTGTGATTATGACTTTTGATGATGACTTTAACATATAATATGGATGCTGTTTCGGGCATTTCCAGTTGCGGCGTGTCGATGCCATGAAAAAGAAAAAATATTCAAAAAAGTAAATCTTTCATGCAATAAACGATGTGGAAAGGCGTTTATTATGCAGTGAAAGGACAAGAGATTAGGTATATGTGATGACAGAGCCAGAGAACAGCAATGACATGCAATTGGTAGAGCGATGCCGCTTGGGTGACGAGCGGGCGTTCGAGCAATTGTACGCGCGTTACAGGCTCCCGCTCTTTTCCTATCTGCACAAGCTGCTGCAAGGCGAGCCGTCCATGGTGGACGACATCTTCCAGCAGGTCTGGATCAAGGCGAACCGCAACTGGGACAAGTATTCGGATCAGCAGAAACTGCTGGCGTGGCTTTGCAGAATCGCCCACAACGCGGTGATGGATCATTACAGGAGGAATCGCCGCATGCCGACGGTCGAGCTGACGGAGACGGCGGATTTCACGAATGACACGAGCACGGAGGAGACGGTGGACCAGGAGGCGTTCGACAACGCGTTGGAGAAGGCGATAGAAGAGTTGTCCGATGAACAGCGCGAGGTGGTGGAGCTAAGACGCAAGGGGATGAGCTTCAAGGATATAGCGGAAAAACAGAAGACGAATCTGAACACGGCGCTTTGCCGCATGCACTATGCGGTGAACAATCTGCGAAGCAAGCTTAGGGATTTCATCAATTGAATCAAATAAATTGTCAAAAGTCATATTGGAGCGAGAAAGAGGCAGGGGTTGAAGACACAGGAGAAGACAAGATGAATTGCAAGGAAGTTGAAGACATACTGGTGGAAGGCGGCGAGATGACGGAAGAGGTGCGCAGGCATTTGTCTGAATGCGCGTCGTGCCGTTCGTTGTCGAAGCTGATGGAAGGCGTCATGCGTCCCATGCCGTCCGCGGCTTTGGACAAGGCGGTGTTGACGCAGGTGAAGGCGGAGATGCGGATGCGCGCGAAGCGGCGGCCGGCATGGATCCATATCGTGTATGCGGCGGCCGCGGCGGTTGTTCTCATGCTGTCGGTGTGGATCGGCCATCGGAACTTCTGGAACGATGCGCCGACGACGCCAGACGAGACGGTCGTCGCGGATGTTCAGGAGACGGGGCTCGACCCGCTGGTCGGCATCTGGATGGCCGCGGACCAGGACATGGGCGACGTGGAGTTCGTGATGGATTATTCGGATGCCGCGGCGGGCTCGGGCATCGCGGATACGGGGGAGACTTTGGAGGAGAAGAAACTTAGTTCCGATGAGTTCAGTGATCTGGCGGACGGGATGTTCTCCCTTGAACTGATGATGTATCAATCCGTGTTGAATTAGTCAAGTAGGAATGGCTGGCTATATTAATAGAAGAATGGAGATGATGAACATGCGATTCACACGATATCTTAAAGTTGGCTGGGCGTCGATGCTGGTTTTGGGATGCGCCATCGCCTTCGGGCAGCCGAACGAGCCCGGCGGCGGAATGCCGCCGCCGCACATGAACGGCATGAAGCCTGGCATGGGGCCCGGCGGCCCGAACGGCGGCATGGGGCAGATGAAACATCATCGCGGCGAGGAGTTCCGCAGGGTATGGGAACGCCTTCAGAAGGAGAAACCTGAGGAAATCGCGCGTCTGGAGAAGCTGAAACGGACGAACCGCGAGGAGTATTTCCGCGAACTACGGAAGTTGTTCCCGCAGCAGATCCGCGTTCCGAACCAGACGATGAAGCTGGACCAGCAGTGCTGGGAGCTCGGCCGCCAGTACAAGATCGCCCGCACGGAAGAAGAGCGGCAGGCGATCCGAAAAGAGCTGGAAGAGATGGTCGAGAAGAGCTTCGAAGCGATGGTGCAGGAGGCGAAAGACCGTCTGGAGACGCTTGAGAAGAAGCTGAAAGACATGGAGGCGAACAAGGAGGAGATCAACAAGCGTCGTCTTGAGATGTTCATGAGAGGCTTCTGGAAGCCGCAGCGTCCAGAGGAAGGCGGAGACAAGCCGGAAGGCGGCATGCCGCCGCCGCCTCCGCCGCCGGAAGCCCCGAAGGAAAACGCAGCCGACAAGTGATTCATAAGCAAAAGGAAACGAAAGGGTATGAGTGAAATAGCATTGGTGACTGGCGGTGCTCGTGGCATCGGTTTCGGCGTGAGCAAGGCGTTGGCGAAGGAAGGCGTGGACATCGCCGTTTTCGGAACGCGCGGCGCGGATGCCGTGGCGGATGCGATGGCTGAAATCGCCGCTTTCGGCGTGAGGACATGCTACTGCCAGGGGAGCATCACCTGCGCGGCGGATCGTGAAGCTGCTTTGAACAAAATCGAGGCGGAGCTCGGGCCGATCAATTTCCTTGTGAACAACGCGGGAATCGCGCCGAAAGTCCGCGCGGATATTCTGGAAGCGACGGAGGAGAGTTTCGAGACGGTTCTGAAGACGAATCTGCAGGGGCCGTATTTCATGACGCAGGCCGTCGCGAAACGGATGGCCGCGCAGAAGAAGGCGAATCCGTCGTTCCGCGGCGGTATCGTGAATGTGTCGTCGATTTCCGCGACGGTTGTTTCTACGAGCCGCGGCGAATACTGCATCTCGAAGGCGGGCGTCAGCATGGCAACGCAACTGTGGGCGGCGCGTCTGGCGGAGTTCGGCATCAACGTCTATGAAGTCCGCCCGGGCGTCATCAAGACGGACATGACGAGCGTCGTGACGGCGAAATACGACAAATTGATTTCCGAAGGTCTCTGCCTGATTCCGCGTTGGGGCTATCCGGAGGATATCGGCAAGGCGGTCGCCATGCTGTGGCGTGGCGATCTGGCCTACACGACCGGCCAGGTGCTCATGATCGACGGCGGCATGACGATTCCGCAATTATGATGACAGAATCCTAGAATCCTAGAATCCTAGAATTCTAGATGTGATTCAGCCAAAAAGGGCTGTTGCAAAACCGTTTGCAACAGCCCTTTTCATATGACGTCTATTCAAGGCGAGTTATGTTTCTTAGTACTTCTTCGGCAACGGGTTCTGCTTGTGGCACTCTTCGATGACGGCGATCTGCTGGAGGACCTGTTCCGGCGGAATCGCGAGGGCGGCGCCGGTGGTGAGGGCGTCGTACAGGTTGTTGTAGAACCGCGCGGCCATGGAGTTGAAGAGGTCTTTGTCCTCTGGCGGAACATCCCAATGGTCTTCATGGAAGACAAGCTTGTCGGAGCAGTAGGACGGGCCGGGCAGCGGGTCTTTTTCCAGCTTGATGGCGGGGGCTTCGGCGGGGATGTAGTACTTCCAGTCAATATGCGTCATGCTGCCAATGAGGCTGCCGTAGGTGCCGTAGATCAAATAGGTATAGGGGGAGAAGTTCGTGTTGGAGCAGACTTCGAGATCGATGGTGGGGCGGCCCGGATAGGAGAGGATCAGCTTGCAGAAATCCTCCGCGTCGCCGAGCGTGCAGACGGTGTCCATCTTGCACCAGACGTTCGGCATGATATCACGGCCGATGAAGCCGAGGACTTGGTCGAGCGGATGTGGTCCTGTATTGTAGAGGCCGCCTGCGTTGTGGCATTGGAGCGTCTGCCAGTCATAGCGGCGGGCGAAGCCGTTGAACGCGACTTTGACGAGTTTGATGTCGCCGAGCACGCCGGAAAGGATGACCTTCTGGATCTGGCGATAGTAGGGGGCGAAACGGGACTGTTGGAAGACGGCCAGCAGGCGGCCCGTGCGTTTCGAGACGCCGATGAGTTCTTTGACTTGATCGGCGGTCTGCGCGAAGGGTTTTTCGGAAAGGACGTTCAGGCCGGCCTCCATGATCTCCTTCGAGATGGGGGCGTGCAGATCGCTAAAAGTCGAGTTCACAACAAGATCCAACTTCAGATCCTTGTTGTTGATCATTTCGCGGTAGTCCTGGTAGGCTTCGCATCCGTATTCGTCGCGAGCACGCTGGCAACGGTCCGCCAAGTAGTCGCTGACAGCGACGATTTTGAATTTTTCAGGGACGGTCTTGAGGTATTCCGCATGGATGTTGCGTCCGCTGCGGCCTTGTCCGATGATGCCGATTCTCAGTTGAGTCATGGGAGCTCCTTGGGAGAGGTGTTAAATATGATTTATGAAAAAACTCTACCATATTATAATGGTGAAAAGGAGAATGGCAAAGAAGTCACGCGAAAATGGAAAAGTCATTGATGGATTTTCAGGCCAGACGCGCCTTCTTTTCGTGATGGAGGATTCGCCAATAGAAGAAAACGACGGCGCAGAGCGCGATGCCGTCGACGGCCGGCTGGACCCAGATGCAACCGTAAAGCGGTCTGATCCAATCGAAAAGGAAAAGGAACGGAATATCGAGCACGCCTTTTCGGAGAATGGAGCAGATGAGCGATTCGCGCGGTTTGCCCATGGCCTGGAACTGGATGATCATCGGATAGGAGACGGCCATCATGGGCATGGCGATGACCATCCGGCGGAGGAAGGAGGCCGCGTATCGGACGGTCTGCGCGTTTTCAATGAAAATCCGTCCTAGCTGCGGCGCGAAGATTTCATAGCAAATCAGGCAGAGCAGGGAGAAGCCGACGGAGATGGAACAGCCGAAGACGAATGATTCGTGGCGTCGACGTAAGTTGCCTGACGCGTGGTTGTAGGCGAGCAGGGGAAGAAGCCCTTGCGCGACGCCGATGGAAAAATACAGCGGCAGTTGGTCGAGTTTCTTCGTAATGCCCCATGCGGCGATGGCTTCCGTGGAATATCGCGAGACGAAATAGGCCTGCGCGGTGACGGCGACAACGGTGAGAAAGTATTGAATGGCGGAAGGAAAGCCGATGGAGAGGATTTCGACGATGTGCCGTCGTGTGAATTTCAGTAACGACGGCGAGAAGGCGAGGGCGGTTTGGCGGCGGTTCTTCCAGATCATGAACAGGAAGTAAACTGCTGATACAAAGTTGGATATGGCGGTGGCAAGACCAGCTCCGGCGGCGCCCATGTTGAGAAAACGCGGGAGGATGAACAACGGATCGAGAATGAGATTGAGAAAACCGCCCAGAGAGACGCCGAAGGAGGCGATGCCCGCCAAGCCTTCTGAACGGACGAGACTGACCATCAACAGCGTGATGACGGTGAAGACACCGCCGACCGTGATGACCCAGTTCGCGTAATCCCTTGCGTGTGAAAATGTTTCATCGGTCGCGCCTGCGATTTTCAGAATGGATGTTGAGCAGAGAGGAAAAGCAAAACATGCCAGTAAACCGATGGCAAGCCCCCACCAAAACGTTACAGAGGAGATTTGTTTAGCCGTGTCCGGTTCTTTTCGCCCAAGCGCTCTGGAGACGGCGCTTGCGCCGCCGACGCCGAACAGATTGGATATGGCGGTGAGCAGCAAAAACACGGGGCCGACGATGGTGACGGCGGCGACCTGTCGCGGCTCGTTCAGCAAGCCGACGAAATACGTGTCCGCCAGATGGTAGACGAGTACGATCATCTGGCTGACAAGCGCGGGTATGATCTGCTTCAAAACGGCTTGTTTGACTGGAAGTTTTTCAAAATTGTTCTGAGTCTCTAACATCATTTATACAAAAATTGGGTGAAGTTACAACCTTTATAATATAACATATAAAACTGCGAAGTCAATAGTAATAACGATTGAAAATAATAACTTAGATAATAGTCGACATACAACATAGATATAATTCATTTGAAATATTCATATGATAGTTATTTAGAGGAAAATAATATTTTAATGACAAATTTTTCAAAAAAACATCATGACTTCCTATGATTTTTTATGACTGGGAGGTTGCAAAATCAAATTGAATGGTTATCGTAATAAACAAAATATGTTCAAATCCCACTAAAATATGTTCAAATCCCCTTAAATGGAGAATATGGCTTACCACAATAAATAGCAAATAAGTCTAATATAACATAGCTGTCTGTCAAGGCAGACAGTGCTCGTGCTTTGTGATTTCTCGAAATTAGGACCTTCTAGTAATGCAAAGACGCACGGCAGAGCGCCCAGCAAATGGGCGTCTCTCTTCGTGTCTTTGCATAGGTCGTCCTAAACCTCGAGAAATCACGGATTGAGGCGCCCTTTTTTTGTGCATTGATTATATGTGAAATGAAACATCTATTTCAATTTGTAATGATTTTATTTTTCTTATAAATTGATTAGGATGTACTTTCATCATTGGTGTCAGTATGAATAATACTCCTTTTGAAAATGAACAATATTTGAGTAATCAAATAATAACATATCTAGGAAATAAACGTACTTTATTAAGTTTTATAGGCGAAGTAGTTAATTTTATTCGGAAGGAATTAAAAAAAGATAAACTTGATTTCTTTGATGTCTTTTCTGGATCTGGTATAGTTTCACGTTATTTCAAACAATTTGCTGATCATTTATATGTAAATGATTTAGAAGATTATGCCAAAACAATTAACCATTGTTATCTCACGAATATAACTGATATCAATACAGATGATTTGAATTATTGGCATGAGTATTTAAAAACAAATTTGTCAGATGCGAAATTAATTGATAATGGATTTATTCGTAGACTATATAGTCCTAAAGATGATCAACATATTCAAATAGGTGAACGAGTATTTTATACAGTAAGAAATGCAAGATATATCGATACTGCAAGAAAATTACTCTTCAATTTACCAGAAAAATATAAAAATTTATTTTTGGGATCGTTATTATATGAAGCTTCTACAAAAAATAATACTGGTGGAGTTTTTAAAGGTTTTTACAAAAATTCAGTTACAAATGTAGGACAATATGGTGGGAATGGTCGCAATGCATTACAAAGAATACTTGCTGATATAAATATTGAAAAACCAATATTAAGTAATTTTGAATGTGATGTAAATATATTACAAGGTGATTCTAATGAAATATGTAAATTTTTGCCTACAGTTGATATTGCATATGTAGATCCACCATATAACCAACATCCATATGGTTCAAATTACTTCATGCTTAATCTAATAAATAATTATATTGAACCAAGTAAGATATCGGTTGTATCGGGAATACCTGATGATTGGAATAAATCAAATTACAACATAAAAAGAATCGCATTTCAAACATTACGTGAACTTTGTTATGAATTAAAGGCTAAATATATATTAATATCTTTTAACTCAGAAGGATTCATATCTTATGAAGATATGATAAACATGCTTAAAGAACTTGGTGAAGTAAAAACATATGACAAGCAATATAATGTTTTTAGAGCATGTAGAAATCTTAGGGATAGAGATATTCATGTAACGGAATATTTATTTTTGTTAAAAAAGTAAGGGCCAAGTATGTCACTAGGTGATGTTTTAAAATCAAAACTAAATAGTCTAATGACTGCTTCTATCAATAAATCTGCACCTAATGCATTATGGAGAATTCTTCGTGATATAGCTAAGGAAGAAATAATTACATATGGTTCGCAAGTTGATAGTGATCAAATAGTTCCTCTCTATTATGAGATATTACAAAGAAATACTAAATATATTCCTGAGTATTATAAAATCATTTTGCCATCCAATAATCAAGAAAGATATCGTGTTATAATCCGTAATATTTTTACAAGCAATGCCTTTCATCCAGAAGGATTAGCAAATCAAAATGGTATTATAGCATATAAAGAAATTAATGAATCAAAGAAAGGTTATCGAATAGTTGTTCAAAAAGGATAATCAATTATGCTTATAGATAAGAATACTATAGAAGAAAGATATATTAATATATACAGTCTTCATGATAAAAAAATTAGTATTCCTATTTTTCAAAGATTTTATGATTGGAAGAGTAAAGAAATAGAACAATTAAAAAATGAAATTTTAGAATTGGCAGAAGGAAAAGATTCTGAATTATATTTGTTAGATTTCATATTTTATGAAGAAGATGATTGTATAAAACTTGCTGATGGACAACAACGTATTATTACAATTAATAATCTGATAAAAGTTATAAAGAGTATTGCAAAAGAACACAAAATTCAAATAGAAGACATATCTTTGTTTGATATATCCTATGATGTTTTAGAATATAATGAAAAATATTTAATTCATTTGAATAATTACCCAAGAAGTCCTTTTAAGGAAGTATTTCTTAATCTGAAAAAGTTTGTTGAACAGAATATTGAAAAGATCAATGATATTATTGAAATTTTGAAAAATAGAATTTTTGTGTATGCAAAGAAATGTAAAAATGCCGATGATGCATTTATTATTTTTCAACAAATTAATACAGGAGGAAAACCATTAACCAAAGATGAAATTATCAAAACTGCAATAAATCAATATGCGTCTATCTATAATATAAGTATTGCTGATATTAAATTCAAAACAATTAAACAAGAAATAACAAGTTACTATAAATTTATATCAGATAATAATGATGCGAATTTTGATAATATGCAGATTATTTCTTTTATAAAGAAAAATATAACAAAAGATAGAAATACATTTCAATCATTTATAAATATTATTCATACATTGAAACAAGTTGAAAATAATCCAATAAAATTTGTTATTGAATATATTAACAGAAGTACATTGTTGGATGTGTTAAATATTTTGGTGATGATGAATGTTGATATTACTATTAATAGAAAGTATCTTGATAAATTATTACTTCCTTTGTGTATGATGAGCATTATGCTTTCATTAAATAATGGAAGTCCAACGACTTTTAGATATTTATTAAATGAAGTAATAAGGAAAATAAAATGTAATGAAACATTGGAAAATATTGAATTATATTTAATAAATGAAGCTAATGATAATACAAAGCCATGGAAAAGAGCTCTTTCAGATTTTGAAGATGATTTAGGAAATACTGAAGTTCCCATAGGAATAAAAAAAGCACTGTTAATTATTGATATAATTGATAAAAATAAATCAGGATTTGTTAATGTCAAGAAAATAAATCTAGAACACATTTATCCTCAAAATCCCAAAATAGATTGGGCATTAAATGGTTGGCCTTCACATTCAGAAGATCAAAGAAAAATTATAAATAATATTGGTAATCTCTTATTAATATGTGAAAATGTAAATAAGAAAATTAAGAATGCATATATAACAGATAAAGTTAAAGAATATGAAAAAATAATTAATAAAGATAAAATTTTACAAACGGAAATAAATTCTATTGATTTTAAGAATTTTGAAGAGAATAAAGATAAATATATTTCAGAAAGACAGAAAACAATAGCACGCCGAATTCAAAAATCATTACCTTTTGGACAGGTCTTAATAAAAGATTAAACAGCTTCTTTATTATTTCGGATGAATAAAAAATAAATTAATATTAATATATTTAAGTGAAGTTTATTTTTTGAATGATAGTCGTGAATTCCAGAAGAGTTCGATAGCGGAGCAGATCAAGATGAAATAGCCGGCCGTTTCAATGCTTTCTTCGATGAATTCTTTGATGCTGCCGACGTGATCCACCTGCAGGACGTTGACGACAAACGAACGATGACCAATGCACTGCGCAAGGGGAATGATGATGGTGATGGCGCAGCACATCATCGGGAAGGACGGATGGCGGAAGAAAATGAGCAGTTCTTCGCGTGTTTGCCGCCAGTTTTTCATGGCGTAGCCAATGGCTAGCACGATGAACAGAAAGGCGAATTTCCATCCGATGAACGGGACATGGTCGTCGAAGAAACTGTCCAATTCACGGCATGCGGCGAATGCGCAAAGAGAGGCAAAGACGATGCCGAGCTTGTGGAACGTCCTTCCGCGAAACGAAACGACGAGAAACAGACAGCAGGCGAGCAGAAGTTCGCCGAGCTGGAAGTTTTCCAGAATGCCGTTTTCGTCAAAGGTCTTTTCCTTGCAGACTGCGGCGATGGCGTGCTGCAGAAACGTCACGCCGAAGCATCCCGCGCAATAGAGAAATTGGCGGACTGCTGTAAAAATGGTTGATTTTTCAGTGTCTGTCATCATCATAAGACGATTATTTCAGCTGTTTTGGGGGAATGCGATGCGGAAGGGACTGCTGGCGTTTCTGCCGTTTCAGCTCCGTGGCGAACATTTCATCGATGACCATTCTGGATCGCTCTGTTTCGGACAGTTCGATGGACGGCCCTTCGTCGAGAAACCATGTGGCGATCTTGCCGATCCAGCCGCGGGCCTGCTGGGCGGCGCGATAATGGCGGCGGATTTTGGCGAGGCGCTGTGGCGGAGTCCGCATCACGCCTATTTGCAGGCAGATGCGGAAATGTTTGGCGGCGCGTCCGGCCTTGCCGAGAATACGGGCCGATTCGGCATAGTAGAAATGATAGAGGATATTGTGGGGGCTAAGATCGATCAGCTTGCCGCAAAGGGCGTAGCAGTAGTTGAATTTGCCTTGCGAGAAGAATGTCTTGGCCTCGCGGAACATGATGAAACGGTCCGTATGGGCCAGATCGAGCATGAGGCTTTGAAGCGTCGTGTTTTTCGGAACGTCGTTGCCGACGATCAGCTCTTCGAGAATATCGTCCGCGATCGTGTCCATGATCTTGTCATGTTCGTCATGGAAGACATTCGTCGCGGGCGGGACAGGGGTGCGTTCGATGGCGCGTCGTTCGTCGTATTCCTTCCGCGTGAACGGATCAGAAAGAATGTCGAACGCATTTACAAGTTCTTGGAACTCTTGTGTTTTGGCCAAATCGCCGTTGAAGAGGTCCGGATGGCACAGCTTGACCTGACGGTAGTACGCCTTCTTGATTTCCTCGAAGGTCGCCGTCACGCGGACGCCCAGAATGTCATAAAGGGAACGCACGGTCTGGCCTCAATCGTTGGCGGGAGTGGAGGTTGCGATGCCGCGTATGGTCAGCAACGGCGGCGCGGGAGTCAGTTCGGGGATGTTTTCCAGAAAGAACGGAGCGTCTCCACCCGTCGTGAACACCTTGCATTCCAACGCGTTGAGCATTTGGCGCGTTTCGACGACGATTTGACGGACGCTGCCGATGGCTCCGAGATCGATTCCAGCCAGAATGGCGTCATGCGTATTGGTTCCCATGGGGGACGGCCGCCGATGCTGGATGGGAATGAGCGGCAATTGGGCGGTGTGGTCCGCAAGGCCGCGGCGCATGAGCATGCGGCCGGGCATGATGGCGCCGCCGCGGAAACGATGCTGCGAATCAACGGCTTCCGTCACGAGGCATGTGCCGCAGTCCAGAACGATCGCGGGGCCGTCGTCCATCAGACGGAGGGCGGCGGCCGCGTTGGCGATGCGGTCCATGCCGACGGTGCGCACATCGATGAGCGAGAAATCCAGTTGCGGAAAGTCCTGCGCCGTAAGGAAATGGATCTTTTCCCCATAGTGTGCGGCCATTTTTTCCTTCAGACGCGGGACGACGGATGACGCGACGCCCCGCCACGGCTCCGTTGTCCCGTCGAACAACGGGACGGAGCCGCCGTCGTCAATCAGTTTCGGCGTGTCGTATCGGGCCAGCAGAAGCGGCTCGCCGTCTTGGATGACGGCGATTTGCGTGTGGGTGTTGCCGATGTTGACAAGATATAGAGGCATGGTCAGTAGATTCTGAACTGTCTGGTCTGTTCCATGAAGGCCTGACTTTCGGCTTTGGCGCGTTCGATCATGTGGTCGACGGATTCCGTGCCGAGGCGGAGGGTGTCCGTGCCGATGAGATGGTCGAAATGGCCTGAATAGAATTTGAGTTCGGGGCAGTTCTGGCGGATTTCGTCAAAGAGTCGGAGTCCGGCCTCGAAGGGGCGGAAGGCGATTGGATCCGTGATGTGGAGCTGGACGCCGTGGCAGAGTCCGTTGGCGAACTTGCTGAACATCGGCGTGAAATGGGCCGGCCGCCAGCGGATTCCGGGCAGCTTCATGGCGTTCAGGCTGCCGGCGAGCTTGGAGGCGTCGATGAACGGCGCGCCGATGAGTTCGAAGGGATGCGTCGTGCCGCGGCCTTCGGAGATGTTGGTGCCTTCAAACAAACATGTTCCGATATAGACGAGGGCGCTTTCCTGCGTCGGGATGTTGGGGGACGGGTTGATCCAGCAGAGGCCTGTGTCTTTGAACTGCGTGTCACGCTTGTAGTTTTCGCACGGGATGACGATGAGATCGCAGCCGATGTTGAAGGTCTTGTTGATGTAACGCGCGTATTCGCCGATGGTAAGAGCATAGCGTGTGGGCATCGGGTACATGCCCACGAAGGATTTGAAGCGTTCCGCCTCCAGCAGGACGCCTTCCGCGATCGTGTTGCCGAGCGGATTGACGCGGTCGAAAACGACGACGGGAATATGGTTTCTGGCGGCGTCCTCCATGGCGTAGCTCAGCGTATATAAATAGGTATAGTAGCGCGCGCCGACGTCCTGTATGTCATAGGCGAGCAGGTCGATTTGCGAGAACTGCTCGTCCGAAATATGCAACGTCTTGCCGTGGAGGCTGTAGACGGGAATGTTGAGGATCGGGTCCATGAAGTCTTCGACCTTCTTGCCGTCCTGCGCGTCGCCGCGGACGCCGTGTTCGGGGCCGAAAAGCGCCGTCAGATTGAACGATTGCGCGAGAATATCCGTCGTGTAGTTCAGATCTTTGTCCACACCGGATGGATTTGTGATGAGTCCGATGCGTTTTCCTTTGAAGATGTCTGCGTAAGCTTTCAGATTGTCGATGCCGTTCATGTTGTTGATCCTGTGTTTTATCGAAATGAAAAATACTCACCATATACTTTGCCATTGGAACGTGGAAAAATCAATTATCAAGGTTAAATTTTAATCATGGAGACGACGGGATGGCATGAAAAAAAGATCGATCATAGTGAAACGGACGAGCAAGATACGGATAGGCGAAGGAAAGCCGCTCGGGATACTGGAGTAT
The DNA here is from genome assembly GCA_902776645.1 of uncultured bacterium. GTDB lineage: Bacteria > Verrucomicrobiota > Lentisphaeria > Oligosphaerales > Oligosphaeraceae > UBA1407. Next base: position 10,266 of record CACYQT010000035.1, on the reverse strand, counting down.
CTGGGCGGCCGTTTCACGTATCGTGACGCGGCGGGCTGGGCGGGGGAGATCGCCGCCGGGCGGATCATCGTCAACGGCGTCGCCGCGACGGCGGCGACGGTTCTGCGGTGCGGCGATGAAATGGAATATCTGCCGGAAGCGAGGCCGGAGCCGGAAGTCGATGAAACCGTGACAGTTGTCCATGATGACGATGATTTTCTGGCGTTGTGCAAATCCGGCAATCTGCCGTGCCATCCGGCCGGCATTTTCTTCAATCGGACGTTGTGGGCGATGCTGAAGGAAGGGCGCGTGCGCGGTGTCGCGCCGTTGGAGGAGATTCATTTCGTAAATCGCCTTGACCGTGAGACTTCGGGGCTTGTTCTGGTGGCGAAAAACAAACGTGCCGCGAAAACGGCGGCCCGCGCGATGGCGCGCGAAGAGGCCTGCAAGGAGTACTGGGTGGTCGTCGAAGGCGAGTTTCCCGACGAATTGTCGGCGGAAGGCTGGCTGTGGCAGGATGACCGTTCAGCCGTCAAGAAGAAACGGCGGTTCGGAACGGAAGTTCCTGCGGATGCGGTGGATGCGGAGACGGCTTCGACGTCGTTCCGTTGTTTGCGACGCGGCAACGGCCTGTCGTTGCTGCAAGCCACGCTTGGAACGGGGCGGACGCATCAGATACGGGCGACGCTGTGTTCATTGGGATATCCCGTCGTCGGTGATAAATTATATGGTGTGGATGACGGGATCTATCTGCGTTTTGTAAAAGGCGAGATGAGGTCGGAGGACATCCGTCGGTTGCGGATCGGGCGGCAGGCGTTGCACGCCTGCCATCTGCGGCTTCCATTGCCGGAAGGGCGGACATTGGATCTGCGGACGGAGTGGCTGGATTTTGAAAAGTTATTGGATATTAGCCATTAAGGAGTTTGCATGGAACGAATTGTACTGATTGACGCATATGCGCATATCTATCGGATGTACTACGCGATGTCCCATTCGGGCGGCTTCACGAATCCCGCCGGGCAGCCCGTCGGCGCCTTGTATGGCATGGTCCGTCTGTTGCTGCAGGCGGAGACGACATTGCCAAGCCGTTACGGCGCAGTGGCTTTCGACAAAGGAAAGGCCGCGACACGTTGCGCCCTCCTGCCGGAATACAAGGCGCAACGGCCGCCCATGCCGGATGATTTGCGCAGCCAGGTGGAGCCGATCAAGCAGTGGATGGAGGCTTTCGGCTGGCCGTTGCTGATGGAGGAAGGCCGTGAAGCAGACGATCTGATCGCCTCCGTGACGGCGCGCCGCGATGGCCGCGCCGTTGATATTCTGGCGTTTGACAAAGATATCACGCAGCTTGTCTGCGACGATGTGCGGTTGCTGGCCCCCGGCAAGAACGGCAATTGGATCGAGACGGGAATCCCGCAGGTTCAGGAGAAGTTCGGCGTGAAGCCGGAGATGGTTCCCGCCTATCTGGCGCTTTTGGGCGATACGTCCGATAACATCCGCGGCGTCGATGGCATCGGTCCGAAGACGGCCAGCAAGCTGCTGACGGATTTCGGCGGATTGGACGGTCTGCGCGAACATCTGGCCGATGTGAAGCCCGACCGCATCCGCCGCAGTCTGGAGGAATCCCGTGAACTGCTTGACCGCAATATGAAGCTGATCATATTGGACACCAAGGAGATAGAAGGATGGCATGGTCTGGAGGGCATCCGCCGGCGGATGCCGGATTGGGAGAAGATCCGCACCATGGCCGCCGAACAGAATTTCAAATCGCTGATGGGGGCGATCGACAAGGCCATGAAGGCGTCGCTTCAGCCGTCGCTGTTCTAGAATGAATGCCTCGCTTTAATTTGCAAAGCTTTTATACGAAGAAGAATTGGTGTAACTCAAACAGCAGAATTGCAGTAGGGAGAAGGTGTCAGAAATGATAAGGGAAGAAATCAAGAAGTATTTGAATACAGAATGGTTGGGAAGAGAGCTAATATGCCATTTGACGACGAAATCGACGAATCTGGATGCGAAACAGGCGGCGTCAAGCGGTTGTTCGCATGGTTGCACGGTGGTTTCGGACGAGCAGACGGCCGGACGCGGCCGTCTTGACCATGCGTGGCTGTCGCCTGCGGGACTCAATATCTACGTGTCGTTTGTGCTGAAGCCGCGCGTTGCGGTGTCGGCGTTTCCGCAAATTCCTGTCATTTGCGCGATTGCGTTGCATAAGGCGTTGGCCGGAATGGCGCCGTCGCTATCATTGGGATTGAAATGGCCGAATGATTTGCTCACGGCGGATGCCCATCGGAAAATCAGCGGCATCCTGTGCGAAGGCGCGACGATGAAAGATCGTTCTCCAGCCGTCGTGGCGGGAATCGGCATCAATGTAAATAGTTCATTGGACGATTTTTCCGATGATTTGCGAGCGACCGCGACATCGTTGAAAATGGCGACGGGCCAGTCATGGAGCCGCGAACAAGTATTGGCGGCGTTTCTCAATCGACTGGAAATTGTTTTTGACGAATGGCAGGACGCCGCCTCCCTGCGTCCGTTCATGGATTATTGGAACAGACATGATCTGCTTTCTGGCCAAGCCATCGCCATCGAACAAGGCCAGCAGATTGAGGAAGGCGTTGCCCGCGGAATCGATGACGAAGGGCGATTGCTGCTGGAAACGCCTGACGGCGTGAGACTTGTCCATGCAGGTGACGTCCACCTGCGGTGGAGCTAAAAGCTTAAAGCTTAAAGCTTAAAGCTTAAAACACTAGCCACTAGCCACTAGCCACTAGCCACTAAATTTCCACTTCCGCGGGGCAGACGACGGCGGGATCGACGGCGTCCGTGCGCTGCGGGAGGCTGATGTTTTCCGCCTTCCAGCCGCGATGAAGCAGCGTGCCGCGGAAAGGCGGTTCGCCGGCGGTTTTTCCCGTGAGACGGATCTGCTTGCTGTCGAATGACTTGTCCAATGTGATGCCGTCGCCTTCGTTCTCTGTTCTGATTGGAACGAGTTTGAAGTATTTTTCCAGAGCGTTGTGCGCGTCGTCATGGACTTTGCGGACGGCGGCGCCGATCTGTTCGTTGGTATAGGGGGCGATGTCTTCCTGCAGGAAGTCGATGAGGCGTGATTCGCGTTGCAGGAGGGCGAGCGTGTGGACGGCTTCGCCCTTCGTCGTGCTTTTGACGGCTGGAGTTGGCGCTTCTTCTTGCGGTTCAGTGGGTTCCGCTTGTGGTTCCGCTGGCGGAAGGGCGGGCTGCGGATTGGCGACGATGTCGTTCCATGTTTTGGCGAGTTCGTCGGATTTGAAAATGGTCCAGAAAGCGTTCCAAGCGGTTTTGAAGTTAGCCATGGTTATACCTTATATTGTTTTTATTTGGAATTGTTTTGTTTGTTGTATTACCGACGGCGGGACGCCGTCGCTACGCGGGACGCCGTCGTTACTTCATCCACGATTGGATGAGAGTGAGATAGAGGAAAATCCAGAGGGTGAGGGAGGGGACGGCGAGCATGTAGGCCCAGATGAGAAGTCGCGCCATGGAGGATTCGCCTTTGTTCAGCGACTGCGACATGATGATGAGATTGTTCGCGGGGGGGACGGATGCTTCGACCATCAGCACCAAGGCGCAGATGCCGTCATGCGGAATGAGCGAATATTTCCAGAGGAACGTCACGAGAAGGATGCCGAAGGCAGGCAATAGCAACAGTTTGGTGATGACCATGGACGTGACGGTGTTCCAGCGGATCTGTTCGTTTTTCGGTGGTGGGTCCGCCAGAATGCCGCCCATGACGAGCAGGGCGCAGGGGAAGACCGCGTCGGCCAGAAGTTTCATCGTGTCGATGATGACGCCAAGCGGCGCGCCTGTTCCGACGAAGAGGCGGCGCAGCGGCGTGAGACCGATGGTCCAGCCGATGAAAGACGCGCAGATGGGGGGACTGAGGAGTTGTTTCAGCTTGATTTCGCGGATGGATTTGCCGGAGAGATAGGGGAAGCCGAACAGCCAGAGCAGAGGCGAATGGAGCATCAGGAAGACGGAGACGTAAAGGACGCTCAAATCCTTGTATATGTTGGCGTGTTCGGAGAAAAGCGGCGCGGTGAGGCAGATGGTTCCAAGCAGCGGGAGAGGGATGTAGCTGGCGTTGCCCAGGCAGGATGCGGCGACGCATGGGCGGAACTGTTCGTCCTTTACATTGAACAGGCGGCTGAGAAGCTGCGCGAAAAGGAAGCCTACCAGCGCGATGACGCCTGCGGACAACGTGACCCACGTGTATTGGCGGACATTGTCGATGGAGATGTTCTTGCAGAGGGACGTGATGAGCATGCATGGCAGCATGACCCACAGGATGATCTTGCTGAGCGAGCGGCGTGCGTCCGCAGGCATGATGCCCGTCTTGCCGAGAATGCATCCGACGAGCACGCCAAGAAGCAGTTTCAGAACTGCGAAGAAGCTGACGCTGAAGACGGAATTCATGTTAAGTACCTGCTGTTGAATTGATTAATCGATGAGTTCGACGGGGCATTCGGGGATGGAGTTGAGGAAGGACTGGCCGTATCGCTTCTGAATGATGCGGCTGTCCAGAATGACGACGATTCCCGTGTCGTCCTTTGTGCGGATGAGTCGTCCGAAGCCCTGGCGGAACTTGAGGACGGCTTCCGGCACGGTGTAGTCGAAAAAGGCGTTTTTGCCGAGGGCGGTGGCCCGTTCCGTGCGTGCGAGTTCGAGCGGATGGTCCGGATTGGCGAACGGCAGTCGCATGATGATGACGGAGGAGAGGGCGTCGCCGGGCACGTCTACGCCTGTCCAGAAACTGGATGTTCCGAAGATGACGGCGCGTTCGGTGGATTTGAACTTTTCGATCATCTTCAGCGTGGGAAGTCCGTCGCCTTGCAGAAGGAGGGTGAGATTGTTCTCCGAGAAGAACGACTCCATCCGTTTGGCGAGATTGTTCATCATGTTGTAGGAGGTGAAAAGGACGAACGTGCGGCCGTTGGTGAGGGCGAGAAAATGGCGGAGATGGCCTTCCGCCTTGTCCAGAAAGGCGTCCAGATCGCGCGGGTCCGGCATGTTTTTGGCGATGTATGTCTGGACTTGGTGTTTGAAATCAAACGGCGTGTCCAGAATCATGGATCTGGCGTTGCCTGCGCCGATGCGGCCCATGAAATAGCGGATGTCGCCGTTGACGGCGAGCGTCGCGGAGGTGACGATGACCGGCGGTTTCATGAACACCTGTTCCGCCAGCAGGGGGGACACGTCGACGGGAATGCAGTTGAAGGAGATGTCGTTCTTCTCCCGTCCGAAGATTTCCATCCAATAGACGAAATCCTGCCGTGCCATCGTGAAGAAGACGTCGAGGGCCATGTGCTGTTCTTCGATGGCGTCTTTCAGGCATTCCAGTTCGGTTTTCACGGCGGCGTCCTCTTCGTCGTCTGCGAAGGCGGAGAGCGATTTTTCGAGCTTGGCGAAGGGGGCGGCGAGATAGTTTTCAATATGGTTGGGCACGAAATAGCGGAGCGGATTCTTGTTCTGCGGCTCCATCCAGTTGAGCAGGGAGGAGAAGAACAACGTGGCGCGGCGGCGGGCGTCCGTGACGAGTTCGCGGGCTTCGGAGAAGCGTTCCGCCGCGAGCAGGCCTGTCTTCCGTTCATCGGAATAGAGTCGGCCGAGAATCCGCCGGATGGTGAGCGAGTCCGCGCGGATTCCAAGATGGTTGGCGGCTGCGTCTTCGAGCGTATGGCCTTCGTCGATGACCAATGCGGAGAAATCCGGCAGAAGTTTTTCGCGTTCACGGGAATCCGCATCCGGACGGGTGGCGATGCGGGCGTCCGTCGCGAGCGCGGCGAAGAAGAAGGCGTGGTTCGCGATGATGATGCGCGCCTTGCCGATGCGGCGGCGTGCGGCCATGAGGAAGCAGGAGGCGAAGAAGGGGCATTGGCCGTTGAGGCAGTTGCCGCGTTCGCAGCAGACGGCGTTCCACAACTGGGGGGAGATGGGGCGGTTCATGTCCGTATGGTCGCCGGTCTTGGTGTTTTCGGCCCATGAGACGAGCCGTCCGAGATCGCCGGTGATATTGTCGTCCGGCAGGAGGGATTGATCCATGTCCGCGATCGTGTTCAACTTGCGGAGGCACAAGTAGTTGGAGCGGCCTTTGGCGACGACTGCGTCGATCTTGACATTGAGGAATTTGGCCAGAAGGGGGATGTCTCGATTGAGAATCTGGTCCTGAAGGCTGATGGTGTGCGTGGTGATGACGACCGGCTTGTCCGTTTGGCAGGCGTGGAAGAACGCGGGCACAAGGTAGGCGAACGTCTTGCCGACGCCGGTCGGCGCTTCAATGCAGAGGTTTTCGCGGTTGTCGAAGGCGTCCGCGACGGCGTACGCCATGTCGACCTGCTGTTGCCGCGGCTCGTATTTGAAGGCGAAATTATCCGTGGCATTGGCGTTCCGCAGGGGGGAGTCGGCCCCGAAAAAGGATTCAGTTTGTTCTTTTACCATGCGGAGACGTTGCGGGAATACGGGCTATGCGGTTTGTGGGAAACGACAGGAGGGGACAATGATGGCTTGCGGATTATTTCTTGTCTTTCACGTTTAGTTTCGGGACGATGAGCTCGTCTACAGAGATCGGTACGCGTTCAATGACGCCATCCGGCGTTTCTTCTTCTTTTTCATGATCGTGATCATGGTCATCAATTTTCCCGTTTTCCTTGATAACGAGTTCATCCACGTCAACCCCTTCGATGGGAATGCTTTGGGTGCGTTTCTCAAAGAGACTGGAGACCGGTTGCAGATAGGATTCGCCGTAGATTTGCTGATGGACCTGGTTGATGATGATGCCGAGATCCTTCAAGTTGAAGAAGTGGCCGGGGTCGCCCAGAAGCTTGACGTCCTTTTCCACGCCGTTCTGATCTTTGATTTTGAACTCGTATTTGCCGTTGATGGTGACACCGGGCTGGAATTTGCCGAGAGCCTTTTCAACTTCCTCCCCGTCCACGCCTTCCAATGGTCTGAACTGGACATAGAATTCGGACGGCTTGTTGTCGACGGCTTCGCGAAGAATGTCCGCCACGGCCTCCGCATCTTCGTTTGCATAGAGGAAGATGCGGATTTTGGCGTTTCGATAGCCGATGGGGTCGAATTTCTTCTGCTCCTGCTCTTCGTAGTATTTTCGCATCTGGTTGATGCGGTAGATCCTGTGGATGACGGCGCCTAGGCCCACTAAGAGAAAGATCCCGCCGATGATGAAGACCTTCACCATCAGGGCGCGGCGGCGGACTTGTTCGCGGGCCCATTTCGCCTGGACGGTTTCGATGTCATGAAGGATGTCCTTCTCCCCGAATAGGGACTGCGGAGTTTGTGTCGTTTTATTTGAATCTGGCATGGTCGTCTTCCGATGCTGAAAAACTTCAAGTTTTTTTACTGAATATAAGCCATGAAGTTGTTTTTTCCAGTTCCAACGAAAAAAGATGGAGGATGCTTTTTGGGGGGCTGATTCAATAAAAGATGAATTTTGTGCCATTTAATGCCTTTTGTTGTTCATAATCAATGATTTGATTGCGGCAATAGCCCATTGTTGGCAAAATCATGGCGACATACGGAAAAATGAGATGTTTGGCTGACCAATTGACGCTTGCATGGTATATTACCTCGATTGGTTGGTGTTCAGGCGCGCACTTGCTTTCACGGATGAATATGGAGGCATTTGCCACCGCCATTGTCAATACGTATGAAGATTGCTGGTGTGTTATGAAATTCTGTGCATGCTTGTTTTTATTGTTCGCCGCCGTCGTCGAGGCGGGGCCGTCGTTCGCGTATATCCTGCAGGCGGAGAAGTTCGCCAAAAACAAGGAGGCGTTTATCCGAAAGATCAATGAAAGCGGCAGGCAGCTTGTCGTCATCGATTATTCTTTCGATGGCAGCAAGGAAGGCATGTGGCGGCCGCAGGAGATCGCTGCCATGAAAAAGAGCGACGGTAATCGACGGATTGTCGCCTATCTTTCCATCGGCGAGGCGGAGGACTACCGTCCGTATTGGAAGAAAGAATGGAAAGAGAAACGGCCGGGCTTTCTGGTGGAGGAAAACAAAGAATGGAAGGGAAACTTCCGTGTGCGCTATTGGCGGAAAGATTGGCAGAACATTGTCTTCTCTTATTTGGAAACAATTGTTAATCAAGGATTTGACGGTGTGTATCTGGATATCGTCGATGGTTATGAATTCTTTGAAAAAGGAAAGGACAATTGCATCAATCCGGAAACGAAACAAACATATCGACAGGATATGAAATTGTTTGTGACGGAAATTGTCACGCGGGCGAAGCAGTGTTCGCCACGATTCATGGTCATCCAGCAGAATGCGCAGGCATTGTTTGAAGACAGTGACTACATGGCGCGTTTGGATGGAATTGGTGCTGAGGATGTTTTCACGAATGGAAAGAGGCAGCAGAAAGAACGTGAAATCAACGAGACGATTGGCTATTTGAAAAAGGCTCAAGCGAAGGGATTGATCGTTGTTTTGGTTGATTATCCGAAAGATGCGGAATTGCAGCAGTTTGTGCGTAAAAATGCCATGAAGAACGGCTTGGATGTTTTGATTACAAACCGCGGGTTGACCAAGCTTGGAAGTTTCTTTTCTGCAAAATGAAAAGGCTTCCAATCAAGATAGTTGGATTATCAATGGAATAAATATAAAGTTATCTCGTTCTTTCGACGTAGTTGACTTTTTTCCCTTGATAATCGAGAATGAAATCATAGCATGGGCCAGTCCAATTTATCAGCGGGAGGTGATCGCGTGACAGCGTGGTAACCGTCGATCCCGCCACATGCCAGCAGGGGAGTGTTCTGATAATGGATTGTTCAGTCTCATAGTCTGATATATCCAACCTGTCTTTTTCCTTGGCATTGGCAAATTCTTTGGCATTTAAAATCAAATGGAAACTACGAAACATCGCCGGTCCAAATGACGTTTGCGGCTTTTCAAAATCGCATATACGGTCGCTTATCGTCTTGATGATATTATTCTCCAATCTACATTCTGACAGATACTTGCGTTCTTGTTCCGTATATTCAACTGACAGCCGTGAATGGAATACAACCGGTTTGTTTTTGTAATGCGGAACGATGACAACTATCTGTCGTTTATCGGTAAGATTGTCGAATACGGCGATTGTTGAGAGTGTTGAATCTGTGTTGTAGAAGAGAAAACGTTTGAATGATTGGTCATGCAAAAGATCTTTTGGGATGATTCCGGACAGGCTTTCTTCTTGACATGGTATAAAGCTTTCCAGATCTTCGGCCATGCTGGAATAGACAAACAGGGAATGCAAGGCTAAATTCCAGTCGTTCTTCGTCAATTTGGACAGACGTTGTAGGTTATTGCAAAGCAATGTCTTATTGAATGGAATTTCTTCGAAGGCATCCAATGTGTCATATTCAAAAGGATTACATTGGCAAAGCGCCTCACGTTTTGTGTCCCGTCGGATGATATTACGCATATGACGATGTAGTTCTTCAATGATGGTACATCCCATCCCGAAATTTGGTGTGTCGTCATCGTCGTCATCGTCGTCATCGTCGTCGCTCTTTGAAAGTTCGTTAAGCTGACGGAAATTAGCCAAGGCGGCCCGTTGTTCCGCCTTGACCGTTGGGGAGCAAAAATCACATTCGGAGATGACCGCTTCTTCTTGGATGCTTTTGCAGGAAACAAGACACACCATGAAAAGAAGAAAGAAGGCAATGGTCATAAAATTGATAAATGTCTTCATGATTATCTCCTAAAGTCTTCCGGACGGTTGATGGTCATCCGTCTGGAAGCTATTCAAACTAAAGACTTACCGGACTTTAATAACGCGTGTGTCGTCTCCCGTAAGGCTGTGGTATTCGTTGACGATGCCTTCGGGGGAGACTTGGAGAACACAATATCCTGCGCCTTCGATCTTGTCGTAACGCTTGATGCCGGGGAGGTATTCGGCGACGAGTTTGCCGACAGGCGTATCTTTTTCCATATTTGTCTTGGCAACCGGAATGGCCTTGAATTGCTCCACGGTGCCTTCCACCAGCGGCCCGTTCTTTTCAGATTTGACGGAGCCGATGACGCTGTAGGCCGTGACTTGCGTGATGCGGCCTTTTTCGTTGGCGTATTCCAGAAGCGTCTGCTCATGGATGTGGCCGCAGAGGATGATGACGTTGCGTTCCAGAAGCATGTTCAGCAGTTCGAGCCGTTTTTCCTTCTCTTCCGGCTTGCTGAAGGGGATCCATTCGATTTTGCAGCGGGAGACGGGAAGGATCGGGATGTGCGTGCAAAGGAAGATGTTGCGTG
>CACYQT010000034.1 GCA_902776645.1 uncultured bacterium | reverse complement strand
TCGGCCCAGGCGCGGTGTTGCATGATTTGATTGCGTCGCGAAAGATTGCGGTGACGGAACTTACGGAGATTTACCGGCAAGCCGACGGCAGTCGGATTGTGACGAACGCGCATTTGGTGAACGAAGGGCGCATGCCGGATCTGCGGCCTGTTCCGCAGGGCGTCAAGGCGGATTTCTACTGGGTGGAGCAGGCGGATACGATCCGCGCGGCGGATTTGATCTGCAAATTGATCGTAGACCGTATTCCGAAAGTGTTCGGCTACACGCCGATGAACGATGTACAGGTGCTGTCGCCGATGCGGAAAGGCGATTGCGGGACGCTGACGTTGAACAGCCGTCTGCAAGCAGCGTTGAATCCCGCGGACGGCGTCAAGGAGTCGTTCCAGGTGGGCGGCCGCATGTTCCGCACAGGCGATCGCGTCATGCAGACGCGAAACAACTACGACAAAGGCGTTTTCAACGGCGAGATGGGCCGTGTGCTGTTCGTCGACAATTCGTCGAAGAATTTCACGGTGCAGTTTGATTCAGGCGTTGTTGAATACAGCCAGTTGGACTGCGACCAATTGATGCTGGCCTATGCGGTGACGGTCCACAAATCGCAGGGCAGCGAATTTCCTGTGGTGATCATGCCTGTGATGACGCAGCATTTCATCATGTTGCAGCGCAATTTGATCTACACGGGCATGACCCGCGCGAAGAAACTACTGATCATGATCGGCACGCGCCGTGCCTTGAACATGGCGCTGCGTAACGACCGCCCGTCGCAACGCGAGACGGGGCTTACGCTTCGCTTAGTGGTTAATGCTTAATATTTTCTAGAAGCTCTAGAAGTGCTAGAAGCGCTAGAAACAAACACGCCGCAGAATTGGATGATTCTGCGGCGCGTTTGTGCAATGGATTGTCTTGCCAGATGTTACAGCAAGGCAGTCGCGGCTTCAGCGGCGGCTTTCGCTTCGGCGGCGGGAACTTTGCCCAGAAGCATGAAGGCGAACAGCATGGCGAAGATGGCGACAGCTTCGATGATACCGATGGCCATCAGGTCGTTCGCGAAGCCCTGTCCCGTTTCGGAGAAGGAATCGCAGGCGGCGGCCGCGGCACGGCCCTGGAAGACGGCAGAAGCGGCGATGGCGCAACCGCAGACGATGCCGATGATCAGGCAGACGGCCCACATTTCCGGAGCCTTGTTCATGATCTGGTTCATGAGCAGCATGCCGTAGATCGTCTGCGTCATCGGGGCGCCGGCGAAAGCGGACAGCTGGAAGGGGGCGGGCTTGCCTTGGACATAGCACTTCTTCCAACCTCCGACGGCGGCCGCACCGGCGACACCGCAACCATAGGCGGAACCGATGGCGGCAAAACCCATGGCGCAGAAGGAACCGGCCAATGTCAAAGCTTGTTGTGTTGATTCGAGCATTTTGAAAACTCCTTTGTTTTTTCTATATAAGTTAAATAAGAGACTAAAGGGACATAAGGGACTATGTAAATTATGAATTATGCATTATGAATTATGAATTGCCAATGGTTTGTAGGGCTTGCCGCTCCAGGAGACGCCGATGTGGCCCGCGAATTCCAACGTGTTCAGGCGGATGCCGTGGACCAGAACGGAAAGGAACGCCATGCAGATGTTCAGGCCATGGCCGATCAGCAGGATGATCGGCATCGCGATGATGCCGAGAACGCCCGATTTGGCGACGCCAATGGCCATTTCGTTGAAGCATTTCGCGATATACACGCCAGACAGGCCGACGGCGAACAGGCGGATGTAGGACAGCACGTCGACAAAACCGTTGATGAACGTGAACGGCGAATAGATGACGTCGCCGACGTTGCTCCAATTGATGCCGAAAGCGAGAATCAGCACGAAACCGATGGCGAAAAGCGCGATGGCGGGGGCGGGCAGGGCGTCGAAGCCTTTGCCGTCCACGACGAGAACTTTCGCCAGATAGAAGCTGCCCCACAGGAAGATGGACCAGCCGAGATGGCCGAAGACGGCGCGTTTGCTCTTCTGGGCGTTGTAGGCGCTCCATGCCCGCGCGAGAGACGTATGGAAGGCGCCGATGAAGAAGCAGAGCGTTTTGACATGGTTGCTGTTTTCATCGTCGTACAGCCATGGCAGGCCTTTCATGAAACGCGGCATGACGGCGGGATCGATGCCGAACCAGTTGCCCGACAGCCAGCCGTACGCCAAGATGCTCAACGATATGCAAAGAAGCAACTTAAGCCCTTCTTTCGCGTTGGGCGTGGTCGCTTTCTTGAAGCCGTAGAGGATGGCGGCGGTCATGAGGAGGCCGTAGCCCGCGTCGCCGATGAGAATGCCGCAGAACAGCGTGAGGAAGATGAACAGCGCGATGGAGACGTCGGTTTCAAAATATCCTGGCAGGATGCCGATGAAATCGAAAATCTGCTGCGCCATGCTGAACTTTTTCGGAATGTTGAGCAGGGTGGGCACATTCGTGTCGTCTTCCTTCACATCATCGACGAGAAGGGCCCATCCGTTGGTTTGGGCGGTCTTGCGAAGCGTTTCGAGCTTCTTTTCCGGAACATAGCCGTTCAGATAGGCGAGCATGCCGGATTCGCCCATGCCGCATTCCGCCTTCGCCAATGCGATTTCGTCCTGCAGCCTTTCAAGCTCCTTTTTCCATGTCTCCGCGTTTTGTTCGGCCAGTTTCACAAAGTTCTTTTCAAGAACATCGATCTGTGCATCGTCTTTCTGGCGTCGATCGGCGAGGGCTTTCGCATCCGTGCAGGAGGGGAGCGTCGCGATCGGCAGATTGCAGTCCGCCAAGGAGTTGCGTGAAACGACGATGAAATAGACGTTGTTCTTGTCCTGATTGATGACTTGCAGGAAGGAGTCTTCCGGCAGCTGGATGTTTTGGATGGCGTGGGGCGTGGAGGTACAGAGCTCCACGTTGAGGCCGCGGCTGCGGAAATCGTCCAGCATGGCGGCGTCGAAGGAGCCCCATGGTTCCAGAAGCATCTGTTCTTTGAAGACGTTCTGCAAATCGTCACGGAGTTTTTGCTGTTCGTCCAGATTTTCGAGGGCTTCCGCGATGGTCTGGGCGGGAAGGGAGGGCTGTCCGGCCGGAACGAGATCTTCCGGAACGGCTTTGAGAATTCGTTCCAGATCGGCCTGCTTTTTCGCAAGCGCGTCAAGATCCTGCGAGGCGGGGGGCACGACGTCCATGACATGGACGATGCCGAGGGACTGCAGGGCCTTGGCCGCTTGTTCTTTCGCGTTGTCCAGACAGACAACGGTGATTTTTTTCATGACTTCTATCACAGGAAACTCCTAAATCATCCGTGGGTTTTCACCCACGGCTATGATCCTGCCACCGCTACGCGGTTCGATTGGAATTATTTACATTCCCGTGGGTTACGCTTCGCTTCACCCACGGCTGGGAGCCAGTCGCCCCTATGGGGCTTCTAGAGGTTGTTAGGCGATACTGGCGTCGCGTGCGGCGCATTTGCCTTTGGCGATTTTCGAACGGCCGACAGAGTTGGTCTGCTGGTCGCCCAAATAGATGTTGATGACGCGGATGTTCTCTTTCGCGTTCGGAATCATGACCTTCTCGAAGAGGTTGACGCGCTGCGTGACGACACGGAGCTCCTGTTCGAGGAGCATGGACGTCTCCAGCAGGAGGCGTTTCTTCAATTCGAGTTCGATCTTTTCGCGGACGAGCTCGACGGCGTCTTCGAACCATGGGGCGGTCATGAAGAGGTCGTAATCCTTCACGTCTAGCTCAAGTGATTCGAACACAGGTACATCGATACCCGCGATATTGCGGGTGCCCGTATGCCAGGCCTTCACGCCGATGATGTCCGACAGGCCGCCGTTGTCGTTTCCGGAGAAGAGGGCGATGACCTGTTTGGAGCGTTCCGTGAGGGCCGCCATTTCGGCGTCCATGGCGGCGATGTCATCGCGGTTCTGGCGGACTTCCATCTGCAGCTGCTGTTTTTTCAGCTGCAGGGTCGGAAGATACCGTTCGAAACGCTTGAGGGCGTCCCGCTGGACTTTCAGTTCGTTTTTGGTTAGTTTGATTTTCGCCATGGTTTTGGGGGCCGCCAGCTGCGCTCGCTGACGCTCGCTTGCAAGCGGTTACGATTGTATCGCCCTTCGGGCGGTCGCCGCATTGCGGCTTTTGGTGAGTTTATCAAGAATTTTTCGGCCAGAACTGCTTGACGAGATCGGTCTTGATACCGGTTTCGGCGGGGGTGAAACATTCGGCGAGAGTCTTCCAGCCGAGATCAAGGGCCTCTTCCAGCGGGATGTTGACCCGCAGGTCCATCATGCGCTGTTCGAAGAGGTTGCCGTATTTGAGGAGCTTGCTGTCCCAGTCCGACATCTTGAAGCCCATGGACTGCTTTTCGAGGGCTTCCTTGTATTCGGCGTAGAGGCGGATCATGTTGTCCATGAGGGCGCGATGGTCGGCGCGGGTTTCGCTGTTGACCTGCTGTTTCAGACGGGAGAGGGAGCCGAAGGGCTCGATGCGGCCGTTGACGAGATAGAACTGGCCTTCTGTAATGTAGCCTGTGTTGTCCGGAACAGGATGCGTCACGTCGTCGCCGGGCATGGTGGTGACGGCGAGAATCGTGATGGATCCGGCGGTTTCGAAATCGACGGCCTTTTCATAGCGGGAGGCGAGCTGGCTGTAGAGGTCGCCTGGGTAGCCGCGGTTGGAAGGAATCTGTTCCATCGTGATGGCGATTTCCTTCAAGGCGTCGCAGAAGTTTGTCATGTCCGTCAACAGGACGAGCACGCGTTTGTTTTCCTGCGTCGCGAAATATTCGGCGGTGGCGAGGGCCATGTCCGGCACGAGGAGGCATTCGACGATCGGGTCGGCTGCGGTGTGGATGAACATGACGGTGCGGGAGAGGGCGCCCTGCTGGTCCAGCGTCTCTTTAAAATAGAGGTAGTCGTCGTATTTGAGACCCATGCCGCCGAGGACGATGATATCGACTTCAGCCTGCATGGCGATACGGGCGAGCAGTTCGTTGTAGGGTTCGCCGGCGACGGAGAAGATCGGCAGTTTCTGGCTTTCGACGAGCGTGTTGAAAATGTCGATCATGGGCAGACCCGTGCGGATCATGTTCTTCGGAATGACGCGGTTCGCGGGGTTGACGGAGGGGCCGCCGATGTCGATCATGTTGTCGGTGAGGGCGGGGCCTTTGTCACGCGGCGAGCCGTTGCCGGTGAAGATCCGTCCGAGCAGGGCGTCCGACGCGGAGACGCGCATGGGCTGGCCGAGGAAGCGGACTTCGGAGTCCGTCGAGATGCCTCGCGAGCCTGCGAAGACCTGCAGATAGACTCTTGTCTTGTCAAGACGGATGACCTGCGCAAGGGATGTGCCGCGCGGTGATTTGACTTCCGCCAGTTCGCCGTTGGCGACATTGTCGGCCTCGACGGTGATGACGTTGCCGCTGATCTGGATGATGCGATGGTAGATTTTCTTCATTATTCAATCCGCTGTTAGGTTGGCTGATGGTCAGGCGGTGGCGAGCAGTTCGTCGATTTTGGCTTCCTGTGTTTTGAAATCGTCCGTATCCCAGGCGATGTAGTTCCAGTCGATGAAGGCCTGGCGGAGATTCTGGAAGTACGTACGCGCGGCGTTCTTGTCCGGGAAGGAGAAGCTCTTGGCGATGACGGAGAGGAGCTTGTCGAAAACGTATTCCTGCCGTTTGGAGCCGCAGGCGGAATCGACGGGATCGAAGGTGTTCTGCTGCAGATAGACGGAATCGATGAATTCGGACTTCAGATAGGTGACGAAGTCGGAGGTCGGGGTGCCTTCTTCGCCGACGACCTTCATCATCTGGTTGACGTCGTTGCCTGCGCGGAGCATCTGGCGGGCGGCGTCGATTTTCTCTTTGGGGACGATGGAGTTGTATTTGCTCCATGAATCAAGAGGATGGATGGATGGGTAGCGGCGGGCGTTGGCGCGGTCGCGGGAAAGGGCGAGGAAGGAGCCGACGACTTTCAGAGTCGCCTGCGTCACAGGCTCTTCGAAGTTGCCGCCGGCGGGCGAGACGGCGCCGCAGATGGTGATGGAGCCGAGGTTGCCGTCTTTCAGGCGGACAAGGCCCGCGCGTTCGTAGAAACTGGCGACCAGCGATTCCAGATAGGCCGGAAACGCTTCTTCGCCAGGGATTTCCTCCAGTCGGCCGGACTCTTCGCGGAGGGCCTGCGCCCAACGGGACGTGGAGTCCGCCAGCAGGAGGACGTTCAGCCCCATCTGGCGGTAGTATTCCGCCAACGTGACGGACGTGTAGATGGAGGCTTCACGGGCGGCGACCGGCATGGACGACGTGTTGCAGATGATGATCGTGCGGTCGATCAGTTTCTGCCCCGTGCGCGGGTCGTCCAAATGCGGGAATTCGCGGAGGATTTCGACGACTTCGCCGGCGCGTTCGCCGCAGGCCGCGACGATGACGACGTCCGCTTCCGAACGCTGTGATAGGGCGTGCTGAAGAACGGTCTTGCCTGCACCGAAAGGCCCTGGCGTGCAGAAGGTTCCGCCTTTGGCGACAGGGAAGAACGTGTCAATGATGCGGACCTGCGTGATCAGCGGTTCGCGGGGGAGGAGCTTGTCGTCGTAGGCGGTGATCGGAATCTTGACCGGCCATGTCTGGACCATCGTGATCTCGCGTTCGTTCAGGCCGTCGGAGACTTTGGCGACGACGGTGTCGATGGTGTAGTCGCCGGGCTCGATGGTCCAGATGACGGTCCATTCGCCAGTCCATGCGAACGGCACCATGATGCGGTGTTTGAAGATGCCTTCCGGCACGGTTCCGATGGTGTCACCGGCTTGCACACGTGCGCCGATTTTGGCGACGGGCGTGTAGGACCATTTCTTCTCGCGATCCAGCGGATAGACGTAAAGTCCTTTCTTAAGGAAATATCCGGCCTGCTTGGCCAGTTCGGGCAGTGGATTCTGCAAGCCGTCGTAGACCTGCGTGAGCAGGCCCGGGCCGAGTTCGACGGACAGCAATTGGGAGGTGAATTCGACGGGATCGCCGACTTTCACGCCGGTCGTGCTTTCGAAGACCTGCAAGTCCGCTTCGCGGCCGCGCACGCGGATGACTTCCGATTTGAGTTTGGAGCCGTCCGCAGGCAGGACGTATGCGACTTCGTTCTGCATGACGGCGCCTGCGAATTCAACGGAGACCATGTTTCCGTTGACGCCTGTGACTTTGGAGATGGGGGTGGTTTCAGTCATGGTGTTATCGTATCCTAGATTCACATTCTCGTGTTGTCAGCTGTTTCGATGGCGTTGGCTACCATGGAGTTGAAGACGTCCAGCCCTTTGTCGAAGCCGCGTGAGAGCTCGCGTTCGATCAAAAGGAGCCGCAGGGCGTAGGCGACCACGGCGTCCAGGCTGAACGGATATTTGGCGGCAAGATAGTCATCCAGAAATTTCCACGTCGCGTTTTCCAGGGCCACCTGCCGTTCGGACGGCGATTCGATGGCGAACGCCTTTTCAAGGTCGCGTTTGTCATAGAGAGCCGCGTATTCGTCATGCTTCGCAACGGTGTCCGGATTGCGTTTCAGCTTGGCGGCGCGCAACTTGGCGAGGCAGTCCTTCGCGAAAACGGTCCATTGGCGCCATTCCCGCGCGGCGTCGCAGAAATCATGCTTTTCAGCGACGGGATCGAGAGAGAGGCCCGCGATGGAGCGCGCGATTTCCGGCGTGAAGTTGTATTCGCAGAGCTTCAGAAACTCCTGAAAGCTGTAGAAGGGCTTTTCATGGCGTTTCAGGCCGGGCAGCGACGCGATGAAATAATGGATGTCGGTGGGCATGGCTGGAATCCGTCAGTTCTTGTCGGAAAGCGCGGCGGCGATGCGGGGACCGACGTAGGATGCGACGGCGTCGGCAAGAGCCTGGTCCGTAAAGTCGTAAAGCACGTCGTTGTCCTTGAAAGCGAGTTTGAAACCGTTTGCAACGGACGGGGAGGGGGAGAATTCGCAACGCGCCTTCAGATTCTCCGCCAACTTCGCCTTGACGGCGGACGAGAGGGTGTCAAGCTGTTGCGGATTGACGAGCAGTTCGAGATTGTCTTCGTTGCCGTCCTTCTGGAGGTAGCTTTCGACGATCTGCACGATGACATTCGGCATCTGCTGCGCGTCCAACGTGGCGTCCATCAATTGGAGGACGGCCGCCTTGACACGGCTTTGGAGCTGCTGGCGGAGGGAGAGCATCATGTCCCGTGCGGCCTGACGAAGAGCCTCTTCTCCTTTTTGCACAAGGATTTGCGAATCCGCCTGCGCTTTGGCGCGGCAGTCGTCGGCTTCTTCCTGGGCCTTTTTGATGATGCCTTTCGCTTCGGCCTGGGCTTTCGCGATGATGTCGGCCTTGGTTTGCTCCGCCTTTTTCAGGCCTTCTTCATTGATTTTGTTCAGTAGGGCTTGCAGATCGTCCGCCATGGTTTTCGGTTCCCTGAGAGACTATATATATGGTAAAGGAAAAATAACTCACACTAGCATTTACTATACATTTATCATGGAAGGTTTTCAAATACTTTTGTCAAAAATAGCTGGCGGTGTCCCGCCGCGAGCCATTGATTTCACTTGATGAAAATAATTTAGGTTGGCTTGAAAAATGTTTTTCCATATATAAAGTATAAGGAATGGAAGATGATTAACAATAGGAATAGCCGAATGGCTTTTGAACTGTAGGAGCAATGGAATATGAAACTGAAGCGCTTTTTCAAAAGAGGACTGCAGAAAGCCATTGCGAATGATTTCAAGAATCTTGTCGAAGACAAAAGCATGGCCATGCCGTCAGGGTTCTTGTGCTACCGTTATTGGGATGACGGATCGGAATTGACGAAACGATATTATTTCGTCGTGAACTTCGCAGGTTCGACAAGGAACTGTTTTACGTTTGAATGCGCATGGCAGCCAGATGTCGAGACGGACATCGTCAATTCCAATGGATGGCCGAAAAGTCTTTCCGACGATGATGGTTGTCTTCGCATTATTTATCTTGATCCGAAATTCTTGCCTCCACCGATCAACCCATCCGAATACATTCTAAAACCGTACGAAGATATTGTAAACTATGACTACTGGTGGAATTTTGAGAAAATCAACGAAGACGAACCGGATTTGATGCAGCTTGATTGCATTTTGCAGGATGCAGTCGAAAAACTAGGCAAGTTGGTCATGCCTTTCTTCAGAGATTTAGCCGCTTTCCATGCAGGCCAGCCCATGTCGTCTTATCTCATGACTATCGAGCAAAAGTTGAAAAGATGACCATGGATGATTCTACAAATAGATGGGATGATGCAAATGGCAGTGCATGGAACAAAAAGGAATGGATATGTCAAAGAGACAAATAAAAAAGAGTGATGAAGGTGAGGGGAAAGATATTTCTCCAAAGGCGATGCCTACATACGATACGTTGGTTTCGGCCATTGAAAAACTTGTTCATGACGCACGTTCTGGATTGAAGGCGGCAATGAACACGATCATGCTTCAAACCTATTGGCAAACAGGTGAATATATTGTGGAGTATGAGCAACACGGCTCTGACAAGGCGGTTTACGGGGATGGACTGATGCGGAGGCTTGCACGTGATTTGACTTTGCGGTTGGGACGAGGCTTTGCACATTCTAACTTGCACTATATGCGCAAGTTCTATCTCATATCACAAAAAATCCAGACGTCTGGATTTTTTCGAATAGGTCAGACGTCTGGATTTTTGACTTGGAGTCACTATCTTGAGATTCTTCGAGCTGATGATCCGTTGGAAATCGCTTTCTACCAGAAGGAATGTGAAAGTTCTAAGTGGAGTGTCCGTGAATTACGGCGACAGATGCAATCCATGCTTTTCCATCGAATTGCGCTTTCACGAGACAAGGAAGGTGTGCTTGCCTTGGCAAACGAAGGCAATCGTGTACAGAAGCCAGAAGACATTCTTCGAGATCCATACGTCCTTGAGTTTGCCGGTTTGCCAGTTGCAGAGCGTCTGAAGGAGGGACGGCTTCATGCGGCGCTTATTGAGCATCTTCGAGACTTCCTTCTTGAATTAGGACGCGGTTTTTCTTTTGTAGCAAGTCAATACCGCATACCGCTTAATACAGAACATCCGTGCAGAGTTGATCTTGTATTCTACAATTATTTGCTTAAATGCTTTGTGCTTATCGATTTGAAACGTGGTATGATAAAGCATCAGGATATTGGACAGATGAACATGTATTTGAACTATTTCAAGTCAGAAGTCGGTAGCAAGAGTGATGCCGAACCGGTAGGTATCGTTTTGGGAGCCAATAAGGATGATCTGGTTGTACAATTTGCTACGCAGGGAATATCAAATCGCCTATTTGTGAGTAAGTACCAACTATATTTGCCAGACGAAACACAACTTCGCGAAAAATTGGCGGCATTGCTTGATGAGGCTTCTAAACGCAAAACTAAACGTATATCTCCGCGCAAAAGAAGATAGGATATGTTCAAATATTCGAATGATTTTCCTTTACATACTGATCAATCAATTGAAAAAAGGGAAAAAATATCCAAAGTGAGAAAAACACTGTTGACAACAAGCGGTGACATGCCCAACAATTTTGTGTTGTGAATTACTTGATATCCAAAATCGTGATATCCGGTTTGCAGAATATACGCAGTTCGTAGAGGTTGCCGAGGCCGACTGATTCACATAAATAGCGCTTCGGAAAGATTTCGTGGATGCCCGGGCGGGCGAGATGGTTGTTCTCTAGATTCGTGTGCGGCCGCCATTCGATGAAGGGAATCTTGATCTGGCCGCCGTGGGCATGGCCGGAAAAGGCGACGTCCCAGTCGTAGTCCTGCAATTTCAGAAGATGGTCCGGATTGTGGTCGAGAAGGAGGTAATGGACGTCTTCACGCGGTTCGTCGATGAGCGGAAGGCAACCCTGCGCATTGGGACGGCCTTTCCAATAGTCCTCCATGCCGACGATGACGATGCGTTGTCCGTTGATAATGAGAGATTTGGATTCATTCTGGAGCAATGTGATGTTCGCGTCGGCAAGAAATTTGAGGACGGCTGGGCCGGGGGGCGGATACTGTTTAGGGTTGATCCGGTAGTCGTGGTTGCCGAGACAGGCAAATGTCGGCATGGCCTGCGACAACAATTGGAAATAGGAGAGGGCGAGAAGATAGTCCTGTTCGTCGTTCTTTGGTGAGATGCCGAAATCGCCTGTGAGGACGGCGATGTCCGGCGAATGGGGGAGGGCGAGCTCCAAAGCCTTGTGGAGGCGTTTGACGGCGGCGCCGTTATAGAGATGCGTGTCCGAAATGTGGAGGACACGCAGCGGTTTCTTGAACGGGACGCGGAAGTCGTCCTTTTTCAATTCGACGCGTTGCAGTTGGACGTCGGAGGCTTCTTTGCGCACCGCCCAGAGGAAGACGCAGATGACCAGGGGAACGGCGAACAGGAAAATGAAACGCCGTTTCCCCAGCATCTTGTAATTACGTTGCAACGTCTTGAACATCTTGTAAACCACGAAAGGCACGAAAGAACCTGAAACGGTCAAGCCGCAACCTAATTATTGATTAGGAACCACTAATGGACACGATTGGACACGAATGCCTCGCCGCCGGGCCGTCAATCTTCTGAAGAATTTGTTTGGTTATAATGAATTTTGCATGCTGAAAATTCAACGGCTCCGGCAGCTCGGCGGTTGTCATCGCTTCGCGAGATGCAAAGGATGTCATGCGAAAGATCTTTGTGAAAAAAACGTCATAGAGCCACGCTTCGCGGCGCGTATGGCTTTAAGCTTTTGGCTTTAGGCTTTTAGCTCCGCGAAAGCGGCTGGCATCAAAGTCCGAAGAGGGTCTTGGGACGCGTGTAGGAGAGGTTGACGGCTAGGCGTTCCGCGACTTCCGACGGCATCTGGCCGAGCTCGACTTCGTTGCCGAGAACGTGGCAGAGCGTGCGGCGGAACATTTCGTGGCGCGAACCGTAGGAAAGGATCTTGCGGGAGTCGGAGACCATGCCGCCCATGTTCGCGAACGTATCGACGGACGTGGAGTATTCGAGCTGGTTCTTCATGCCGATGAAGGAATCGTTGAGCCACCAGGCGAGGCCGAGGGAGACGGTGTTGCCGAAGGCGCGCGTCAGCTGGGCCAGCGTCGCGTTGTGGATCGGATTCATGTTGTAGAGGACCGTCTTGAGACGTCCGTCGAAGCGGTTCAGCAACGGCAGGAGATTGGCGATGTAGTCGGTCAGATGGTCGGAGATGTCGCCGCCGACATCCGCGCCTAGACTGTTGTAGAGGGAGTCGCGCACGTCGCGGACGGCGCCGATATGGATCTGGAAGACCCATCCTTTCTGGGCGTCCATTTCGGCGACTTCGTTGAAGATGTAGGACATGTAGGCGACGGTTTCGGCCTCCGTCAACGGCTTGCGGGCGAGGGCCTTCTGGAAGACGGCCTCCGCGTCCTGCTTCGCGACTTGCAGGCCGTAGGGGACGGCGACGCCGTGGTCTGAGGCGACGCAGCCGTTTTCGGCGAAGAAGTCATGGGCGGCCTTCAGGGCGGCGAGCAGGTCGTCGATCGTCTTGATGGCGATGTTCCAACGATTTCCGAGCGTCTTGACGTAATCTGCGAAATCCGGCTTGAAGATGTTCATAGCCTTGTCGGGGCGGAAGGTCGGATGGACGATGCCTTTTAGTTGCGACTTCTGGAGGGCCTGATGGTATTCGAGCGTGTCGGCGGGATCGTCGGTGGAGCACATGGCTTCGACGTTCATCTGCTTGATGAGATTCTGCTGGGAGAACTCTTTTTTCGCGAGAACGGCTTTTGATTTCTCCCAGATGGCTTCGGCGTTGTCGGCGGTGATGAGTTCATCGATGCCGAGGCGGCGTTTCAGATCCAGATGGATCCATTCGTATGTCGGATTGCCGGCGACCTTTTCGAAGGCGGCGGCCATGGCGATCCATTTGTCGTGGTTGGAGGCGTCTTTGCCGGTCAGAAGATATTCCGGAACGCCGGATTTGCGGAGGACTTCCCAGACGTAGTGGTCCGTGGCGGCCTCGGCATCCCACAGATCCGTGAAGTTGCGGTCTTCGGCGAGGGCCTTGACGTCGCAGTGGTTATGGGCGTCAATGATGGGGAGGTCTTTGACGGCGGCGTAGAGCTTCTTGGATTCATCGCCGCGAAGGAGGTAGTTTTCGTCTAAAAATGCCATATGTGATCCTATGGTGGGAGGGACTAAAGCGACTAAAGGGACAAAAGTGACTAAAGGGATGGAAGGAGACGTAAAAAGATGTAGAAGAAAAAGGCCGTTGGAAGAAGTGTTTTCCAACGGCCTTGCGACTGGAAGCTACTTATTTCTTCTTCGCGGATTTCTTCGCGGGAGCTTTTTTCGCGGGCTTCTTGGCGGCTGCTTTCTTGGCGGGAGCCGCGGCCTTCTTCACGGCGGCGGGAGCCGCGTCAACCTTCACAGGCATGAGGTCGTTGTGGACTTTGCAGATCTTGCCCGTTTCGTTGGATTCGAGGCAGGCCACGACGGCGGCGAGAGCCTTGTAGCCTTTGATGCCGTCGAACGGAGGCTTGATGTCGTCGAGAATGCAGTCGACGAACAGATCCGGAATGCCGGATTTGACCTGCACGGTGTTCGTGGCGACGGCGCCGACTTTGTACTTCTGGACTTCGCCGTTCTTCAGATAGACTTCGACGGGATAGTCCGGATTCGCGCCGAGGATCATGCGGCCTTCCGTGCCGTAGATGGTCGTGATGTTGTCTTCGGGGCCGTAGTAGGTCCAGGAGGCGGTCAGCTGGCCGAGAACGCCGTCGGACATCTTGAGGATGCAGACCGCGTTGTCGTCGACGGTGATGGGCTTGCCTTTTTCATTCTTCTTGTCCATGGTGGCGACGAAGGAGGCGGCTTCGACGATGTCGGTGCCGAGCAGCCACGGAATCAGATAGCACTTGTGGACGCCGAGGTCGCCCATGCAGCCGACGTAGGCCTTTTCCTTCTTGAAGAACCATGTGTGGGGGCCTTTGTCCTGCGACCATGTTTCGGGGCCGCCGTGGCCGAACGCCGTGCGGAAGGTCATGACTTTGCCGATGACGCCTTCCTGGAGGAGCTTCTTGGCCTTCAGGTGGGGGGACATGAGGCACTGGTTATGGCCGATCATGAGCTTGCGGCCGAGCTTCTCAGCCGTGAGGATCATCTTGGAGGCGTCTTCGAGATTGGTGGCCATCGGCTTCTCGCAGAGGACGTCCTTGCCGGCCTTCAGGCAGGCGATCGTCAGGCGGGCATGCTCGCTGTTAGGCGTGCAGACGCAGACGGCGTCGATGTTCTTGTTGTTGATGATAGCCTCTTCGCTATCGACAACTGGAACATGGTACAGGCTGGAGAGGTATTCGGCGCGTGACTTGATCGGATCATAGACGGCGACGAGTTTCGCGTAGGGGTTCTGAGAGAGTTCGAGAGCGTGGCGGAACAAAGCGATGCTGCCCGCGCCGAGGATGCCAAAACGCACCAATTCTTCTTTAGCCATTGTGTTACTCCGTTGTTTGTTTTTGACTTGGTTGACAATAGGAATCAAAACTCAATTACTTATAGAATAATGCATTTACGGAAATATGCAAGTAAATTTATTCGATGATGTAGTAGATGGTGTCGGCGGAGGTGGTGAACGAGAGCCTGCCGTCTTCGTATTTGGACGGGATGGCGGGCAGTTTTTCGCCTCTGTTGGAGACCGGATGGACCTTCAGCGCGGCATTGGCCGTCTTGATGGTGATCGTTGCGTTGATATGGTCCGCGAGGATGGGGCCGTTGCCGCGGGTGACCGCCTTGTTGCGGGCGAACGCGTAGGAGAAGCCTGTGTTTTCGGCGCGACCGACGACGATGAGATAAAGCTTGTCGGCCTGATTGATCGGCTGGTCCGACGGCGAACTGAGGGCGACCGTCGCGAACTGGTCGTTGATGGCGACCGTCATGTCGTTCGTGCTGAACGACTTTTTGTTCTGGAAGAACGATGAGACGACTTGCGAGCGAGGCGTGTCGATGACAACGCTGGCGTCTTTCAGATTACGGCGGATCTGGCCGTTTTCGGAGGCGATGGCAGTGCCGTCGATGAGCGACTTGTCCATCGGAAGGTCGTTCGGCGTGGCGGAATCATCGGTGGTGAACTCCCCTTCGAAGCGGTACATGTTGGAGAGCGACCGCAGGACTGGAAGGCTCCAGCTGTTGGGGGATTTGGTCGTCTGGGCGGTTTTCACGGGATGGGCGAGGCGTTTGACGGTCTGGCCGGGCGTGACATCGCCGCGGCGGAAGATCAGCGAGGCGATCGGGAAGAGGCCGAAGCGGGCGGGATCGTTGAACGTTTCGAAGGAGCCGCTGATGGCGTCCGTGGGGACGGAGGAATGGCGGTAGGTATAGACGGTGAGGCCGTTCCAATTCTGGAAGGCGGAGACGGCGGCGATCCACGCAGGCAGTTCCGCGCGGAATTCGTAGGGCCACGGGGCGTCCCATTCGGAGACGAAGAACGGCTTGCCTTTCACTTTGTAGTAGCCGAGGCCGTCCATGATGATGGATTCGTTGCGGAGCATGGAATTCGTGTTGAAGAAGCCGCCCGCCTTCGGATGGTTCCAATATGCGTGCGAATCCGTGTAGTCGAGCTTGGAGAGGGAGAGGAGGAGGCTTGTGTTGCGCGTCCAGTTGGAACCTGTCATCGGGACCTTCACGCCGATTTCGTTGCGGAGGAAATCGCCCATTTCGCGGTGGTATTCGTCCGTGACATGGATGAAGAACTTGACCATTGCATCGTTCTTCTTCGTGAAATCGATCTTCCCTCCCGGCAGTTCGATGGCGTTTTTGGCGGCCCATTCGCGGTACATGGCTTCGAAGCGCGTGCGGTACGGTTCGAGCGTGACTTCCTGCGACCACAGGTCGTTTTCATTGGCGAACTCCATCATGGCGAAGGCGGGATCATCCTTGTAGGCGATTTTCGTATAGGGATTTACGTGCGTCCAGAGGTTT
This sequence comes from uncultured bacterium, assembly GCA_902776645.1. Lineage (GTDB taxonomy): Bacteria > Verrucomicrobiota > Lentisphaeria > Oligosphaerales > Oligosphaeraceae > UBA1407. The sequence goes on along the minus strand of CACYQT010000034.1, from coordinate 29,643 downwards.
CGCGAATATTCCTTCTGAAGTTCGATGAGCCTGCGGTCGAAATAGCAGTACGGTTTCGCGCAGACGGGAAGATTCTCCGCGTTGTCCACGCCGTCGCCTTTCTTGAAGGTGCGGTTGACCAGCTGGTCGAGATAGATATAGATGCCTTCGCGTTTGAGGCAGTACATCAGATAATCGAATTTGTCCAGATTGACAGGATCGAAGGAGCGCGTGTTGTCCGCCTTCTTGTCGAAGAGGCTGTTTTCGCCCCACTGCGTGTCCGCATGATGGGTGCGGACGATGTTGATGCCGTAGGAGGCGAGGCGCCTGGCGATGAGTTCGGCCTGTTCATGCGTGGGGAAGTTCGCTCCTGCGGAGAAGCACGTCCCCCAGAAGCGGATGGGCTGGCCGTTTCCGGAAGTGACGAACTGACCGTCCTTTACGGCGATGAAGCCATGCTTTCCGGCGGGCTTGTCGTTGAGGAAGGAGACGTCCAGCGGGGAGGGCGCGTCCCACGGAAGCGTGTAGGGGAACCATTTGGACGTGTCCGTGACGGACGTGACGGCGTTCGTGTAAAGGAGCGGATGCATGGGGCCGTCAGCGTTTTCAGCGGAGAAGGTAATGGTCCGTTCGACGGTGACGGGGCCGATTTCGTTTCCTTTCTCAAACCGTGCGAAGCTCAGGCGGATTTCAAGATCGCTGGCGCCCCATGCGCGGTTGTCTTGGAAGAAAAGATTGGTGGGCTGGTCGAAGGTTAGCAAGACGGAAGGCGCTTCCGTTACGGGCTTTATGGTAATCGATTTGACAGTTCCGCTGAACGGCGTCTTGTTGCCGACGTTTTCGGGGATGACAACGGATTTCGGGCCTTCCGTCGTCTCGCAGAGGAGAGTCGCCCCCGTATAGAAGGGGAGCGTGAGGAAGTAGGAGAGCTGGAAGCCGTTGAGGCTGACTTTCTGCGGGATGTTGAATTTGTAGGTGCTGACGAGCTTGTGCTTCGTCTCGTCCAACATGTTCCGTTCGATGATGTTGAGTGGGACGTCGTCTGTCTTCGGGATGGTGATGGCGCCTTCGTAGGTGCGGCTGTTGTCGTCATCCAGCATGTTGAACGCCCCTTCGGCCTGCGGCCCGTAGGCCCATTCGAGGCCGTGGACGGCGGCGGCCACTTTGACATAGGTGGCGGAGCCTTTCGTCAGTGTTCCGATGCCGTTGTCGTCATGGCTGAAAATGAGCGAACTGCTGGAGTCCAGGCTTGTGAGCGGTGTGGTTGAGACTAGCATTTTATTCAGTTGTTCGGGGGTGGCTGTGGAAATGGTGAAACGGTTGGTGTATGGGATGTTTTTATGCATGGTCGCGGGGGCGAGGGCGAATCGGATCTGGATGTTGTTGATGTTGAAGACGCGGTCGTCCTGAATGAGCAGGGTGGACAGTTTGTTGGATTTCAACACGAGATAGTTGCCGTCGTCCTGCTTGATGGCGATTCCGCTGTCGACGGATGTATGGATGCTCTGCTTTTGATATTCCGCCGGAAAGACGCCTTTCAGACCGCACGGAATGGTGACGAATTCGCGTCCTGCGACGACGGACGGCGACGTGACGGCGAGAACGCAGACGCCGTTGAGGGAGAGCGACGTCTGCGTTTTCGCCGTGTAGGAGAGGCTGGACTGTCCTGCGGCGTTCGTTGATTTCACGACCGTGAAATCAACGGTGTTCTGCGTCTTGGGCACGGGCAGTGACACATTGACGGATGAAAGCGATGGATCCGCCGGTATTTTGGTGTCAACCGTTGTGTTGGTCCATGATTTGTCCCACAGGATGGGCTGCATGGCCTTGATGAAATTCTGCCCTTTGATGAAAGCGGCTCCGTTAGGTGCCAATTCGAATGTCTGGGCTTGCAGAAGCAGCGCCGTCGTCATGCAAAGAATAAGGAGTTTCTTCATGGTCCAGCCTCTTGTTAACAGGTTGATATTGATAGGTTAAGAATGAAATCAGGCGAAAACGCGGAGGAGGTTGTCGTCGGAGAACTGGTTTCCGGCGGAGGCGTAGTCGCAGACCTTCGAGCCGTCGTCAAGCTGATAGGCTCGTTTGATGCCTTCGACGGGCGGCAGGAGCGTGGCGGTCTTCGGATTGCCATAGGGCTTGTCGATGTCGCCGAGACGCGAGTCGCGGACGAGCAGGACGGGGCCGCGACGGAGGGCGGTGAGCTTCGAACCGTCCGCGGCAGGGATGACGACGAGCGACATGTCGAGATTCAATTCGATGACGTCGCCGTCCTTCCAGAGGCGGTTGATGGGGCGGTAAGTCCCTGGCGTGACGGAGATAGGCTCGCCGTTGAGCAACAGCGTCGACTTCTTGCTCCATGCGGGGATGCGGAGCTTGAGGGTGAATTCGCGCGGACGGGCCGGCTTGACGGCGATCTTGACGGCGCCTTCGTCCGGATATTCGCCTGTGATGACGAGCTGTAGGCCGCTGTCGACGGCGATATCGGCCGCTTCATAGAGGTTGACGACGACGTTGGGGCCTTCCTTCATGGCGGTCGCAAGTGCGCCAGTCGCAAGAGCTTCGGGGCCCTGTGCGAGACAGCAGTCTTCGCCGTAGCCCGGAATCTGGTCGCCTGCGCGCTTCTTGGGGGCGGCGGCGCAGAGCGGCGACGGGTTGAGGTGCATCCACCATGAGCCGTCTGGAACCATTTCGCCGAGCACGCCGTTATAGACGGAGCGTTCGATCTGGTCGGCGATCGTGGAGTCTCCTGTCATGCGCAACAGATTGAGCGCGAAGCGGATGAATGTGGTGGTGACACACGTTTCGCCACGGCCGCCGAGCTCTGCGTTCGTCTGGTTTTTGACGCCTTCGCACCAGTATTCGCCGACGGAATCCTTCAGACCGCCGACGCCTGTGACGAAAATCTCCTGGTCGACGACGTTTTTGAAGTATTTGACGATGGCTTCCAGATAGCCTGGGCGGCCTGTTTCGCGGTAGAGTTCGAGCATGCCTTCCACGCAGGACGTCATTTCATACGCCTTGCCGTTGCAGATCTTGTACGGCGCGACGCCGTCGAGAACCTGCTGGAAGACAGGGCAGCAGCCGCCGTCGACGATCCAGTTGGCGTAGTCCAGAAAACGCTTTTCGCCGGTCAGCCAATAGACCTGCAGGATGGCGCCGAGAATGGAGGAAGGCGCCATGCCGTCATGCCAGCCGACTTCCGGCATCGTCTTCGCGTTCGGGCCGACCTGCGTCATCAGATGGTCGAGGCAGTCGGACAGCACCTTCACGACATCCGGATCGTAACCGACTGTGTTGCAGTAACGTGTGAGGCCGAGAATGACATATTTTCGGCCCCAGACGTCCCAGTCGGTCGCCTGGAGGTTGGCGGGATAGGAGGAGATGCAGCCGTCCTTCGTCTGCGTGTCGCAGATGTCCTTCACGGTCTGGCGGATCAGCGCGAGCAGTTCAGCGTCCGGTTTGGCGCGCCATGAACGGATGGCGGAGCGGACGATTTTGCCCCAGAATTCGCAACGCCAGCGGCGGTCGCATTCCTTCCGTTCGGCGAACGGCTGGACAAGATGCTTGTAGTCGACGGTTTTCAGTCTGTTTTTGATGCTCAGGTCCAAGGCTTCGCCAAGACGGCCATGGAGTTTGACGGCGCCTGCGTTCAGGAGGGAGAAAGAATCAGCGATTTTTTTCATGGTGCATACCTTTATTAATTGAGGGACTAAAGGGACATAAGCGACAAAGGGATTGGTTAGCGGTTGGGGCGGCGGTTCCACGACGACGGTTCGGGCTTGTCCCATCGGTCACCGCGGTCGGAGCGTTTGCGTGGCGTATAATTTTGTTGTCTGGAAGGACGCACGTCATCATAGCGCCGCGGAGCGTCTTTTTTCGGATAGGGCGGCTGGCGGTCATATGGCGCGGACGGTTGCCTGGGGCCTTTGCCGCATTTGGCGGCGATGGACGTGACGGCGAGCCGTGCGGTGGCGAAGGCGGCATGGAGGTTGAAGCCGCCGGTCGGCCCGTCGACGTCCATCAGTTCGCCCGCGAAGAAGAGGCCCGGAATGCGTTTGCATTCCATCGTCTGCGGATCGATTTCGTGGAGGGCGACGCCGCCGACGGTGACGATGGCCTCCTTCAGCGGACGGATTTCCGTGACGTCCAACGGCATCCGCTTCAGAAATTGCGCGGGATCGTCGTGTGGGGCGGCCTGTGCGAACACGTCGCTGAGGGCCGGCGGGATGTCCAGCTTGTCCAATGCGTTGGCGAGCGAGCCGCGGCCAAGCTTCGTCTGGAGATTCTGCACGGACATGCCGGGGAAGAGGTCGAGCACGAGCGAGAAGTCCTGCAGGTTGTTGCGGGAAATCTGGCGGACGGCGTCGAAAATGGCGGTGCCGCGCAGGCAGTCGCCTTCGACAAGCAGGTTGCCGCGTGTGACGGCGACGCGGCGGCGTTCGCCGTCGAAGATGGTGACCTCCGCCTGCTGGATGTCCGCCTTGTCGCCAGCCCTAAGCCATGGATTGGAAATGGTTATGCCTGCTAAACCGGGCCGTGGATCGGTCACGTCCAGCCCGAGTTCCTTCGCGAAGCGCTGCCCGTCGCCGACGGAGCCTGTCTTCGGATAGGAGAAACCACCTGTGCATAACAGGACGTATTTGGCGGTCATGGTGATTTTGTGTGATTTCAGAAGAAAACCGCCTTCCGGGAGGGCTTCGATGGAATCGACGGGGCAATTGGTCATGAAGGGGATTTCATAGTCGCGGATTTTGTCCGTGAAGCAGTGGAGGACGTCGTCCGCCTTTTCGGTGGCGGGGTAGATGCGGTCGCGATTGACGATGGTCGGCAGCTCCCATCGTGCGAAAAGCGTGCGGAGGGCGCCCGGAGAGAGCCGCTGGAGGGCGGTGGAGAGGAAGGAGGTTGTCGGTTCGCCATAGGCTTCCTTCAATTCCTCCGGCGTTCCCGCATGGCTGATGTTGCAACGGTTGTTGCCGCACATAAGTAATTTGAGACCAGGGCGATGCCTGCGTTCGACGACAATGCATCGCAGGGCTGATTCGCCGGCGGTGACGGCGGCCATGAGCCCGGCCGCACCCGCGCCGACGATGATAAGATCAGTGTTGAAATCCATATTCATGTCGGAAATAGTGGAAAAGTTGAAAAGACGTTGTTTATTTAGAATAACCTGCCAATGTGTAAAAGCAATTTATATATGGAATATAAAATAAAAGGAAATTGAAAAAGTCATGAAAACAAAGACAGTGGTTTGGCTGATGGCGGTCTGGCTGGGCTTGACGGCGGTTTCATGGGGCGATGTGGCCTATTTGATTCCCAAACAGGAGGATAGACCGTCCGGTCTGGCTGTGGACATGGGCGGCCAATGGGCGACGGGGCGGTTTGGGAAAGCCGCCTATCTCGGCAAGGAAGGCGATTCGTCCATCCTTTTCAAAGACCAGCCGGCGGTTCGTGTCGGCAACGGCAGCTTCAGCCTGCTGATGTGGCTGTGTCCGGACACGCTGAAGACGAAGGATGCGACGATTTATCGCCGCATCCTCCTGAAAATCAACAAGAAGAATGAATTCTGGGTGCTGGATGTGTTCGAAGACGGGCGGCTGATGTTCTCCATGCGGGACATCGCAGGACATTACGCCTCGACGAAATCGGAACCAGTCTTGAAGACGGGAAAATGGCAGCATGTGGCGGTCGTCGTGGATCGTGAAAAGAATACGACGTCATACTACGTCGATGGACAATCGGCTGGCGTACGCCCTCACAATCCGGAACTGACTGGCAATCTGGATGTTCCGGACGCCCCGTTGCTTGTCTCGACATGGACGGGGCGGAAATTCGAAGGGCTTTTCGGAAGTTTCAAACTGGTGACGCGTAAAATGGAAGCGGAGGAAATCAAACAGGAGCATGAGATGAGTGAAAGCAATTATGAATCGACGGAGCGGGAGCTGGCCGCACGGGAGACGAAGCAGTACAGTCCCGTGCTGCCGAATACGATGGTTCAGACGATGTGGAACATGGCGGAACTGGAAAAGGTTCCGAAAACCTATCCTGTTCAGACGGAGCCGTTTGACGGTATGTCAAACGACGATGTGAAGCCGATTTTCTACGATGGCGTACCGTACAAGGGGAAGGCGACGCGCGTGTTCGCGTGGATCGGCTTCCCGAAAGACGCGTCCGCAGAGCATCCTGTGCCGGGCATGGTTTTGGTCCATGGCGGCGGCGGGACGGCGTTCCGCACGTGGGTGAAACTGTGGAACGACCGCGGCTATGCGGCCATCGCGATGGACACGTGCGGACATCTGCCGCTGCCGTTGGACACGGACGGCAAGCCGTGGCCGAAGCATGACTGGTCCGGCCCGGCGGGATGGGGCGATTTCGGCAGTGTGAACGAGCCGTTGACGGATCAATGGACATATCATGCGATCGCGGCGGTCGTGCTCGGCCATACGCTGTTGCGCTCCTTCCCACAGGTCGAACCGGAGAAAACTGGCGTCACGGGTATTTCTTGGGGCGGTTATCTGACGAATATCGTGGCGGGCGTCGATAGCCGTTTCAAATTCGCGGCTCCCGTTTATGGCTGCGGCCTGCTGGGCGAAGGCAGCGGATGGATGGGGACGTTCCGCGGCATGGGGGATGAAAACGGCATGAAGTGGTTGAAATTTTGGGATCCTGCTGAATACGTTTGCTTTGCGAAGATGCCGATGCTTTTCTGCAACGGGACGAACGACATTTTCTATCGCACGCCAATCTGGCATAGGACGACGTTGCTGCCGAAGGGCGAAGTCTTCCGCAGCTACAAGATCCGCATGCCGCATGGCCATGCGCCGTCTGGCGATCCGCCTGAAATCAAAGGCTTTGCCGATTGGATTCTGAAAGGCGGCGAGCCGTTGCCGCGGATCATGGGCTTCATGGCGACTGGACGGAAGGTCACGGCTAAAATCGCCGGCGGCGGGCCGTTGATGGATGGGCGGCTGGCGTTCACAAAGGACGGCGGCGAATGGCCCGACCGGAACTGGGAGGTCGCCGACGCCGTTTATGACGAGACGACGGGAACTTTGACGTCCGTCGTGCCGTCTAATGCAACCGCCGCGTATTTGTTCGTGACGGACAAGCGCGGGATGACATGCACGTCTGAAGTCGTCTTCTACTGAAGACATCCGTTCCGCCGTCGGTCATAAAGTTAATTTTTCCTATTGTAAATTGCGTGAAGGCATATGAAGTTGTATATTTATCTTTTTAACCCTTTCCATTATTATTAATGGGACGTTCGTCAGTAATAAAAATCAAATAGGAACATAGGAAACACAATGAAAGCAACGAGTATCGTACTTGTCCTGATGCTGCTTTTCAGCGGCGCGAGCATAATGGGCCAGCAGGCGGCGCCTGTCGGCGGAGCGCCGGAAAGCGTCGTTCAAACGCAGCCGAAGCAGGATGAACCTGCAGTGGAAGCCGCTGAAACAACGGAAGATGCGGAAGCGGCTGACGCCGAGTCCGAGAGCGGCGAAGAGGAGAAGACGGGCGTCATCACCATTGAGGACATCATGGTGCGCGGCGGCTGGCTGATGAACGTCATCGCGGGTCTTTCGCTTCTTGCGATCGCCCTCCTGTTCTTCTATCTGCTGTCCATGCGGCAGGGGACGCTGTATCCGCGTTCGTTCATCATGGAGGCGCAGGACGCGGCGGAGGACGGCGATCTGGAAGGGTTGCGCGATCTCTGTTTGAACAACGGCTCATGCGCCGCGAAGATCATCGGCGCGGCGTTGGAGCAGTGCGAAGACGGCCATGTCGCGGAGCATGTCGTCCTGCGGGACGCGATGGAGGATGAAGGCGGCCGCCAGGCGGGCATGCTGTGGCAGCGGTTGCAGTATCTGATGGATATCGCGGTCATCGCGCCGATGGTCGGACTGCTCGGTACGGTCTGGGGCATGATGGTGTCGTTCAGCGGTTTGGAAAGCGGCGTCAGCATGATCAACAAGGCGGACACGCTGGCGAATGGTGTTTCGCAGGCCATGTACACGACCTTCGGCGGCCTGATTGTCGGTATCTTCGCGATGGCGATGTACGATCTGATGCGCGGCCGTCTGAACAAGCTGATCGGCGGCATGGAGAGCGCATGCAATTCCGTCCTCCGCCGTCTGTCCGCCAGCAACAGGCTTTAATTTTCGCTTCTGCAAGGGCTTAGCATGAATTTCAAAAGAAAAATAACAGAATCGAACGCCGGCTTCCAGATGGGGCCGATGCTGGACATCATCTTCATTCTTTTGATTCACTTCATGGCGGCGACGATTTTCGCGCAATGGGAGAATAAACTTGAAATCAAGGTGCCCACGGCGAGTTCGGAGAATCACAGCTACCGCCAGCGCGGCGAAGTCATCATCAACGTGGATGAAAAGGGCGTGGTGTCCATCAACAGCCAGGAGCTGACCATGGAGCGTCTCGAACGGATCCTGTATGAAGTCCAGGCGGCCTTCCAGGAGCAGCCTGTCATCATCCGTGCGGACGAGAAGACGCAGCACAAGGATGTCATCAAGGTTCTGGACTTGTGCGCCAAAGTCGATATCCGCAACGTGTCGTTCGCGACCATCCGTCCGGAGGGCAAGTGACATATCAGGAGGCGAAGATGATCCGCGTGCCTAAATTCCGCAAGCTCAGTGTTTTCATGTGCTTGTCCGTCCTTCTTTTGGCCGTTTCGCCCGTGTTCGGGCAGGGGACGGTGGAGGAACTGCACGATCCGCAGGATCAGTATATGTACGCGCATGGCCTGCAGGACCGCAAGCTCTATGATCGCGCGGAGAAGCTGTACCGCGATTTTCTGGCGGCCAACGGCGGCCATCGCCTTGCCGCCGAAGCCCATGTGAATCTGATTCTCTGCCTTCACGAACAGATGAAGACGGACGACATGCTGGCCTGCATCGCGGAATTCCGGAAGAATTTTCCGACAAACGCCAAATTGGAGGCGTTGACGAGCTGGGAGGCGGATGCCTACTACCAGAAGAAAGACTATGCGCGGGCGGCGGAGAGCTTCCGTCGTCTTCGCAATTCGAAAGATGAATCGCTGGCCGAATATTCAACGTATCTTCTGGCGATGTGCATCCGCTACCAGAACGGGAAGGATACGGAGGAAGTGCTTGATTTGTTCCGAACGCTGGCGAAGGGCGAACTACGCGGCGACCGTCCGTGGCGCGCATATGCCCTCTACCAGTTGAGCTGGCGTGCCTTGACGGCGCGGGAGTTGGAGGAGGCGGAAGTCGGCTTCAAGAGGCTTTCAGGCAATGAAAGCGTGTCGCCGGAAATCCGCGAGGCGTCCATGTACCGTCTGGGCGAAGTCTGCAACGCCAGAGGCCATTTCGCGGATGCGTTGGCCGCTTACGAGCTTTGCATAGGGCTGTATCCGGACGGCGCGAGCAGCCGCGAAGTGCGCAAACGCCGCGTGATGCTGCTGTTCGACCAGGGAAAGGTGGCGGACGCCTTGGAGAAGGCGGAGGACTGGCATCGCCGCTATGCGGAAGTGAACGACTATGAGATGGACTATGTGCACGGGCTTTGCCTTTTCAATGTTCGGCGGTATCCGGAGGCGCGTCCGTTTTTCATGCGGATCGAGACGATGGCGGATGTCCCGCCCGATATTCGCCGTGCGGTCAAGACATATGTGATCTACTGCCTGATGGAGGAGAAGTCTTTCGAGCAGGCGGGACTGCTGATCGACGCGTTCGTGAAGGAGTATCCGCAGAGCGCGGAGAAGGCCGGCATGCTGCAGCACCGTGGACGCATCTTCGAGCTCGAAGGAAAGTTGCAGGATGCGGAAAATTCGTATCGGCAGGCTCTTGCGCTTTATAAAGGCAATCTGACGGAGCAAGTGCGCAGCCATGAACTGCTGATTTCCCTGTTCATGAAGGCGAAGGAATGGCAGAAGGCGGCGGACGAACTGATCGGCCTGAGCCGTCTTCCAGGCGTCGCGAAGCCCGCGTCCTTCCTGCTGCAGGCGGCGGAATGCGAACGGGAGGCGAAGAATCTGGATCTGGCGACGCGGGACTATTTGAAACTGATCGAGTTGTATCCGCAGTCGAAGGAAGAGGTCGATGTCAGCCGCGAACGTCTGATGTACATCTACAGCGAGGCGGACCAATTGGATCTGGCGGAGGCGCAAGCTCGTGAATTGCTGAAGGATGCGACTGGTGCACGCGCCGAGCGCTTCACGCTCGGGCTGGCCACGATCCTCTACAACAAGAAGGAGCGCAAGGCGGCTTTGGACGTGCTGATGGCGGCCTTGGGAAAGCCGCTGGTCGGCGGCGCGGATATCGAGCAGAGCTTGAAGAAGCTGGCCAGCCAGATTCTTCTGACGTCGTTTGTCGGTGAAAAGCAGGACAAGAAGACGCCCAATGACTTGAAGAACATGTTCGACGGCGTCAAGCTTGTCAACGACTTGCTGGTCAAATACGACGGCGCCAATCTGGAAGGGCCGTTCCTGTACCAGGCCGGCATGGTCTGCGGCGATTTGCGCGACTCCGGCGTGGATCTGGCCGGATTTGATTCACGCGCATGCGAAGAGCGGATCTGGCGGACGCTGTGGCGTCGGAAGGACGATCCGCTCTGGTCGTGCCGCGGCGGGTTGGAGCTGGCGAAACGGCTGGTCGTCGCCGGCGAGGCGAGTCGCACGGAGGCCGGCAAGCTGCTGGCGGAACTGCAGGTCAAGATTCCGGAAGTGGAAAAGACGCTGAATCCGGACGAACGGCTTCCGTTCCGTTGCGACGTGCTCGCGCTGCTGGCGGAGAACCTCTTCTACCAGAAGCAATACACGCAGGCGTTGGATCTGGCGGAGAAGGTCCTGGTCTTGTCCGGCGGCCGTTCCAAGGAGGAAAGCACGGCGTTGGCGTGGCTTGTGAAGGCGCGCATCCTGCTGGACGTGGACAAGAATCCGAGCGACGCCTTAACCTACGCGACGATGTGCTACATCGTCGGCAACCATCCGATGTACAATCCGACGGCGATGCTGCTGGCGATACGGGCCCATCTGGCGTTGGGGAAGACGGAATCCGCGCGCGAGGCATGGGAGGAACTGCGGCGGCGGTATCCGCTGAAGGCGGAGGAATACCGCGGCGATGCGGCGTTGAAGCCGTTGTTCGAGGAGAAGAAATAGGAAAAAACACGCCTGAAAAGTGGAGAAACATTAGATTTTCATAAAAATACGTTGAAAAAACAATAAAAGTGATTTAAATTAGTTTATATAATAAAGAAGAGTCGATTGGGCAGGAATCCCTAGAAAGCAGTTCCACAAAATGTGGAAAGATTCATAAACCAAAGGACAAAGCAATGGCGACAGCGAAAATTCAGATATTGTCGGACGGACCGATGCGCGGCACTTCATTCCAACTGCCGAATGAAAGCTACACGATTGGCCGTACGGACAGTTGTGACATAGCCATCCCGGATTCGACGATCAGCGGGCATCATTGCACGTTGTTCCGCACGGAGGAAGGCGTTTACATGCTGCGGGACGAAGGGAGCACGAACGGCTCCTCCCTGAACGGCGAACCGATCGAGGCCGGACAGGAAGTCGTGCTGAAGCATGGTGACATTTTCCAGCTGGGCGGCATCGAGATCATGTTCGACACAGGCGAGTTCGCGCAGCATACGGCGACGCACACCAGCAGCCATATCATCAATCTTGAGAACACGGGCACTGGTGAAATCCAGAAGGCGACCATGAAGAACATGGCCGGCACGACGACGACGAAGCGTTCCGTCCAGCTCCGCGAGAACAAAGGCCATAACGCTATTTGGTATGGCGTGATCGCCTTGCTCGCGCTGGCGGCGCTGGGCGTGGCCGGCATGGTGTTCATGAAGATGTTCCAGTAATGGGTCGTGCCCGCATGCCGCGCGCATGCGGGCGGATGACATGCGCTGCGTGCCGCCCACGGCAGTTTTTTTCGCGGGCGGCGGCGCAGTCTGGAAGAAGGTTTCGCCCCTTGTCGGCGGAACTTTTTTTTATTGAATGATATTGAATCGGATAGAGGAAATAAATGTCTGATAAGCGTACAAAGGATCCACGTAGGCATGACATGGAGGGAGGTGGCGGCGGGCCGTTCCTCCGTCCACCGGTGAAGATGCTGCTCTTATGGGCGGTTGTGATTTTTGCGATCCCCTTGTTTCTGGTTTTGTTCAACGGACGTGAGTCGACGCAGTTGCGCGAACTTCGCCAAAGCGATTTCGAAGATTTGCTGAAACGCCGCCTGATCCAGAAGGTGATCGTCGAAGAACAGCAGTCCAGCGGGGCGATGATCGTTCTGGAAGGCACGTACTGGCCTTCGGAGGACATGCGCAACACATGGCAGAAGCGGAACGGCGCGCTGCAGAGACGTAATCCGTCGGCGCAGGCGGACGGAAAAGCCGCCGGTAAAAACAATGCGAAGGACGGCAAGTCCGGCTTGGTGCAGGAGCCGATGGTCATCCGCTTCAAGTGCCGCGTCGTGTACAGCGACATTCTGGACCAGATGATCCGCGAATACTGCACCGTTCGCGAGACGCGTTTCTCCAACGGGTTGTGGACGAACATCATGATTTCGGTCCTTCCGATCCTGCTGATGGTCGGATTGTTCTATTTCATCTTCGCCCGCCAGATGCGCGGCGCGGGCAACGGCGCGTTGCAGTTCGGAAAGAGCCGTGCGAGAATGCTCGTGCCCGGAAAGGACAAACTGACGTTGAAGGACGTGGCAGGTATTGACGAAGCGAAGGAAGAAATGCAGGAAATCGTTGATTTCCTTAAGGATCCGACGAAATTCCGCCGCCTCGGCGGCAAAATCCCGCGCGGCGTGCTGATGGTTGGCCCGCCCGGAACGGGCAAGACGTTGCTCGCGAAAGCGATCGCCGGAGAGGCGGACGTGCCGTTCTTCTCCATCAGCGGTTCCGACTTCGTGGAAATGTTCGTCGGTGTCGGCGCGAGCCGTGTCCGCGACATGTTCGAAGAAGGCAAGAAGCACTCCCCATGCCTGATTTTCATTGATGAAATCGACGCCGTGGGCCGTTCGCGTTTCAGCGGAATCGGCGGCGGTCATGATGAACGCGAACAGACGCTGAATGCGTTGCTCGTTGAAATGGACGGCTTTGAAGTGAATTCTGGCGTCATTGTGATCGCGGCGACGAACCGTCCGGACGTCTTGGATCCCGCATTGCTCCGTCCGGGCCGTTTTGACCGGCAGATCGTCATCGACCTGCCGGATCTCCGCGGCCGTCTGGGCATCCTGAAAATCCATGCGGCGAAGATCAAGCTGGATCCGTCCGTCGATCTGAAGGTCATCGCGCGCGGCACGACTGGTTTCAGTGGCGCGGATTTGGCGAATCTTATCAACGAAGCGGCGCTGATCGCGACGCGCGGCGGCAAGGAGACCGTCGGATTGGACGATCTGGAGGCTGCCCGCGACAAGGTCTGCTTCGGCAAGGAGCGCCGCAGCCGAAAGGTGACGGAGAAGGACCGCAAGCTGACGGCCTACCACGAAGGCGGCCACGCGTTGGTGAACATGCTCTGCGAACATACGATTCCGTTGCACAAGATCACGATCATCCCGCGCGGACAGGCCGGCGGCATGACGATGTTCCTGCCGGAACAGGACATTTACCATCGTTCCTACAACGAGTTGCGTGATTCCATCGCCGTCGCCCTCGGCGGCCGCGCAGCGGAGGAACTGGTCTTGGACGATATTTCGACAGGCGCTTCCGGCGACATCCGCCAGGCGACGGAGACGGCCAAGAAGATGGTCTGCCAGTACGGCATGAGCCGCCGCATGGGTCCCGTGAACTACATCGGCCGCGAAGAGCACATCTTCTTGGGCCGCGATATCACAAGAAGCGAAGACTTCAGCCCGGAAACGGCGCGTGAAATCGATCTGGAGATCCGCGGCCTCGTTGAGGAAGGGCAGAAACGAGCGTTGGCGTTGTTGAAAGACAATCTGGACAAGCTGCACAAGCTTGCGGAAGCCCTGCTGGAACGCGAGACGATGACCGCTCAGGAGGTCTATGATCTTCTGGAGATGGAGATGCCCGAACACGCCGCCGAATCCGACGACGATTTCGGCCCGGATGAATCAGCCGCGAAGGATGACGGTCCCAAGATGGCCGCGCCGCCATTGGAGCCTGAGGACAATCCGCCAACGCCGCCGGACAAGCCGAATCCGCCTCCACCCCCTATACATTAATATATAAAGGTCATGGAAGCATATGACGTCATCATCATCGGGGCGGGGCTTTCCGGACTGGCGGCCGGCATCCGTCTGAGCCAGTATGGAAAGCACGTCCTGATCGTTGAACGCCAGCATTATGCGGGCGGCATGAACTCCTACTATCGCCGTGGCGACCGCTGCTATGATGTCGGCCTCCACGCGATGACGAATCTGGCGGATCCGTCCAATCATTCCGCCCCGCTGAACACGTTGCTCCGCCAGCTGAAGGTCCGTCGTGATGAACTGAAACTCTGCCCGCAGCAACATTCCTGCGTGAAATTTCCTGACGCGACGTTGTGTTTCGACAACGATTTCGAAACGCTTCGCAGTAGCGTCCGTGAAATTTCACCGCGGTCGGCGGATGGTTTCGACCGTCTCTGCCAGGCGATCCGAGACGACGACGCGTTCAATCCGTCTCTTGGCTATCTCTCCGCACGGCAGGTAGTTGCATCGTATATTGACGATGCACGGCTGTGCGACATGCTGCTTTGCCCCGTGATGTTCTACGGTAGTTCATGGCTTGACGACATGGATTTCCATCAGTTCTGCGTGGTGTTTCGGAGCATATTCTTTGAAGGGCTGAGCCGTCCTGCGGACGGTATGGCGCCGTTCATCGACGTGTTCACACGTCGTCTGCGGGAGAACGGCGGTGAATTGCGTCTTGGCAAGTCCGTGAAAACCATCCACATGGAAAACGGCTTGGTGAAATCCGTAACGCTGGACGACGGCGAGGAGATTGTTGCGAAAAACGTTGTTTCCTGCGCGGGCTATCCGGAGACGATGGCGTTGCTGTCGTCTCCGACGGACAAGCCGCCTGCTCGCGGCGAACTCGCCTATACGGAGACCCTTTTCGAACTGGATGTGCCCGCGGCGGAGCTTGGCATGACGGAAAGCATCGCGTTCACCAATTCATCGGAGCGTTTCAGCTATTGTCCGCCGACGGAAGGCTCCACCGATTTGCGAAGCTGCGTCTTGTGCGTTCCGGGCAATTTCAGCGGCGTCCATGAGACGGAAGGCGTCGCGGTCGTCCGCATGTCCCACCTGGCAAGCTATGATTACTGGAAACATCTGGACAAGAAGGATTACCGCGATGAGAAGGAACGCGTCAT
The DNA here is from genome assembly GCA_902776645.1 of uncultured bacterium. Lineage (GTDB taxonomy): Bacteria > Verrucomicrobiota > Lentisphaeria > Oligosphaerales > Oligosphaeraceae > UBA1407. The sequence goes on along the minus strand of CACYQT010000034.1, from coordinate 14,348 downwards.
GGATCGGCAACAGGCGATTCTGGAGCGGACATCCGCAGGATTCAATGCGCATGTCACGCGGCGTGAAATGTTCACGCCGCTGACGTTGGAACGGTACACGGGGCGTGTCGGCGGCTCGATCTACGGCTCGCCGGAAAAACGGAAGGATTGCAGGACGGCGGTTCCGAATCTGTTTGTCTGCGGAAGCGACCAGGGCTATCTGGGCATCGTCGGCTCCCTGCTGAGCGGCGTCGTGGTCGCGAACCGCTATCTGCTGCGATAGGACCATTAAGGAGACGATATGCATAAGTTACAAGATAAGAAGGCGTTCATCAGCGATATGGACGGCGTCATCTACCATGGCAACAATCTGCTGCCTGGCGCGATCAAGTTCATCAACTGGTTGAAGGAGAACGACAAGAAGTACCTTTTCCTGACGAACAGCAGCGAGCGTTCACCGCGCGAACTGAGCCAGAAGCTTGCGCGGCTCGGCGTCGATGTCGATGAAACGCATTTCTACACAAGTGCCTTGTCGACAGCGAGTTTTCTTGCCCAGCAGAAGCCCGGCGGAAGCGTTTTCGTCATTGGCGAGGCGGGGCTGATACAGGCGTTGTATCAGGCTGGCCTGACGATGAACAACGTCGATCCGGACTATGTGGTCATCGGCGAGACGCGTACATACAGCTATGAGAAAATCGAAGACGCCGTCGGTCTCGTGCAACGAGGCGCGATGCTGATCGGAACGAATCCGGATTTGACGGGCCCGACGGAACGCGGCATCGTTCCCGCCACGGGAGCGCTCGTGAAACCGATCGAACTGGCGACGGGCAAGACCGCCTATTTTCTCGGCAAGCCGAATCCGCTGATGATGCGCCATGCCGTGAAACTGCTTGGCACGACGCCAGAAGAGACGGTCATCATCGGCGACCGCATGGATACGGATATTCTGGCGGGAATCGAATCTGAATTCGAGACCGTTCTCGTTCTTAGCGGCGTGACGACGCGGCAGAGCATGACGAGCTTCGGCTATCGTCCGACGTATGTTCTGGACGGCGTCGGAGACATTCCGACGTATAAAGAATGAAGCCATTAGGCTTATGGCAGGGAGAGTCACGTTCCTGCGTGACCGGACGCGCTCCCGATATGGCTGATGGCGTCGTTTGAAACAAAACTGATTTGGAGGAAAGACAATGAAGAAGCTGTTCCCGTTGTTGATGTTGGTTGGCTTGACGTCGTTCGGACAGGAGAAGATCACATTGCCTTCGCCGACGAAATTCGGCGGGATGCCGTTGATGGAGGCGTTGGCGGCTCGTCATTCGACCCGTAAATTCCAAACGGAACCCATTGCGGAGCAGAAGCTTGGCGATTTGCTGTGGGCGGCCTTCGGCTTCAACCGCGCGAACATGCGGACGGCGCCTTCCGCCTTGAACAAGCAGGGCGTGGAACTGTATGTCGTTCGTCCGGACGGCGCATGGCGCTACGAGCCGCAGGAGCATGCTCTGCTGAAAGTCAACAACGACGATGTGCGCGGCAAGACGGCCGCCATGAAACAGCAGGCCTTCGCCGCGAACGCCCCGATGTCGATTGTGTTCGTATTCGACACGAACGTGATTCCGACAATCGGCGACCGCAAGCCGAACGTCATGGAATGGGCGAAGCTTGACACGGGCTTCGCCGCGCAGAACGTCTATCTGGCCTGCGCCTCCATGGGGCTTGGCACATGCGCGCGTGGCAGTTTCAAACACGATGATTTGGCTCCTGTGCTGAAACTGGCGGAAGGAAAGGTCGTGACGCTTTGCATGCCCGTCGGCGTGCCCGAAGATTGAAAAAGTACATCTGAAGAAGTCGTAATATCTTTATATATAGGAGGATGACCATGAGACAGATGCTAGTAGTGCTGGCCGTTATGTCAGCGGCGATTGTTTCCGCGCAAAGTGACGTCATGCTGTTTGATTTCCGCGACGGCCAAACGCACGGCTGGCGTGGCAACTACCATGTGGCGAAGGTTGAAGGCACGAAGGAAGGCTTGCATGCCGTTAGCAACGGCAATGAAGACCCGTGGATCGAAGGGCCCGCGATGCCGCATTTGCCTGAAGGCGACTATGATAAGATATGGATTGAGATTCTTTACAAAGGGACGGCTCCCGGCATCCAGCTGTTCTGGGGCGATGGCTTCCACGCCAGTCGCGAAGCCAGTGTCAGCAATAAGAAAGTGAATGAATGGGCGGTTGGCAAGGCGATGATTCCAAGACCGGAAGGAAAGTGCCGCCTGCCGGCACAAGAAGAACCAGTGGGACGCGTTCGCCGTCAAGGCGGACGGCGAGATGATGGCGACGTCCCATCTCAAGCCGCAGTTTGTCTGCCTGATCGACGGAAAGCCGTGGGTGTACGATCTGTCGAAGGCGGATGTACTCGTCCAGTCGACCACGCGTTCCATGATCGTCATGGCCAGTTTCACGGATGCGGGCGGGGTGGCCTGGAAGGCGACCCGCATATTCAGGGCGATGCCCGGAAATACCGTCAATATCCAGACGAGTTTCGTTCCGGATAAGCCGCGTGAGCTTCTGCATGTTCCGTTTGTGACGCTGTTTCCGGGAGCTGGAAGCTTTGGCGAACACAAGAGCCAGGCGTTGCTGGCCGGCGTCGAATATCTGGTCGATGAGCCGTCGAGCGATGAAAAGGACGTCCGCGGAAAGAACGCGAACCGCATCATGGTCGACGACTATAAACTGGCGTTTCCGCTGATGGCGATTTCCTACAAGCAGCAGTGGATGTCGCTGTCGTGGGACTACAACGCGTTTCCCGCGACGATTTTCGATTCGCCGGACCGCCAGTTCAAATCCGGCGGCCATCTGTTCGCCCTGTGGGGTCCCGGCATGCAGGACGGCCGTATCGAGAACGACTTCAATGCCTATGAGCCGTTGTCGGTTGAAGCGGGCAAGGGGATTTCGTTGGACGCCTCGCTGACCGTCGGCATTGGCGATGGATCGATGGCGGCGCCATTGGCGAACTATATCATGCGTCATCCGTTGCCGGACGTCCCGAAATTTGAAGATGGCTACCAGGGGGCGCTTGAACTGCTGGCCCATGGCTGGCTTGATTCGTCCATCCATGTCGGAACGGAATGGCGCCACGCCTATGTTCCGGGGGCTAGTCATTTCGCGCCGAAGCGCGCCTATGACGCGGTCCTGCTGATGGACTACATCGCCTGCAAGACGAAGGACGCAAAATTGGCGGCCCGTCTGCGTGACTGCGTCGCGCAGACGTTGCCGGTGTTCCCGCGCGGCGATTACGGCCATAGCGTGTCGCACGACTATGAGAACCTTTATGGCTTCCTGTATGCGAATTTTGCGGAGAACTGGCTGCAAGTCATCGAAAAGCAAGCGATCGGCCAGCTGGACGGCCTCCGCGAAGACGGTAGCTCGAAATATGTCGCGCCGCAGCCGCCCGCGAGAGATTATGGCTCCACGCATTGGACGGACCATGCCAACGGTCTGACGGCCAACCGACTGCTGACGGCCGCCCGCTACGCCATGGGCTCCGGCAATGAGGAATACCGCAAGAAGTTCCTGACGGTTGTGGATAAAGTGCTTGACCTGTACCGCGGAGACGTGCCGCGCGGCGCCCAGACGTGGGAGATTCCGCTGCACACGCCGGACATTCTCGGCTCCGCTTATATGCTGGATTTGTGCACGGCGGCCTATGGTGTGAGCGGTGATTCGAAATATCTGCGCGAAGCGGAATATTGGGCGCTGACAGGCGTTCCGTTCGTCTATCTTGAAACGCCTGTGCCGAGCTTCCACAAGGATGGTGTCTACGGGACGATCGCCGTTCTGGGATCCACTGGGTGGGTCGCGCCGTTCTGGGTGGGGCTGCCCGTCCAATGGTGCGGGCTTGTGTACCGCAACGCCCTCTACCGCTATGCGGATATCCTGCCGAACAGGGGAGCGGCGGATTATTGGCGGAAAATGGCGGCCGGCATCACGATCACAGGGCTGAAATTCTCCTGGCAGGGGCGCGATGGCGACGATCCCAAGAAATGGGGCCTTCTGCCTGACAGTTTTGTCCTGAAGACGCATGGCAAAGGCGGCCCGGCCATCAATCCGGGAACAGTGGAACTATATATGGCCCAGGCGTTTGGCGAAACGCCAGTCGTCAACAAGCTGATGGTCCGGACTGGTGTTTTCGTCCATGCGTTGGGCGGCATCACGAAGCATGGCGACAACGGCGTCGAACTGGAGCTGTGGCCGTCGAAGGAGACGGATGTTCTCGTTTCCGGTCTGGACGGCAAGCCTGCGGACGTAAAATGGCAGGGCAAGCCGATCAATGTGAAGTGGGTTGAAAAGCACCGCGCGTTTATCGTTTCGTTGAAGGGAGAAGGCTTGCTGGAATGGTAGCCGCCGAAGGCGGAGCTAAAAGCTTAAAGCTTAAAGCTTAAAGCAAATGCAATCGTTTAGCGGAACATGAACATGAAAGACAAGAAGATGGATAATCCGTTGCCAAAGCCTCTGGAACCAGTCTGGCAGACTGGCTGGACGGCGTGGGAGGCTGAATGGCCGGAGCTGTTCGCGGAGATGCGGCGGACACGGGACGTGTCCGCCTCAGACGGCGTCAATGTTCTCATGAGTGCGCAAGCCGCTTGTAATAAGCTATTTGGCCTGCCAGAATTTCTCGCGCTGAATGACCGCCAACGGCAAATCGTCTTTCTGGCCTGTTTCCTCCATGACGTCGGCAAGACGGTGACGACGAAGCGGATCAAACGCCAGTGGTTTTCGCCGAACCATGATCTGCGCGGCGCGGAGCTCGCGCGATATTCTCTTTGGACGGATTACAAATTGGCGGGTACGATGGACATGCTGTCGTTTCGTGAAGCCGTCAGCCTGCTGGTGCAGCACCATGAAACGCCCCTGGCGTTCCAAAATGTTTTGAAACAAGGGGATGCCGAATCATCGTTTGCCGTGAAGTCATTGGCGGCGAATGGAATTCTGGTGCCCGATTTTACATTGGAACTGCTTGGCGTTCTTGGACTTGCCATTTCGACGACGGCGGAAGATACGGATTCCTGCAACCGTTTCATGGAAACGGCGGAAAAGAACGGATGTCTCCGCGAACCGCCGAAATTCACGGATGAGACAAGCCGTTTTGCGTTTCTGTCACGAAAAAGCCACGACGCGGCAGCCGTCGTGGCGGATGACACATGGGGCGAAATCGTCATGATGGCGGGCCTGCCTGGCACGGGAAAAGACACATGGATCGGCCGCAACCAGCCTGAATTGCCAATGATTTCACTGGACGAAATCCGCAAGGAAATCCATGTCCTGCCAACCGAACCGCAGGAGCCTGTCGTGACATTGGCCTACAGCCGCGCGCGGGATTTTCTGCGCAGCCATACGCCGTTTTTGTGGAATGCGACGAATATCACGACGGATATCCGCAATCGCCAGCTGGACATGTTCATGCGCTATGGCGCCTCCGTCCGAATCGTCTATCTGGAGACGTCGGTGGACGAACAGTACCGTCGCAACCGCAACCGTGTCGCCGTCGTTCCTGAAGAGGCGGTGACGCGCATGCGCCGCCATCTTGTCTTGCCGACCATTCACGAAGCGCGGCAGGTGGACTATATAATGGTATAGAAGAGAAAGGGCGGCCACGCTTTCGCGTGGCCGCCCTGCATTGGCTTATTTTTGTGTCCTTTGATAATCATTCTCCGCGAAGGAGAAGTCCTTCTGTTCAGGGTAGATGAAATAGGCGTATTTATTGCCGGTGAGTTTGGCGGAGGCGAAGCCAATCTGGCCGGTTGGATCCCAGAAGGAGATGTTTGTGAAGTCGGAGAGGGCGACGCATGAGTGCGCCCAGCCGTTGCCGCGGATGGCGTACCACTTCGGATTCGGATTCTGGCCGGCGATGTTGGCGCCGTCCGTCGTCGTCGCCATATCGACGGTGTGATTCTTGTCATCGAGATAGATGCCTGGCGTGGCGTAGAAGGCTCGGCTGAAGAGACTTCCGGCCGGTTTGTCGAGATCGGCTTCGACGGTGAAACGGCCTGGATAGAAGGTATAGGTCTTCACGTAGGTGGATCCGTTCTGCAGCTTCTGGCTCGCGAGAACGACGCATTTGGCGGGCGTGTTCATAAGGACGTCAAAGCGTTTGAGTTCGGCCTTTTCTTCGGAGCCCCATCCTGTGTCCGCGGAGGAGACGTGGATGGATTTGATGAAATTGGGGCCTTCGCCGTCCACCGTGACCGGACGCAGTTCATTGATGGTCGCATTGCTGAATCCGGCGACGTAGTTGCCCGAACTGAAACGCGCCGTTCCGGGCACGGAGCCTTTTTCAAGATGGCAACCTTCCTGCGGCATGAACTTCCGGTCGCTGGCGATGATGGTGAAAGACTGCGCGAGATTGGCGTGTGCGTCATAGGAGAAATAGATGGTTCCGGCGGCGTGTTTCTTGCCGTTGAAGTTGCTGTCCGGCACGAAAGCGGCGTAGCGGAGGCATGCCTTTTTCGGATCTGATCCGTTGTTGTCCGCCTTTGAAATGACGCGGATGGACGACGGGTCGATGGCGAAGGGCAACGGCCCGTCCACCGTGAAATCGATATAGGCTTCATGCGGTTCCAGCTTGGAATCGGCTTTTATGGCGGGAACAAGCAGGTCGCCGGAAATCAGGCAGGTCGTCATGTCGCAGAGGAAACGGACATTCTTCTCCGCGATGTTGTTTTCAGGGACGATATCGTCCTGTGCCTCCACGACGGCGATGAGCTTGTACTCGCCCGCGAGCTGGTCGGTCGGTAGCGCGAAGGGGAGGGCGACTGGCGTGTTGGTGTTTTCAATGCCGTTGATGACGGTCTCGTTGAGGAGGCGCTCCTTGGCGATGCGGTCAGCGTAGATTTTGATTTTGGTTTTGGGCGCCCCGAGGCCGCGGTTCGCCACAAGCAGTGTGACGGATTCCGGATCGTCGTCCGTCTTGCTGGTGACGTCGAACATGGCGACATAGTCCGGCCTGAGGGCGGCCTTGCCGCAATAAGCGATGAATCGGCCCGCATGAGGCAGGACGAAACGGGAGACGGAGGATTTCTTATCAAGGCTGACGGGGGCGGTGATGTTTCCGTTTTCGTCAAGCTCGTAGAGGAGCATGGTGTCGAAATCCCAGTTCGCGAGGAAATCGTCGGCGATGGCGAAAACGCCTTCGCCGATGGCGACGATGCGGAGCGTGTCTGGCTTCTCCGCCTTCACGATCAGCATGTCTTTCACGGAGGTTGTCCCGTCCATGCGCGGATTCAGATCCGTCGATTGGCAGGTGAAGAAGAAGTTGTCCGTGCGGATCTGGCTGCAGTAGAGCCCTTTGTCAAGAACAAGTTCCTGCTTGATTTTCGGGCCGTCGACGGCGAAGCCGTTGCATGGGAGCAGGTATTCACGCCCTTTCAGCGTGACGGTCTGCGGGATTGGATCCATGTTGACGATGATATCCGTGCCATCGGCGAAGGACGTCATCTGGACGGTGCGGTCGCTGTTGAGGAAATAATGGGCGGTCATTTCCTCCATGCCGATGGCCTCATGGACTTTTGTCGCATGGAAGTAGCTGCGGAGGAAGGCGTTCCGGTCGTTCATCCACAAGCCTTCCTTATTGATCCAGTACATGGGCATGGAGGCGTGGAGGACGTTGAAGGCATCTTTTCGCGGAGTGATTTCAGGAGCGGCCTTGATGAGGAAGTCCGTGGAATCGCCCCAGTACCAAGTCGTCGTGATGCAGTCATGGAAGACGAGATCCCATAGCGGGACGCGGTATTTCGGACCGACACCGTAGACTTCATAGCGCGTCGTGAAGGCGTTCGTCGGCTTGCCTGGATTACGCGGATCGTCCGTCTTCGTCTGCGGACGCCTCAGATGGCCTGCCGGCCATGAATAGTTGGCGTGGCCGCCGGACTGCATGCCTTCGACATAATGCATGTCCTTGGCGCACCACCATTTGCCGTGTTCGCCTCCTGTGACGAGATTCAGATAGCCGGTCTGCCAGTTGGCCATGTAGTGGGAGACTTCCTCGCTATAGCGGCGCTTGTCCGAACGCGTCATGGGATGGTCCGGATTGTAGCATTCATAAAGGCCCTCGGAAGTTGTAACATCCAGAAAACGCGCCTGATAGGGATATTTCGCCAGATCGGGCGGCATGCAGATTCTGGCGGCTTGCGGGATGAGCGCCGTGCAGCGTTTCCATGACGTGCGGGAGCCGTCGAACGTCGTCCATGCCTTCATGATGGAGCCGTCCGCCTTCTGGACGGCATGGCCGGGCAGGGGGGCGGAACCGGCGGAGATGGTCTCCTTGTTATTATATATATCGGTATAGACGTCGTATTTGCCGAGGAGATATCCCATGTCGGCGGCTTTTTTCATGTCGTTGGCGTTGAACTGCCCGTTGATGAGCAGCTTGTCAATGCCGTAGGATTTCGCAAGTTTGCAGAATTCGAGTTTGTTTCCGTCCCAGATGTCCGCCGCGCCCATGAGCTTGTTGACGTTCGGATTGTGCCACGCCTTGTCGCGCAACGTGACGAGATAGCCGTGTTTCTGCGCCCATGCGCGGAAGGCCTTCGCGACCGTGACATAGCCGCCTTTGTCCACGAAGACGAAGCGGTAGACGCGCGGTGATTTTCCGAAGTGCTTCAACGTCGGCATCCATGAGACTTGCGGGACGCAGGTCGTGGCTTTTGCGCCAAGCGGCGTAGCTTTCATGGAGACAACGGCGTCGTCTGGCGTATCCGCGAGAACGCCATAGCCTTCACCAGTCTTCAAGTCTGTGATGGCGATGAACGGCAGATCGCCACCCAGGCCGAACGGCGACCACGTAAAAGGTTTGGAAGAAAGCGGATAGATGTGGCCGGCCGTCGTGTCCGCGCAGGCCAGAACAGCTTCCTCCGCATCCAGAATGAAGCCTGGAATCGACGGAAGGTTTTTCTCCAGCGGGATGTTTCCTCCGGCGGCGTATGTGGTGATTTTGAGTTCGGGGCGGTCTTCGATGAGTTCCGCGCGGATGACACAGTCCGGTTGGTCGGGCTGCCGCCATGTGTAGATGACGCCGTTCGCGTTTGGGATGCGACGCGCGTTGGCGACAGGCGGGATGGGATCTGGAACGGGAAGAGGATTGTCCGCCAATGTCACGTTGGCGTATGTGTTGACGTCCGAATGGACCCATGTGGACGGATAGTAGAGCTGCCCGTCCCGCTGTCCGTTCGTGTTGTCGGCGTCGTTGACGCCGATGGCGAAGCGGAAATTTGTGCCGATTTTTGGCTCGAGGCCGATTTCCGTCCAGTCGAGATGGACGGTGACGAGATAGGAGCCCGGCGAGCTGATGACCGTTGTGGCGGCCGATTTCTCCATCGGGGCCTTCGTGTTGAAGGTCACTTGCGTCTGGCCGCCTTGTTTGGCGGGGAAGATGGCGAGTTGCAACTTGTTGATCCAGAATTCAATGGAGTCGTGGAACCACCAGTTGGCCTTCGGAGGCGGGAACGCGAGGATGTCGTCCCGTACGGCGATCTGCATGATCAGATACTGGTCGTTCCAGTCGAACTGCGTGATGAAGGAGCAGTCCGCGTCGTCCGTGATGTCCTTCGCGTGGCCGGTCATCGTGTAGTCGACGTCAATGGTCGTCAGTTCGTTGGGCGACCGCGTGGCGGTGATGGACGGCGGCGTGTTGTGCAGGAGTTTGTCCGGTTGCTTGTAGACGCGGTCTGTCCGTTTGTCCAAGACGGTGAAGGCACCGGTCTCCGTGGAGAACGAAACGCCGAGGGCTTTGTTCTTGAAGGTGAAAATCTGTGCGGTCGCGGTGAAGGAGATGGCCAGAAGGAGGCAGATGGCTGTTTTTTTCATATGCAGGTCCTTGTTTGGTTGTTCTTTTGAATTTGCATAACATGTAAAGTAACCCCTATAAATGGAAAAGCAATCACGGCGTTTATTTGAAAAATAAAGGAACGCCTATAATTTAGGTATAGACGATTGTTTTTTTGCCTTTGAAAGCCAAAGTCCATGTAATTCAAGAAAAAGGAGTACGTATGAAATCACGGAAAATGTTGTGGTTGATGTGCTTGGTTTCTTTGCCGCTCTTGGCGAAGATTGTCCCTGCGCCGATTTTCGTTGACAATGTCGTGCTGCAGCGCGACATGGCCGTTCCCGTCTGGGGTACGGCGGAGCCCGGAGAGGAGATCACCGTCAGTTTCGCGGGACAGAAAGTATCGGCCAAGGCCGACGCTGACGGCAAGTGGATGGTGAAACTTGCGCCGTTGGCGACGAGCGCGGAGAATCGTTCGCTGGTCATCCAAGGGCAGAACGAGGCGATTACGGTCAACAACGTGCTGGTCGGCGAAGTCTGGCTGTGCAGCGGCCAGTCCAACATGGAAATGCCGATGTGGACAAGCAACGCCCGCTGGCGGAACATCGACGGCGACAAGTTCTGCGCGGAAGGCGCGAACAGCCTGATCCGCTTCACGAAGATGCGCCCCTACGGCTGGGAGAAGCTGCCCCGCCCGGACTTCCCGATGAAATGGGAAGAGATGAAGGCGGACAACACGCATGATCTTTCCGCCTGTGCTTTCTTCTTCGGCCATGAACTGCAGCGCGAACTGAAGATTCCAATCGGTCTGATCACGTCCCACTGGGGCGGCACGCTCATTGAGCCGTGGACGCCGCCGTGCGGCTTCGACTCAATTCCCGAATTGAAGCAGCTGGCCCACAACGTCAACGCCAAACTCCCTGGAACAAAGGACTATGCGGAAACGTCCGCCAAAGTCGTCGCCGACTACAATGCGTGGCTGGCGGATTTCCAGAAGGCCGTCGCCGAAAAGAAAGACCTGCCGAAGCCGCCCACGTATCCGGCGGAACTCATCTGGCGTGAAGGCAACGGCGCGCATCAGCAGCCGACCGTCCTCTACAACCGCATGATCTATCCTTTCGTTCCGTTTGCGTTCCGTGGCGCCATCTGGTATCAGGGCTGCTCCAACCGTGGCGACGGTTCGTTCTATTTCTACAAGATGCAGGCTCTCTTCAACGGCTGGAAACAGGTCTTCCAGAACCCCGACATGAAGTTCTATCTTGTCCAGTTGGCTCCTTACAACTACGGCAGCCAGCCCGAACTGCTGCCGCTCATTTGGGAAGCGCAGGAAAAATTCGCTTTGGAGAACGCCCCCGCTGCCGGCATGGCCGTTATCAACGATGTCGGCAACCTTGGCGATATCCATCCGCATGACAAACTGACGGTCGGCAAGCGTCTTGCCGCGTTGGCTTTGAACCGTGACTATGGTCGCAAAGACATCAAGTGCGACTCGCCGCTTCTGGACAAATTCGAAATCGTCGGCAATACGTTCGTCTTGACGTTCAAGAACATCGAGAGCTGGAAGACGACGAACAACGAAGCCATCCGCAACTTCACCGTCGCGGGCGTCAACGGCGTCTACTATCCCGCCGATGCGAAGATCGACGGCGCGAAACTGATCGTCAGCGCCCCCGAAGTCGCGACGCCGAAGGCGTTGCGCTACATGTGGCACATGCTGAACGAAGGCAACCTCTTCAACGAGGCCGGCCTGCCGCTCGGCGCGTTCCGCTGCGGCGTCGAGACGACGCAGGAGGAAGTCAAGGCCTTCATCGACAAAGAGCAGAAGCTCGTCTATGAAGTCGACCTCATGAAAGCCCTGAAGGCAGACAGAACCGCCAACTACCTGACGGACAACAGCGCCAATATCGACAAATTCAGCCGCGTCTGCTACTATGTGGACGCCACGCTGAAGGACGGCACGAAGCAGTGGCTCGCCGTCAGCATGGACGCCTTCACGGCCAACGTGAAGGAAATCGGCCTGCCACTTGATTTCAAACAAGCGAAGATCGTGAACAATCTGATCGTTCTGAGCAACGTCGCCGGCATCAAGAACGGCCCCCATGCACAGGGCAACATCGAATTCTGGCGCTCCAACTACGGCACGCAGAACAAGTACAGCGTTCCGGGCGCCAACGGCAACAATTACGACTTCGGCGACGATCCAAGCAACGATGATCTTGGCTACGGCTCCATGCAGGTCCATCTGTTCAAGGAACGCCAGACACTGTTTGCGTTCAACAAACATCGCGAAGGCTTGAATGCGGACTTCGGCATCGGCAACAATACGAAGAGCGATCATCCGGACTGGACGTTCCGCAGCAATCTTGGCGCGGAATACAGCTCCGCCAAAATCTACATCTATGTGAAGTAAGTTTTCAGCTTACGACTATGGCTTGACGATAAAAGCCTGAACGCCGCTCCGCGGAGCCTTCCGCCCCGCGGAGCGGATTGTTTTTATGACCATGGAGGGCGCGCTCCTGCGCGACCACTGCCGCGACAGCGGCAGATTGCATCCATAATCTCATGAGTGACAAAAGGAGAAAGCGATGTTGAATGTGCATTTTCCACGGCATGGCGCCATTCTCAACCACAACCACGGCACGGAGGATGAAAATAGCCTGACCATTGAAGTCCGCGGCGTCGCAAGCGTCGGCAACCGCGTCACCGTCAATGGCGTCGAGGCGGAACGAAAGGGAAGGTCCTTCAGCGGAAAAGTCAAGCTGACTTCGAAATTCAACGATATCGTCATACAGGGAAGCGGATCCTTCGGTGACGAGCAGGCCAGAATCACTGTCCTGTGGGACAAGAAGTCCTTCCTGCGCAGCAACTTCTACATCGATGACCATTCGTTTTTCCTGACGGACATCGCCCATGACCGTCCGAAATCGCTCTTCGACCATTTCTATCTGAAGGGGCTCGCCGAAACGCACAAACGCTATGGCACGAAATTCACCTTGAACTGCTTCTACCGCAATGACCACCATCCGTTCACCCTTTCGAAATTTCCGGACATCTACAAGAGCGAATGGAAGGATAATGCGGATTGGCTGAAGCTTTCATTCCACGCCTTCAGCGAGTTTCCTGACCGTTGCTACGAAGCCCCCGGCAGCAGCACGCAGCTGTTGAAGGATTTTGATTTGGTGAAAGGCGAAATCGAACGGTTCGCCGGGCCGGACACCTTCATTCAGCCGCCAGTCGTCCATTGGGCGGTCTGCAGCTGGGATTGCGTGAAAGCGCTTGCGAAGAACGGCATGAAAGTGTTCAGCGCGGGATGGCGTGGCGTCGGCCCCGCCTGTGATGCGGCGCTTGCGAAAGGGCTCGATCCGACTGTGGCGGATCTGGATATTGATTTGTCCGAAGTGGCGGACATCGGCTACGGCATGTCGAAGGAGGAGGGCGTCTATCTCTACTGCTACCGGACGCTCTACAACTTCGACGCGGGATGCTGTTTCGTCCGTGGCGCTAACTGCCTTTGCAACAGCTATACGCCGGAGCAGATCCTGGCCAATTTCGAGCAGTCGTTCAACATGAAATTCGGCAACGAATGCTACGGCCTTGGCTCCCACGAGCAATACACCTTCCCGTATTACAAGAACTATATTCCCGACCACCTGCTGCGCATCGACACGGCGGCCCGCACAGCCTACGAACATGGCTGCAAACCTGTCTACTACCAGCAGGGCTTTCTGGGCAACGACGCCTGGAATTGATCTTCAGCCCAAGAGCCTGGAGATCAATGCCCATGGCGGATGATTTATGGCTCATGGAAAACACAAAGGCGCGCTCCGTGGTTTTTACACGGAGCGCGCCTTTTTTATGTTGCGTTGCGCAAACACCCAGGTGAAAGGCACAGGGTCAGGCCGCCAGAGCCTTCTTACATGAACGGGTAGGGCAACCCATTTTTCATGTTGCAAGGATGGCGGCCCGGGGCTACCTCTGTAGCATCCTATGTAATCCGATCACTTTGCAACCACGAACCAGTCGCCGTCAGGAAAGGACAAAGCACATTCCCGCCATCAGGCGCTGAGCAACAGGTAGTTCACATACTCCACAACGGGTGGGCAGAGGTTTTTGGCGCTGAAGCTAGTGGTTTCAAGGTGCCGGCTCTATTCCGAGTCGTGTGCCTTTGCCGGTCCTCCACTGGCTGTGGCTGGCCGGCTTCCTGGTTTTCAAAGAACGGAGATTACGCAATCTCCAATAAAGCAACGTTTAAAATAGCACAGAATGGTGTTTTTTTTAGCTAGAAGGCGAGTTTTTTTGAAAAAAAACGTAAGTTTTATGGATATTAACGTTTGTTGGTGGTTGGTTGTTGGTTTTGCAAGAGCTGATTTTGTTCAGCGAAATCATCTTGTCTATCGGGCGGGACTTGGAGATATTCCAATGTACGGGCCCCGATCTTGGAAAAGACAGGGCCTGCGATCGTGCCGCCATGCCTCTTCGGCTTGGGGTTCACGAACGTGACAAGCAGCACGAATTCAGGCGCATCGGCAGGGACGAACCCGATGAAGGACGCG
>CACYQT010000033.1 GCA_902776645.1 uncultured bacterium | reverse complement strand
TTCCAGTTCCAATGCGGCGGCGTTCGCCTCGCAGATCCAGCGGCGCACGCCCGCCTCCGTCATGAGCTTCACATCGACACCGTAGCGGATTCGCGCCTCCAGCGGATCGCGTGTCCAGCAGGAATTGATGGCATGCCCCCAGCCGTTGCGGTTAAGCATGGCGATCGTCTTCTGCCAGAATTGCGCATGCCGCCGCGCATGGAAATCCGTCCATTCCTTTCGCGCATTTTCCAATATCCATTTTGCGCGTTCCGTCAAGCCAAGTTCTTTCGGGCAAGCGACTTCCGAATCCGCCATGAACTGTCCGACCATGTCGTCGGAAAAATCCGCATAGGCGATGCATTCGCGCGGATGGCCGAATCCGTCCGCACCATGCAGGCCGTCGAAACCGTAATCCCGCATGAACGCTTCCAGCTGGCGGACAAAGAAGTCTTCATAGAGCGTGCCGTCGCTGATGTGCTTCCAAATACACAGCGACGTGGGACGCCCGAGAAAATCGATATAGCGGACCTCCTGATGGTGGTCGATCCATTCATCCGTATCCGGCAGGCCGCGCTGCCGTTGCGTCTCCTTCGACATCAGCTGATCAAAGAAACTCACATATACTTGGACGCCATGTTGTTGGAGTTCTTTCACCAGGCCGCGCAACTGGAAACGCGTCCAGTTCTGGATGTCATGCTCTTCATTGCGCGGCCGCGCATGGTAGGCGCAATGCTTCAGCCCGATGGGCCCGTCTTCCGCCAATCCATGATGAGAATGGATCAGATCCGTATTCCATATCAATATGGAAATGACCTCCGGCCGTACAGGCATGCGCGACAGGAATTCTCCGACGCCATAATCCGTCTGCCGATTGTCAAAACCGATAAGCTCCATCCAGAGGAATTTGCGAAAAGACGTTTCAGACATGGTGTCTCCATGAGTTTTATTCAGCGGCAAATCAATTTCATTTATCATAATATATGGTAAGGAACGTGTCAAGAAGCCGTCTCCCTGTTTATTCCATCCCCACCGTTTGAAAGTTCTTTTTCCCTGACTAAATTAGCCTTTCAACAAGGCCGTTCTGTCCCCAGCAAGCAACCGACTGCCCATGCCATGATGCGCTCTCAATACCGTTTTCTCAAAATTACCATGAAGAAACACATTGGCATTTTTATCCTATGGATATTGACGATGACTTTTTCATCCGCACATCTGATGGCGGCTTCCAGCCGCCCCGCCTCCCTCCCCGGCGGCACGTTCGACGACCATCTCTCCGCATGGCCATTGACTGACGAATATGCAGTCGGCCCATGGGGGCGCGACGGCGGCATGGCCCTGAAATGCGAACGGACCAAACCGCAGTACCATTTCATGTCGCGTCCAATCACCTTGAAACATGGCCGCGCCTATCGGCTGAACTGGTGGATGAAAATCGACGGCACCTTGCCAGGCGAAGGCGCGGCCGTCAGCGTCGATTGGTATTCCCATGGCGCATGGACAAGTTTCACCATGCTGAAATTGATCCAAACGACTGGCAATGAATGGATTCGCTGTTCAGGTGAATTCACGGCGCCGTCCAATCCGGACTTTACGTTCATGTTGCTGGCCTATCTTCGCAACGGGACGCAGGGCGTCGTTTATTTCGATGATTTTTCATTGGAGGAAATCATCGGCGAAAGCAATGTCTATCCGCTTAATGATTCCAATGCAATCATCTACGGCCACGAACCACTGGACGTGCGTGTCTTCGTGTCTGGTGACATGACAGTACCGAAATTGGAATTCAACTGGTTGAACGATAACAAACAAAGCATCCTTCACGGCGTGGCTTCCGTGAACGACGGCCATGCGTCACTGTCCACAGATCGCCTTCCAACAGGCGACTATACGTTGGAAATGCGGCCGATTTCCGATGACGGCGATTATCCGAAATTCGCCTATCCCATCACCGTAAAAGATACAACATCATCCCATGTATATATCGATTCCATTGGACGATGTATCGTCAATGGCAAACCGTTCATGCCATTGGGATGGTTCGTCGCTGGAATCACACGTAATTGGAAGAACGCCAACGATTTGAATTGCAGCCTTGAAGTCATGTCCAAGTCGTCATTCAACACGATCATGCCGTACAATGGGTTGCGTCTGCCAAATACCAAACTCAACGGAATGGATGCCGTCCGCGAAGGGCTAGACGCATGCCGTGACGCAGGTATCATGGTCATCTACTCCCTGAAAGATCTGTATCCGTCAAACAAGCAAAACACCTATCTTAACTGCTCCAACAAAGACGCCGCCGCCTTGCTCGTCAACACATTGAAAGACCATCCCGCCATTCTCGCATGGTACACGTCCGACGAAATGCCGAAGAACATGCTGCCTGAAATCATGGAACGACGACGCATGATCAACCGTCTGGATCCGGACCATCCCACATGGGCGCTCTTCTGCAACTATGCGGACATCCCCTACTTCGGCGGCGGATACGACGTGCTCGGAATCGATCCATATCCGCTCAACTCTCGACAGGACAGCGGAATCCTCTCCGTTGCGCAAGCCCTTGACGATACGCGGAAAGCGGTGCTCAGAACCAACGGTGCCATGGCGCTTTGGGCTGTCCCGCAGGCTTTCAACGCCGCCTTGTACAACAGCAAAGCGACTGTCTCCGCAGAAGATTTCTTCAAATCGACACGCTGTCCAACGGCGCAGGAATCGCTGGCCATGGCCTTGCTCCATGCCATCCACGGGGCAAAAGGCTTCATTTTCTATTCGGATTTCGACCTCCGCAAATCGCATGAGGCACTCCGCTATGATGAACGATGGAAAGAGTTATGTCAGATGGGAGATGCGCTCAAGTCATTGGAACCGTTCATCTTGTCCGATCGTCCGCACATTCCGCTCCATGTCGAAACCACGCAAGGCCGTGTGGATGTTGCCGCGTTGCAATCACCGCAAGGCGACGTCGCCATGATTCTTGTCTCACCGCTTCGCGATGGCGGAACCGCCGACATTTCAGGAGAGAAACTGCCATCCGGCATGATGTCAAAATATAGCCATACCGTTGAATTCTCGCCAGGGAAATACCGCTTCCATGGTGCCGCCGCAGAATGCGATATTCTCATGGGAAAACAGGATGAAAAAGCAAACAAATAATATCCATAACATCTATATGTAATTAAATGGCTTATAAAATTTCATCCGCTAGGATTTTCGGTTTTCAGCCGCTAGGATTTTCGGTTTTCATCCGCTAGGATTTTCAGTTTTCATCCGCTAGGATTTTCGGTTTTCATCCTCTAGGATTTTCAAATTTCATCCGCTAGGATTTTCAAATTTCATCCGCTAGGATTTTCGGTTTTCTCCGCTAGGATTTTTGGTTTTCATCCGCTAGGATTTTCGGTTTTCATCCGCTAGGATTTTATCCTTTTCGTCGCTTTTGTCCCTTTTGTCCCTTTCACCAAACACAAAAAAAGCCTCGGATGATGTCATCCGAGGCCTCTATATGGTGTGCGACGGCGAACTCGAATCGCCGACCTCTACCGTGTCAAGGTAGCGCTCTAACCAAACTGAGCTAGTCGCACATGTTGTCTGCAACAATCCTTAAATTAGCATGACTTCTGGCTTTTGCAATTCATTCCGCCGATTTTTTATGCGTATAGGCTGAAATATCCCATCAGACCGCGGCGGTAGCCGTCGAGAATTTCCCCCGACAAGGCATCGCCAGGCCTGCAGGCCTGCAACGCTTTCGCCAGATAGAATTCCTTCAGCTGGCAGTTGCGATAGGTCGTTTCATTGACTTCGCGACGGTTCGCACGGATGGCGTCCTGCAGCGTCTTGATGGCGTAGCCGCTCATGCCGGGCGTGCGAAGCATTTCCTCCAGCAAGCCTGCGGCATCCGGATCGGGATGTTTCATGAGCGCGTAGCAAACAGCGCGGAAATGCGAAAATTCATGGTCGGGCCACAAATCCGCCAACTTCTCCCGGACGACCACCGCGTCGCCCCCAATCGCCGTCAACGCGAACAGCATGCAGTCGACCATGCTGACGGACATGCCGAACTGCCCCATGCCGCGGTAGTTCCAGCCTTCGTCCCATTTGGCGGCATGCAGCGCCTTCACAATCGTCTCCCTGACGCGCTTCTCGCCGAGGAACGCCAGAATCATGGCCGTCTTGACGTCGGACGGATCCTTGTCATAGGCCGCCTGCAATTCCGGAAGCTTTTCTTCAGGCGACATGAAAATCGTGGCCAGTTCGTAGTGCGGATCGGTGGCGGGAACGCCCGGAATATCGTCCGACTCTTCCAGAATGCTTTCCGGAAGTATTTCTTTTTCAACAAGATGCTTCTGGACTTCACGCATGTCGATTCCACGGAACGTCTTGCCTTCCCGCGCCGCCATGGCGGCCGCGTAGCCGACGGCGTAGCCTTGGTTCTGCACGTCCGGCTGCATGCGGATGAGCGGCAGGCAGTCACGTTGCGCACTGACGGCAAGTCCCGTCGCCGCAATATTTTCCAAGCCTTTCGGCAACAATGCGCGGAACGGCACGTTGGCGAAATGGCCGTCATGCGTCGGCGGCTGCAGCATGAACATCGGATGGACGACGAAGCCATGCGTGTCGAAGTTGCTCATGGCCTGCACGACTGTGTCGCCGTACTTTCGGTTCGCATAGAAGTCCGACGGCTGCAACACGATGTCGCCGACGATCCGGCGGCGCTCACGCGTGTTCTGGATCTGAATGACGTCGAACTGCTTGCGGAATTTCGCACGGGCCATGACGAAACTGCGTGTGCAGTCGAGAATGTCATGGTCGCAGATGAACTGGAAGTCCGTGTTCCAGCTGTATCCGGGCCGCACAGGCGAAAGCCCCGCCCCCTGGACGGAGGGTTCTTCGGCGGAGGCCATGACCGTCTCGCCGCCCGCCGCCGCGACGACGTCGGCGTTGCCCGTCGCGTCTATGACGAGTTTCGCGGCGACACGGCGGATGCCATACGGCCCCGCCATCAGCACGCCGTCCACGGCATTTCCGTTTACGGATGTGGCGACGGCCATCGTCCCGAAGCGCATATCCACCTTCGCGTCATGGACTTCCTTCAGGAAATAGGCCTTCTTCGCTTCGATGTCGCTATGGCCGCGCTTCATGTCATGCTTGTTCTCGCCGGCCATCGCGATGATGCCTTTGTCAATTTCCGTTGTAAAACCGACGCGGTTGCCGAAATAGTAGTCCGCGATGCGTCCGACGGTCATGATGCCGCCGAGATCGTGCAGTGATTCGATGCACATCGTTTTCGCGCCCGCGCGTCCTGCCGCGATGGCGGCGGGAGCGCCGCCCGTGCCGCCGCCGACGACGAGCACGTCCACCGTTTCGTCGACAGGGAACGTATCCAAGTCGAAGGGCACCGTCGGGCACTCGTGGAAACGGAAGAACGTGTCTTTCCTGACAAGTTCAGACGAACAGCCGCACGGCTTGCGGCCTGTGGTCGCCATATTGCGGAAGGGGATCATTTTCAAGGCACTGTACAATTCTTCACCATCCAGACGGTCCGCCATGAAGAGCGGCATGCGGATGGACGGCTTGTAGTCGTCAACGACCTTCGGAAGGGCGTCGATGATGGAGACGTCCGAACCGTATGTCATGTCCGGATGCCACGTATGGAGACGGGCCTCCACCTCCACGCGGGCCAGTTCAGCATCCGACGCGTCCTTCGCCTCCATCCATTCCGAGATTTTGAAAACCGGAACGTCCTTTCCTTCCAGCTGGTATTCCAACGGCAGTTTTTCGACTTTCGCGCCATTGGCGGCATTCAGCTGAAAACGCATCACTTTGCGGAATCCCGCCTTGAACGGCGTCATCGGAACACCGCAGCATCTTGCGACCAGATGATTCTCCGTCGCATCCACAATGACTTTAGCCTGAATGGCTTGGAAACCCGAACGGTCCGCGACGATCAGCCCCGCCATGTTGCCATCGTTATCGAAGACGGGGCAGACGGGATTGACTTGATACAGGAAATCGATGCCGTTTTCCATGAACAGCTGTTCGACTTTCCGCTTCATCTCCATCGGCGTCGGATTGTTTGAATTGGCGAAGATAATGTTCCAAATCGGATTGTCTTTGCCCTGCAAATCAAAATGAGAGGCGCTCAATTCCGCGAAATACGGCTCTGGCGTAATGCAGAAGATATTATGGCCCAGACGTTTGGCAGCCATTGCGGCCAAAATGCCTCTCTGGGTCCCACCAACCAGCAGCATGTCAACGGAACGAATCTGCGGAACATTGATTTTCATGGTCGTTTCCTTTTTATATATGGTAAAAAATTCAGATCACGCTTTCACAATGGCCTGGAAGCTGCAGGTCTTACCGTCTTCCGAAAGGCCGTCGACATAAATCCATCCGTCGTCGCGTCTTGCGCCGCCGCAAAACACCGTCTCGCCGTTCAGCACTTGATGGTTGTAGTTGATTTGGAACTCGCGGATGCGCGGTGTCCCGCCTGTGATTTCGCCGACGGCGTCATAGATGAAACGGCCATAGACGGCGTTGTTCAGATGGCCGACTTCGTCGATGTCGCTCCAGCCGATCTTGTACGGCCGCCGTTCCGCCACCTCCGTCTTCTGGATTTTGCCCAGATCGCGGAAATACTGAAGGCCGTCCTCCGTATCGCGAATCAGCGGCGGCAGATGGTCCAGCGGCTTCAGCGGACGGAACGTCTCCGCATCCAGCAGAAGCCAGTAGCTCGTGCCGCGCAACAGCGTCTTGTCGCCGCTTTTCATCGCGTACTGACGCACGGCGAACAAAAGGTTCGTGCCCGTCGGATACGTCTCCAACGTGAACGGCGTGCCGACCGTCAGTTCATCATCCACCGCCACACGCAGACGTGACAACACCCACAACATCTTGTGTCCGAAGCTGTTGAGCCCCACACCCAATTCATCCGCATGGTGTCCCGCCACATCCTGCAGGTAGTCCAGCATATCCTTCAGCTTCAACGCCGCGTCGGCGCCGCATTCGTGATGCTGGATGGTCTTTTCTGTTCTGTAAATCGGTATCATATCATGACTTCTCTTGTTTTACACACGCCCCGCGATGATGTCCGCAAGCCGTTTGGAAAGGATTTCGCGACGGTCGTCGTCGACGAGACTGAAGCGGTTTCCGTCGTTCGGCGTGGAAAGATAGTTCCACACGCAGTACGGCGTCTCATGTTCGATGAGCAGCCGGATCATGTCCGCCATGTAGGCTTCCCGCCATTCGATTTTCGCATGGCGGATGGTGCCGAACTCGCCGCACCACACGATGCGTTCGGGATGCTCCGCCTGATATTGGAAGACCGGAGCCAGATGGTCTTTCAGAAACTGGATGTCCATGCGTGTATAGTTCGCATAGGGGTTCTTCGCGCCGTGGACGACACGCTGGAAATCGCGGTAGCGTTCGATGTCGTCGCATGGATACGGCATGTCGCGGTTGTAGTACAACTGCGGAGCCTGCAGCACGCCGCGCTGATGCGTGAACTCGTTCGGCGCGTAGTTGTGCCACGTGAAGACGATGTCGTCGTCGTATCCCGTCAGATCTTTTATGGTATGCGGGCTGTTCCAGCAGGTGGATCCGATGATGATCAGGCGGTTTGGATTCAGCTTGCGGATTTCCGCTATCATCTTCTTCGCCAACACGTTCCATTTTTCCGGATCGACGTTCCGCACTTCGTTCAGCAGCTCGAACGCCACTTTCGGATGGCCATGGAAGCGTTTTTCGAACTCCAGCCAGACGGCGATGAAGCGTTCCTGAAGTTCTTCCGAATCAAGCAGTTGGACCTTCTCCTGGATATCGCAGTAGTTGCCGATGGCCTTGTGCATGTTCAAGACAAGATTCAGCCCCGCGTCGCGGCACCAGCCGATGAACCGTTCGATGATTTCGAAAATCCGTTCACGATAGACGCCCGGAGCCTCCTCCACGACGACTTGGTCGAAGCCCATGCGGATGTGGTCCAATCCCAACGACTTGATGTAATCGACGTCGCGCCGCGTGATGTACGACTCGAAATGCTCCATGTCGCCGATCGTGATGGGAAAGCGCCATTCCATCGGGAGGACGTTGAACCGCTTGTAGTTCGTCAACCATCCGCCGATGCCCATGCCTTTTTCAAATCCGACAAACCGTTTCATAAAACTTCCTAATGAATCATAAAACACAAACTATCGTTCCCGCAGGAGCGGGCCCCTCCCGAAACTAATGTCCCTTATGTCCCTTTAATACGCAAACCAACGCGCCTTGTAAATCTTCGCGTTGCCCGGCAGCGTCCACTTGCGGTCGCCGTTCAGCAACGTCACCGTGTCGTTCCAATAGTTCTCTTTCGGAATTTGGACCAGCTGTTCACCCGTCTCCGGATGAATGCTGATGCTTTTGACGGATTTCCGTTTCAGAAACAGCTTGTATTGTCCCGTCATCGTGTCGAATTCCAGCATGTTCCGTCCTGTCATGAGCAGTTTGCGTTCTTTCTCCAGCAGGATCAGATCATGTCCCCAATACGGATTGGGCTTCAACGGAAATGATTCCACAATCGTCAGTTGCGGATTTTCGTAATCGAAATTGTAACGGCAGCAGATGACGGCTTCCTTGCCGACGGCCCACACGAGACCGAGCAGCTTGTCCCACACGACGCCATGCGCATCCGCGAACGTCAATTTAAAAGTCTTGTGGGCGGTCTTTTCGCCGTCTTTTCGCGTGAAAACCATCAGGAAATTGCCCGTGCTGGACGCCGTGATGATCGTCCCGTCCGGCAGAAGATCCGCCGAATGCGTACTGCCGCCCGGATACCCCGTGAAAACGCTCTGCTTCGTCGCGACATCGACCAACGCCATGCCGCCCGTCGACGACGTGACCAATATCTGTTTTCCGCCATTCACGACTTTCGTCTCGTCGATATGGTTGAACCGTTTGAGACGGTCCGCCGGAATGTTCGGATCGCCTTCCGGATTCCATTTCCACAGAATGCTTTCCGGCTTCGACCAGTCGCCGTCCACGTCCATGACCAGCACATCGCGCGTCGCTTGGTTGGAACAGAGGATCTGATTGCGCAAATCCTTTGCATTCAAGGAGATCATGCTCAAAAGAAGCAGCAGCGCCAACTGCTTTATGCCACATTTCATAAATAAAATATTTTTACTCATTATGACTGGATATTCTGGATATTCTGGATATTCTGGAGAGTTGTTTGAGAGCTTTAATCATTAATCATTAATCATTCAGCATTCAGCATTCAGCATTCAGCATTAAAAAGAGAACCATCGAACCTTGTAGATTCGCGCCTTGTTGGGCAGCGTCCATTTGCGGTCGCCGTTCAACAGCATCACCGTGTCGTTCCACCATTCTTCGTTCGGAATCTGCACAAGCTGCTCCCCCGTCTCCGGATGGATGCTGATGCTCTTCACGGGATGCCTGTTCGAAAACAGACGGAATGTTCCAAGCATCGTGTCGAACTCCTTCACATCACGTCCCGTCAGCAGCAGTTTGTTCTCCTTTTTGAGCAGCACGAGATCATGGCCGGAATAGCCTTTTCCCAAATCAAATGACTGAACTGGAACAAGTTGTGGATTCTCCACATCGAAATTGTAACGGAAGGCGACCAATACATCCGCGCCGACGGCCCACACCAGACCATGAATCTGGTCCCACACGACGCCGTGGCCGCCGGGGAATTTGTATGTAAACGTCTTGTGCGGCGTCTTTTCGTCACCAATCCGCGTGAAGACTTTCAGCGTCGCGCCCGTGCTGGAGGCCGTGATGACCGTCCCGTCCGGCAGCAGTTCCGCCGAATGCGTGTTGCCGCCCGGATACGCCGTGAAGACGCTCTGCTTCGTCGCGACATCAATCAACGCCATGCCGCCGCCGGAAGCCACGACCAATACCTGCTTTCCGTCGGAAACGCACTTCGAATCGCTCATGTTATTGAACGCCCTGAGGCGCTCCGGCGGGATGTTCGGATCGTCTTTCGGATTCCAATGCCAAAGGATCGCTTCCGGCTTCGACCAGTCGCCGTTCGCGTCCATGATAAACACATCGCGCGTCTTCTGGTCGGAACACAGGATCTGGTTGCGCAAATCCTGCCCGACGGCACACAACGAACAAAGCAAAACACTGATCATTATGTTTTTCATTCCTATTCTCTTTATTATCAATACAACAACTCTTTGATTTCAATCTTGTCAAACGCGATGGACTGCGAATCCGTCGCCAACTGCAAGGCATTCGCCATCAGGCGAACGCGATTGGAGATAAGCGTCCGCTGCCCGGCCACTTCCGCATCGAAGACGGTGCAGCGCATTTTCGGACTATACCTTATAATGATCTTCAATGTAAACGTCCCGTTCAAGACGTCAACGTTCTCCAGACAGAAGTTCTGGCTGCCTGCATGGATGCCGTGCGACGCTTTCACGCCCCATCCCAGATGGTCCTGCGGCATTGTTTTAAGCCCTTCGCGGATGGTTTGGATTTCCGGATGGAAGCCGTCGTCTGCCCCGCAAGGCGAAATCTGCATGCGCTGCTTGCCGAAATCCAACTGGAACTCACAGCTCCGCGAAGGATTTTCCGCATCCGCAAGTCTCACGGCCATACGACCTTCCGCCTGCGCATGCAGTTTCATTTCCACATAGACCGACTGCCCCGCTTCAAAACCGTAACCGACAGGACGTCCAACCGTCACAACCGTATCCGCCGCTTCATGCAGCGTCTTGCCCGTCTTCGGTGCCATCTCCTCAGGCCATTTCATGCCCAAACGACCGTCTGGATACTGGATCAATTCACGAACGGCAATGCAGCTTCCCCAGCCGATGCCGCTCAGCCAGCCGCCGATGATCATGCGGTTGCCTGTGAACGGCGCCACCATCGGCACGGCCAGGCCGTCGTAGATGTCATGGCCTTCCGCGGCGGAATCGACGAATGGCCCGTCGCCTTTCGCCGTCCAGAAGCCAGTCACGCCCATGAGCAAATAGCGGAAACCGTTCCAATTGAAGAAGGAAGGACATTCGTTCGTGTTGCGCATAGGCTGTTGCGCCCCCGCCATCGGGAACTTTGGATCGACATGCGTCCAGTCGGAATCGATGTCTTTCGCCTTCCATGTGCCCGAGCCGCAGTACATCGTCAGCGAATCGTCCGGATTCGTGTAGATGCTCGGATTCTCCGCTGTGTTGAAGACTTTCGGCACTTTCGTGAAATGGATGCCGTCGTAGCTGACGGCGTAGGTGGAGCCCGAAAGCGTCATGCCGTACAGTTCATCACTGGCAAACGGACGCATCTTCCCGTGCGCCTTGAAATAACGGTCCATGAACACGGAGGCCGTCCGCTCCCACGGGACGACGCGCGTCGTGTGCCATCCATGCGTAAAGTAGTACTTTCCTTTATGATGGAACATCGTTCCCGTGCCGACGGACTGCCATGGTTCGTCCAGTTCGAACATCGGGCCATGGTCTGTCCAATCCACCAGATCCGTCGATGTCAACTGATGGAAATAATGCGCCCCGCCGCCCCAGCGATTGCCGTGATGGTGGCGGTCGAGAAAGTAAATCAGATGGAAGACTCCGTCATGGAAGAATGTCACGACATCGCCCGCCCATGTATTGAAACCGCGCGGCAGGTAATGCTGCACGGAGCCTTCGTAAGTTCGTTTACGTTCAACGCGTTGCAGATGCTCAATGTCCGTCGCCACTTCAAAACCAGACAAAAACGCCTTGTCCGGCCCGATTGGCGCTCCTGTCGGATCCTTCAGCCAGCCGACAGGCATGTTTTCGTTGACCAGTTCGCCATCGATGAATATCTGCAGCCGCATTTTCGTGTAGGCCATGGCGATGCTCCGCTCTTTCCAATCCTCCCCCAAAAGCGACAGCGGGAAGCCGATTTTCATCGACTGCCAGTTCGGATGGTCCGGCTGCTCCACGAATATTTCAATCTCCATGACACGGCAATGCCCGTCCGCCTCCGGCAGCGAACGGAAATTCTCCGCCCTCTCCCAGCCGCCTTCCGCCGCGTCGTTCGGAATGTCACGACACGAAAGTTTCAGCGTACCAGGCACTTCAAAAAGCACATCGCCGTTTTTCGGCAAGGCGTTCAATTTGAAGCGGAAGACGAATCCGTCGCGGAAGCGCATCCCGTCTTTCAACGGCTGGAAGCACATCCAGGCGAAATCATAGATGAAATATTTTTCCGTAATCATGATCTACTAATCTCCCGTGGGTTGCACCTGCGGCTGTGTTCTGTCACCGCGACGCGGTTCTAATCACGTGGGTTGCACCCGCGGCTGTGTTCTGTCACCGCGACGCGGTTCTAATCACGTGGGTTGCACCCGCGGCTGTGTTATGTCACCGCGACGCGGTTCAAAAAACATTAATCTCCCGTGGGTTTCACCCGCGGCTGTGTTCTGTCACCGCGACGCGGTTCTAATCACGTGGGTTGCACCCGCGGCTGTGTTCTGTCACCGCGACGCGGTTCAAAAAAACCACTAACCACTAATCACTAATCACTAACCACTTACATGACCGGCTTCATGCCGCGAGTGTAATCTGCCGTGATGAGCGGACGCTGCATCATCGTCGCCAACTGATCCAGTTTTTCGGGCGTGACATCCGCTCCGGCCATGAACCAGAAATGGAAGTCATGTTCGCCGCGGTCCGAATAGCGGCCGTCCAGACGGCCGCCCGGATACGGATCGTGATGGGCCATCTGCGGACTGCGCAGCAACGTGAGCCGCAGGCGGTCTTTCGTGCCGTCCAACGCGAATACATCAGGGCTGACGATCGCCAAATTCTCCTCCGCGTCCAGCGGGACCATCGTCCAGTCGCGGACGGGGCGTTCCGCGCCGTCTTGCGCACGGTCTATATGGGCGCCTGGGATGCCGTCCGTCCGCATGTCGCCGCCTGCTTCAACAGGCATGACTAGTTTGAGGACTTTGTTATGTTCCTGCCAATCAACGCGAAGCAGCAATTCAACGGCCCCCGTGTCGCTGTAGATGCGGAAACGGCGCAGTAAATCGCTGTTGCCGATGCGGCCGCGCTGCGCGATTTCGCGGACATGCTTGCCATCGTTCAACACCTGCGGCACGCCCCACGTCGGCAGCGTCTCGTCTTTGTCCGGATAACGGTCGATGCCGTGCGACCATGTGTCGCTTTTGTCCGGATACAGTAGCACATCAGGCAGCGCGAAACTCCATGAACCGACCATCATTTCAGGCGGATACAACGCGACAGCCGCGCCGAGCTGATTGCCCATGCAATGCGCATCTCCCGTGAACGCAGGCTCTTCAAACGCTTTTTCCTCCTTTTTGTCATCGATATGCAACGCCATGATCTGCCCGGGCGCGACTTTCACTTTGACGGCCAGACGGTTGCCGCCCGTCAGCGATTCGTTCAGAATCTTCTGGAAAGGAACAGCTTGGTTCTGTTCATCGAACACGCCGAATTCGTCATGCCAGCCGCGCAGCCCCATCCACGGCTCGACCTCCATCCAGCCGTCGTATGGAACGTCCGACGCATTGTACAGCATGATGCGCTGATGCTCGTCATCGGGCAGTTGCCGCATGCGGATACGCAAGACGTCGTTCAGCAAAGCGTTGCCCCATTCCTCCGCCGCACCAAGTTCATTCTGCACATGGCGATAGGCGGACGGCAGGCATGTGCCGCCAAGCGTGTCATGGAACTGGTGGAAAACGACATTCCGCCAATGGTCGCGAAGCATGGCCGCCGCGCTATCCGTCTTGCTTTCAGGATAGTTTTCGAAGGCGGTCTCCACCTGCCGAAGCCGTTGCGTCGCAGCCTTCAACGCCGTCTTTCCCGCACGATGGACCGTGTAGCAGCCGACGGCGTGGTGCTGCAGTTCGCCTTCGACGACGGGCAGCTTGTCCTCCTGCCCCGCGATCGCGTCGAAGAAGCGTTTCGCCGTGGAGAACACAATCTTCAAATCTTTTGCTTCCGCGGCGATTTCGCGAATCTGGCGGATCAGCGTCTCCGTCGGGCCGCCGCCGTGGTCGCCGACGCCGCAGAAACACGCCGTATGTTCAATTCCTTCAGGAAGTTCCGTCGTGCATGCACGCAGGAAATCGTTCGACATCTCACGGCAGCAGTAGGCACGAGCGATACGGAATGTCGTCAGTTCGCCGCCACCGACGCCGCGCCAACGGAACAACCTTCCAGGCAACGTCTTCTCATGCTCTTGCGGCCGCATGAAGACGTATTTTTTCTGGCCGAATTCGTTCATGATCCGCGGCAGGCTCGCGTTGTGGCCGAAGGAGTCCGGATTGAAACCGATCTCAGGGAACTGGCCGAACGTGTCCAGAAAATAATCATGCCCCATCTGGATCTGATGGCGGATGCCGATCTCCTCCGGGAAGTTGCAGTCCGGCTGCGTCCACCAGCCGCCGATGATTTCCCAACGCCCAGCCGCGACATGTTCGCGAATCCGCTTGAACAGGCCCGGATCAAGCCGTTCGACTTGATGATAGACCCACGCCTCGCCTTGGCTGAAGCAGACGTCCGGATTCGCGTCCAGACGTTCGCAGGCGGAACGGCATGTCGAAAGCGCTTCGTCTATGCCCGCATGCCACGGCCAAAGCCAGATCGGATCCAGATGCGCATTGAAAATCACATGAACAGTCAGCATAATTATTTCCTTATATTTTATAGATTATTTTCCACTAAACACTAACCACTAACCACCGTTCCCGCAGGAGCGGGACCCTCCCGAACAACGTTCCCGCAGGAGCGGGACCCTCCCGACCTGCTTACGCATTTCGCTTTCAGCTTTCAGCTTTAGGCTTTAATCTTTCCTTCGCTTGCTTCCAAGCCTCCATCATCTCCTCCGGCGTCGAGCCCTTCACATGGATCAGCGATTCCATTTTCTTGAAACGCTCGACGAATTTGCGGATGCCGCCATGGATGACCTCCTCCGCCTGAAGATTCTTCCAACGGCAGAGGTTGACAACCGTGAACAGCAGATCGCCCAGCTCCTCCTCCAAGGCCTTTGCGTCATCCGCCGCGGCCGCCTCCTTCACTTCCGCAAGCTCCTCCTCCACCTTCGCCATCGCGCCGTTGAAGTCCGCCCATTCGAAGCCGACACGGCCCGCCTTGTCCAAAACCTTCTGCGCACGGGACAGCCCGGGCATGGCCCGCGCCACGCCGTCCAACGCAGAACGGCGGCCGTCGTCCTTCTCGTTCTTTTTGATCTTGTCCCAACTGTCGATCCGCTCCTGTTCCGTCTTCAGTTCAACGCCTTGGAACACATGCGGATGGCGGCGGATCATCTTGTCCGCCTCAGATTTCGCCACGTCCTCCAGCGTGAACTTCCCCTCCTCCTCCGCGATCCGGCAGTTCAAAACCACCTGCATGAGCAGGTCGCCCATCTCATCCTTCACGGCGTCGAAATCGCCCGCCTCCAATGCGTCCAGATACTCGCCCGCCTCCTCTATCAGATAACGGCGCAGCGACATCATCGTCTGCACCCTGTCCCACGGGCAGCCCGTTTCGGGATCCCGCAGTTTCGCGACGACACTTTTAAAACGTTCCAGTTCACTCATGGTCTTTTTCTTCTCTACGGATGTTTCTCGGTTCATCTTATTCCTTATTATAATATATGGTAAAACCGCCATGCGCAAATCCGCAGGCCGTGCAAAAACGCTTTCCCATGCCGAATCGACGTTTTTCATCACATTCTTTTGCCGAAAAAACGCCCGAATGGGTTGTAAGATGCGATTTTTCTTTTATCTTATGGTAGATGCTCTGTATTTTGTAATGTTTTTTGTCTAAAAAAACCACAACAACAAAAAGGAACCAATCATGAAAAAAATCTTCACCTGCATCTGCGCACTGATGCTGTGCGTGGGACTCGTCTCCTGCAAGAAGGCCGACGGAAACGCGGCCGCAGCCGCTGGCACGAAACACAAGATCGGCATCCTCGCCCCCGCCGTCACCCACGGCTGGGTCGCCGCCGTCGCCTATTTTGCCGAACAGCGCTGCAAACAGCTCTCCGACATCGACTACAAGATCCTGACCAGCCAGTCCGCCGAACAGATGACGCAGCAGTTGGACGACCTCGAAGCCTGGGGCGCAGAAGCCATCGTCACCTTCCCGCAGTGGCAGGGCATGGAAGCACCGTTCGCGGCCGCCATCAAACGCGGCATCAAAGTCGTCAGCTTCGATATCGAAGTGAAGGCCGACGGCATCTATCTCGTGTCCGGCGACAATGAAAGCATGGGCGTCGCCTCCGCGAAGTACATCGTCGAAAAGGTCGGCAAAGACGCCACCGTCGCCGTCCTCACGGTCCCGACCTCCGGCTCCGTCTCCGAACTCCGCCTCAAAGGCTTCATGGACACCGTGAAGCAGATCGCCCCCAACCTCAAGCTCATCGAACGCGCCACCAAATTCACCCGTGAAGACGGTCTGAAGGACTTCGCGGACATCCTCACCGCCAACAAGCACATCGACGCCGTCTTCTCCATGGACGACGAAACCTCCATCGGCGTCCTGCAGGCCATCAAGGAAGCCGGCCGCAAGGACATCAAGGTCGTCACCGGCGGTGGCGGCTGCCAGGAATACTTCAAGATGATGCCGCAGAACGAAGAGATCTGGATCCAGTCCGCCCTCTACGCCCCCAGCATGATCATCGACGCCGTCAACGCCGCCTACGATCTCGTCAACGGCATCGACGCTGCCCCCAAGAAGATCATCCCGACGCGCATCGTCGACCGCACCAACTGCGCCGCCGAACTCGACGCCAACTCCCCGTACTAATCTTATAAAGTCATTGGGAAGCATCCGTGCGGCCCGCGACTTGAACGCGGGCCGCACGGCCGTGTTTTATTTTTCTGAAGAATGAAGATTGAATTCGACCATATTTTCAAGTCGTTCGGTAAAACAGAAGTCCTTCACGACGTGTCGTTTTCCGTCCAGGACGGCCAGATTCTCGCCCTCCTCGGCGAAAACGGCGCCGGCAAATCGACTCTCATGAACATTCTCGGCGGACTCTTCCCGCCGGTCAGCGGGCAGGTCGTCATAGACGGGCAGCCCGTGCATCTGCACTCCCCGAACGAATCCATCGACCATGGCATCGCCTTCATCCACCAGGAGCTCAGCCCCGTCAACGACCTGCGCGTCTATGAAAACATGTTCCTCGGCCGCGAAGAACGCAACGCCTTCGGATGGCTCAACCGCGAATCCATGCGCGCCCAGGCCCGCAAGATTCTCGATTCGCTCGGCATCGCCATTGACGAACAAAGCTATATGCGCGACCTCGGCGCCTCCCACAAGCAGATCGTCGAAATCTCCCGCGCCCTCCTCTGCGAAGCGAAAACCATCATCATGGACGAACCGACGACCTCCCTCGCCGAACATGAGATCGCCCTTCTGTTCGAACTCGTACGCAAGCTCAGCTCACAGGGCGTCAACATCATCTTCATTTCCCATAAGCTTAACGAAGTCAAGACATTGTGCACGCATTACGTCGTGCTCCGCAACGGATGGAAAGTCGCCGAAGGCGACATGAAGGACGTTGAGACGCAGACGCTCTCCGAACTCATCGTCGGCCGCGAGCTCGCCCACATGCAGAAAGCCGAACCGAAGCAGCATGACAAGGAGATCCTGCGCGTCGAAAACCTCTCCCGCGGAAAGGATTTCCAGAACGTCACCTTCACGGCCAAGGCAGGCGAGATTCTCGGCTTCACAGGCCTCCTCGGAGACGGCCGCAGCGAACTCTTCCGCTCCATCTTCGGTGACACGCCCGACTACACGGGCGAAATCTTCCTCAACGGCGAAAAATACCACGCCAAAAGCACAACCGCCGCGCGGAAAAAACGCATCGCCTACGTGCCCAGCAACCGCAAGGAAAACGCCATCATCCCAGACCTTAGCGTCAAAACCAACGGCACCCTCGCCACGCTGAAACGCTACTGCAAATTCTTCCTCCTCCAAAACGGCCCGCAGCATGACGATTTCGCAACGCACGCCGCGGACTTCCATATCAAATACGCAGACGAAAACGACTTGATCACAACGCTTTCCGGCGGAAACCAGCAGAAGGTCATCCTCGCCCGCTGGATCAATACGAAACCGCAGGTCCTGATTCTCGACAATCCCACGCAGGGCGTCGATATCGGCGCCAAGCAGGAGATCTACGAAATCGTCAAGAAAATCGCCCAAAGCGGCGTCGCCATCATCGTCCTTTCAGGCGAAGGGCAGGAAATCGTCCGCCTCTGCGAACGCACGCTCGTCATGTTCCACGGCAAGATCGCCGGCGAACTTTCGGGCGACGCACTCAATGAACAGGAAATCATGAAGCTCGCCACAGGAGCCAATTTAATATAGAATCCATCCACCTTCCGCCACGGCGGAACCAATCCATTTTTTCAACGACACGACATGAAATTCCTCAAATGGTTTAAAACACAGTGGAACACCAATCCGCTGTTCAGCACGACACTCGCCCTGCTGGTCATGATCATCCTCCAGACGCTCGCCTTGGGCACCGACTACAACTCCTTCGGCGCATGGTGGACGTCCTTCTGCGTCAACTGGATCAACGTCCTGCGCAACAACGCGTCCGTCGGCATCGTCTCCCTCGGCATGGCGTTCATCATCATCTCCGGCGGCATCGATCTGGCCGTCGGCTCCACGCTCGCCATGACCGGCGCCCTCTTCCTCCTGCTGACGGACAGCTCCGCCGCAGGCTGGCTGACGCAGATGCACATCACGGGATGGCTGGCCTTCATCATCGCCTTCGTTCTCGTCATCCTCTTCGGCGCCCTGCTCGGCGCCCTCAACGGCGTGCTCGTGGCCGACGGCGGCATCCCGCCCTTCATTGTCACGCTCGGCACGATGAAAGTCTTCCGCTCCGTGACACAGTACTTCATGCAGGGCAAGGCCCCCGTCTTCCCGCAGGAGTTTCTGGCCTTCACAAGCCTCCGTTTCGGCCGCTACATGATCATGCCGATCATCTACTGGATTCTCATCGCCGCCTTCCTCTACGTCATCTCCAAGAAGACGGTCTTCGGCAACCACGTCATCGCCGTCGGCTCCAACGAAAAGGCCGCGAAACTGACGGGCATCAACGTGAAAGCCGTCAAACGCTGGGTATACACGATCACCGGCGCGCTCGTCGCCATGGCGACCATCATCAACATCAGCCGAATCGGTTCGATGGACTACGCCAACGCCGGCGCCGGCTATGAAATGGACGCCATCGCCGCCGTCATCGTCGGCGGCACCCGCATGGCCGGCGGCCGCGGCTCCATCATCGGCACGATGCTCGGCGTGCTCATCATCGGCGTCATGAACAACCTGCTGAATCTCGTCGGCGTCAATCCGTTCCTCTGCGAAGCCTTCAAAGGCTTCATCGTTGTCGTCGCCGTGTTGATCCAGAAGAAAGAAGCGACATCTTGATAAACTAGAAAATACCAATCACCAAGCCACGCCATTCACCCAAATGGCGTGGCTTTTTCTTTTGCATAACAGGAAGAGAAAAAGCATAGCATTTGCACAGAATTTTTCTTGCAAATTCATACAATTAATATATAATATTATACCAATAAACCATAGGAGACTGCCATGCCCACCACTACGAACCTTAGCATCCGCATAGACACAGATAAAAAACGCGAGGCGGAAGAACTCTTCCGCAATCTTGGAATGAGTCTCACAACGGCACTGAATATTTTCATAAGCCAATCGCTTCGCGTGCGTGGCATTCCCTTCGCCATCACGGAGGAAATCCCCAATGCGGAAACGTTGGAAGCCATTAAAGAAGCACGCCGTATCGCCCATGATCCCACTGCGAAAGCTTATGATGTGGAAGAAGCCTTGCGGGAATTGAAGAGATAATACTTTTCTAGAATCCTAGAATTCTAGAAGCCTAGCCTTCTAGAGCCGCTAGAGCTTCTAGCGGTTCTAGAGCTTCTAGACTTCATCAAACACGCGCACGTGGTCCACTTCAAACCAGTCCGGCAGAACCGCTTGCGACAAAATCGGCGCAGGCGTTCCGAACGGATGACCCGCAGGGGCGGTGAAGCCCCCGCCGCGGTAGCCATGGCATTCCGTGGAGACCAGAATGAACTGCTCCACTTCCGAAACCGGCCCAATGGACGTGCTGCCTTCCTTCAGCCACCGTTTGCTTCCTTCGGCGAACATCATGTTCGCTTCCGCCGCCCGTTCCGGCGGCAGCACACGGCCGATGAGCCGTCCGTCCGCATAGAAATAATATCCGGCCGGGCTCCAGTCGACACCGTAGTAATGCCATCCATCCGCCGTCTCCTGGTAGTCCCATTGGAAATGGCGTGACCCATGGCAGTCCTTTCCATAACCGCCCCAGATATTTCCGCCGATGATCTTTCCTTCCGTGTGCTGCCGGTAGTTTTCCATGATGTCGCATTCGACGCCCGCGAAACGCGCATCGGGATGCGAACCGATTCCCGGCGCCTGCAGCCAGAAAGCCGCATGCCAGCCGGGGTTCTTCGGCAATTTGCAACGGATTTCATAATAGCCGTAGCGATGCATGAAACGCGGCGTCTCCATCTTGCCGAACGGCCAGAAACGCGGCGAATCCTTCGGAATATCGTACGTCAGGGAGCCCGTCTGGAGATGCGGCGAATAGTAGTCGTCGCCCTTTTTGATAAGATGCAACTTCAGATGGCTCTGCCCGTCAAGCTCCACGCCTTCATCCGTATACGTCTTGAAACGCTGCCCCCAGAAATTCAGCCGGAAGCCCCACTTGCTGCGATCCAGTTCCGTTCCGTCGAATTCGTCCTGCCAGACCAGTTTCCACGTCTTGCCCTCCGGCAGAAAGCTATCCGCATGATCTTTCACGGCAAATGTTTGCATCTATTGCTCCTTTATTATATGGAATGAATTATGCATTATGAATTATGCATTATGCATTAAAAAAGGCGCCGTCCGTCAAGCAGATGGCGCCTTCATGCTTTCATGTAAGTCCTACGGAATCACCTTGTTGAGGTTGTATTCGACAATGCCTTCCGCGC
The DNA here is from genome assembly GCA_902776645.1 of uncultured bacterium. Taxonomy (GTDB): domain Bacteria; phylum Verrucomicrobiota; class Lentisphaeria; order Oligosphaerales; family Oligosphaeraceae; genus UBA1407. Next base: position 13,767 of record CACYQT010000033.1, on the reverse strand, counting down.
CCGCTTTCTTCAGGTCGGGGATGATGTCGCGCACAATGTGCTCATCGACGACCGTCGTCAGCGAATACCAGTTCTGGTCGGACAGATGCGCAATCGTCGGACGGTTCATGGCCGGCAGGATCTTCAAGACATTTTCCAGATTGTCAACGTGGCAGTTCATCATGAGGCCGACCTTGTTCTCGGCCGTCAGAACAGCCTGTAGCAACAGAGCGATCTTCTCCATCTTGTTGCGCTTGAATTCGTCCTTCGCGGCGTCGTTGTTCGCGATGAAACGCGTCGTCGTCTCGCAAAGCGTGTCGACGATGCGCAGGTTGTTTGCCTTCAGGCTGGAACCCGTCTCCGTGATTTCGACGATCGCGTCCGCCAGATGCGGCGGCTTCACTTCCGTCGCGCCCCAGCTGAATTCGACCTTTGCGTTGACGCCGTTCTTTGCCAGATACTTCTTCGTCATGCCCATCGCCTCTGTCGCGATGCGCTTGCCTTCCAAGTCTTTAGCGCCGTTGATCGGTGAATCGTTCGGAACGGCCAGAACCCAACGCAACGGCTTGCGGCCAACCTTTCCATAGACCAGTTCCGCGATCTGCGTCACGTTCGCGTCGTTCTCCAACACCCAGTCATAGCCCGTCAGACCGCAGTCCAGCAGTCCCATCTCGACATAACGGGCGATTTCCTGCGCACGGATCAAGATGCATTCGATTTCCGGATCATCGATTTTCGGATAGTACGAACGGGACTGAACATCGATATTGTATCCAGCACGCTTGAACATGCTGAAGGTCGTCTCTTCCAAACTGCCTTTCGGCAAACCAAGTTTCAATACAGCCATGATATCTCTTCCTTATAATAACAAATTAAACATTCAGCATTCAGCATTCAGCATTCAGCATTCAGCTTTCAGCATTCAGCATTCAGCATTCAGCATTCAGCATTCAGCATTAAAAAAGTAAGCCTCGCTTACTTTTTATAGACTTCCGCGGGATCGAAGACGCGTTCGCCGATCGTCGTCAGGCTTCCGTCCGCCTCAACCTTGCGGAAGAAACAGCTGCGGTAGCCTTCATGACATGCCGCCCCGCCGACTTGCTCGATCTTGAAAATGACCGTGTCCAGGTCGCAGTCGACGAGAATCTCCTTTACTTTTTGAATATTGCCGGACGATTCGCCCTTCACCCAGATCTTCTTGCGCGAACGCGTCCAATAAGTCGCAATGCCGGTGGCCAGCGTCTTTTCCCACGCCTCTTCGTTGATGTATGCAAGCATCAGGACGTCGCCTGTCTTGTAATCCTGCGCAATCGCCGGAATCAGCCCGTCGGCGCTCTTCGAAAAATCAAGCTTCACCATTTTCGTTTCCTTTGTTCTTTTATTGCCATTTTGTTGTTTTTTCGTAAAACTTACAATTTATATGCATTTTGGAAAACTTCCAATATTTTTTTCGCATCAATGGATAATTTGAGGCAGGAAAACCAAGCCTGCCTGTTCATCAGGCCGACTTTTCCCTTTCAAAATGACTTCTTTCCGCCCGTTCGGCTTGACAATTCCATTTTTCCAACCATATTAATGGAAGACCATGAGGGCCTATAGCTCAGCGGTTAGAGCTGACGACTCATAATCGTCTGATCGCAGGTTCGAATCCTGCTGGGCCCACCATTTATAACAGGCTGTCGCAAAACCTATATGGCATGCGACAGCCTTTTTGTTTCCATGTCGTCACAAAAAGCGGCATGCGCGAACGGAGCTATCTCCCCCAAAAATCCATCGTGTCTGAAAATGTTCGCGTCTCGCGTCAAAAACTTACGGTTTCATGATCAACATTCATAAGAGATGGCTTTGGCAAGAGACGAGAGACATAAGCTTTACCCACACCAAACCGCCCACAGGGCGACACGTTGTCGCTTTTTCAATGCATAATTCATAATGCATGAAAGGCTTTTCAGGCGAGATTATTCTTTCAGAGTCTAGAGACAAAAAAAGGGGCTGTTGTTTATTTTTTTCAACAGCCCCTGTTTCATGGTTCACTATAGTTCGTCACGAGAGATTCCGGCGATTCTCATAATGGACAACTGTGTGCTTTGTTTTAAATCACGATTGTGGTCAGGGACAGGAATAACCAACGGATTGTCAGGATGCGTAAAGATAAAATGCGACCCAGTGGTGTGTTTCAACACCCAGCCATGCGCCAGCCACAACTTCATGATTTGTCATGGAGTAACAGGCTTCATAAGCTGACTACGGCATGTATTCATTGAGATTTGCTGGTATTGGAGCTTTATTTCGTCTGCTGCCGCATTTGTTCCAAATATGCCCAAATGCATCCTTCGGCCGCATCACGAACCATCTTTTCCAGTTCTTCAAGAGTGTCAGCCTCGGTCACACAGCCGGGAATATCGGGAACTTCTGCCCAATATCCGCCCTTAGGATCGGTATGAATGATATAGTCTATTTTTATCATCTTTCTACTCTGAACTCATGGAATGATTATCAATGAATAATAACGGCTATTCTTCCTTAGGTGCGGCTTCAGTCGCATCCTTTTCCGTTGGAACGGCTTCAGGCGAAGGCACGTTTTCAGCCGCCGTCTTCTCGCCTTGGTTGTTTTTGCGCAATTTGTCCAAGACTCCGTTGACGAAACGTCGCGAATCCGCCTGGCAGAAAACTTTCGACAGCTCGATCGCCTCGTTGATGGCGGTGGCCGGCGGCGTAGGCACCGCCGGCGGTTCGGGCTTGTTCAACAGTTCGAACGCCGCGATCCGCATCAGATTCAGATCCATGCGGCCCATGCGCTCCAACCGCCAGTTCTTCGCGGCCAGAAGAATCTGCTCGTCGATCTGTTCCTTTTTCGCATGTACGCCATCGACAAGACGTTGCGCAAACTGAAGGCATGAATGCTTCAGCAGACGGGCGGCCTTCTCTTCCACCTTGAAAGCCGCCATGTGGACTTGATGAAGAGCCTCTTTCAGCTTCACCACCTCTTCTTCAGAAAGAATCTTATCTTCCTCTGAAGCTTCTTTCTCTTCATCTGACATCTCTTTCTCATCGTCCAGAAATTGCTCCAAGGAAGATAGACCCTCATGTACCATGTAGATCCTGACACGATACTCTTTTAATTCTTTTATCAAATCTCGAAGACTCTTCTCCGCCGCTTTCTGTTGTTTCCACACGTCGTTCAATTCGGTTAACTGCTTTTCCAGACTATACGGCAGATACTCCTCCTGTTCGTCCAGAACATCTGAAATCATGCACAGATAATATGACCAACGCTGCGCGTCCCATTCGATTTCCGGCTGGAAATCCTGCTGGAACAGCACCTGCAAAGCGCAAAAGCGCGAGAAAAAGCGCTCCTTCTGGAATTGCAACCTGCCGTCAGGCTTCTTTCGATTCCCGTCCATAAACCGTGTCGCCTCCTGTTGTCTATCATGCGCGGATCTGGCGATCCGCCTTCGTCATGCCTGTCAAAGAACCGTTGATCCGTAAAAACACGCCGTTGTCACTTCTTGATCTGCCGCAGCAGGTCCGCCATTTCGATGGCCGTTTCGGCGGCGCTGGAGCCACGGTTGCCGGCCTTGCAGCCGGAACGTTCGATGGCCTGCTCGATGTTCTCCGTCGTCACAACGCCGTAGATCACCGGAATGTTGTGCTGCAACGACACTTGCGCCAAGCCTTTCGAGACTTCGGCGTTCACGTAGTTCGCATGGGCCGTCGAGCCTTGGATGACGACGCCCAGCGCGATGATCGCGTCATATTTTCCGCTCGCCGCCATGTTCTGCGCGATCAGCGGAATTTCAAAGGAGCCGGGCACCCACGCCGTCTCGATCGATTTCGCCGCCGCCCCATGCCGCAGCAGCGTATCCAACGCGCCGCCCAGCAGCTTGGAGGTGAAAAATTCATTGAAACGCGCGCAGACGATGCCGAAACGCAATCCGGCGGCATTCAGTTTCCCTTCGTAAGATTTCACTTCTGCATTCATGGCTCACCTCTTGTCTTTTATGGTATATCGAAAATTATCAATTGTTAATTGTTACCACCGTTCCCGCAGGAGCGGGACCCTCCCGTTTCGTTCCCGCAGGAGCGGGCCCCTCCCGTTTCTATTACCTGTCTTTGCTTTTAGCTTTCAGCTTTTAGCTTTTAGCTCCGCGCAGTGGTCAGATCATATGGTCCATGCGGTCTTTTTTCGTCTTCAGATACCGTTCGTTGAACTCGCCGGGCTCCATGACCAGAGGCTCGCGCCCCGTGATGCTCAGCCCATGGCCTTCAAGCCCCACCAGCTTCTTCGGATTGTTCGTCAGAATCCGGATGCTCTTCACGCCCAGATTCTTCAAAATCTGCGCGCCGATGCCGTATTCGCGCAAATCAGGAGCGAAGCCAAGGCGAAGATTCGCATCGACCGTGTCCAGCCCGCGCTCCTGCAAGTGGTACGCATGCAGCTTGTTGGCCAAGCCGATGCCGCGCCCTTCCTGCCGCATGTAGACGATCACGCCGCTGCCGTTCGCGACGATCCGCTTCATCGCCGTGTCCAACTGCTGTCCGCAGTCGCACCGCAGCGAATGGAAGACGTCGCCCGTCAGGCACTCGCTATGGACACGCGTCAGAACATCTTCCTTTCCAGAGACTTCGCCATAGACCAACGCCAAATGTTCGCGGCCGTCATGCTTCGCGACGAAGCAATACAGTTCGAATTCGCCATACGGCGTCGGAAGCTTCACGCTTTCCACACGCTCCACCAGACTCTCCGTGCGGCGGCGGTATTCGATCAGCGACGCCACGTTGCCAAGCTTCAGCCCCCACTTCTCGCAAAAGACCTCCAGCTGCGGCAGCCGCGCCATCGTGCCGTCTTCGTTCAAAATCTCACAGATGACGCCGTTTGGGGAAAGCCCCGCCACGCGCATCAGATCCACGGCCGCCTCCGTATGGCCGGCCCGAACCAATACGCCGCCGTCGCGCGCGATCAACGGAAAAACGTGGCCCGGAGAATGGAAGGCGTCCGCCATGCAACGCGGATCCGCCAGGCTCGACAGCGTCTTCGCGCGGTCGTATGCGGAAATGCCCGTCGTCGTCCCTTCGTTCGCGTCGACGCTGACGGTGAAACATGTGCCAAGCGGATCCGTGTTCCGCGTCATTTCATGCAGCCCGAGCTCCAACGCCCGCTCCCGCGTCATCGGCGAACACACGAGGCCGCGCGCATGCGTGACCATGAAATTCACTGATTCGGGCGTGATCTTCTCGGCCGCCATGATCAAGTCGCCTTCATTCTCGCGGTTCTCATCATCCGTCAGCACAATCATTTTGCCGGCGGCCAAATCAACCGCTAATTCTTCTATGGTATTGAACATGGAACCTCCAATGGTCACGCTGGATTGCTTGCATCGAAAACCGTTCAGATTAACGAAAACAAATAATATAGTCCGTTTTGCAAAATATGCTCGATTTTCCACGGAAAAACCATCTGGCGACTCTCCATGCCCATCATCGTCCATTATTTTGTTTTTCACAAAGAATTTTCGCATGACATTCCTTGCACCCCGCGCAGCGACGACAACCGCCGAGTCGCCGGAGCCGTTCACATTTCAGCGTTAATAATTCATTATGTACAAACAAAACACATAGGAGTTTGTCGGCCCGGCGGGGAGGCATTTTGGTTTATTCAGTGTATTCTGTGGACTCTTCATTAGTGTTCATTCGTGTCCATTCGTGGTTCCAATTTAATGTTTTGGTTGCGGCTTGGCCGCTCCATGTCATTCCGACTTGAAAAAACTTGTCTCAACGAAAAAAAACACTATATTATTAATTTCGATTTTACATTATTTATAGTGGTAAAGAAACACCACCCGTCAACATCCCAATTACCAAACACCTAGCCATGAAACTCTCCCAACTCGTCGGACAGCGCCTCAAGGAAGCCCCAAGAGACGCGCAGACCATCTCCCATATCTATTTGATCCGTGGCGGTTACTGCCGCCCCGTCTCCACAGGGCTCTTCACCCTCCTCCCGCTCGGCTACAAGATCACAGACAAGATCAAGGCCATCATCCGCGAAGAGATGAACCGCATCGGCGGACAGGAAATCCTGATGCCCGTCGTCCTTCCGGCAGAGCTCTGGCAGCAAAGCGGCCGCTATGAAAAGGTCGGCCAGGAGCTTCTCCGCTTCACGGACCGCAACGGCAAGGCCATGATCCTCGGCATGACGCACGAAGAGGCCGTCGTGCAGGTCGCCAGAACGGAACTGACGTCGTACAAGCAGCTTCCGGCGATGCTGTATCAGATCCAGACGAAATACCGTGACGAAGCCCGCCCGCGCGCGGGCCTCATCCGCGTCCGCGAATTCACCATGAAGGACGCCTATTCCTTCCATACGTCTCAGGCCTCCCTGGAGGAGCACTACGCGAAGGAGCATGAAGCCTATACGCGCATCTTCAAGCGGATCGGCCTCAAACGCTGCCTTTCCATCCTGTCGGACTCCGGCATGATCGGCGGCGCCATCTCCCATGAATTCATGGCCATCGCGGACTGCGGCGAAGACACCATCTTCGTCTCCCCCAACGGCGAATACAAGGCCAACCGCGAAATCGCCACCTCCCGTCTCAACTACGTCAAAGAGGAGCCCAAGCCGCTCCAAGAGGTCGAAACGCCCAACTGCAAGACCATCGACGACCTTGCGAAGTTCCTCGGCATCAAGCCCGAACAGACCTGCAAGGCGGTCTTCTACAAGCACTTCGACGGCACGCTCATCTTCGCCTGCATCCGCGGCGATCTCGAAATCAACGAAGCGAAACTCAAGAAGATCACCCAGTCCCCCGAAATCGAATTCGCGAACGACGCGATGATCGAAGCCGCCGGAGCCGTTCCGGGCTTCGCGTCCATCCTCGGCATCAAGCCGTCGGACAAGATCCGCATCGTCCTCGACCACTCCGCCGCCGAATCCTCCAATCTCGTCGTCGGCGCCAACAAGAAGGACGTCCACTGCCTCAACTTCAACTACGACCGCGACGTTCCCGCGGAGTACAAGGCGAACATCATCGTCGACGACATCGCGACCGTCCGCGATGGCGACCCCTGCCCCGTCACGGGCCAGCCGCTGCAGATGCTGAAGGGCATCGAAGTCGGAAACATCTTCCAGCTCGGAACAAAATATTCCGAACCAATGGGTTGCACCTATCTGGACGCGGACGGCAAGGCGAAGCCCATGATCATGGGTTGCTACGGCATCGGCGTCGGCCGCGCCATGGCCGCCGTCATCGAACAGTGCCATGACGACCACGGCCCCATCTGGCCCATGACCATCGCCCCGTTCCAAGTCCAAATCATCGGCCTCAACCACAACCAGCCCGAAGTCCAGGCCGCCTGCCAGAAGCTCTACGACGATCTGCTGGCCGCTGGTGTCGACGTCCTCTACGACGACCGCGGCGAAAAGGCCGGTTTCGCCTTCGCGGACGCCGACCTCATCGGCGCCCCGCTCCGCATCACCATCTCCCCCAAGACGTTGGCGAACAACCAGGCGGAATACAAGCATCGCGAAGACGGAAAGAACTTCCAGCTCATCAGCCTCGACGGCGTCGTCGATTTCATCAAACAGCAAATCCAAGCGGAACTTGACAAATACAACGTCTGAAAAACATGCGTCCTATCTTGATTGCCCTGTTTTCACTGTCACTAACCATCATCGCACAGGAAACCATGAAAGACACCATCACCGTCCTCTCATACAACATCCACCACGGCGAAGGCCTTGACGGCAAGCTTGACCTGCAACGCATCGCGGATGTCGTCAAACGTGAAAATCCGGACGTCGTCGCCTTCCAGGAAGTCGATGTGAACGTCAAACGGTCTGGCCGTATCGACGAAGCGACGCAGCTCGGCGAGCTGACCGGCTACAAGCCGTTCTTCGGCAAGTCCATCCCGCTGACCGGCGGCGCATACGGCAACGCCATCATCGCGAAGGATCCGGAAGCCGTTGTTGTGAAACATCTTCCGCTACCCGGCAATGAGCCTCGCTGCATGCTCGCCATCCAGGCGAAAAGCGCGAAAGGCACGCCGTTCGTGTTCGCCTGCACGCATTTGTGTCTTACCGATGAAAATCGCCTGAAATCCACCGCCATCATCGCGGAATGGGTCAAGGGGCTCGACAAGCCCGCCGTTCTCGTCGGAGACATGAACTGCCAGCCCAAATCCGCCCCCTACAAGGCCTTCGCGGAAACGTGGGACGCCGCATGGGGCGACAAGCCGCTGCCGACCTTCCCCGCCGGCAAGCCGCGCTCCTCCATCGACCACTGCTTCACCTTCCCGAAACAGGCGTGGGAAGTCGCCGAAACCAAAGTCGTCGAGGAACTGGTCGCCTCCGACCACCGCCCCATCAAGGTCACCCTTATCCTTAAGTAAATACCAGAGGCTCAGATTATGACTGAATGCCGAATCTACAATTCGCTGGGCAATCTCCTGGCCACCTTTGACACCACCACCATGGGGCCGGTCATCACGATCGGACGCTCCTCCAAATGCACGGTCAGCCTGAAAGGCATCGCGGACACCACCGTCAGCCGCGAGCATCTCGTCATGGAACGCATGCTCAACAAGTGGACCGTCACCAACAAAAGCCGTTTCGGCATGTTCAAGTCCGGCATCAAATACGTCACGACGGAACTGGAGGAAGGCGACATCATCCGTTTCACCAAGCTCTTCCTCTGCTACGGGGCGACCGCCCGCCCCGCCCCCTATGACATCTCATGGGACATCGAGGGCGAGGAGGGCCCGCAGCGCGCCGTCCTGTGGCCCGGTCTGAACTCGATCGGCGCGTCCAATGACAACTATATCACCGTCCGCATGCCGGACGTGTCGCGTATCCATGGATATATCAATGTCTTGAGCGACCGAATCACCTATCGGCACGCCGCCGCGGACAACCCGTCCTTCATCAACGGCGAGCAAGTCATCGGGACCGATCCCGTCCAGATCAAGGTGGGAGATGTCATCACCATGGCCGAAACATCCGTCACGCTCGTCGAAGCCTTCCGCATGCAGACGAATTCGGCCAGCGCCATCGCCCAGGCCAAGATGCATCAGAAATCCTCCGTCTCAAGAGGAGGCTACATCCTCATGGTGACGCTCATCGCGATGGTCATCATCATTTTCATCGTCATGGGCCTCGTCCTCTATCAAATCACTCAGCATTAACCTTTTAGCCAACTACTCCCGTGACGATCCCCCCCGCGGAAAATCCCAATCAGCTTCCGGCCGACGACAACCAGCAATCGGCCGGAAACACGTCGTCCTCCAAACGCGGGCAGGACATCTACATGCGGCAGATCGCCGAATACCCCCGCCTGACGGAACAGGAGGAGCTCCACTACACACGGCAGTTCCACGAACAGACGCAAGGCTTCATCGAAGAGCTGAAAAAACACACGGGGCTCGTCCTGCATGCCCTGCAGGAACTGGACGCGCGGAAAAACGACGTCCGTATCGGAAACTTCATCGACCTGACGGAAGCGCATGACGCCGCGTACGCCCGGACGCAGCTCCCGCTCGTCATCGGCCAACTGACGGCGCTACCGCAAGGCGGCGACTACACGGCCCGTTTCAATGAAATCATCAGCGCGCTATCGTTGCGGCCCGCCTTCTACGAACATTGCCATCAGCTTCTCCAGCAGGATGATATCCGCCGCCAGTTCATCTCCGACAACGACTGGCCAGACGTCAAAAGCCGCCTGGACGCATGCGAAAAATCACGCAAGGAGGCCTCCTCCATTCTCGTCGAACGCAGTCTCCGTCTGGTCATCTCCATCGCCCAGAAATACGTCCGCGACGGCGTCGCCCTGTCGGATCTCATCCAGGAAGGCAATCTCGGGCTCATGAAAGGCGTCGAAAAATTCGACTACCGTCTGGGCAACAGGCTGTCCACATACGTGACCTTCTGGATCACGCAGGCGATCACGCGTTCACTGACGAACACCAGCCGGATCATCCGCATCTCCGCCAGCACGCTGAAGCAGATCTCCGCCATCAAGGCGGCCGCCGCGCAAATCCAGCAGGAGACAGGGGCGGAGGCCACGCCGGAAGCCATCGCGGACGTCGTCGGACTGTCGCAGTCGCGCGTCAGCGCCTTGTTGAAAATGGCGGAGCAGCCCATTTCCCTCCAGGCGACGACAGAAGAGAACAAACAACTGGAGGAGACCATTCCGGACACGAACACGCCGGTGCCCAACGCGGAGGCCGACTTCGCCTCCCTGAAGGCCTCCATCCAGAAGGCGCTCGCCAATCTGAACGACCGCGAGCGTTTCGTCATCATCAGACATTTCGGACTGGACGAGAAGGAGCCCATGAACCTCCAGCAGATCGGGGCGTTGCTCGGAATCACCAAGCAAGGCGCCCGCGCGATCGAAGTCTCCGCCATCCAGAAACTGAAAAGCCCTGAAAGCCTTCGTTTCTTCGAAGGCTACAACTAGCCGCCGCATCCAGAAGTGATTGGTTCTCACCTTTATCCATGATTTTCAAAAACAGCCTTATCGCGGGGGGACGATGAATGTCATTTATTCGCAAACCATTTATAACAAAAAGCTTCAGCTATTGCCAACCTGTACGGCAAGACTCTCGTTCTTGCTTTTCGCAAAAATTTTTCTTTCGTATATAGTTATGGTTTCGAGCTTTCGCATGATGTCGTTCCCGCCTCGCGAAGCGATGACAACCGCCGAGCCGCCGGAGCCGTTGACCATTCAGCATGCTGTTCCATTATGCCCCCAAAAAATCTTCAGGAGATGATCGGCCCGGCGGCGAGGCATTCAGTGTAATCTGTGTATTCTGTGGTGCCTTCAATCAAAAAATTTTCGTGTTCTTTCGTGTCCTTTCGTGGTTCTTAATCAATGTCTTGGATGCAGCAAGACCGCTCCAGACATTCCGTGGTTTCCTAATATAGTTATTTGAGACGTTTGCATTTTTTCACGACCATGCCAGAATTCATCAAGATATTCGGTGCCAAACAGCACAACCTCAAGGGGTTCGACCTTTCCATCCCCCGCGATTCGCTGACCGTCATCACAGGCCTCAGCGGCTCCGGAAAGTCCTCCCTCGCCTTCGACACGCTCTACGCGGAAGGTCAGCGCCGCTATGTCGAATCGCTTTCCGCCTACGCGCGAATGTTCCTCGACCGCATGCAGAAACCGCAGGTCGATCATATCGAAGGGCTTTCCCCCGCCATCGCCATCGAACAGCGCTCCGCCTCCAGTTCGCCGCGGTCCATCGTCGCGACAACGACGGAAATATATGACTATCTGCGACTTCTGTACGCCCATGTCGGTACGCCGCACTGCCCGCACTGCGGTCGTGTCATCCATCCGCAGTCCGCCGACGCCATCTGCCGCAAGATCGACGCCCTGCCACCCGGACTCAAAATCATGATTCTCGCTCCCTACGTCAACGGACGCAAAGGCGAACACGCCGAAATCATCGAAAACATCCGGAAGGACGGCTTCGTCCGCATCCGCCTCGACGGCGAAATCAAATCGCTTGACGACAATTTCAAAATCGCCAAGACGAAACGCCACACGATCGAAGCCGTCGTGGACCGCCTCGTCACAGGCAAGACCAACGGCACGCGCCTCACGGATTCCGTCGAACTCGCATTGAAAAAAGGCGACGGCAGTCTGAATCTTCTTGTGGAGGATCCGACCGCTGAAGGCGGATGGCGTGAAGAGCAGCTCTCCGAACATCTCGCCTGCGTCCACTGCGGCGTCTCCTTCGGCGAACTCCTCCCGCGCAACTTCTCCTTCAACAGCCCCTTCGGGGCCTGCCCGGAATGCGACGGCATCGGCGCCAAGCTCGTCTTCACGCCGGAAGCCGTCATTCCCGATCCGACGCTCTCCATCAAAGACGGCGCCATCCCCCTGTGGCGGCGCGGCGGCCATCGCCAGATCCTGCTTTACAACCACTATCTCCGCTGTCTCGCCAAGCAGTACGGATTCTCCCTGACGACGCCATGGCAGGACATTCCGGAAGCCACGCGGCAGATCCTCCTCTACGGCTCGGGCACGGAAATCGTCGTTTTCGACGCGTATATGCACGGCCGTCTCCATGAATGGCGCAAGCCTTTCGAAGGCATCATCCCGAACCTCCTCCGCCGTTTCGCAGAAAGCGAGTCGGAGGACGTCCGCGAACGCCTGCAGGAGCAGATGACCTTCGTCAAATGCCCTGTCTGCAACGGCGCGCGCCTCAAGCCCGAATATCTCGCCGTCACCATCAACGATTTGAACATCCACCAATTCTGCTCGCTGTCCATCGACGACGCGTATGATTTCATCAAGAATCTGAAGCTCGACGGCAGCAAGCAGACCATCGCCAAGGATCTTATCAAAGAGATATCCGCGCGGCTCGGCTTCCTCAAGTCAGTCGGGCTCAATTACTTGACGCTCAACCGAGAGTCCGGTTCCCTCTCCGGCGGCGAAGCGCAGCGAATCCGCCTCGCCTCGCAGATCGGCTCCGGCCTCGTCGGCGTCCTCTATATTCTGGACGAACCGAGCATCGGCCTCCACCAGCGGGACAACGACAAGCTTATCGCGACGCTCACACGCCTCCGCGATCTCGGCAACACGGTCGTCGTCGTCGAACACGATCTCGACACGATGCGCGCCGCCGATTTCATCGTCGATCTCGGCCCCGCCGCCGGCGAACACGGCGGCCATCTCGTCATAGCGGGCACACCGGACGAAGTCCGCGCATGCAAGAATTCCGTCACGGGGCAGTTCCTTTCCGGCGTACGCAATATTCCCATACCGAAGAAACGCCTTCCGGGCAACGGCCATTTCATCACTGTCCGCGGCGCGGCGGAAAACAACCTGAAGCATATCGACGTCACCTTCCCGCTTGGCACATTCACTTGCGTGACAGGCGTTTCCGGCTCCGGCAAATCAACGCTCGTCAACCGCATCCTCAACCGCGCCATCAACAAGAAGCTCGGCATCAAGACGGACGAACCGGGCAAGTACGATTCCATCGAAGGGCTGGAGCACATTGACAAGATGATCGTCATCGACCAGTCGCCTATCGGCCGTACGCCGCGCTCCAATCCCGCCACCTACACGGGGCTTTTCGACACGATCCGCCAGATTTTCGCCATGACGCCGGACGCGAAGGTCCGCGGCTACGGCCCTGGCCGCTTCTCCTTCAACGTGAAAGGCGGACGTTGCGAAGAATGCCACGGCGACGGCATCCAGAAGATTGAAATGCAGTTCCTTCCGGACGTCTATGTGCCTTGCGAGCAATGCCATGGGCAACGCTACAACCATGAGACGCTGAACGTCCGCTACAAAGGCCTCAACATCTATGAAGTCCTCGAACTGACTGTCAATCAGGCCTGCGACGTCTTCGACGCGATTCCGAAAATCAAATCGCGCCTTGAAACGCTCCGCGACGTCGGCCTCGGATACATCCATCTTGGCCAGCCCGCCACGACGCTTTCCGGCGGCGAGGCGCAGCGCGTCAAGCTCGCGACGGAGCTCGCCCGCAAACCTGTCGGCCATACCTTATATATATTGGACGAACCGACCACCGGCCTCCATGTCGCCGACATCGAGCAGTTGCTGAAAGTCCTCCAGACGCTCCGCGACCAAGGCAACACGATTCTCGTCATCGAACACAATCTCGACGTCATCAAAGTCGCCGACCACATCATCGACCTTGGCCCGGAAGGCGGCAACCAAGGCGGCACCGTCGTCGCGCAAGGCACGCCAGAGCAAGTCGCAAAGGTGAAATCCTCCTACACCGGCCAATTTCTCAAGGAGATTTTGAAAG